>JACYLN010000024.1 GCA_015272515.1 Leptolyngbyaceae cyanobacterium C42_A2020_001 | reverse complement strand
GGGAGTGGTTAGAGATTGCGGATTGGAGATTAGAGATTGCGGTGTTGAAGAATTTTGTTCTCCCCGTCGGACGTTCAGCGAAGCCTCAGTCGAGCCGCTGACGCTCTGGGAAACCTGAGTCGAACCGAAGGGAATGTCTCCCCCACCTTCCTCACCTTCTGCCTCCTGCCTCCTGCCTCCCGCCTCTCTGATTGTTTCTGGTTGGGAAATCGCCACTGAGGCTGGGCTTCCTAAGTCGCGGGCGCGGGTGGAGATGGAAATATTTTTGGCGGAGGTTGTTTTGAATGAGGCAAGCTCAACGGCTTGGAGGCGTTCCGGGGAGGCAATGGTAACAGATTCGGGCGATCGCGTGACGGCTTCAGCAGATTGGGCGATCGCGGCAGATTTGGTGGGAGTTTCGGTGGAGACTAACCGTTCAGGTTGTGCCGCAAATGCTGGAGCGTTAGGAGAAATTGGTACTTGAGCGAAGGTTTTTGCGGTCTGCTTAGCTGAGATGGGAACGGAATCGGGTCCTGATTCAGCAGGGAGATCAATCGGCTGCGCGGTAGCAGTGGGCGCAAGTTCAACAAGTAGTAAACCAGCCGTACAGGTGACGCGGGTTAAAGGTTTAACGGTCATGTGTAGAGATGAGTAGCGTTGAGAGCATTTGCTGACAACTCCTTCGCCCCTTGTTTCTGACCCTCCGGAGAATTTGCGCGACTCAGTCAAGAATGGGTAGTTCTACTGAGTCGCTTGAGTTGCAGTCACAAAGTTCTCCAAAAGTCTTGGTGAATTGCTACGATTTCTGCTTCGACTTCGGCAAATGGATCCCATACTGCGATCGCTTTTTGGCTATGGGTAAACACGTAACGACAGGGAATATTCATGGTTGGGTTTTGAGCGTGATTGCCCGTTAGTTCTAGCAGTCGTGCTTCGGAGATGCCATACACCAATCGCCCAATATTTGCCCAGTATTGAGTTCCAGCACACATCACACACGGCTCCACAGTGGTATAGAGGGTGCAGTTCCAGAGATATTCTGGGCTAAAATTGGTGACCGCAACCCGCGCTAGCACCGATTCAGCATGGTTTACAGTATCTACGTTGCCCTGTTCCAGCAAGACGGTTTCATGATCTGGGGCAACCAGGATTGCGCCAAACGGATGATGCCCAAACTGCTGTGCCCGGATTGCGATCGCGTTTGCTCGTTGCAAATGCCGCAGCATTTGTTCGTGGTTAGGATGATTTTTAGCTTCAGCCATTTCAAGTAATTTTGCCAATAAAGTGTGGGAATCTTAAGATTAGGAACTCCCCAGGTTCCTGACTTTTGTCAAGCAGGTTCGTTGAATCTCCATCAAGTTAGAGATTTCATAGAGTTCTATTGCACACTCAACCTGGAGATTTTGTTAGTTGTCTCGTGAATCTACACCACCCTACTCCCTCACCGAGTGATCACCCATCACGCATCTTGTTTGAAGCGGCGATCGATGCCATGCTCATTGCCGATGACGATGGCAGATATGTGGATGCCAACCCAGCCGCCTGTCATCTGTTTGGGCTACCACGAGAACAACTACTGGGACGACGAATTAGTGATTTTGCACCGCCGAATTTTGACTTTAGTCAGGCCTGGCAGTCGTTTCAACACCAAAAACAAAGTAGGGGGGAGTTTCAACTGGTTCGTCTTGATGGCAGCATTCGGACGGTAAAGTTTGCCGCAACTGCCAATTTTTTGCCTCACAAACATCTATCTGTGTTGCGCGATATTACTGATCGCAAACAGGCAGAAATTGAAAATTACCGATTGCAGCAGGAACTAGAACAGCGCGTTCAGGAACGAACTCAGGCATTAGAGCAGATCAACGCGGAATTAAGACAAGAGGTACACGATCGCAAACAGGCAGAGATTGAACTGAATCTTAGAAACAACGAATTGCGAACGTTGTGCCAAATTTCCCAAATCACTCTCAATGCCCCCTCCCTCCAAAGTGCATTTCAAGCCATCGTGGAGGAAATTAGTACAACAACTCAGTTTCCGATTGTGGCGATCGAGCTATATGACCCTACCAAACAATTGATGCAATTTGTTGGCGTTAAAGGAATTCCCCTGCCTGAGGGTTCAACAATGTTGGAAGTTCCTGTTTGCCAAACACTGTCTGGTATGGTTGCAACAACTGGGCAACTCATTGTCAAAACTTACTCCTCTAATGAAACAAAAATCTGCAACGCTAATCAAACCTTAAACCAATTGGGGATTAGAACCTTTCTCTGCATTCCCATGCGGGTAGAGCAGGAAATCCTGGGAACATTGAGCCTGGCTCATTCTGATGTTGTGCCAATTAGTGAACAGTTTCTAACCTGGGGAAATAGTTTGGCGAACTACGTCGCTTCCCTAATTAACCGCAAACGCACGGAAGAACAATTGCGATTGCAGAGTGAGATCTTACAAAAGAATCAGCAATGGCTTGACCAGTTCAGCCGACAGGCTCCTGCCAATATCTACACTATTGTGCAAAATCCGGATGGCTATGTGTGGTTTGAATATCTGAGCGCGGCAGCTGAGGCAATTCATGAAACACCACTCGAATTGCTCAAGCAAAATGCTGCAATTGCCCTTTTGAACCAGGTGCATCCTGACGATTTGCAAGAGTACAGGGAGGCATGCGCTCAAAGTGCTCAAAATCTATCGCCGTTTCTGCATGAGTGGCGAATTATCACGCCTTCCGGCAAGGTTAAATGGTTACGGGCAGCTTCTCAGCCAGAGCGCCGCAACAATGGCGCGATCGCGTGGCACGGAGTCCTTCAAGACATTACCGAACGCAAATTAGCCGAAGAATCGCTGCACCAACAGACTGAGCGAGAACGATTGTTAAACACAATTACTCAGCACATTCGACAGAGTTTGGAACTGGATGAAATCCTAAATGTGACGGTGACAGATGTTTTAACGCTACTCCAGTGCGATCGCGTTTTAACTTATCGCATCTGCCCTAGCAGCGTTGGGAAAGTAGAAACAGAGGCACTGGCTCAAGGACAGTCTTCATTACTTCACGAGGTGTATATCACCAGTTGCCACCCCAAGTGCGAACCCCTTCTGTGCCAGCAACCCAGAGTGATTAATGATTTTTCAAGGGATGCAGCGATTGATTGTCCGCTCGATTATTTATTGGCTTCAACGGCTAAGGCTCAATTGACTGTACCGATCCTGCATCAAAATCAACTTTGGGGATTTTTAATTGCTCATCAATGTTCAGCGCCGCGGAATTGGCAGCAGTGGGAGATTGATTTATTGATTGCGATCGCCAATCAGGTGAGTATCGCCATTCATCAATCCTACCTCTATCAACAGGTGCAACAATTCAACATCAAATTAGAGCGAGAAGTGCAAGACCGCACGGCTGAGCTTCAGCAATCTCTGTTGTTTGAATCCTTACTAAAACGAATCACGGACAGTGTGCGCGATAGTTTGGATGAAGATCAAATTCTCCAAACGGCTGTTCAGGAATTAGCGCACGGCTTGGGCGTTGCCTGTTGTGATGCTGGACTTTACTCTGATGACAACACTATTTGCACGATCACGCATGAATGCACTCATTTATTAACTGCGGCAGTAGGACGCACGCTTAAAATTACTGAAAATACGCTGATTCATCTTCAGTTGCTGAAGGGACAAGCTGCCCATATCTGTTTGATTGCACCTGATCAGCTCCGCCAAAATGCTTGTCGGTATACGGTCTTTGCGTGTCCCATTACAGAAGGTCAACGGGTTTTGGGCAATCTTTGGTTGTTTAAACCGCAGGGGGAATGGTTTAACGATCTGGAAGTACGGTTGATTCAACAAGTTGCTAATCAATGCGCGATCGCGCTGCGTCAATCTCGTCTCTATCAAGCCGCCCAAACCCAGGTGCGAGAATTAGAACGATTGAATCGACTCAAGGATGATTTTCTCAGCACGGTTTCTCATGAACTGCGAACCCCCATGTCCAACATTAAAATGGCAACTCAAATGTTGGAAATTGTTCTAAAAGATGCAGGTTTTTTGGAACTGAATCGGCTTAATTTTAGTGAGGAGGCTAATCATACATCTCAGTATTTTCAGATCCTCAACACGGAATGCAATCGAGAGATCACCTTAATTAATGATCTTTTAGATCTGTCTCGGTTGGAAGCAGATGCCGATCCATTGCTGCTCAGCACAATTCGCCTGCAAGACTGGATACCCGCGATCGCAGAACCGTTTGAGCAGAAAATCGCTCAACATCAGCAGCAATTGCACTTTCAGATTCCAGATGATTTGCCACCACTGACGACCGATCTCAAATACATTGAGCGCATCCTGGCTGAACTTCTGCAAAATGCCTGTAAGTATACTCCTGCTGGGGAAACGATCGCGATCGCCGCTCAACAATTCAATGCTGACTTCCACTGTCCCTACAGCATTCAAATCACAGTCAGCAATACTGGAGTTGAAATTCCATCTACAGAATTAACCCGTGTGTTTGATCGCTTCTATCGCATTCCTAACAATGATCCCTGGAGACATGGCGGAACAGGACTGGGATTAGCGCTGGTCAAAAAATTGGTGGATCGGTTGCAAGGAGCAATCACCGTTCAAAGTGCCAACTCTGAAACTCGATTTACTGTGGAATTTCCGCTTCAAATAGAAACTTCCCTGCGGCTGTAGAAGTTTTTGCAATGGAGAATTGAGTATTGTAGGGACATTAGCCATGAACGTCCCCACTGTGATGCTCTAAACTTTCGCCAACTGAAGCACAGCTCCTAATCCAGCATTCATTTCTTGCGGTGAAATTTTGCCGTCGTGGTCTTCGTCCAATGCATCGAATACGGCATCCGTACCCAACCACTCTTCACGAGTAATAAAGCCGTCGCCATCCATATCGTAGGCATGGAAAATATCCTCTGCCGCCATATTAACCGTGTTGCCAGCCATCAAACGGGATAAGCGGTCTTTCAAGAACTGTTCCAGGGTTTCCAGCGCTTTTGTAAAGCCTTGAATGCCCTCAGACAGCTTTTCGGATGCCATTTTGTCTTCGGCGTGCATCTGGTCGAACGTAGCTTTGTCGATGGTGATTTGCTCAAGATCCAGAGTTGCGGCTTTGGTAGGATCGAGTTTGCGAATGAGTTGAGCTTCGGTAGAGTCGAGTTCTGCCAGCAGTTTTGGAGAAATTGTTAATAGGTCACAACCTGCTAATTCAATGATTTCACCAATATTGCGGAAACTGGCTCCCATCACTTCTGTTGTATAGCCAAATTTTTTGTAGTAGTTGTAGATCTTTGTAACGGATTGCACGCCGGGATCGTCAGCTCCTTCATATTGCTTGCCCGTGTCTTTCACATACCAATCGAGGATGCGCCCCACGAATGGAGAGATCAGCGTGACCCCGGCTTCGGCACAGGCGATCGCTTGATGTAGCCCAAACAGCAGCGTCAGATTGCAGTGAATCCCTTCTTTTTCTAAAACTTCGGCAGCTTTAATGCCTTCCCAGGTTGCCGCAATTTTAATCAAAATACGATCGCGCGAAATTCCGGCTTTTTCGTATTCTGTAATCAGATACCGGGCTTTGGCGATCGTGGCATCTGTATCGTAAGACAGGCGAGCATCCACTTCAGTTGATACGCGTTTAGGTACAATGGCGATAATTTTTTTGCCAAAGGAAACAGCAAGGCGATCAAACGCTAACGTCACCACGTCATCATCCGAGGCGCGATCGCCCAAATCCTGTTTTGCCTGAAGCAATGTATCATCCACAATACTTTGATACTGAGGCATTTGAGCGGCTGCGGTAATCAGCGATGGGTTCGTTGTTGCATCGCGTGGAGTAAACTTCTCGATCGCTTGCAAATCGCCAGTATCCGCAACCACAACCGTCATGTCCCGCAATTGCTCAAGTAAGGTTTTTGCCATGTTCAGAATCCTCTACAGTGATGATACAAATACGAAATTGACCGTCTGCGTACAATCTTTTGGCTTCACTTTAGAATTTTTTTGCTGGTGACTTGCTCAGTCGAATTTATCTCATACACAATTGGCACAGCCGTTTCCAGTTCTAGTCCTGGAACTTCTTCAGGGGGCACATTTTCTAACCGCATAATAATAGAGCGGAGAGAATTTCCATGCGCTGCAATCAACACATTCTCACCTTCCAAAATATGAGGCATTACTCGATTCGTGAAGTATGGAATCACACGTTTTTGCGTATCTTCTAAACTTTCTCCCCCTGGTGGACGCACATGATAAGAACGTCGCCATTCATGAACTTGTTCCGCACCATATTTTTCAGCCGTCTCTGCTTTATTTAAGCCCTGCAAATCCCCGTAGTACCGTTCGTCTAGAGCAGCACTCGTAAAAATTGGCAGTTCTTGCATTGGGTCACCACTGTATCTATCCCAGCCGTGCCAATCTTGATCTTCTAACTCATGTTTGATGACAGGAATTTTACCGCCACAAATATCATCGCGCTCAGTCAAAATACAGATCGCCGTCTCAATTGCCCGTATCAATTTGCTGGTAAAGCAAACGTGAACTCGATAATCCTTGAGTTTGCAAGATGCGATCGTGGCTTCTGCCCGTCCCCATTCGCTTAAGGGAACATCCACCCACCCTGTAAATTTATTTGCAGCATTCCAGAGACTTTGCCCGTGACGGGTCAATATCAGTTGAGCCATGATGATTATTAAGTCTTTCCAAATCTCGGAGTGTTTTAAGAACTCCGAGATTTAAGAGTTACAGAATCTTGTCTTCCTTTGCCATGTGAACAGCTAAATCAACCACGCGGTTAGAATAGCCCCATTCATTGTCATACCAGGAGACGACTTTGAAGAAGTTGGAGTTTAACTCAATTCCGGCTTTGGCATCGAAGATGCTAGAGCGGGGGTCACTGCGAAAATCCATCGATACGACTTCCTCATCGGTGTAACCCAAAATGCCTTTCATCTCGCCCTCAGAAGCCGCTTTCATCGCTTCGCAAATAGCTTTGTAGCTAGCGGTTTTCTCAGTTTTAAATGTCAGGTCAACCACGGAAACGTCGGGAGTTCCCACCCGAAATGCCATGCCTGTGAGTTTTCCTTTTAATTCGGGTAATACCAGGGCAACCGCTTTTGCCGCACCAGTGGAAGAGGGGATGATATTTTGGGAGGCACCCCGTCCACCTCGCCAGTCTTTTTTGCTAGGTCCATCCACGGTGGGTTGGGTGGCGGTCATGGCGTGAACAGTAGTCATTAAGCCTTCGGCTAAGCCAAAATTTTGATGGATGACTTTCGCGATCGGAGCAAGACAGTTGGTGGTGCAACTGGCATTGGAAACGATCAGATCCGTGGAGGGTTCAAATTCTGCTTCGTTTACTCCCAGCACCAGGGTTCGGACTTTATCTGGATCTTTGGTTGGCGCGGAAATAATCACGCGCTTGGCACCGGCTTTGAGGTGTGCTTCAGCTCCGGCGTAATCGGTGAAGCGCCCGGTTGATTCAACCACATAATCGGCTCCGTCTCTGCCCCAGGGCAACTGGCTGGGGTCTTTTTCGGCATGGCAGGGAATCAGCCGTCCGTTGATGACGATGCCTTCTGGCTTGGCTTCCACAGTGCCTTTAAACATGCCGTGGGTGGAGTCGTATTTGAACAGATAGGCGAGGTTGTCGGAAGGAACAAGGTCGTTGACTCCCACAATTTCAACTTCTGGATAATCCATCGCAATGCGAGTTACTAAGCGCCCAATCCGACCAAAGCCATTGATGCCAATTTTGACAGTCATTGTGATGCTCCTTTAATCAGGTGAGTGTGATTTTGAGGCTGGAGGGTTTGGCGCGATCGCCCTGAACTGTAATCCCACGCCCATTCGCTTCCAGGTGCCGCACAATTTTGTAAACGGTTTCTACGTCAGTTGTGGCATTGGCGGCGTTGGCTAGTTCTACCAGAGAAAGGGGCTGTGCTGCGGTATTTAAGGCTTCAACTACACGCCGTTGTAAATCCAGCACAGAAGCAGCAGCTTTTTTCCCAGCTTCTACACCTGGTTGGTGGTAAGCGTTGATGTTTACCAGTGAGGCATACAGTCCCACGGCTCGTTCGTAGAGAGCGATGAGTGAGCCTACTGTATAGGGTGTGACTTCGGGTACGGTGATGGTGATGGAGTCGCGGTGATTGTCGTAAAGTGCTTGCCGAGTGCCTTGTAAAAAGCCGGAAAGAAAGTCACCAGAGGTCGCACCGGGTTCTACTTCAATCGATTCGCCTTCACGGTCTTTGAGCACTTCAATGAAGGTGGCAAAGAAATTTGGAACTCCTTCTCGCAATTGCTGGACGTAGGCGTGCTGGTCGGTTGAGCCTTTGTTGCCATATACAGCAATGCCCTGGTTCACCCGGTTGCCGTCTAAATCTAACTCCTTACCGAGCGATTCCATCACCAGTTGCTGAAGATAGCGGCTAAATAGCAACAGGCTATCTTTGTAGGGCAGAATTACCATATCTTTTTCACCCTTGCCGTTACCAGCGGCGTACCAGGCGAGCGCTAGCAAGGCAGCAGGGTTGGTTTTGAGGTCAGAAATACGGGTGGCAGCGTCCATTTCTTTTGCGCCATCTAACATCGCTTGAATGTTAATACCCTGGAGGGAAGCAGCTAACAGCCCAACGGCAGACATTTCAGACGTACGACCGCCCACCCAATCGAACATGGGAAATTCGGCAAGCCAGCCTTCCATTTGCCCAATTTCATCCATCTTGCTGCCTTTCATGGTGATGGCAACGGCGTGTTTGGGAAAGTTTAAATTCTGTTGCTCGTAGGCGTGTTTCACTTCCAGCATCCCGTTACGAGTTTCAGGAGTGCCGCCAGATTTGCTGGTAACGATGACGAGGGTGCTCTTGAGGCGATCGCTCAAGTTTGTCAATATCCGGTCAATGCCAGCCGGATCGGTATTGTCGATAAAGTGAATAGGCATGGGCGAGTCTAGGGGAGCCAGCGCTTCTGCAACAAACTGCGGACCCAGAGCAGAGCCGCCGATCCCAACGGAGAGAATATCCGTAAATTTGGGGGCTGCTGGGGGAGCAATCTCGCCAGAATGGACTTTTTGAGTAAAGACTTGAATTTGCTCCAGGGTTTCGATGACTTCTTGCTTTTGTTCAGCGGGAGCGATATCGGGATCGCGGAGCCAGTAATGACCCACCATGCGGTTTTCATCGGGGTTGGCGATCGCGCCCGCTTCCAGTGCTTCCATATCCTTGAAAGCTTTTTCAAACTTGGGTTTGAGGCTTTCAAGTAAAGTGTCATCAAACCGCATTCGGCTGATATCTAAATACAGCCCCAAACCCGAATGGTAGTAGAGCCAGTCTTCGTAACGTTTCCAAAGTGCTTGCGTGTCCATATCTCTACTTACACTTGCGACCATAGTTGACGCTGCCTGTTATCTCAATATCTGAATGAATTCACCTATACAATTCACATCCCTTTACCAAGCCCACAAACTCAATCACCGTTCAAGCTTATTCCAAAGAATTCACGCTTACATTGTGGAGGCTGTTTAGACTTTCCTGTGTTTTCTTCAACCCATCTGAAGAGTTCGCCTTTCTTTATGGCAAATTTTAGACGCTATATCAGTTGAGCTGCACAAAGCGCCGAACCAATCAGCCCGACCCGTGGGTTCAGCACCACATGAACGGGGATGCGATTGATCGCGGAGCTAACTCGCCCTTTGTGGTTGAACGCTGCCAAAAAATCGCCCCTTTGCAAAAGGGGCAAATTCTTCGCTGCGATACCTCCGGCAATGTAAACACCGCCGTAGGGCAGCAGTTTTAGGGCTAAGTTTCCGGCTTCTGCCCCGTAAGCCCGGATGAATAAGTTCATCGTCTCGGTACAAAGATAATCACTTTCAGCGATCGCGTGTTTAGAAATGACCGCTGCCAGATCCACTGTTTTTTCTTCTTTGCCTGCCTCTTGCTGCCAGATTTGGTATGCCTCCGCCACGTCAGGCGATTCTTCACAAATGCCGCGACTCCGCATAAATGAGTAAACCGAGTGAATTCCAATGCCCGATACCACCCGCTCTGTTGAAATCCGCTCCAGATTGAAATGCTCCTTGAGGTAGCGCCAGAGTTGCACTTCTAACTCCGTTTGAGCAGCAAAATCGCAATGCCCGCCCTCCGTGGCAAAAACCCGACACCCGCCGGGATAGGGCACTACATAGCCCTGCCCCAAGCCTGTTCCAGCCCCAATAATGGCGATCGTACCCTGGGGATCAGGTTCACCAGCCCGTAACGTATAAATATCATCAGGCTGCAAACACAAAACTCCATATCCCACGGCGGCAAAATCATTAATCAAACGAATGAAGGGAATTTTTAATTCTTTTTTCAGCGCGTCTGCTTCTAACAGCCACCCTAAATTCGTGAGTTTTGAGGTGTTATTAATCACGGGACCCGCAATCCCAAAACACGCTCTTTCTGGGATTAGAGCCTCCCCCAGAGCTGTTTGGGCGGTTGCCATAAACAAACGCACCATCGGAACGAGATCGGGGAATTCACGGCTGGCGTAGGTTTCTTCATAGAGAGAAGTGAGCAGCGGCAACCGAGCATTCTCCAGGTGATCAGATCGAACCAACCGCAAAATTGTTTTCGTGCCACCGATATCACCTGCCAACAGAATTGTCATGGGCTATCTCAACTTTGTCTCATGATCTTCAAAGGAGAAGGAGCAGTTATGCCGCTCCATTCACACTTACAGGTTGTTCAAGCATTTGCCGGAATTCTTGCGGGTAACGCGATCGCATTAGTTAACGACCGACCCTGCTCAAATTCCGTAATGCTATTTAGAGTGGTTTCTGCAATAGTACCAACTGCCTCCTGCGTAAAAAATGCTTGATGGGCAGTAATCACTACGTTAGAAAACGACTGCAAAAGCTGGAATACATCATCTTGGATCACCGTGTCTGATAAATCCTCGAAAAAAAGTTCGGCTTCTTCCTCATAAACATCGATGCCCAAAAACCCGATCTGCCCAGATTTGATCCCTTCAATTACAGCTCTGGTATCCACCAATCCACCCCGACTGGTATTAATCACCATGACCCCTGGTTTCATCTGCTGGATTGTGGTGGCGTTGATCAGGTGGTAGGTGCTTGGCAGTAGAGGACAATGCAGGGAAACAACGTCGGCGATGGCCAAAACATTCGACAGGTCAGCATAACGCATCCCCAATTCAAGACAAGCAGGATTTGGCTGCACATCGTAACCCAGCAGTTGACACCCAAAGCCTTTCATAATTTGGGCAAAGCATTGCCCAATTTTGCCCGTCCCAATCACGCCTACTGTCTTGCCATGAAGATCAAAGCCCATTAATCCATTTAGAGAGAAATTATCATCTCGAACCCGGTTGTATGCTTTATACAATCTGCGATTTAGCATCATCACCAACCCAACGGCGTGTTCGGCCACTGAATAGGGAGAGTAATCAGTGACTCGCACCACTTGCATTCCCAAACTCGCAGCGGCTTCCAGATCCACGTTGTTGTACCCGGTGCAGCGCAGGGCAATGAGTTGCGTACCGCCCGCCGCCAAAGTTTCCAGGGTTTTGGCACTGGCATGATCGTTAACAAAGAGGCAAACGGCAGGGCAACCGCTTGCCAGGCTAGCGGTGTTTGGTTCTAAGTGCGCTTCGTAGAAAATTAGCTCATGTCCGTGCTCGGCGTTGGCAGCACTCAAAAATCTGCGATCGTATTGTTTTGTGTTAAAAACCGCCACTTTCATACTTGATCATCTCCTTGTACTGACGTTGGTTTTTAGACGGGCACGTTGTCATTCCAGCAGTCTCAGCAATTATCGAACTAAGGAGCAGTGTTCCAGTACGCAAATGACTTAGATCACGCGATGTGCAACTATTTCGCCCTCACCTCCCCTACCCTCCTCTCCCAAATCTGGGCGAGGAGGGAGTTTGAACCATTTCTGGCTCCCTTCTCCCAATATTGGGAGAAGGGCTGGGGATGAGGGCAAATGCAGCATCGAAGGAAACTTCAAGAAAGTCGCACATCGCGTTAGATCTGAATTTTTATCTAAAACGTTAACTCACAGAGTTAGTCTTATAAATAAGGGAAATCTGCAAAAACGCCAGACTGAAGACGAAATCGTTTAACTGAAGTGCTGAAAGCTTTGTTCTAGGGTTAGGCGATCGCGGGGAACAATACCGTTAGCATCAAGCAACCAAATATCTGGCTCTACAGTTGTTTTACCAACGATCGCTGCGCCTTTGCCCAATTGCCCCGCCAACTTTTCGGCAAGGTCAAACGGTAAACACAGCACCAATTCAAAATCTTCTCCCCCATATAACGTCCATTCAATGGCTACTTTCTCTCCTACCCAGTTGACTAAACCCGGAGGAATCGGAAGTTGCGATCGCTCCAACTCTGCCCCTACCCCACTCGCCCGGCAAATTTGTAGAACCGCATCTGCCAGTCCATCGCTGCTATCCATACCAGCAATCAAGGTGGCTTCCCCCCGCCACAGCAGCGGCAGTACATCCAATCGCGGGATCGGGCGTTGATGGGCTTGCACAAAGAAAGCCTGTTCAGTGGGTGTTAATGGATGATGGGATGTTTCTGGATGCAATAACAGCTCCAAACCAGCACGGGAAGCTCCATGCCAGCCAGTTGCTAGGATCGCCTGATCTGGTTTGGCATGGGAACGACGAATCAATCGTTGAGGCGGAGCTTCCCCCAATGCAGTAATAGCGATGGTTGTGACGGGCGATCGCACCACATCTCCGCCCACAATTACAGTGTTATAGGTCTGCAAACACTCAACTAAGCCGTGGTATAGCCGCTCCACCCACTCAACCGTTACCTCACCAGACAACCCCAACCCCACCGTCAGCCCAATCGGATTGGCTCCCATTGCCGCCAGATCGGACAAATTTGCTGCCGCTGCCCGCCAGCCTGCATCTTCTGGAGCCGTGGTGCGATCGCTAAAATGCACACCATCTACTAAAACATCCGTCGTTACTACCAGCGCCATACCTGGTTGAGGGGCGAGAATAGCCGCATCATCGCCAATCACCTCAGCCGGACAAAACGCCTGAAGCCGCTGCAACAGCGCTTGTTCGCCCATTTTCCGGACTTTCATTGTAAGCGTTCAGTAAGCAGTACTCACCCCATACCCTAAACCCTATCCCCTTCTAAATCCAATCATCCAGGCTGTTGCAAGTTTTCCAGCCCTTGAACAACTTTTGCCGACTCAATCTTGTCACCAGCCTTCAGTTCGTCTAATACGTCTTTGCCCTCTGTCAGATAGCCAAAGATAGAATAGCGTCCATCCAGGAGGTTCGCTCCGGCTGGGGTAAGTTCCGGTTCAAACAAGAAAAAGAAAAACTGAGAGGAGCCACCGTTGGGATCATCACCGGGACGGGCTAGTGCCATTGCGCCAAACGCCGAAAAGGGCAAAACGGGTTGTTCGCGGAAGCGTCCTGCATCTTCCAGGGTGATTTCGTAGGTGGGTTCCTTGTCGCCCTTCACCATCACTTCCAGCGGAATGGCACGATATTGTTTGGTTTTGGGATCAATGAAGCCCACTTCAGGTCCGGGGGGATCCCCCACTTGCAGCACGTAAGATTCTTCAGCCCGTGTGAAGGGTAACCCGTTATAGAATCCGCGTTGCACCAGATCAACAAAGTTGCCAGCGGTAACAGGGGCGTTGTAGCCATCCACGATCGCCGTCATTTTGCCCTTGTTGGTGGTGAATTCAACAGTAGCGCGTCCTTTAAGCTGGGGCAGGTGACTATAGGCGGCTGGCACTTCATAGGGGAAATCTACCACCATCGCTTCTTCAAGTTGACCCACCAGATCCAGGGCTTTGCCACGCATTTCAAAGACCTGCTGCCGATCTTTCGCTTCGTTTGCAGCTTGCAGTGCTGGAATTACATCCTTAATTTGGGCAATCAATGCTTGAGCTTTGGCTTTGTTCGCCTCTGGAACACTGGCTAACAAAGCATCCGTTTTATCGGTCAAAATCCGGTTGGCTCTGGTAATATCGCCTGCGATCGCCCCCCAGCGCCGCTGTGCTCGCAGTTGCGTGGAAATGTCTTCCAGGCTGGCTTGCAAATCTCGCACAGGTTGGTTGTCAATGGGTAAGGCGTAGCGTAATAAAGCTTTCCCGTCTGTAATAGCATTTCCAGCGGGTAGGCGACTAATTTGCACCGGTTTTGCTGCCATCAGCCCAACAGACAAAGACATCATCAGGAGCAGCGTTAGCCCCGTCTTTAGCCAGTGCTTTACGTTAATTCCTCGGAATTGCATATCTACTGCTCGCTTAGTTGGCACAACGGTTTGGGTACTGGGTACGTTAGAGCGATCGCAGGCGACAGCCAAAAACTCTCCAATGTAGCTCCAACCTCTTATCTTGCCACAGGAGGGGACGGGGAGATTTTTCGTATCTCGTCCACCGGAGCGGTAAAATGGGGTGCCAGTCAATTATTCCGAATTCAAAAACCAATGATCTCTAGTAATGATTTTCGACCGGGCGTTAGCATTGAGCTAGACGGTGGTGTTTGGCGGGTAGTGGAATTTTTGCACGTCAAGCCCGGAAAAGGAGCCGCTTTCGTTCGGACTAAGCTCAAAAATGTGCAAACTGGGAACGTAGTTGAACGCACCTTTCGAGCAGGTGAAACGGTGCCCCAAGCAAACCTGGAAAAAAGCACGATGCAGCATACCTATAAGGATGCGGATAACTACGTATTCATGGATATGGAAACCTATGAGGAAGCCAGCTTGAGTCCAGCGCAAATTGGCGATCGCGTCAAGTACCTGAAGGAAGGGATGGAAGTCAACGTTGTCCGCTGGGGTGAGCAGGTGATGGAAGTGGAACTGCCGAACTCTGTTGTGTTGGAAGTGACCCAAACCGATCCAGGCGTGAAGGGTGATACGGCAACAGGCGGCACCAAGCCTGCGATCGTCGAAACCGGTGCTCAAGTGATGGTGCCACTCTTTATCTCAATCGGGGAAAAAATTAAAATTGACACTCGCTCGGATACTTATCTGGGACGGGAATAGTTGAGTAACTCCTGGCTCCTAGCCCCTAACCCTTTTAGCTGAGAGGTTTGCGATAGTTGTGTCGTTGAATTTAAACGAACTACGCGAATTGTTAGAAGCCATCAACCAGATGGATATCGCGGAGTTAACTTTAAAAAGTAATGATTTTGAGTTGACAGTCCGCCGAGGAATGCGGATGGACGAACAGCTCTTAGCCGCTGGGATGACTCGCGTTCCAATACTAGACGGCGTAGCACCCATACCTTCCCCTCCCGCTTCCGCTTCAACGGGTGCCAGTACCGAAGCCAGAGTTGCCCCAGATACCACCTCTATGCCCTCTTCGGCAGCACTTCCACCCACCAATGAGCGGCGTTGGGTCGAAATTCTATCGCCTATGGTAGGTACGTTTTATCGAGCACCTGCCCCTGATGAACCTCCCTTTGTCGATGTGGGTGAGCGAGTGCGGGTAGGGCAAACCGTCTGTATCATTGAGGCGATGAAGCTGATGAATGAGATTGAGGCAGAGGTAGGCGGAGAGATCATTGAAATTTTGGTGCAAAATGGCGAACCTGTGGAATACAATCAGCCTTTGATGCGAGTGGTGCCCAGCTAGGAGCGGTTTTCGTGTATTGACCTTGCCATCATTAGTTTTAAGGTTCTACCGAAAATTTGGTAAGGTTCGGTTGGAATGCCCTTGCGGTAAGCAGACTGACTGGTTAAAATCTGGGGATCAATTCTCCTCACTGGATTTCACATACATGAGTGCTTCTCAGCCTGTTCCGCCAGAGGTTGTTCAGCAACTGGCTGAATACTTTAGTGTTTTGGGTGAACCGATGCGATTGCGAATTCTGAACCTGTTACGCGATGGCGAAAAATGTGTTCAAGATCTCGTGGAAGCAACGGAAACCAGTCAGGCAAATGTTTCCAAACATTTGAAGGTGATGGTTCAGGCGGGGATTGTGAGTCGCCGAACTGAAGGAACTCAGGCTTATTACCGGGTTGAAGACGAACTGATCTTTGAGCTGTGCGGGCTGGTGTGCGATCGCCTTGCCCGCCGAATTGAACAACAAGCCCGAAAATTTCGGGCTTTTAGCTTTCTCGGAAAGCGGTAGTCTGGTATGGAGAAGCCCGTCGTTTTCCATCCATAAATGTCTGACCTGATAAGTCAAGCTCAAGCGGCTGCCGATTGTGGCAATTGGGCCAGGGTAACTGACCTCTTACAACATATTTTGCTGTCAGATGATGCGTTGCTCCTGGAAGGGGGAAATGGTGAAGTTTTGCTGCATCTGGCGCTGCAAGTACTCAGAGCAGGTGATTTTCATGAGCAGTGGGAAGTTGCGAAGGTATTTTCGAGCTTTGGAGTGGCGGCGATCGCGCCTTTGATTGCCTTGTTGCAGGATGAGGAGGCGGATTTAGAGGCTCAATGGTTTGCCGCCAGAATTCTGGGCGATTCCAACCATCCCACAGCAATTCGAGCACTGGTTGAACAGCTCAAAGCTTCAGACGATGAGGATTTGAGCCAAATGTTAGCGGAAGCCCTGGCCAATTTAGGCACGCCTGCAATCGCGGCTTTAGCTGAGCTATTGGCAGCGGCAGAAACCCGCCTGTTTGCCCTGCAAGCCCTGGCTCAAATCCGCCATCCAGAAACCATCCCCCCCTTGTTGTCGGTAGTGCATGACCCTCAGCCAACGATTCGGGCGATCGCAATTGAGGCATTGAGCAGTTTTCGTGACCCGCGTACTCCTGATGTGTTCATCCAGGCATTGACCGATCCGGCAGCAGCAGTGCGAAAAGCAGCGATCGCCGCATTAAGTGTGCGAACTGATCTGCGCGAAGCTTTGGAACTCGTCACCCAACTAGCCAATTGCTTATGGGATGTGGATCTCAGTGTTTGTCAGCAGGCAGCGCTAGCGCTGGGTCGATTAGGCAGCGATGCCGCCATTCCCCCACTGGTGCGAATTTTAACCTCCGCCAATACACCTATCCCGCTTCAGCAAGATACGGTTCGCGCGTTAAGTTGGCTGGGCACCAGTAATGCTCTGGAAACATTGAAACAATGGCTATTTGCAGAAGCTACTCCATACCCCAGGGAAGTACAGTCGGAAGTGATTGCGGCGTTGGGGCGCTGGAGTCAACCAGAACTACAATTGATCGCGGCTGAGGCACTGGTTCATACCCTCACCGTTCCATCCGTTGTCAACGATACTGCCTTGCGACAGGCGATTGCCACCGCTCTGGGAACTCTCAAGCAGCCATCCACGCTGGAGCCGTTGATTCAGCTTTTAGCAGACGACGATGCGGGAGTGCGGCTGCACGTGATCGCGGCATTGAAGTCCATTGATCCCAAAACTGCCTACGCCCGGTTAGAGGAAATGCAAACCAACCAAGAGCTTTCTGACAATCTTCGGGCTGGAATTGCAGTGGCTTTAAGCGAATGGCAAACAGAATTACCCCGATAACATGCTACTATCCCTTTGCTAGATTCACGTAAATCATCCTCATTCGATTGGTTTAGTTCGCTACTTTTCTCCATCTTTCATCCAGCCGTCCATGCAACTGCCAGCATCCCAGCGTCGAACAAAAATTGTTGCCACCATCGGTCCTGCCACCAGTAGCCCAGACGTGTTACGGGCCCTGATTGAAGCAGGCGCAACCACGCTCCGGCTCAACTTCTCTCATGGAACTCACGAAGACCACCAGCGCAACATTCGGCTGATTCGCCAAACCTCGTTTGAGCTAAACCAACCCGTCGGCATTCTGCAAGACTTACAGGGACCCAAAATTCGCCTGGGTCGATTTGAAAACGGTTCCATTGTCTTGAAAAAGGGCGATCGCTTTGTTCTAACTAGCAATCAAATGATTGGGACACAGGAGATGAGCTGTGTCACCTATGACCCCCTCGCCGAGGAAGTCCCTGAAGGCGCAACTATTCTACTGGATGATGGCAGGGTAGAAATGCGCGTGGAAGAAGTGAAGCGATCGGCGGGAGAACTGCACTGTGAAGTCGTGGTGGGAGGTGTACTTTCCAACAGTAAAGGGGTGAATTTTCCCGGTGTGTATCTGTCGATCAAGGCAATGACCGACAAAGACCGCAAAGACCTCACCTTCGGGTTGGATCAGGGCATAGACTGGGTAGCGCTCAGTTTCGTCCGCAATCCTAATGATGTGTTGGAGATTAAAGAACTGATCTCAGCCGCCGGAAAGCAGGTGCCCGTCATCGTCAAGATTGAGAAGCACGAAGCGATCGAGGAAATGGACGCGATCCTTTCCATCAGCGATGGTGTGATGGTGGCACGAGGCGACTTGGGGGTAGAACTTCCCGCCGAAGATGTGCCGATCCTGCAAAAACGGCTAATTTCTACCGCAAACCGGATGGGAATTCCTGTCATCACTGCCACCCAAATGCTCGATAGCATGGTGCATAGCCCTCGTCCCACCCGCGCCGAAGTGTCCGACGTTGCCAACGCCATTATCGACGGTACCGATGCCGTAATGCTATCCAACGAAACGGCGGTAGGCAAGTACCCCATTGAAGCCGTCAAAACAATGGCGCAAATTGCCCTGCGGATTGAGCAAGAACCCTCACGAGACCGCAGCACTAACAGCGGACGCTCCATCCCCAATGCCATTAGCCAGGCAGTGGGCAATATTGCAGAACAGTTGGATGCGGCAGCAATCATGACCCTGACTAAAACTGGAGCCACTGCCCGCAACGTTTCCAAGTTCCGTCCCCATAAGCCAATTCTGGCGGTGACTCCCCACGTCGATGTTGCCCGTCAGCTGCAACTGGTTTGGGGCGTGAAACCCCTGCTGGTTTTGGATCTGCCTTCAACCGGGCAAACCTTTCAGGCGGCGGTGAATGTGGCTCAGGAGAAAGATCTCCTCCAGGAAGGTGATTTGATCGTGATGACGGCTGGAACCCTACAAGGTGTTTCCGGTTCTACAGACTTGATCAAAGTCGAAGTGGTGACAGGGGTGCGCGGCAAGGGCGTTGGTATTGGTCAAGGCTCAGTCAGTGGTCGTGCCCGCATTGTTCAAAATGGGTTTGAGGCAAGCAATCTTAATCCAGGAGAGATTTTGGTTGCTGCTGGCACCAGTGTCGATATGGTTGAAGCGATTCGTAAAGCAGCCGGAATTATTACTGAAGATGGGAGTTTGACCAGCCATGCTGCTGTGATTGGTTTACGGTTAGGCGTCCCGGTGATTGTGGGTGTAAAAAATGCCACCGCTGCCATTCGAGACGGCGAAATCATTACGCTGGATGTGCAACGTGGCGTAATTTATGCGGGTGCAAGTGCCACCCAAACCGATGCGGCACTATCAACAGTCTGATCGCAGTCTGAAACTAACCATCTGAAGCGATTTATCTGTCAAATCCTTTATGTCGTCGTTTATTGGGCACAGTTTGGCAGGATTGACGACCTATGCAATGACGCAACCGCTGCTTGGGTTATCGGGGAGAGGCATACCAGGGAACCGCTGCAATCACCATGAATCTCACAGGGATGAATTTGTAATCTCTTGAATCACCTGGAGAAATTGGTGCAAAACGATCGAGCTATCATTTTGTCGCCAGACGACGGCAACTTGGCGTGTTAAAGGCACTGTTGCTGCGAGTGGTCGATATATCACACCTTTCCGTTGTAAACTCTCCACATGATTCGGCAAGATTGAGACGCCTAAACCCGCAGCCACAAGACTGAGTAAGGTCACGGCTCCAGTTGCAACTACATTTTTTAAGATGGTGGGTTCAAAACCTGCATCTTGGCATAAAGTAATCACCTTTTGATAAAAGGGAAATATCTCTACTGGCGGTAAGATAATTTTTTCTGTTTGCAGATCTTTCAAGGAAACCTGATCTTGCATGGCAAATCGATGTTGCGCCGCTGCGACCAGGACAAAATGCTCTTGCAGAATTGGCTGGAACATTAATGCTTGATCGATATGATCAAAATTTTCGGCTTGTTCAAATATCACATCTACTTGCCGTTGTTTGAGCATATGCCATCGTTGTTCAACGGTAACTTCCCACATTTCCAAGGTCACATTCGGGAAGCGTTGCTGGAACTGTTGCACAATATCGGGCAACAGACTGTTTGCGATGAAATTGGTCATCCCTACGACTAGATGACCAATCTGACCTTGGCTTGCCTGTTGCGATCTCACAATAGCCCGATCCAGATGCAGCAGGGCTTGTTGAACTTCTTCTAGGAACACTTGACCCGCTGCTGTCAGCCTAATGGGACGTGTACTGCGATCGAACAATTTGACGGTAGAAGCGATCTGTCCAGCACTTAGCAATTCTTCTAATGCTTGAATGCGCTGCGTCAACGGCGGCTGCTTAATGCCAAGACGCTGGGCCGCAACGGTGAAGTTATTTTCTGCTTGCACCAACGCCACAAAATAACAAATCTGGCGCAACTCAAATCGGCTCAACTGTTGCAGCTCCATCGAACCACTCCAAGTATATCGCTAAAGATATTTGACTATAGCCTAAAAAATTCTAAAAATATATATTGACCAAGGCTAAAAAACAAATTAATTTCTGTAAAAAAATGAAAAGTTGACGTGGTTTACCAGAAAGACCCGTTAGAGGCTTGGTCTGCTCAATCCAACGAGTTTTTTACAAGGATATCGATGATGGCACCCATTGTTTGGCATTCTTTTTGGCTAGCTCCCACTTTGTTTGGAGTCACTGCATTTTCTGCGTTTGCTCAAACTGATACGGTTCAATCCGCCGCATCACAAAATTCTGTGATGAATCAAGTCTCTGCCTACAGTGCTGAGGGGCAAACTGGGGCTGCGCTCGATCAAGTTACTTCAGTTTCCCAGTTGACGGATATTCAACCAACAGATTGGGCTTTTCAAGCGTTGCAATCCTTGGTGGAGCAGTACGGTTGCCTTATTGGTTATCCCGATCGAACCTATCGGGGCAACCGAGCCATGACGCGATTTGAGTTTGCGGCTGGCTTGAATGCTTGTCTGGACAAAATTCAGGAATTGATCTCCACTGCAACCACTGACCTCGTCCAGAAAGAAGACTTAGAAGTGGTTAAAAAGCTACAAGAAGAGTTTGCAGCGGAGTTAGCCAGTTTGCGCGGTCGTGTGGAATCCTTAGAAGCTCGCACGTCTACGCTTGAAAAGCAACAGTTTTCAACAACGACAAAGCTGTCGGGTGAAGTAATTTTTGCGCTGACGGATGAGTTTAGCGATCGGGAAAATAGTACCGTTTTCCAAAATCGAGTGCGGCTAACCTTAACAACTAGCTTCAGTGGGAAAGATCGCCTGGTGACCCGCCTGGATGCAGGAAATGCGGCACTTTTTCAATCCGACGAATTGCCGGGAATCTTTGTCGGCAGTAACCCGGCAGGCATTGTCAACCTATCCGAAGGACTGCAAACTCATAACGTTATCGGCGGCGGCGGTAACAGTGTTCAACTGGGACATCTGGCATATTACACCTCTGTCTTTAGCGATCATGCTCACTTTTACATTCCAGCGGTGGGAGGAACCCACTATTACTATGCGCCCACGTTAAATCCAACTCTGGATTCGCAAGATGGTGGCAGCTCGACGCTATCCGTGTTTGGTCAGCGGAACCCGATTTATGAAATTGGCGGGGGTGCTGGGATAGGACTCAACTTTAAGCTGGGTTCTGTCATATTGAGTGCTGGATATTTAGCCAATACAGCCAACAATCCGGCATCTGGGAATGGACTGTTTGATGGCAACTATGCTGGGCTTTTCCAGGTTGCCTATGCTGGCGATCGAGTAGGCATCGGTGCCACCTATGTAACAGCCTATAAAACCCAGGGCGAAGCAATTTTTGAAGGTAGCTATCGCGTCCGTGCCGATGGGGCAGTCGGCACCACCTATGCCAATGTCACCAGCTTCTTTGCTCCCACCCCTGGACTCATTATTGGCGATCGAGCAAAAATTGATGCCTATGGTCTTTCAGGCTACTTCAAAATTACACCCAAGGTTGTTTTGAATGCCTTCGGAACTTATGTAACGGCTGATTATAATGCGCCCAATGTCGAGACTGGGGAAATTTGGACTTATGGGTTGGGTCTTTCTTTCCAAGATTTAGGCAAGAAAGGGAATTTAGGCGGCATTGTCATTGGGGCACAGCCCTATTTAGGTAATCCAAAATCGCGGCGAGATTATGGTGCATTAGCTGTGCCAATTCATATCGAGGTATTTTACAAGTATCAAATTAACGATCACATTTCGATTACACCAGGTTTGATTTGGATTCAAAATCCAGGGCAAATTAAAACAACTGATGATGCCTTTATCGGCACAATCCGAACCACATTTACATTTTGAGTATCTTACATGTAACGGTATAAATTGCTTGGATTAGCCCGCCATCCTAGACAAATCTACTAGATTGTATGAAACCAGAAAATATTCCAGGGTTTCTTGTTTTCTCTTGTATTACCTTACTTTTGGGAACTAGCGGCTATCAGTTGCTCTCCAATTCATTTCACACCCTAAGAATCAGCTTGCAAAGTTCAGAACGGTTGCCGACTGAAGGTCAAATCCATAACTTTCGTGTTCGTGCAGAGACTGATGCCGTCTCTGGTGTAGCTCATTACTACTGCCAATTTTCCTACATTTATGTTGTTGAAGGAATTCAGTATTATTTTACCTTTTGGCAAGGGCATTTCACTAGTAGCGACCAAGCAGAAGCACAAGCACAAGCAAAATATTCTGCTAATCACAAAATTCAGATTTTCTATAATCCTAAAAAACCGGGTGAAGCGACTTTGACCTCTGGTTTTGATGAAGGAAATTTGGCAACATGTTTGATTATGTTTTTAACGGGGATTCTGTTCTTTTTCGGTAGTATTCTTGCCTTTAGATGGGTAGTTGCTTGGTTTGTACTAGGTGAGCCTCCTGTATCGGGGTGCTATGACCCTGACATCTTCTTTCAACGCAAATGGGTCCAAGTTCCTTGTAATACTTTCTAATGCTTGTTCAGTGTAGTAAAAGAAAAAACTCAGAGGAGACGGATGCTGTATAATTTCCAGCCACTGAGCGAAACATCTCATCAAAGCGGTCAAATAGAGATCTTGGTGTTAATGCAAAGGTTATTTGCTGCTGCTGGATTTGAACTGATCCACTTTCTTCTCCTAGCAGTCGCTAGTGTTGCAGTTTAGGCATCATCAGACCTTCCGGTCACAGTAAAGGCACCATCGGATGCTTTATGGACAGTTTGATGCTTCCCACATCTCGACGGAAATTACTAGCATGGAATTGTAAATTAAGGTTCAATCAAGCTGAACCCCAGGCAACCCATTAGTCGCGTATCTATGTCTGACTTAGTGCCAGTAGACCCGCTGCCAGATTTTAATGAGGAAAATCGATCGCTGGAAGCTACCATCCATAGCTTTGAAGCGATCCAGGCAGAACTCAATTATCGTCAGGCTCAAACAGCCCTGCACGACTTAGTCGATGGGCTAGATTTAACTGCTCAAGAGCGACGGGGGCTAGAGCCAGAAATTCAGGGTTTAGAGTCGATGATGGACAAGCTGGATCGGCAGATTGTTCACATTGCCGTGTTTGGCATGGTGGGACGGGGCAAATCGTCCCTACTGAATGCCCTGTTAGGTGAGACGGTGTTTGAAACGGGACCAATTCATGGAGTTACCCGTAGTCAACAAACTGCCAATTGGAAGTTAACCCACGAATCGGTACAAGGCAGCGATCGCTCCCTAACGCGCGTCACCCTTCCTGGTGCGGGCGACTCTCACATCGAACTGATCGACACTCCCGGTATTGATGAGGTAAACGGAGAAGCCCGCGAAGCTCTGGCACGGCAAATTGCTCAACAGGCGGACTTGATTCTGTTCATCATCGCGGGCGACATGACGAAGGTGGAATATCAAGCGTTATCGCAACTGCGGCAGGCAAGCAAACCGATCATTCTAGTGTTTAACAAGATTGATCAATATCCCGACACCGATCGCTTGACGATCTACCACAAGATCCGCGATGAGCGAGTTAAAGAACTGCTTTCACCAGATGAAATTGTCATGGCAGCCGCATCGCCTTTGGTAGCAAAGGCAGTTCGCCGCCCTGATGGGCGAGTCGCGGCTCAACTGAGTGCAGGTACACCTCAAGTCGATGAGTTGAAACTCAAAATTCTGGAAATTTTAGACCGAGAAGGAAAATCATTGGTCGCGATCAACTCCATGCTGTTTGCAGATGATGTCAACGAGCGCCTGGTGGAACGCAAAATGATGATCCGCGATCGCAGCGCCAACCGCATCATCTGGAATGGAGTCATGACCAAAGCCGTGGCGATCGCCCTCAATCCAGTTACCGTGGTAGATCTGCTCAGTAGCGCGGTAATCGACGTTGCCATGATCCTATCCCTATCGCGCTTATACGGCATTCCTATGACTCAGCAGGGCGCATTGGGATTGCTGCAAAAAATCGCCCTAACAATGGGGGGCATCAGCCTCAGCGAAATGCTTGCCAACCTGGGATTAAGCTCTTTGAAAAGTTTACTGGGTTTGGCGGCTCCTGCAACGGGCGGGGCTTCCCTTGCTGCCTATGCTTCCGTTGCCGTGACTCAAGCCGGAGTTGCCGGGGTTTCTTCCTACACGATCGGGCAAGTCACCAAAACCTATCTGGCAAATGGAGCATCCTGGGGACCCGACGGCCCGAAAGCAGTAGTCAGCCGCATTCTGGCATCCCTCGACGAAAACTCCATCCTGAGCCGCATTAAAGATGAATTGCGCGCTAAGTTGGATATGCGCGATCGCGCAGTAGATCACACTCGGTAAATTTTTTAAACAATTTGGGAGCAACCAGCACAAAAGTCTGTCATAGGGAAGAAGGAACCTTGTAACCCCAGCTCCACAAGGCTTCGTTACACCCATAGATATTGACTTTCGCTCCTCCACTCATCATGAAAAAACTCAAAGCGTTGGTTACAGCCCTAATCAGTGCGGGATGCGTGTTAACCGGCACACCTGCAAAAGCAGAACTGTCTCCCGAAGCAGTTGCTAATGGAGTTTATGAAGGGATTCAACACATCCATGGCTATCAAGCCACTCCAAAACTGGTATGGAACGTGCGTCACGGACAGCGGGGTGGCTGTGGGGCAGTGCGGGGCAGCCATTACTGCGGACGCAACCACACAGTTTACATTGCCCAACAGGATATTAGAATGGCATATCAGCATGGAGATGCGGCTCTTGCCTATATCATCGCCCATGAGTATGCTCATGCCATGCAGGCGGCGCATAGCTTTATGCCTAGAACCACTGCGAGCGCCGAACTCCAAGCCGATTGTTTAGCTGGAGTATACCTACGCTCCATTCCCAACCTCACCCTGGATCAACGAGATGTCCAAGAAATCATGACCTTTGCCTATCGAGTGGGAGACTACGCCCAGTGGAGCCGCAACCATCATGGTACGCCCGCGCAACGAGTCAAAGCAGTGGCATTGGGCTTACAATCTTCTCCAAAAGGCAAAGGGTTGGCTGCGTGTCAAATTAATTAGGAGTTGGTTAAGCAGCGGGTAAACATAAGGCAGTTACCACCGGATGTTCCGTACATAATTGAACTCCGAGCCACCATACATCGAGTATGGCAAGCATATTTGGAATAATTCATGCATCGTTGTTATCCTCCTCCTCCTTTACGACCGGGCGATTTGTTGCGTGTCGTTGCTCCCAGTGGCACGTTACGAGAACTGGAACGGATGCAAACGGGAATCGAAGTCTGGCGATCGCGCGGCTACCAAGTAGAACTCACTCTCGGTTTTGATCACCGCTGGGGTTACCTGGCAGGGACGGATGAGAATCGTCGTCGTCAATTGAGCGATGCTCTCAAAGATCCAGACTGCCGAGGAATTTTATGTGCGCGGGGTGGCTACGGTGGGGCACGAGTGCTAGAAAATTTCGCCTGGAACTGGACTGAACCCAAATGGTTGATTGGTTTTTCGGATATCACAAGTTTGTTAACCAGCCTGAGCCAGCAAGGGATCTCTGGCGTTCATGCCCCTTTATTAACCACGATCGCTGACGAACCTGACTGGTCATTACAGCGGTTGTTTGGCTGGGTAGAAGGTCAACCCCTTCCCCCATTGATAGGTGAGGGTTGGGGTAACGGCAGTGCCAGGGGGCTGTTGCTTCCCATTAACCTCACAGTAGTAACCCATCTATTGGGAACCCCCCTTCAACCCAACTGTACCAACGTAATTTTGGCGATCGAAGACGTAGGGGAAGTTCCTTACCGCATCGATCGCATGTTGACGCAGTGGCGACTCGCTGGCCACTTTCGCCAAATTCAAGGCATTGCAATTGGGCAGTTTAGCCAGTGCGATCCCCCCCCAAACATTCCAAGCTTTACAGTGGAAGAGGTATTGCGCGATCGCCTGGGTGATTTGGGCATCCCTATCGTCTCCAATTTACCCTTTGGTCACACCAGCCCCAATGCCGCCCTGCCTGTCGGTGTGCCTGTCCAATTAGACGGTGACCAGGGCACCCTAAGCTTTGAGACCTCCTAAAATTGAATCTTCCTCACCTCCCGCTCCCCACATGACCTTCAACCTTTTCCTGATTCAGCTTGTTGTTTTCACCGCAATTTTTATGCTGACTCAGGCAACTCGACTTCCCCGTGGTTGGTTAGCGGCGATCGCGATCGTTGTGATGGCATTAATTGGCAGTTTTTTAACCATTCCAGAGTGGGCGGGGTTTGTCAGCGGTAGCCTGTGGGCACTGCTGATTTTGCTGCCAATCATTGGATTTGCCAGAGTGAATCGGTTGGTTTCCCAGGAGCAGTATCGACAAGCTAGTTATCTGGCAAGCTGGCTGAGGTGGTTGCATCCTGCCGATGGATTTATGGAATATCCACAGTTATTGCACGGGCTGGACCTGGCAAAACAGGGTAGCCTGAGCGAGGCAAAACAGCTTCTTAGCAAGTATGAAACGAACTTGACCCCAACTGGACGGATGGCAAAAGCTACGCTTTACCGCATGGAAGCCCAATGGGCAGAGCTAGTGGCGTGGGTGCAAAGCAGTATTCCAGAGAAGACACTGTATCGTGAGGTATGGCTGGGGGCTGCCTATTTGCGATCACTCGGAGAATTAGGAGACATTGATGGACTGTTGCAGGGTGTGGAGAAGTTTGAGCAGCAACTAGGGAGACCCGGTAACCCTGAAGTGTTGGGAACTGTTCGCCTGTACGCCCTGGCATTTTGTGGACAGACGCAGTCAGTACAACGCTTATTTGAAACCTCACTCCGGCTGTATCCAATGCAGACTCGGCAATTTTGGCTGGCAACTGCCGAAATGATGGCGGGGAATCGGGCGATCGCGCAAGAGATTCTAACGCTCCTGCAAGCTAATAAAAACACCACCCTCACCCATGCCATTCGCTGGCGATTAACTCACCCACTCGCCCACCCTGACCAATCACTGACTGAGGACTCCCGCGCCATTCTGGATCGCATCAAAACGGCAATACAGCAAGAGGCGCGATACAGCAGTCAACTGGCTCTAACGACGAAAAAGAGTTATGCCACCTACGCCCTGATTGGGCTAAATGTAGTGGTGTTTGCTGTTGAGAGTGTGTTGGGTGGTAGCGAAGATTTGTTCGTGCTTTACCAGATGGGGGCGCTGGTTCCTGAAGATGTGTTGATGGGAGAATGGTGGCGGGCGATCGCGGCAATTTTTCTACATCACGGCGTTGTGCATTTGCTCACCAATATGCTGGGGCTGTACGTTTTTGGTGCACTGGTTGAAGCAGCGCTGGGGCGCAAAAAGTATTTGATTGCCTATTTTTTCACCGGGATCGGCTCCATGCTAGCGGTTGTGTTTCTGTCAACCTTGACAGATTCCACAGCTCAACTTACGGTTGGGGCATCCGGAGCTGTACTGGGAATGGTAGGGGCGGAAGGGGCAATTCAATTAAAGGGATGGTGGATCGAGAAAGCCCAGATTGCTCAAGAGCGACTGCGACTGATCGGGATGATCGTTATCTTGCAACTCTTTTCGGATTTGATCACGCCACAGGTCAGTATTATTGGCCATCTTTCAGGACTCTCCCTGGGGTTTTTGGTAGGGGGCATTTTGTTCCAACCCAAGCGATAACAAAACGCTACCGCCCCCGCTTGCCCTTTGCCGATTTAAAGTAGGTTTTATAAATTTCGTGGGCAATGGGAACCGCCGACTCCGCTCCATAGCCACCGTTTTCAACCACAACTGCCACCGCAATTTTGGGGTTGTTAACAGGTCCAAATCCAGCAAAGAGTGAATTATCGCGTTGCCCTAACACTTCTGCGGTGCCTGTTTTACCAGCTGTTGGCGGAATCACACCATCATTTAATCGGCGGGCAGTGCCCTGCTGCACAACAGCCGCCAATCCCTGACGAATTACCGCGAGAGTATCAGGGTTGAGTCCAATCTTCTGAGGCTTTGTAGCAGGAGTGGCAGTTTGGGCAGCTAACAAGTGGGGTTGCACGCGATAGCCGCCATTGGCGATCGCAGCATAGACTACCGCCATTTCTAAGGGAGTTACCTGCACCAAGCCCTGCCCAATCGACATACTCACCGTATCACCCCCGTACCACGGCTCTTTGAACAGCTTTTCTTTCTCGGCTGGCGTAGGAATTAACCCGTGACTGCCCCCATCCAAACCCAGATCGGTTACCTTTCCAATCCCCAACGACTGTCCCCACTTGGAAATTTGCTCAGGTCCGGTTGCTAATCCCACCTGGTAGAAAAAAGTATTGCTGCTAAACGCTAACGCATCTCGAAACCCAATCACGCCTTGAGGCGCACCATGCTCATGGAACAGATGCCCGCCCAAATTAATGGCGGCATAAGTCATTAAGGTCGAATCTGGGAAAAATTTGCCCGATTGCATTCCAGCAGTAGCGGTTACCACCTTGAAGGTGCTACCAGGGGGATAGCCCTGAAGGGCGCGGTTGAGAAATGGGTCATCTTGATTTTGTAGCTCTTGCCACTCTGCTTTAGAAATGCGTCGGGTGAACAGATTGGGATCAAAAGCAGGACCACTTGCCAACGCCAAAACTGCCCCCGTTTTTACGTCTAAAACAACCGCTGCTCCTCGACGGTTTGCCAATGCTTTTTCAGCCGTTTTCTGTAACTCAACATCCAGCGTTACCCGAACTGGTTCTCCAGAAATTGATTGTTTGATGCCTAAATTTTCGATCTCTCGTCCGGAGGCATCGACTTCAACCACTTGACCACCCCATACCCCCTTTAAAGATTCGTTGGCCAGTCGTTCGATCCCCATTTGCCCAACCAGCATTCCAACGGGGTAATCTGGATTTGCCTTCAAATCAGCAGCCGTTGCCTCGCTGATATAGCCAAGAACGTGAGCTGCCAACTTGCCGTTTGGGTAATAGCGGTTCGATTCTCCTCGAATCTCAATGCCGGGAAACTGATTATTTTTCTCGGCTAAAGTGACAAAGGCATCCAGAGACAGATTGCGACTGATGCGAATTGGCATTGCCGCACGATAGCCAGATTGCTTGAGTTTATCTAAGATCTCGCTAGCAGGAATGTTGAGGATTGGAGCGAGGTGCTCTGCCGTTTTTGCCCATTGCTCTTTGGTTTGCTCTCTAGGGCGCAAATACACCGATCGCGCCAATCGATTGGCTGCAAGCAACTTGCCGTTTCGATCAATAATATTCCCTCGATCAGCCGGAATCGGAATCAGCGCGATGCGATTTTTCTCCGCCCGTTCTCGATAGTAATTTCCCTGCAAAATTTGCAGTTGTGCCAGACGAGCACCACACACCGCAACCAGAGCACTCCCCAACAAAATGAGTGCGATCGCCCGACGCGATCGCTGAGTCAACGTAAGATTGACCAGCCGATCTTTAGATACGAAGGAAAGCCCACTAGCCATTGCTACTTCGTAGTGAATAGGTGTTCTTATCTCATTTCCCAACGAAACCGAGCAATCTGGAAAGATACTTATTCAGAACGATTACAAATCTGAATAAACTCCTAAGGATAATGAATAATTCAAAATGCAAAATTAAAAGTGGCAAAGCTTTATTAGCAACCAGTTTGAACTTTTAACTTTTCATTTTTAATGAATTCTCACTCCTAAATCAAATCCTTCAAAAATTCTCTCAATCTTCAAATAACATTTACCAGAATCATCATCGGAGAATAATTTACTAAGTTTCCATGAAAATTATGGCTGTCCGACTTTCAGATGTGCAAGGAGTTGGCGATTTGCTTTTAAGTGTGCTGTGATAGATTCAGGTGCATGAACGGTCGCGTTAGGAAAATTTAAGCATCGCGATCACAATTTTCAGTGTAGCAGTGGCTACAAACAGTTTGATAACCTTGCCATCTGGGTTACCAAGTCTTTATCAAACATGGTTTTTAGATGGTTGTAAATCTGCTTCTGTTTGATTTATTTTGAAGCCACCACAAAGATTTAGCCATCTCTGTTGAATTGGGTGCAGGTTCAGGGAACTCTATATTTAGCTACTAAAGCAATTTTGTAGCGATCGCTTTGATGCGAAAATACATCAACTAGGAAAGAGCTTGAGATCAATGCAACTCATGAATTCCGAAACTAAAGTCATAAAACCATCAGGAATCCTGGATAGTTCTACGGCAAGTCAACTTTGTCGTGAAGTCGATGAATTTGTCAAAGGCGGAAACATCCAAGTCTTAGTTGACTTGGAAAATGTGTCATTCATCGATAGTTCTGGGCTGGGTGGCTTGGTCAATGCCTTTAAGTCAACCCGGGCAGTGGGTGGCAAACTCGCTCTGTGCTCTGTGTGTGAGCAAGCTCGGATGCTGCTAGAAATCACCGGAATGGATCAAGTCTTTGAAATTTTCCCAAGCCAGACTGAGTTTAACCAGGCTTATTAAGAGGCAAAGTTCCTAAATTTTGCTACCGCCTCAATCACCAGGTTGGACTCCTTGAGAAGACGAAAGAGAAAAGGCGCAAGACAAAGGGTGAAAATTCGATGCCTCTTTGTCTCCGTCTTTTCTCCTTTGATGCTGTTGAGCCGACCCTAGGACAATGAATAATTTAAAAATGTAAAGTTAAAAGTGGCAAAGCTTGATTGGTAGCCATCTTGAACTTTTAACTTTTCATTTTTAATCAATTCTCATCCCTAAGTGGAGCGTTATCGCTCCGGCTAAAACTCTTTGACGGCTGCTGCAAGCTGCTCTACAACAGACTTTGCGCTACCAAACAGCATCATTGTCTTGTCTTTGTAGAACAGTTCATTCTCCACGCCTGAGAACCCAGCATTCATGCCGCGCTTAATGACGATGGTGTGATGGGCTTTATCCACTTCTAGAATAGGCATTCCATAAATAGGACTGTCCTTATCGTGGCGGGCAGCCGGATTCACTACATCATTTGCGCCAATCACCAGAGCAACGTCTACGCGATCAAGTTCGGGGTTGATGTCTTCCATATCGTGCAGTTTGGGGTAGGGCACGTTTGCCTCTGCCAGCAGGACGTTCATGTGTCCCGGCATCCGTCCAGCAACGGGGTGAATCGCGTACTTCACGTCTACTCCCAATCGCTCTAGCTGATCTGCCAGTTCGCGAACAGCGTGTTGTGCCTGAGCTACTGCCATTCCATAACCGGGCACAATCACCACTGATTTGGCATAGCCCAACATCATTGCGCCTTCTTCCGTATCGATCTGGTGTAGAACGCGATCGCCACTCACTCCAGTTGAACCGCCAGTTGATGCCGTATGAGCTGAACCGAAGGCACTAAACAGCACATTGGCAAGAGAACGGTTCATCGCCTTACACATGATTTCCGTCAAAATGATCCCAGACGCGCCAACCAACGCACCTGCGATGATCAGCATATTATTCATCAACACAAACCCAGCAGCGCTGGCAGCTAAGCCAGAGAAGGAGTTGAGCAGGGAGATGACGACGGGTGTATCGGCACCCCCAATTGGCAACACAAATAGAATCCCCAATACGAGGGAAATGCCAATTAAGCCGAGAAATACAACTGGTTGATGGGGATCGACGATCAGAAATCCGCTGGCAACCAAAAATGCACCTAGCAGTGTCAGGTTAAACGGCTGCTGGAATGGAAACGTGATGGGCGAACCACTGATCCAGCCTTCCAACTTTACAAATGCCAGCAAACTGCCTGTAAATGTGACTCCCCCAATCAACACACTCACCACAATCGTGATCGTTTCGCTGAGGGGAACAGCTTCAACACTGGTGATGTAGCGCCAAAATTCGCCCACTGCAACCAGGGCAGATGCGGCACCACCAAAGCCGTTGAGCAGACCGACCATCTGCGGCATCGCGGTCATTTCTACCCGATACGCCATGACTGCTCCGATCGCGGAGCCGATCCCAATCGCCACCAGAATCATTTCGTAATTCAAAACGTTTTGGTGCAGCAGGGTTGCCACAATCGCAATTAACATTCCTACGGAGGCGATCGTATTACCACGCCGGGCGCTGGCAGGTGATCCCAGCTTTTTTAAGCCAATGATGAACAAAGTGGCAGCGACCAGATAGCTGAGTTCAATCACCGCTGGTAAAAACTCACTCATCGCTTATACCTCTTTCTTCTTAAACATTTGCAGCATCCGGTCAGTCACCAAAAACCCACCGACCACGTTAATTGTTGCCAGCACCACGCCAATCAGTCCCAAAATGGTGGTGAGTTGCCAATTGCGATCACCTGCCACCAGCAACGCGCCCACAATTGCGATCCCTGAAATTGCGTTGGAACCCGACATCAACGGCGTGTGCAACGTGGGCGGGATTTTGTTGATCACTTCAAACCCAATAAAGGTTGCCAGAGTGAACACCACCAACCCCATAATTAATCCGTCTGTCATAGCAAAACTCCTTCCTACAGTCCTACGGTGACGGCACTTTCGAGTAAGGCGTGAACCCGCTGATTGCGAATTTCTCCGCCGTGAGTCACGCAGGTTTCACGGGTAATTTCATCCTCAAAATCGAGCGTTAATTGCCCATCTTTTACCAAATGCTGCACCAGCGTTAGCAGATTTTTGGAATACATCTGGCTGGCGTGAACAGGCATGGTGGCGGGCAAATTCACCGGACCGATTAGCGTTACCCCATTACGAACGATTTGGCTGCCTGCTTCGATCCCGGCACAGTTGCCGCCCTGCTCGGCTGCCATGTCTACAATGACGGCACCAGGTTTCATCTGGGCGATCATGTCTTCTGTTACCAGAATCGGTGCTTTTTTGCCGGGCACCTGCGCCGTCGTAATCACCACATCCGAGAGTTTGACGTGTTCGGCGATCGCCGCCTGCGTTTTTTGTTTGGCAGTATCCGATACTTCTTTGGCATACCCACCAGCGGCAACGGTTTCTTCCTCCAGCGCCACTTCCACAAATCTGGCTCCCAGGCTTTGTACTTCTTCTTTCACCGCAGGGCGAATATCAAAGGCTTCTACCACTGCACCCAGCCGACGAGCCGTGGCGATCGCTTGCAGTCCAGCAACCCCCGCCCCAATCACAAACACCTTCGCAGGCGCGATCGTTCCAGCAGCCGTCGTTAACATCGGGAAAAACTTGGGGCAGGCAGATGCGGCAATCAGCACTGCTTTGTAGCCTGCCACCGATGCCTGAGACGACAGCGCATCCATACTTTGCGCCCGACTGATGCGCGGGATCATCTCCATACTGAGCGCCGTCACGTTGCGATCAGCAAGCTGCTGACACAACTTGGGATTGCCGAGGGGATCTAAAAAGCTAATCAACGTTGATCCCGGCTTGAGCAAATCAGCTTCGTGCCGTCCGTCTTCCCGCAGTTGAGGCGGCTTTACCTTCAGCACTAAATCTGCACTAAACGCAGTTTCGGGGGTTGAAACGATGATCGCTCCCGCCTGAATGTATGCCTCGTTTGAGAAGTAGGCGGCTTCTCCCGCTCCACTTTCTACCCATACCTCAAACCCTTGCTTCACTAACCGACCCACCGTATCTGGGATCAGGGCGACCCGCCGTTCTCCCACCTCAATTTCTTTTGCGATCGCAATCCTCATGAAAGCTCCTTCACAGAACTTTTAGTTTGTTATTGATTAAACAGCACACCCAACAGAACCCGGAAAGGTTACGAATTTGCAACACTTCTTTTGGCTTGTTAAACATCAGTTTGCATTTGTTAACTATTAACTGTAGACAGTCAATAGTCACACTCTATCTCGATGCTAGCAATTGATTGGAACTTTCTATTGAACTTTGCACCGGGCATTTACATGGCATTATTCACAATTGATTACATACACAATTGCTGACCCAACCACTCTCATAATTAGCGACTAACCTTAACATCAATCAGCAAGAATGCTTTGTGAAAGAGCGCATCAGCTTTTGCCAAGTTGCTCAACACAAATTGGCTTGTTCTCAATGTGGCATATTTCAACTGTCATAGATTGAACTAAAGTGATTTTCTATAGATTTCGATCGTGTTGCTCCAGATTGGCGATCGCGCGTAGGTGAAGTTGCTTATGTTTTTTAACTGGTGGGGTTGAAATCGCCCTGGAGTATGGCTTACATGTAACCGAATGCCACATCGAACAAGAATGGACTCACCTGTTAAACAATCGCTGTGCATAAGCTTTTCACGCGATAGATGATGCGCGTAGACGGAACGCAGGGGACTGCGGACACAGGTGAAGTAACCATCCGCGATCGCACAGCTAGAGCGATCTTGACCAAAGATTTATTGCGTTAGGTCTCAATTGTAAAGTGTAAAGTCTAAATTTGGAAAAAATTAAGGTAGAACGACCCCATGATGGGCAGCAACCGCTTACAGGAATAGTCGCAGTTGGGAGCCTTCTTCAGTTTTGCAAACTTCAATGCGAGCCTGAAACGCTTCTTTGAAATGGGGTACATGGGTGACGGTAAGAATGCAGGCAAAATCTGGAGTGATGGCGTTGATGGCAGCAATCAGGCGATCGCACCCTTCTGCATCCTGGGTACCGAAGCCTTCATCAATAATTAGCATTTGTAGAGCGGTGCCAGAGCGTTGAGCCAGTAACCGCGCTAGCGCCAATCGAATAGCAAAGTTAACACGAAACGCCTCGCCACCGGAGTAGGTTTCGTAAGGGCGAGTACCTCTGGCATCGGCAATGAGAATATCTAACGTTTCAATGAGTTTAACGGATTCGAGTTTCGCTTTAATGGCACGGGATGGATTGCGACGGTGCGATCGCTGCGTAATGAACTGAATATGCAGTTGATTGGCGCTGAGTCGAGCCAGGATTCGGTTGGTTTCTGCCTCCAGTTGTGGTAGCACATTTTCAATCATCAGCGCCTGAATGCCGTTCTTGCCAAATGCCTGGGATAGCTCCTGGTAAACCCGGTACTGGCGGCGAGTTGCTTGAAGTTGAGTGCTAAGCGCTGCGTGTTGAGTGCTGAGGGTTTCTAGCTGTTGCTGCTGTTGCTGCAAGCGTCCAAAGGCTGCGAGTTGTTCATCGAGTTCCGTTCTCCGTTGCAGTAAGCGATGTTCTAAGTCCGTGATTTGTTTTTGGCAATCTGGAGTACGCTGAAGCTGCTGTAGCAGCGTTTGTGTTTGTCCCTGGTTAATTTGTAAACAGGTTTGTCGTTCTTTTAGGCTTTGATGCAGTTCTTGAACTCGATGTTGCAGTTGAGGATATTGTTGTTGAGCGCGAATGAGTTCTTGATAACGCAGTTGCCAGGTTTGCTCTTGCCGAATTTTTATCTGTAGTTCATTGTGTTGATCCAGGTCATAACCAATTTCTTTGACGTGCTGATCTAATTTTTGTAATTGAATTGAGCCTTCTCGGTTCAAATTTTCTAGCTGTATTTGCAGTTCAGCCAATTGAGTTTGCAGTTCGGGTTGGCGTTGAGCAATTTGGTTCTGGCGGCGTTGGGCTTGTTTAATTTCTGCTTGCTTAACTTCTGCCCAGCGCCAACGGTCAACCTCTCCCCGTGCTAGTGCGTGGTCTTTTTCGTCATAATTCAAGGCTTGCAAGCTTTGATCCAACAACTTAAGTTCATCCCGTAAATCCGTAGCATAGGCACCTGTTTGCAGCGATCGCTCAATCTCATCCATCTCTACTCGTAATTGAGTCAGCGTTTGCTGAGCCTCCAGTGTTGCTTGTAATTGTTGCTGAAGTTGCCCGCGCCGCTCCAGTACGGTTGGATACTGATGCAAGTCCCGCTCGATGGTGCGATATTCCTGCCGCAAAATCTGAATTTCGCGCTCTGATGTGGAGAGTTGCTCCCGAATTACCCAAATTTGGTTCAGGATATCTTGTTGTTTCTCCTGGTGTTTCTGCAACACCACATTCCAGTGATGTTCATCCAGGGCGCGATCGCATAAAGGGCACGGAGGATAGGGAATTTTGGATTTGAGACTTTGGATTTTGGATTTTTGAGTAACGGTACTGTTTGTTGGGTGCTGAGTTGCGGTGGGTGCAACGGTACTGTCTATTTCCTCGGTGGTAGGTTTCCCTTGCTGCAACAATTGAATTTTTTGTTCCACATCGGCTAGCTGAGCTTCGTAATTACGTTGGTCGGCTTGCAAACGCTCCATGAAACTGCGCCGCTCTAAGCCTTTCTCCCGCACCTGATGTTGATAGGTGCGACGCTGTTCTAACGTTTCGATGCGATCGCTGACTTCCAATACTGCCACTTGCAACTGTGATTGCTGCTCTTGTTGCAGTTGCAGTTGCCGGGCAGAGGCGCTGAGTTCATCTAGCCGAGCAGAAAGCCGTGTCTGACTGCGTTCCAATTGAGATTGAAGCTGTTGGCGACGTTGCAATAAGGGCATTGCCTGAAGCTGAAGTTGATCCAGTTGGTTCAGATGCGATCGCGCCTGGTGTAGTGACTTTAAAGCGCCTTCAACAGTCGCCGCTTTTCGCAGGGTATGTTGAATTTCTTGTTCTTGCTCGTGCAGCGAGGCGAGTTGGGCTTGAATCTGCTGGAGTTGGGTTTGCAGCAGGGCAACCTGCTCATTGTGCTGTTGGATATACTGTTGCCGCTGCACCTGTGCCAGTTGATGGGTTTTGAAGCGGGTAGAAAGTTGTGCTTCCTGGGTTTGCAGGGCTTGAAAATGGGTATATCCCGCTACGATCGCCGCTTCCTGCTGGAGCAACGTGGTCAATTCCTGCTGTTGATGCTGTGCGGTTATCAGTTCTTGCTGGAGGCGATGACAGTCTTGCTCAAGTACTCGTTGCTGTTGCTGTTGCCAGGAAAGCTGCTGCTGCCAGGTGTGTCGCTGCTGTTGGGTAGCTTGCAGGGTTTGCAACTGTTCTGCATCCCGACCTTGCTGTTGTTGGGTGTGAGCCAGCGCCGTTTCTAAAATGGTGCGTTCCTGAGCGATCGCATCCTGCTGTTGAAGTTGGTTCTCAATGGAGTCTAACTGACGCTCTAACAGTTCAACTTGCCCTTTAGACTGTCGGGCTTGATCCTTCGCTCGTTCTGCCAACTCATCATACTGAGTCAGTTTGAGCAAATCCGCTAAAATTTGCTTCCGCTCACTAGGGCGCTTAAGCATAAACTCATCAGCGTGCCCCTGCCGCAAATAGGCGGAGTTGACAAAGGTTTCGTAGTCAAGCCGCAAGTGCTCAAGCACTATCTGTTGAGTAGCACGAACCCCTTTGGCAGTTAAAGAACGAAAATTGATAGAGCCTGGAGTTTGAAGGTGAGTCTCAGAATCAGAAGCAGATGAGTTATTTTGGACTTTTTCTTTTGCGATCTGAAACTCTAATGAAGTCGCTTGTCCACGATGGCGACTACGAAGAATGCGATAAGTATGGTGATTGTGAATGAAGATGAAATCAATCTGAGCTTCTTGAGCACCCAGGTAAATGACATCATCTTCAGATGTAGCACGACTCTCACCCCAAATTGCCCAAGAAATCGCTTCCAATAATGACGATTTCCCCGCACCGTTGGCTCCACAGATGCAGGCAGTATGCAGTCCTCGAAAGTCTAGTGTTGCCTCTCGATAACTCAAAAAGTTTTTCAGAATCAACCGTAGAGGAATCATTCCGTAACAGTGCGAACGTACCCTAAGAACTTTTTGAAAAGGCTGAAAAGTGAGGTTCTAAAAAGACGATTCTTAAAAAGTTCAATTCCCAGATTAGCAGTACAGTCGATCTTTAGTACAGAAGATCGGTAATACGTTTACACGTTTTAGATGGATTTGACTTTAAAAAATGTGAGTGCAGTATTGCCATAAACTTTGTGCCGACAAATTTCTAAGGTTGTAGGAGTAAGCATGTCTGAGCGATCGGGGCTGTGTTCAACGGCTAATTCTCCATCTAACGCTAAGAGTTGATGTTCCGCGATCGCGTCTAGCACAGGCTGATACAGGTCTTCTGCGTAAGGTGGGTCAAAGTAAATGCGGTCAAAGGGTTGCCCTGCCAGCGTGGGTAACCACTTCACCACATCGCCCCGTAACACCTGAAAGGATTGCTCCGGTTGGGCAACTTGCTGCCAGTTTTGCTGAATCACAGCACAGGCACGACTGGATTTTTCAATGCCGACAGCGATCGCGGCTCCCCGACATAGAGCTTCTGCCCCCATTGAACCAGTACCCGCACACAGATCGAGCCAACGACAATCCTCAATTTCTCCTTGCCAAATGTTAAATACAGCTTCTCGAACCCGCGCTAAGGTTGGGCGAGTATCCCGACCGGGTAGGGTTTTGAGCGATCGATTTCCGTAAATTCGCAAACTCATCGCAACTCAAATCTTGCAGCATCTTTTTTATTATCGGTAGAGCGATCGCCTTGTCGTAACGTTTTCCTTGAATACCAACTGAATTGAGAATCGCTCTCGCATAATCCGCCTCCTGTTTCAGTCTATAGATAGATGCGTTGTAGTCTTAGCAGCAAACGGTTTCCTAAACCAGGACTGAGCAGAGAATTAACAACGCGTAATCTTAAGAAAAAACTTGAAGAACTGTTTTGAACTTATTTCTCGTTTACCATCTGAATCAAGCTTAACTAACGAATGGGCTGGCAAAAGATTTTTTCAGTAGAAGATTCAGCTAGGAGAGAAATGCATGGATTTGCTCTCAAATACCGTAGCGCTTTCACGCTTGCAATTTGCAGTGACAGCAATTTTTCACATGCTCTTTCCCATTCTAACAACAGGATTAGGAATTTATCTGGTGCTGGTTGAGGGGCTATGGTTGAAGACTCGTAACCCCGACTACTACCGTCATGCCCGGTTTTGGTCGAAGTTTTATGTGTTGAATTTTGGCATTGGAGTAGCTACGGGTATTCCGATGGAGTTCCAATTTGGGACAAACTGGGCACCGTTTTCTGAAGCCGTCGGCAATTTTTTTGGGAGCGTCATTGGCTTTGAGGCTTCTTGGGCGTTTATGTTGGAAGCGGCTTTTTTGGGCATCATGTTGTTTGGCTGGGAGCGGGTGAACCCAGCAATTCACTATCTTTCCACCATTCTGGTAGCTGTCGGTGCTAACCTTTCTACGCTTTGGATTTTGACGGCGAACTCCTGGATGCAAACGCCTGCGGGTGGCGAACTAGTGAACGGTAAATTCATCGTTCACGATTATTTTCAGGCAATGTTCAATCCGTTTATGGCGGTGAGTGTTTCTCACATGTTTCTGGCAACGCTGGAAACGTCGCTTTATGTGGTCGGTGGGATTAGTGCCTGGTATATTCTAAAAGGTCGTCATCCCGATTTTTTTTCTAAGGCATTCAAGATTGCGTTAGCAACTGCGATCGCGGTTGCACCTTTACAAATTTATGTCGGCCACCTGAGCGCCGAGCAAGTTTATAAACTGCAACCCGCTAAACTGGCGGCAATGGAAGCCCAGTGGGAAACGTCGCCTGCGGGCAAACCTGCCAACTGGAGTTTAGTAGCCTTACCCGACGAAACTACTGAGAAAAATGCCTGGGAGATTTCAGTTCCTAACGGGTTGGGATACATTCTGGAATTCAAACAGAATTTAACCAATCCGGTCTTGGGATTGAAAGAATGGGCACCGGAAGACCGTCCCCATCTTGTCGGATTAATTTACTACTCCTTTCGCATCATGATTGCGATCGGCTTTTTTCTGGCGGGGTTAATGGCAATTACAACCTTGCTTTGGATTGCAGGTAAACTCAGCCCATCCAATATTGCTCAGCAGAAGTGGCTCATGGTTGGCTGGGTGTTGGCGGCTCCCTTAGGCTATATCGCCGTGGAATCTGGATGGATTGTTCGCTGTGTGGGACGGCAACCCTGGACGTTGTATGGTCAAATTCGCACTGTCGATTCAGTCTCTCACATCCCGGCAACCAATGTTCTGACTTCACTGATTGGCTTTGTCACAGTCTATAGTCTTCTCTTTGTTGCAGTGCTGTATTTCGGCAGTCGCATCATTCGTAAAGGACCCAATCTAGAAATGCCGATTCCCGGAATGGAAATAGCTAAACCGGCCGTGGATACAACACCGGGAGAATTCATTCCCAACGAACGCCCCGCCGAAGCCCAACAGTAGAACAGCACTTAAGTCGAGCGATATGGAAACTCTCACCTATTTTCTACCGCAAGTTTGGTTTGTCATCCTGGCGTTGTTTTTGTTTCTCTACGTCATGCTGGATGGGTTTGATCTGGGAGTGGGCATTCTCTCGCTGACCTCTGGTGATGAGGAGCGACGTGGAATTTTGATGACCAGCTTGAGCAATATCTGGGATGCCAATGAAACGTGGTTGGTTTTAATGGGTGGAGGATTATTTGGCGCATTTCCTCTGGCTTATGGAACTATCTTGAGCGCTTTGTATATTCCCATTTTGACGATGGTGTTTGGGTTTATTTTTCGAGCGGTGGCGTTTGAGTTTCGAGAGCAAGCAAACCGCAAATTCTTTTGGAATGTTGCGTTTGGGGCAGGAAGTTTTTTAGCGGCGCTAGGACAGGGGTTTGCGTTGGGTGCAGTACTTAAGGGTATCAATGTCGATAAAAGTGGTCACTTTATTGGCACAACCTGGGATTGGTTGAGCTGGCAATCTGTTTTAGTGGCATTAACACTGATTCAAGCCTATGTCTTAATTGGTTCTACATACTTAGTTTGGAAAACTGAGGGAGAGTTACAACTGACTCACTACAAAACTGCGAAAACAGCCGCCTGGACAACACTTTTGGGCGCTATCTTTATCACGATTTCAACGCCGATTTTCTATGAGAGCGCCCGCGATCGCTTATTTCAGCGCCCGTTGGTATTTATCTTTTCGGTCATCCCCATTCTTGGGATTCTGCTGATTTCTCGACTGGTCACCAGCCTGGATCGGCGGCAAGAACGAGCACCATTTGTCTGGACAATTCTGTTGTTTGTGCTCACCTTTCTGGGCTTGGGCTTAATTGTGTTTCCTTACATCATTCCCACCGAAATTACCATTTATGAGGCATCCGCAGACCCCAGTTCCTTAGTCATCATGATTATCTTTATTGGATTTCTGATTCCAGTGATGCTGTTCTACAACCTTTATCAATACATTGTGTTTCGCGGTAAGGTTACGGGGCGCAGCTATGGAGAAGAGTAGCGGCATACTAAGCATTGTCATGGAGGATTCATCCCTTTGACATCCCGCCGTTATGTGTTAAGCCAACAAAAAATTAAGATAGGAAGTTGATGGTTGAAGTTTTAAAGACGTGCAGCTAACTTCCAAAACATACAAATTGATTGCGAATGGTAAGCCTTGCCAGTTCTTAGTTGCTGGGATTGGGCTAGCAATGCTTGGGTTGGCAGGATGTCAACCGCCTCAAGCTTTAAAGGCGGAAGAACGGCAATTTGCAGGTGTTTCACCCACTGCGATCGCGCAACAATCGCCCACCGCCCCAGCCAAAAATTCAGACGTAGAAGCCTTGATTAACATGGGTCCGCGAGTGGCGGGTACGCCTGTAATGGAGCAGGCAAGCACCTATCTGCAAGACGAATTTCGCAAAGCAGGGTACGTCGCCACGATTCAAACCTTTACCTATAGCAAATTTGTCGATCAGGGATCGACTCTCACCGTTGATGGTGCGCCGATTTCAGGGCGGGCTTTGCAAGGAACAATTCCCCAAAATCTCACAGCCCGATTAGTTGCCGTTCCCAATGTGGGACGACCGAGTGATTTCGCTGGTGTTGATGTTAAAGGCGCGATCGCGATCGTGGTACGTGGTGAAATTCCATTTGGTGAAAAAGCCCAAAATGCAGCGCAAGCAGGCGCAGTTGGACTTGTGATTGTGAATAATCAATCTGGCAATTTTGCCGGAACGCTGAACCGTGAAGTCACCATTCCGGTTTTAGCGATGTCAAAAGAACAGGGTGAACCATTGCTGGCGCGATCGCGGCAAGGAACATTCAACGCCACCCTCGCTGTCAATGCCCGTCGCCAAGACGTTATCGGTCGCAATGTAGTGGCACATTTAGCCAATGTGACTCAGCCGAAAGTGTTGCTCGGTGGTCATTACGACTCGGTTGCTGGCTCACCGGGCGCGAACGATAACGCCTCTGGAACGGCGGTAGTATTGGCGATCGCTCGTAACCTTGCAAAAACAGATTTAGCCCGTCAAGCCTGGTTTGTGGCATTTGATGGCGAAGAAGATGGCTTACACGGGTCCCGCGCCTTTGTAAAATCCGCAAGTCCCAATTTTCTCAAGGGACTCAAAGGCATGATGAACTTTGACATGGTTGGCATCAACGAACAACTGCGGGCAAGCGGTTCACCGGAATTAACCAAACTTGCAAAAGTGGCAGATTCAGATGTAGCGATGTCAGGCAGCAGTAACAACGGTGGCAGCGACCACGCTTCTTTTGCCACCGCAGGAGTGCCCGTTCTTTTCTTCCATCGCGGATTAGACCCGAATTATCACAAACCCAGTGATAAAGTAGTTAATCCAAAATTATTAGACGAAACAACCGAAACTGCCTTAAATGTTCTTCGTCAATTATTCACGTCTGAATCAGGAATGGTAGATCCAGAAAGTTTGTAATAGAGCACACGAAGAAGTTTGCTAGTCTAATAAAGGTTTGGTTTAAAAGATTGGTATTTGCGGTGTGTGGAAGGAGAAAAGATGGTGAACCGCATCTTTTTATTTGAAAAATGAGATGCAGCAGCCATCTTTCGCCAAATTGCATGACAGAGTCAGGGTTAACGAATGACACAAAGCAATAGAGTGCCGCGATCGCCGCTCAATGGCTACACCTTCATTTGTAGTCTTTTGTACGGCACTGCTTTTTTACTGGTTTTTTGTCCAGAGTTTGTTCAAACCGCGTTGCAAGGAACGGTCAAACTCTCTTTAATTTCAGACGGGATTGGAAAACGCTTCAAACAAGTGCAGAGTTTTCTTCAAGAACCTGGTAGTTTCTACGAAACTCATGCCGTTCCTCGCTCTATGCATCAATTGTTTGGAGAAGCTGAAAAACTGGGACCAGGCGCGATCGCCATTGGTAACGCCGAAGGGACATTGACCCGTACAGGAAAACCAACCTGGGCATATTATGGGCATCTTGATCCAGCCAACCAAGTGACGAATAAAGGTTTTGCAAGCTGGCAAGCATCTCCGGTAAAAACAGTTAAAGAAGCTGATCAAAAAGCCATACATCGCATCAAAACGCAGTGCATCCCTTACACGATTCAATCTTTTGAAGCACAGGGATTGACTCTCACTTCACGCTTGCTAGTAGAAAGTTGTGACATTTGGATTCAAGCACCCAGAGCAGCAGTCGATTTTGCCTTGAACTTGAAGCAATGCGAAAGTCGGGGAGAATTTGGAGAAGACGCAATTTTGTGTGCCCGCGTCAAAAACTACATCAATCCAGCTACCGGAAAATTTGAAGTAGCCTCTATTTTTAGAAAGCCAGGAGCATTAGAAGCAGATCAGCAACGTCGTTCCGCCGCGATCGCGCGAGCTTTAAATCACTTCAAAGTTCCAGATGTCTTACGGTAAATATTTGGTTTCAAGGAGTAAAGTCTGCTTTAGAGGAGAGAATTGAGGCAGTTATAAAAGGCTACTCCAATGGCTAATTCGCCCACAGACGCAAGACAATTTGCCCCCGCAACCCAACGCAATCGTGAACCAATCCTGGAAGTACTTCTACGGCTGTTACCTGCAACGGGAACCGTGTTAGAAGTATCGAGCGGAACGGGTGAACATGCGGTCTTTTTTGCACCCAAACTCTCTCCGCGTCAATGGCTTCCTTCTGATCCAAACCCGATCGCCCGTGCGAGTATCGATGCATGGCACGCTGTTGCTCCGTCTGACAATTTGTACCCCGCGATCGCGCTAGATGCTTGCGATCCAATCTGGACAATCGAACAAGATATTCCCGCACCACTGGCAAATACAAACTTTGCGCTTAACTCGATTACTGCGATCGTCAACATCAACATGATTCATATTGCTCCCTGGGCTGCTTGCCTGGGATTGATGGCGGGTACCGAACGAATTCTTCCACCAAACGGCATTTTGTATCTTTACGGTCCTTACAAGCAACACGGTCAACACACAGCACCCAGCAATGAAGCATTTGATCAAAGCTTGCGGTGGCAAAACGCCGAGTGGGGTGTGCGAGATTTAGAAGAAGTTGTGGCAGTCGCTGAATCACATTGTCTTGCGTTAGTAGAAACAATTACCATGCCTGCCAATAACCTCTCAGTCGTATTTCGCAAAGCAGGATAAAAATTGATTCAAGTAAAAGAGTAATCGAGAGGGCGGTTGTCTTCCTTATAGGGTGGGTTTTCTACACTTCAATTCCACTCAAACGTTTGTCGGTAGAACTCTTACGCCAAAACGGCGGGTTTTCCACACCAGAAGATTAAAGGGAATTTTGCGAAGATGTTCTTGTGAGTCGAGAGTAAGTCAAACGGAATTCCTAAACAGCGATCGCGCAGGTTTACTCTCCTTCCAGTTCGAGTTTTAGTTCAATTCTCTCGTTATCTGAAGTGAGGTAATTTATGTCATTGATTCGGCTTGTTTTAGGTTTACTTTTGCCTCCTGTTGGCGTGTTCTTCACCTACGGCTTTAGCACAACGTTGCTGATCAACATTCTGCTAACACTTCTGGGTTGGGTTCCTGGGGTAATCCATGCTGTGTGGGCGATCGCAAAACACGCAGAGAAGAACCATCAACAACCCGGTGCAGTTTAAGTCAACGTTGTGAGTATTTGAACGAGGAGAAACGTCATGTTTGGATTTTTTCTAACTACCTTGATTAGCGCATTAGGTCTCCTAGTGGTGGATTTAGTGATTCCCGGAGTTACAATCGCAACCTTTCCGTCTGCCCTATTGGCAGCAATTGCGATCGGGGCTGTGAATGGTTCCGTCAGACCTGTTTTGTCAGTGTTGTCGTTGCCAATTAACTTTCTCACGTTGGGTGCATTTTCATTAGTTGTTAACGGTATATGTTTCTGGTTAGCAACTCTATTGGTTCCGGGCTTTGCCGTGCATGGCTTGCTGGCAATGATTTTGGCTCCAGTGGTGCTTTCTTTTGCAACCACGTTCTTGAACAAGTACTTTGCAGAAAAAGGATTTGGCAAAGCGATCGCACCCAAAAGCCCTACTTCAACACTTACCACTGACCAATAATCATGCCCTAGAGGCGTATGCCGCTTGGTCTGTGAACGCGGAAGAGACAATTCAGAAAGGCTAACCCAGATTTGGCATTCAACCAATTTGCTTTGTCGTAAAGTTTCTGACCAAAACTATAACGTTGGTAGATAGCTGAAAGCTATGAAACTCGTTGAGTCATTAACTCAATGAGTTTCTTACTATAGTCATTGTTTTCTCTAGATGGACAAGCTCTATGATCTGTTAGCAAACAGTTTGCAAGATAAAGAACAAGCAACAATTTTTAACTTAAACCAGCGAAAAGCTTAACTTTTAGCAATAAAGCTTTCGCTGTGGCTGTATGATGCAGGTACTGTAAAACCAACAATTTATCAACCGTATTTACCAGGCTTTTTTCCTATTTCAGGTGAAAAGGTTTTATATGAAAAATCTGTAAAATAACCTATGAAATCTTGAACCACATCTCCACAACCGATAAATTTTTAATCATTCTCAAAAGATATTAGAAGTCGTTGTCAATGACCGAGTTTTTACTGAGCTTTATGAGAAAGCATTTTGCTTGATCGCCCTTGAACAGTCTCTTAATTAATTTTTGAGTATTACTTTCGCCCTTGAAGATTGCCGTTGAGGGTCTCTTGTTTGCATGTATTAATACTTGACAACTGTCGATTTGGCAGTGGTGAGGACGAAGTCTTTGGTTTGAAATTGTTGACGCGGAGATTGATTTATGGATCGTGGTTTTTGGCGGGGCAAGCGGGTATTGCTAACGGGTCATACAGGCTTTAAGGGAAGTTGGCTATCGCTTTGGCTTCAGTCCGTTGGAGTAGAGCTTTTAGGCTATGCGCTCAATCCTCCCACAACTCCCAGCCTATTTGAAGTCGCCCGTGTGTCTGAAGGTATAACCTCTGTCATTGGAGACGTTTCTGACTACGAGCATTTACGGCAAGTTGTTGTTGAATTTCAGCCAGAAATTGTGATTCACATGGCAGCGCAAACGGTAGTGAGCACCTCGTACCTTGATCCTGTCGCGAACTACAAAACAAATGTGATGGGAACTGTTCATGTTCTCGAAGCGATTCGTCAGGTAAACAGTGTTCGCTCAGTTGTTGTTATTACATCAGATAAATGTTACGAGAATCGAGAATGGGTTTGGGGCTATCGAGAAACAGATAGTTTAGGTGGTTATGATCCTTATAGCAGCAGCAAAGCCTGTGCTGAGATAGTTACGGCAGCCTACCGCAACTCATTTTTCAACCCAAATGATTACTCAGAGCATGGTGTGGCGATCGCAACTGCTCGCGCCGGAAACGTGATTGCTGGAGGCGATTGGACAGCCAACGGTTTGATTGCTGATATTGTGCGATCGCTGTTGCAAAATCAGGCTGTTCAAATCCGCAACCCTTATGCAACTCGCCCCTGGCAGCACGTACTAGATGCGCTCAACGGCTACTTAATGCTGGCAGAAAATTTGTACAACAAAGGAACGGCTTTCACTGAAGCCTGGAATTTTGGTCCTTACGAATCATCTGTCAAGCCAGTTGGTTGGATTGTAGAACACATGATGTCTTTATGGGGTGAGGGAGCCGCATGGGAATTGGATCAAGCCAGTCATTTCCATGAGCAAATTGCCTTGAGCCTAGACAGTTCAAAGGCGCGACTCAAACTTGGATGGTGTCCCAAATTGTCGCTAGAGGCAGCATTAGAGCAAATCGTCTCATGGTCTAAAGCTTATCAGGCAGGGGAAGACATGAATCAGCTCACTAAGGCAACTATTCGACAATTCATGGAAATGGATTCTTAAATCGCAAAGCTTGCAATTCAGTTCTTAGAGGTAAATTATGGTAGCGATTCAAAAAACTGATGCTGTGAAGCTGTCAGATCAATTTTCAGCAAAGCTTCCGCGTTGCCAGTTTTGCAAAAATCCCCTGCAACATACTCTAGTTGATTTGGGCATGTCGCCCTTATGTGAAAGCTATGTAAGTGTTGAACAACTCAACCAGATGGAAGCGTTTTACCCATTGCATGTGCGGGTGTGCGATCGCTGTTTTCTAGTCCAGCTAGAAGCTTATGTAAGTCCAGAGCATATTTTTACTGAATACGCTTACTTCTCGTCCTACGCAGATACTTGGCTTCAACATTGCAAAGCTTATACAGATTTAGTGGTTGAGCGGTTTCAACTTAACAGTCAAAGTCAAGTTGTAGAACTCGCCAGCAACGACGGTTATCTATTGCAGTACTTTGTGGAAAAAGGCATTCCGGTATTGGGAGTTGAGCCTGCAACCAACATTGCTAAAGTTGCGATCGAGAAAGGAATTCCAACGGTTAATGAATTCTTTGGGCAGGAGTGTGCTCGGAAATTAGTACAACAAGGTAAGCAAGCCGATCTCATCGCCGCCAATAATGTACTGGCTCACGTTCCGGATTTGAATGATTTTGTTGCTGGAATCAAAATTTTACTGAAGCCTCAAGGCATTGCAACTGGAGAAATTCAACACTTGGTGCGATTGATGGAGTCTAACCAATTCGACACCATTTATCATGAACACTTCTGTTACCACACTTTTACCACTCTTGAAAAAATCTTTGCTGCTCACGGTTTAACCCTCTTTGATGTCGAAGAATTGCCCACTCATGGAGGCTCACTGCGAATCTATGCACGCCATCAAGACGATGCCACAAAGCCGATTAGCGATCGCGCGATCGACCTGAAAAAGCGTGAAGCCGCAGAAGGCTTTACCAAACTTGAACGTTATACGAACTTTGAGAATCAAGTTCGAGAAACTAAACGGAAACTGCTTGATTTTCTAATCAGGAAGAAGCAGGAAGGCAAAACAATTGTTGGATATGGAGCACCTGGAAAAGGCAACACATTGTTAAATTATTGCGGGATTCGCACAGACTTTTTAGATTACACCGTTGATCGCAATCCTTATAAGCAAGGGAAGTTTTTACCAGGAACCCACATCCCCATCTACCATCCCGACAAAATTCAAGAAACCAAGCCCGACTATGTATTGATTCTTCCCTGGAACTTTAAGGAAGAAATCATGAAGCAAATGAGTTTTATTCGTGAATGGAACGGACAATTTGTAGTACCAATTCCCGAAGTAACTGTATATTCCTAGAACTTACCTAATTCTTACCTAATAGGTAGGAATTAGGCACTTTAACTAAAAATACGTCGCTTAAACGAATCGGGATGAACATTGGTCTAAACGCTTGTGAGTCTGAGCAACTTGGTTCAAAGATGTACCATCTCATCTCTGAACTTTACCCCATCTGTCGAAGCATTACTGGCAATGGAGTACGCCAAACGCTGCATATTTTACAGCAATATATCCCTCTTGAAATTTATCAGGTTCCTACAGGCACCCAGGTGTTTGATTGGACAGTGCCTAAAGAATGGAATGTTCGTGATGCTTACGTAAAAAATGCATCAGGCAAGAAGGTAATTGATTTTCAGGCATCTAATCTGCATCTTCTCAACTACAGCATTCCCATTCATCAAACGATGTCTCTGGTTGAGTTAAAAAAGCATTTATTCACACTTCCAGAGTATCCTGATTGGATTCCATATCGAACTTCTTACTACAACGAGAATTGGGGTTTTTGCCTGACTCATAATACACTTCAGAGTCTGGAAGATGGCGAATATGAAGTCTTTATAGATACCTCACTTGAAGCTGGTTACTTAACTTACGGAGAGTATTACCTCCCTGGAGAAATCGAAGACGAAGTATTGTTTTCTTGCCACGTTTGTCATCCATCCCTATGCAATGACAACCTTTCAGGAATAGCTCTGGCTACGTTCTTAGCCAAACATCTTAGCTCCATCCCTAGACGCTACTCTTATCGATTTCTCTTCATTCCTGGAACTATTGGTTCAATTACGTGGCTCTGCTTAAACGAAAGCAAAACTGAGCGCATTAAGCACGGGCTGGTAATATCAGGGGTCGGAGATGCTGGAAGAATGACTTACAAGAAAAGTCGTCGTGGTAGTGCAGAAATTGATCAAGCCGTGACCCATGTTCTCAAGCACTCTGGTGAAGAATACGCGATCGAAGAGTTTTCTCCCTACGGTTATGACGAACGTCAGTATTGTTCACCTGGTTTCAATCTACCCATTGGTCGTTTGGGCAGAACTCCTTTTGGACAGTACGCTGAATATCACACATCCGCCGACAATCTAGAATTCATTAAACCTGGTTCTTTAATAGATTCAATGACTAAATATCTCGGAGTTCTAGAAATTTTAGAAAAAAATAAAAGATACAAAAGCACCAACCCAAAATGTGAACCTCAATTAGGTAAGCGTGGACTGTACGGCAAACTTGGTGGCGAGCAGGATAAAAAGATCAATGAAATGGCGATGTTGTGGATACTTAATTATTCTGATGGTAAGCATTCACTATTAGACATCGCAGATCAGGCAAGTATAAGATTCCATCTGATTCACCAAATTGTCGAAAAGTTGAAAAGTGCTAATTTAATAGAGCCATTAGGAACAGACGATGAATGAAGAATAAAACCCTTTCAGCTTCTAGTTCAATAGCAGACATAGACCAATTTTTATTAGTCGTATTGCTCAACTCTTGTTTACTAGAAAGTTAATTTGATTATGAATTTTCCAAATTATTTTTCAGGCAAAAAAATATTAGTTACAGGTGCCAGTGGATTTATCGGTTCTCATCTGTGTGATGCTCTCTGCGAAAAAGAAGTAGAAGTTCATGCTATCTATCGGTCTCAAAAAAATGAAAAGTTAAATTCTGTTCATTGGTGGAAGGTTGATCTACAAGATCCCTCTAGTACGCAAACTGTCCTTAACACCATAAAACCCGACATTATCTATCACTTGGCTAGTCACGTAACTGGCTCTCGTTCTATGGAGCATGTACTCCCTACCCTTTCCAATAATTTAATAAGTACAGTGAATCTACTCAAAGTAGCTACTGAAATTGGATGTTCACGTATTATCTTAGCTGGCTCGCTTGAAGAACCGGAAGCAGATGATATTACTGTTCTTCCATCATCCCCCTATGCCGCTGCAAAATGGGCTAGCAGCGTATACGCTCAGATGTTTCATGATTTATACAAAACACCCGTTGTCGTAGCAAAAATTTTCATGGTTTATGTACCTAGACAAAATCCACGTTTTCTGATCCCTTACGTTGTAGCTTCATTGTTGAAAGGAATATCTCCTCAGTTAACTAGTGGAAAAAGACTAGTTGACTGGATTTATGTTGATGATGTTGTTTCGGGTCTTCTTGCGATGGCATACGTATCCGATATAGAGGGTCAAACCATTGATTTGGGATCAGGAACATTCGTGACTATTCGTGAAATAGTTCAACGACTCGTCGATATTGTTAATCCTCAAATTGCTCCTTCGTTTGGTGCCATTACAGATCGCTCAAGTGAGCAAGTGAGATCTGCTAATTCTATTACCTCGTTCGCCAAGCTTAACTGGAAACCTAAAGTTTCTCTGAATCAGGGACTCAAACTTACAACAGATTGGTATAGAGAAAATCTAGAAATCGCATTGAAAGATCAAAGTACTATATCGCCTTCAGCTTAAAAATAGCATTGAGGATTGAGTACATTTTCTGGCTGTATTTTCCATTACTTGAAAGGAAGGTTCAAATGAAAGTTGTTTTATTTTGCGGTGGTTTAGGAACACGTTTAAGAGAATATTCTGATACAATCCCCAAGCCAATGGTGGAAATTGGCTATCGCCCTATCATTTGGCATTTGATGCGGTATTACGCCCATTTTGGTCATAAGGATTTCATCTTATGTCTCGGTTATAAAGGGGACTACATCAAGAACTACTTCCTCAACTACAACGAGTGTTTATCGAATAACTTTACTCTGTCTAAAGGGGGGAAAAGTGTTCATCTGCAAAGCAGTGACATTGAGGACTGGACAATTACCTTTGCTGATACTGGTCTAAGTTCCAATATTGGACAAAGGCTTGTCGCTGTAAAACCTTATTTGGAAGGGGAGGAGGCTTTTCTTGCAAATTATGCGGATGGACTTAGTGACCTTGACCTTGATTTGTATCTTGATCACTTCCATCAACAGGATAAAATTGCTAGTTTTTTAGCAGTCCAACCATCTCAGTCTTTTCATGTCGTTTCTCTCAAAGGCGATGCGCTAGTGGAAAATATTCAGTCTGTTGGTGATTCAGACTTATGGATTAATGGTGGATTCTTTGCTTTGAAACAAGAAATTTTTGATTATATTCAAGATGGAGAAGAGCTTGTTCTTGAGCCATTTCAACGTTTGATTCAAAGAAAAGAATTAATTGCTTATAGAAACCCAAATTTCTGGGCATGTATGGATACACTGAAAGAAAAAATGATGTTTGATGAAATGTATGCTCAAGGAAATACTCCTTGGGCTGTGTGGGAAACCTCTCAAAACTCCCTGATGAATTATGCGAAAAAGCTTAAATCACCCTCGGTACCTGAAAAGCACATTCTTGCTAAAGAGACTGCCTAATTGAGCAAAAGCTTAAATCTCGTTACGTCAACAATGTCCTACTTTCTCTTTGTTTGCAGCCAACAAACACATCTTCAAACTTAAATTATGCTCAGCCTCACTTTCAATCATCCACAGAAAGGCTCTCTTCGCCAAGTTTTATGCCTCGGCGCTCACAGTGATGACATTGAAATTGGTTGTGGCGGTACCATTCTAAAACTTGTTGAAATGTTTCCAGATTTAAGCTTTTATTGGGTAGTTTTTGGAGCAGATGAGCAACGCAAGGAAGAAGCGATCGCTAGCGCAAACACTTTCTTAAAAGGAGCAACCCAAAAAACTATCGTGGTCAAGAGCTTTAGAGATCGATTCTTCCCCTATATGGGAGCTGAGATCAAAGAATTTTTTGATCAGTTGAGGCAAGATGTATCTCCAGATTTAATTCTGACCCACTATCGACAGGATCTACATCAAGATCATAAACTTATCTCTGATTTAACTTGGAATACTTTTCGTAATCATTTAATCTGGGAGTATGAAATCATGAAATATGATGGAGATCTCGGAATTCCTAACATGTTTGTTCATCTTGATGAATCGATATGTCAAAGAAAAATTACTTATTTGATGGAGCACTTTGCGACTCAATCCAATAAGCATTGGTTTACTGAGGAAACATTTTTCTCGCTTCTTCGATTACGTGGAGTTGAGTCAAATGCGCCCAACAAATATGCAGAAGCTTTTTACTGCCGAAAAGCAATATTTTGCTAAATACCATTACCAGACATACTCAGTTGAAAGGGTGGTAGATTATGCCAAAAGTCAGCATTTTACTGATAAATTACAACTACGCTAGATATTTGAATGAACGTATTCAGAGTTTGTTGAATCAAACTTTTGAAGATTTTGAATTAATCATTATTGATAACGGCTCAACGGATGAGAGCACGGAAATCATAGGCTCTTATTTGCAAGATCCTAGAATCAAACCACTCTTTTACCGCGAAAATGAATGGATCTATAAGCGATGGAATGATATTGCAGATAAGGCACAGGGAGAATATATTCTATTTGCCTGCTCAGATGATAGTTGCCATCCGGAATTTTTAGAAAAGTTGGTTGAAAAATTAGATCAGAACCCATTTGTTGGGCTAGCTTATTCTCAGTCTTGGGAAATTGATGATGAAGGGAGTCATCTGTATTCACTTAAAGAATGGACAGGTGACGTAGATCCAGATCACTGGAATAAAGATTATATTAATAATGGTAAAAATGAATGCCAGTATTTATTTTTCAAATGTACAATTCCAACATCAAGTGCAGTATTGTTCCGTCGCAGTACGTTTATCGAAGCAGGAAAGTTTGATGAGACAATGCCATTTGCATCAGATTGGATGCTCTATGCTAAAGTTTTAGCAATTTCAGATGTTGCTTTTGTCTCAGAGCATTTAAATTATCGCAGAACTGACGAGAAAGGTTTAAGAAATACTTCTGAGAAAGATGTTTTTGTGGAAGAAAGCATCAAAGTTATCCATTTTCTCTCTCACAATGCGCCACCTCCAAAATATTTCTCCAAAAAAGTTTTTGAGCCGCTAATAGGTTGGTGGATAAGATCCATTGCTGCTGAAGGAATTTCATTTGACCGAAATCGTCGGATTTACATCCTATTAAAGGATATTGAGCCAAGTTTGAACTTTCAGTTGGCTAAGCATTTTATAAAGACGTTTCAACGAAAACTTAAACTTGCTTGAAAAATTTAATTGGGGATACTCTTGTCTCTCCAATTTAACAGCGTACAGATGTTGCAAAAAATTGGTTTAACGATCGCCCCTCCTACGTAGACTCCAACTACGTTGCCTGATATTCCCCAGTCCTAAACCAATTGCTAAAGCGATCGCACTTATTGCAATGAGAGGAATACTGGAGCGTTTGACCGAGATCGCAATCAATGCCCAAATAATCACCAGGGAAAACGCAGTATCACGCCGCTGAATCAGTAACGCGATCGCCAAGGCACTGCTAATAACTAGCATTACAACAGTCCACACTTCAGGCGCAATTCCCCAGCCATTCCAACCAGCATCATACAGAGCCAGCGCTACATTCACCACCGTTGCTACCGAAATCCACCCCAGGTAAACACTAAAGGGAATTCGCAACAGCCATTGCTCTTGCCAGGTAGGGGAGCGATCGCAGGTACCCAGTTGCAAATACACCCAAATCAGGCATACCAAAATTGTGAGCATTGCCAGCACAGACCAGCCAAACAAATTTGACAGAAATAAGAATACCCAAACTGCCTGAGCGATACACGCAGCTACTAGTAGGTAACTGATTGTTTGGAGTTTAGGATGTTGATTTTGGGGTTGTAAAAACTGGTAAACACCAAATCCAATTAAGCCCAAATAGATAACTCCCCAGATAGCAAAGGCATAGTTGGCGGGTGTGATCAGCACATCGGCAAATTGAGTATTTGAAATTTCACCAATCGAAGCTCCATTCGGAGGGGAAATATTGGACCAGGCATTGACTGCAAACGATCCCAAAATGGCAGCAACAGTGAGAAATTGGCGCAGGCGAATTGAAGCGACAGAAGGTTGAGTAGATTGCATGGCTAATTAAATTAGTTTATTGGTTCAGAAGATAAAACCTATCCCACGATGATTGTAGAAGGGCAAAGCATCAGACGCTAGAAGCAAAGTGTGCATAGAAGAAATCTATCTTTTGATGCTGTTCTATAGGGGATTGATTCAGTCATACTCCTTGCAGTAAAAATTTTGTCAACTCGTTTTGCGACTTGGTCTAAACGATAGCTGCCCGATCGCTGAGATTGCCATCCATGAAATTAAACACTTTATGCAGGAGGGGTTGAACGTGAAAATTGGCGCTCATTACCTGGGTAATGGGGAGTGCGAGTTTATAGTATGGGCACCAAAGCCCCAAACAATGGCGATACAAATTGTATCCCCAGAACCGCAAACAATCGCGTTGAAGCCGCAAGAAAATGGGTATTGGCACGCGATCGCGCAAGATGTGTATCCTAATGCTTGCTATCGCTATCGATTAAATGAAGAAGAAACCCATCCTGATCCCGCCTCACGCTTTCAACCGGATGGCGTACATGGTGCCTCTCAGGTTATTGATCTCCAGTTTCAATGGACTGATCAGGCGTGGAAAGGACAACCTTTAGAATCGCTGATTTTATATGAATTACACGTTGGCACATTTACTGCCGAAGGCACATTTGCCGCCATCATTCCGCGACTCAAGGAGCTAAAGGAAACTGGAATCAACGCGATCGAGATCATGCCGATCGCACAGTTTCCAGGAGATCAAAACGCTGCGTCTGAGGTCGCTTATCGCAACTGGGGCTATGATGGCGTTTACCCCTTCGCTGTACAAAATTCCTACGGTACCCCTCAAGACCTGATGCAATTGGTAGATGCTTGCCATCAACATGGTATTTCCGTTGTGCTGGATGTAGTTTATAACCACTTTGGTTCTGAGGGAAATTACATGAACCACTTCGCACCGTATTTCACGGAGACTTACCAAACTCCGTGGGGCAGTGCGATGAACTTTGACGATGCCTATTCTCAGGAAGTGCGGAGTTATTTCATCAACAATGCTCTGTATTGGTTAAGAGACTTTCACATTGATGCCCTCCGGTTGGATGCCGTTCAAGCTATTTACGATCTGGGAGCTAAGCACTTTTTGCAAGAGTTAACCGAAGCGGTTGATTCATTATCTCAAGCAACTGGAAAGAAACATTATTTGATTGCAGAAAGTGATTTAAACAATCCCATCCTAATTCGTCCAATTGAAGCTTATGGCTACGGATTAGATGCTCAATGGAGTGATGATTTTCACCATGCGCTACACGTTTTGATCACAGGTGACCAGCAGGGCTATTACCAGGACTTTGGACGCTGTGCAGACCTGGCAAAAGCTTACGAAGACACCTTTGTGTATGACTGGAAATATGCGCCTCACCGTCATCGTTTTCATGGTGCTAGCTGTCGCGATCGCTCCCCCACTCAATTTGTTGTCTGCATTCAAAATCATGACCAGATTGGTAACCAGATGTTGGGCGAACGCCTACTACCACGCACTTCGTTTGAGCACGTAAAACTGGCAGCCGGGGCTGTACTTCTGTCTCCTAACATTCCTCTCTTATTTATGGGTGAGGAGTATGGAGAAACCGCACCGTTCACCTATTTCGTGAGTCATTCAGATCCAGAGTTAATCCAGGCAGTGCGACAAGGGCGACGTAAGGAATTTGAGGCATTTCACTACGAGGGTGAACCACCCGATCCAGAAGCCGTTGAAACATTTTTGAAGTGCAAACTCAATTGGCAACTCCGCCAACAGGGACAGCATCAGACATTGCTGAACTGGTATCGCACCCTGATTCAACTTCGGCAAACCCATCCAGCTCTTTTACAACGCGATCGCGATTTTATCCGGGCGTGGAGTGATGAAGAAAAGCGCGTGCTGGTTTTACACCGCTGGTGTGAAACCAGTGAGTTAGTTTGTGTCATGAACTTCAACTCAATTTCTGTTTCGCTCACGTTACCGATGCAAGAGGATATTCAAAAAATCCTCGACTCTAGTGATCAAGCGTGGACTGGACCAGGTTCTAAATCTCCCACAACCCTTTCTCCTGAGCAAGCATTAAACATCCAGGCAACTAGCCTTGTGGTGTATGAACGTAAGCCCGTCTAGCCATTGATCAACAATCCCCATGAGAATCCCAACTGCTACATACCGATTACAATTCACGCCTGAGTTTGGCTTTAAAGATGCCCAAGCGATCGCAGATTACATTGCTCAACTGGGAATCTCTGATATCTATGCCTCGCCTATCTTCAAGGCGCGATCGGGAAGTGCCCACGGATATGATGTCGTTGATGCATCACAACTTAACCCTGAATTAGGCACCCCAGAAGACTTTGATGCGTTAATTCAAGACCTTCAAATGAAGCAAATGGGGTGGGTGCAGGATATTGTGCCAAACCACATGGCATATTCCAGCGAAAACCGTTATCTCATGGATTTGTTAGAACACGGTCCTGATTCTGACTATGGAGACTATTTTGATGTTTGCTGGAACTCGCCGTTTACTAAAAGTGATGAACGCATCTTAGCTCCTCTACTGGGAGATTTTTATGGTACATCCTTAGAGAAGGGCGAAATTCAACTCAAGTACAGTGAAAACGGTCTCAGCATTCAATACTACGCACTAGAACTGCCTCTCCGTCTAGAATCCTATACAAAAGTTCTATCCCATAACTTAGGGAAGCTGACTCGAACACTGGGTCGTAATCATCCCGATTTCATTAAGGTATTGGGCATTCTTTATATCCTCAAAAACGTTCCTTCCGAAGTCATTGGGAAACAACGTCAAGACCAAACTTCATTCATTAAAGGTTTAATTTGGGAGTTGTATACCACCAACTCTCAGATCAAAGATTTTATTGATGAAAGCATTGAGATTTTCAACGGTGAAGTTGGCAATCCAGAAAGCTTTAATTTGCTCGATAGCGTATTGAACGAACAGTTCTATCGACTCGCCTATTGGAAAGTGGGTGCAGAAGAAATGAACTATCGTCGATTCTTCACAGTCAACGAATTGATTTCGGTTAAGGTTGAGGAGTTACGTGTTTTTAATAACACTCATGCATTTATCCAAAAGCTTGTTGAAGAAGGAAAATTCACAGGTTTAAGAATTGATCACATTGACGGATTGTACAATCCCACGCAGTATCTAGAACGCCTCCGAGAAAAGGTTGGCGATACCTATATTACAGTTGAAAAAATTCTAGAACTATCAGAAGATTTGCCTCACTACTGGTCGATTCAGGGAACCTCTGGCTATGACTACATGAATTATGTGAATGGACTATTTTGTCAACCAGAGCACAAAGATCAGTTTGATCAACTTTACTTTGCGTTTACTGGAATTCGGATGTCGTATCCAGATCTGGTGAAGCAAAACAAACACTTGATTTTAGAGCGTAATTTAGCAGGAGATTTAGATAATTTAGCTACTTTACTAAAAACTATCTCTAATCGTTACCGCTATGGCAATGACTTTACGATTAATGGGTTAAAGCGGGCGATCGCAGAAGTACTCGTTCTGTTTCCGGTGTATCGCACTTACATTACGCCAGACGGCATCCAACCAGAAGATAAGGCGCGAATTCAGGCGGTGATTCGCGATGCCCGTGAGCAGGTGCCGCTCTTGCAGCACGAATTGACTTTCATTGAGAAACTAATGCTGCTGGAGTTTGAGGACTCCCTGACACAAGCTGAACGGGAACAGTGGCTCTACTTTGTGATGCGGATGCAGCAGTATAGTGGGCCCTTGATGGCGAAAGGTGTGGAAGATACGACCCTGTATGTATTTAACCGCCTCCTGTCGCTGAATGAAGTTGGAGGGAATCCGGATCATTTTGGAATTACCCCGAATGAGTTTCATGCCTACAACCAGCGACAACGGAAACATTGGCAATACACCATGATTGGCACCGCTACCCACGATACGAAGCGGGGTGAAGACGCACGGGCGCGACTGAATGTGTTGTCTGAACTGCCGGATGAGTGGGATCAGCAAATCAATACCTGGAGTGCTATCAACCGAGGGTTACGGCGCGATCGCAACGGATTAGCGATGCCTGCTCGTAACGATGAATACTTCCTGTATCAAACGCTAGTCGGGTCTTTTCCCTTTGCTCAGCATGAGCACGAGTTTTTTGTACAGCGGGTGAAAGATTACATGACCAAAGCCATTCGGGAAGCGAAAGCTCATACAGCCTGGTTGCGTCCCGATAGCGAATACGAGGAGGCATGTACCACTTTTGTGGAAAACGTGCTAGATCCAGGCGTTTCTAAGCAGTTTCTAGAAGCCTTTTTCCCGTTTCAGCAGCGAATTGCTTATTACGGAATGTTTAATTCGCTTTCTCAAACTTTGTTGAAACTAGCGTCTCCCGGTGTTCCAGATTTCTATCAAGGAACTGAATTATGGGAACTGAGCATGGTTGACCCAGACAACCGTCGTCCAATTGATTTTGAGCAGCGACGATCTTATTTAGACTCAATTCAGGAGCAGGCCAAGACTGATATATTAGGCTTAATTGAGGAACTACTGCATATCAAAACGGATGGCAGAATTAAACTATTTCTAACTACTCAAGGACTAAAAACGCGATCGCAGCATCGAGATCTGTTCTTAAACGGCGACTACTTACCTTTAGAAGTGCAGGGTAGCTTTGCGAATCACATCATTGCTTTCGCTCGACGCTATCAAGATCAGTGGGCGATCGCGATCGCGCCTCGGTTCCTAACCAAACTTATTCAGGTTAACGAGAATCCCCTGGGAGAAGCTGTTTGGCAAGATACCCATCTCCATTTACCTGCCGATGCGCCCATTCACTGGAAACATGCTTTCACTGAACAACCGTTGCAATCTAGCGATCGCCTTTTAGTTGGCAATGCTTTAGCTCAGTTTCCAGTCGCGTTATTGCTTAGCCAACCTTAATTAACTTTGCTAGATTGAAACCATCAGCGAATCATCAATAGCTAAATACTCCTCACATACAGAGTTGATTGATTATGACTGATCCTAAACCATCAATTCTGTTTACCCGCTGTAGTGGCGTACTCCTCCATCCAACATCTTTTCCTGGGAGGTATGGGATTGGAGATCTGGGACATCATGCATTTCAATTTATTGATTTTTTAGCCCATAGTCAGCAACGACTTTGGCAAGTTCTTCCATTAGGTCCTACTGGGTTAGAAAACTCGCCCTATATGTGTTTCTCCGCAATGGCAGGAAACCCTTTGCTGATTAGTCCGGAGCAATTGTATAAAGATGGATTTTTAGAGGCGAATGATTTTGATAATTTACCTACCTTCACCAGCGATCGCATCCATTTCAATCAAGTTACACGTGTAAAGTATCCACTGTTTCACAAAGCCTATGAACGTTTTCAGATCAACGCAACCAGCAACCAAAGGCACGCTTTTGAACAGTTTTGCCATGAGAAAGCAGAATGGTTAGAAGACTTTGCCCTATTTATGGCAATCAAGCGTTATAAACAGGGGATAAGCTGGAGCAGTTGGGAACCTGAATTGGCAGAACGGGAGGCAACCGCGATCGCAGCCTGCCGAGAAACACTATCAGCGCAAATTCAGTTTGAAAAATTTTTACAGTTTGAATTTTTTCGCCAGTGGTCAGAAGTCAAAAAATACGCGAATACCTATGGCGTACAGATCATTGGCGATATTCCCATCTACGTAGCGCACGACAGCGCTGATGTGTGGGCCAATCCCAAAAATTTCTGCCTCAACCCAGACACCCATCAACCCGCTTTATTAGCTGGTACCCCACCCGATTTTTTTAGCCAAACCGGGCAACTCTGGGGTAACCCTGTTTATGATTGGAACTACTTACAACAGTCTGATTTTCAATGGTGGGTGCAGCGCTTTCAGGCAATGCTGGATTACGTAGATGTAATTCGCATTGATCACTTCCCAGGCTTTGCTCACTTTTGGGCAATTCCTGAAAACGAAACCGATGCCAGAAAAGGAAAATGGATTTCAGCACCGGGCGAACAATTTTTTCAAACGCTTGAACAAAAACTCGACACATTACCCATCTTGGCGGAAGATTTGGGGATTATTACACCCGATGTGGAGGCGCTACGAGACAAATATCAGTTTCCCGGAATGAAAATTTTGCATTTTGCCTTTGCTGATCCCGCCAGTCCTTATTTACCCTTCAAATATCAGCCAAATTGTGTAGTTTACACGGGAACTCACGACAACGACACAACGGTAGGATGGTTTAACTCGTTGGGCAAAGAAGAACAACAAAACGTGTTGAAATATTTGGGCTGTACCAGTTCTGACGGTATTCATTGGGATTTAATTCGGCTGATTTTTAGTTCCATTGCGAATCTTGCGATTGTGCCGCTGCAAGACATCTTAGGATTGGATAGTGATGCTCGAATGAACACACCCGGTAAACAGCAGGGCAACTGGGAATGGCGTTACGAAGAAAATGCTCTGACTGATGAAATTTGCGATCGCTTGAAAGATATGACCGAGTTTTTTTACCGAGCAAAATAATATTCACCTAAAAACAGGTCTTTAGTTAGTTTTTAGTCTTTACAAAACTATACTTCATTCATTATTCATAGAACTTTATTCAAACTTTATGAACTACTCAGTAGAATTACACGTAATCTATATTCAATTCGATCAAGTCTTTTACACAAATCAGTAGGTAGGCTGCACTACTTGTAGAGTGAGTTCGCGTTAGTGTCATCCCATGTTGATGTTAAGTTTCATACTTCACTAAGCCTGCAAGCATCTCCAAGTATCTTCTGTGAATTGTCTTGCCTTACTCGTAAAGTCGTTCAGAAAGTTTAACAAAACTGGGCATTTTAGCAGTTTGCTCCGTCCTAAACTCTCTGACCCAACTTGTAAATCTTGATCTTGGTTGTTTCGCTTTGATTAATTGTCGTGCATTTGAACGCTTGGGGTCTTTTGCACCGCTTTCGCGTATGCAAAAGCAACACATTGTTTGCAGTTAGAAAAGCCATCGACAAGACTATCAATGTACACCAACTACCGATCCATTTTGCAACCATTGATTGCATCCAACCAGGATGTGAATTTCAGTCACGCAATTCCAGTTCATCCAATTTCTAAAACACCTGAAATAGAAGCAAACAGTTTCTATTTTAGTCATCCCGAGTGGGTAAAAACCTATTTTGAAGCCTGTCATCGAGGTGCCCATTTTAGAGAGCGCTGGCTGGCAGCAACAGGAACCTGGGATGACAAAATTGTGGTGGATGTTGGATGTGGTCCAGGCAATTTATTTGCCAATTTAGGGGCACACCCAAGTTATTAATTGGAATTGATGTAGCAGAAGGGGCGTTAAAAATAGCGGAGCAGAACGGTTATGTTCCTTTGTTAGCAGATGCCCACAATTTGCCATTAAAGTCGGATTTTGCCGATGTTGTTGCGGTGAATGCAACGCTACATCATTGCACTGATATGGAGAAAGTATTGGTAGAGTGTGCTCGCCTGGTGAAACCTGGTGGAGTGCTGGTTATTGATCACGATCCGCAGCTTTCCGCCTGGAATTACAAAGGATTTGGGTTGTTACTGTATCAAATTCGGTTGGGAGTCATTTATCGGTTTCTCCTTCGCAATTTGCACGTTCCTTACGAGGAGCGAATCAAAGCGTTAGCTACGGAAGTTCATCACAAACCGGGGCATGGCGTAACGCAGGAGTTTTTTTATAAAACGTTGGAGTCGTTGGGTTTTTCGGTCAAGGTTTACCCACACAACAACGCCATTGGAGCAAAGGCACTGGAGGGCGATCGCGGTGAGCCGCCCCATTGGCGGTACCGCATTGGGCAACTGCTGTCTGGAATCAATCCCAATTCACCAGAATCGGCGCTGTCGTTAATGTGTATTGCTGTCAAACCGGAGAAACTCGCTCAATAAGGCAACGATTAAGGCAGATTGTTCTAGCTGCGGCAACACGCCTGCCTCCGCGATTTGAACAAATATCTCGATAGCCGTGGGGTTCAAACGGGCTAACCGTTGCCCCAAAGCGGCATCGACAAATTGGGCATTTTCACCCCAAGCGATCGCGGTTGGCACAGCGAGTTGCGGCAGGTAACTGGCAAGGTCAAAATACAAATCTCCTCGCAAAAACGCCAGCGCTGCATACTGAGCGTTTGGTTGAGTGGCTGATTCCAGGTATGCCTGCACCATTTCCTGGGAGACACGATCTCGATCGGCAAACAAAAAGCGCTCTAGAAAATTGCGAACCGATAGCTCATTCATCGCTCCCAAACTGTAAATCAACTGGTCAAGCAACGGTGTGCCAATCATTTGCAGCGGTAAACGCCGTCCGGCATCCTGGCCAAAATCAGCAAATCCAGAGGGGCACACGAGAAATAAGGCTTTAAACAACTCTGGACGCTGAATTGCTAACCGAACGACGATCGCGCCTGTGAGGGAACTAGCGATCGCGACCACAGGCTGTGTACACGTTTTCTCAATTAACTCTGTAAGGGTGGTGAGATAATCATCCACCTGATAATCGCGCACGGGATGATCGGATTGCCCCCACCCAAGCAAATCGGGAGCCAGCACCCGGTAAGAGTCGATGAAGGCGGGATAGACCTTTGACCATTCGTAGGCGGATGCCCCACCCCCAAAATTGTGCAAAAACAGGAGCGGTTGTGCATTAGTGGGTGGCAGTTTCCAGGGATCTCCAACTGGTACGTAGACCACCATTGTACCGAGGGTCGTTTCTACCACTTGCTGCCCCATTCCCAGCGGATGAAATTGAAGCATTGTAATAAGGGAGCGATCGCGAATGCTTAGTTAATTATGAATGACACGAACTCACTTTAAAAAGGTAAACTTGCCATCACTACCATCCGGGTTCATCTTAATTTGAGCTACGTAAAATTGGTTCTGCACAATTTCACCTTCGGGCGTAAAAGCAATTTCACCCAGGGGGGTGTTGTATTTTCCTTTCAGCAGTTGCTCATTGAGCGCAACTCGGAGATCGGGTAGGGGTTTTTGAGCTACTTTTGAGGTTTTGTCGATCGCTTGTAGCGCTTCTACAAATACCTGAACCCCGGTAAATGCCTGAGCACTAAACTGGGGCGGCTCTTTCTTGTACTGATTCACATAAGCATCTCGGAACGCTTTGTTAACTTCCCCTGCTTGTTCCGGATTGTATGCCTGGGCAATTAACACCCCATCACAAAGCTGTTTGCACACGGCAAACACATTGGAGGTATTAAGTCCGTTGCCACCAATGAGCGTTCCTTTGTAGCCGAGTTCACGCAACTGGCGAATCAAATTGCCGCCATCTGCCGCCAGTCCAGAAATGATGATCAAATCCGGTTTAAGGTTTAGAGCAGCGGTCGCCTGGGTTTGAAAATCAGTATCCGTCGTTTGAAATTTTTGGACGGTGACTAAATTCAGTTTTTTGTCTTTTACTGTTTGCTGAAAGATTTCCGTTTCTGATTTACTAAATGCATCATTCTGAGCGTAGAAAACCGCAACGGTTTTGATGTTGGGATTTATCTTTAAAGCGGCTTCTACAGAGTTGGGAGCAACCACCGAAACCGGAGCTGATACTCGCGCTACAAAGTCCCCAATTTGCGGAATGCCTTTGGCTGTATTGGAAGGTCCCAGTACCGGAACTTTGGCGCGATCGGCGATCGGACTGGCGCTAAATGCCTGCTGCGACAGCGTTGGTCCCACAATCCCAACGACTTTGTTTTGAGTAATTAATGTTTGAAACGCGTTGATTGCTCCTGCTTCATCCCCAGCAGTGTCTTGAAAGATGAGTTTGATTGGCGTTCCGTTAATTCCGCCCCTATCGTTAAAATACTTTTCGGCAATTTTAGCTCCAGCGACTTGCTCTTGTCCCAACAGCGCCACGTTACTGGTTTGAGCAACCCCAATACCAATGGGAATCGCGTTGCTTGAGGTGCCTGTGCTTGGTGTGCCAGTGGTACCAGGGTTGGGAGATGAACTACAGGCAGCAAGCGCGATCGCCAGGGCAGACATTAAAACAGAACGGCGGTGGGTTTTCATATTCACAAATGCTTTGGTGCAGAGTTTATTAAAGCAAAAATTATTTGCAGATATTATTTGACCACATCTGCGTCCCGTTTATTCAAAATCGGCAAACGGAAGCAGGTTGAACCGGGCAAACTTTTTGCTTGAGTGGAGTTTTGCGGAGATCGAGTTCTTTCAAATTCATCATCGTTTTCAAGGCGCTAACATCAGCAACGCGGGTATTGTACAGATCGAGATTAGTTAAATTGGCTGAGGTTTTTAATGGGCTAACATCAACAACCTGAGTATTAAAGAGTGCCAATTTTTGCAGTTTTTTGAGTTGACTGAGCGGTTTCAAATCAGCGATCGGGTTATTGCCAATGATTAATTCATTCAGGTTGTTGAGTTGGCTGAGCGGGGTCAGGTCTGTAATTTTATTCTCAAACAGCGTTAGTGTTTCCAGGTTTTTGAGGGCTGCCAGCGGGCCAAGATCAGAAATTTGATTTTCAAACAGAGCAAGAGTTCTAAGCTGAGTGAGGGCTGCCAGCGGGCTAAGATCAGAAATCTGATTGCTATAGAGCGAAAGCACCTGAAGATTTTGTAGAGAAGACAAGGGGCTGAGATCGGAAATTTGATTTTGATAGAGCGAAAGTGCTTGAAGATTTTTGAGGGCTGCCAGCGGGCTAAGATCAGAGATCTGATTGCTATACAGCAGCAGGCTGGTCAGTTTTGTGAGGGATTGTAACGGCTGTAAGTCTTTAATTTGGTTGGTGTCGAGCGCTAAGACTTCAAGATTGGTCAGTGTGGAGAGTGGCGTAATGTCAGCTACCTGATTGGTATCTAGTGTTAGCAGTCTGAGGTTGGTTAAGTCACGCAGAGGGCGAATATCTTTGATCCGGTTGTTGCTAAGCAATAATACTTCCAGTTTTTTGAAGGTAGCGAGGGGACGCAAATCGGCAATGTTGCTGTGGGAGAGTACGAGGTTAGTGGTGTTAGCGAGGGTAGTTTCGGCTTGCTGACAGTTGCTTGCTCCAGCGATCGCCAGCAACAACTCCACCGTTTGCCTAGTTTCAGGTTCCAGCGTTGCCTGCTGAGAGCACCACTCAACGAAAGATTTGGCAGATTCAGGCGCAGGGTTTTGAGCGTTCTGGGCAGTCTGGGCGATCGCGCTTTCCCCAGCACTCAGCAGGCTCAAACCAACAACCACACCCACCCATTGCAACGTCCATTTGCCAACAGTGCTCCACTGCATCGTCTGCCATCCCGATTGTGAACTCTGAAGCAATCTTATCCAATCGCTTAAAAAAGGGCTTCACCCAACATTGCTCAAATTCAGAACACTGTTTGCATAAAACTTGAGTTCCGTCCCGATGAATCATTACTGGAGCAGAACGAGGTCAGGCATCAGCCTAGACCTCATTTTTCTGATTATCCGTCAACGAATGGAGTTTTTAACCAGGTGAAGTAAAATGTGGACCCTTGACCTTCCTGAGATTCTACTCGAATGGTTCCGCCTTCTGTTTCAACAATCTTTTTGACAATCGAAAGACCAATTCCCGTACTTTCTTTTGTGTCACGGGCTTGTAATGTTTGAAAAATAGTAAAGATTTTTTGGTGGAAATCGGGATGGATGCCAGGACCATCATCCGCAACAGCAAATTCGTAAAATGTACCTAAGTCTTTCACCGAAATTTGAATATGCCCTGCGTCCTTATCGTGATGCTTGATGGCATTGCCAATTAGGTTAGCGAACACTTGCCGCAATGGAAGCACTTTCGCTTTAAAAGTGGGCAATTCAGGAGAGATGTGAATAGCAAAAGTGGAAGGGGGAGCGAGCGAGTCAACAATTTCGGCTAATAATTTTGTGAGCGAGATTGTTTCGATAGAAGTTTTGACGCGCCCAATCCGAGAATATTCTAATAAGCCATTAATCAAGGCTTCCATGCGATGCACCCGTCCCCGCAACAGTTGCATTTGCTTTTGGTTTTCGGGCGGCAAATCTCCTTGTAAATCTTCCTCAATCCACTCCGAGAGATGGGCGATCGCTCTAAGGGGTGCTTTCAAATCATGGGAAGCGACATAGGCAAACTGTTCTAACTCTCGGTTGCGGTCTTCTAACACGGTATTGGTTTGCGCCAAGATTGCAGATAACCGAGCCAACTCATTCGCACGAGACTCTAACTTTTCCTGAGTTTGTTGAACCTCGCTCATATCACGCACAATGGCAATGAGACGGTGATCATCCAACCGCACATCACTAATCGACACAGAAATGGGAAATGTTGAACCATCGCTCCGCAGCCCGACCGTTTCCCAGGTACCCCTGGTTTGAATCGCCGTTTCTAAATGTTTTTCGATATGCTCCAAGTCGGTTTCTGCCAGCAATAAGTCTAAGTTTTTGCCAACCACTTCTCTGGGAGCGTAGCCAAACATTGTTGAAGCGGTAGGGTTGAAAATATCAATATTGCCTTGTTCATCCACTGTAATTACACCGTCTACCACGCTAGCGGTAATCGCGTGTAGCAAGGATTTACTTTCTCGCAGCCGATGTTCGCGATCGCTCAGGTCTTTGTCTACCTGGATAAAAAGATAAATCGCTGCCCAAGACCCCAAAGCGCTAATAATTCCTGTAAACCAGAGAGCTGCCGCTGTGGCATCCTGAACTTGAGTGCGTTGTTGAATGTACTGATCGAGGATTTGTCGTTCTTTGGCTTGAAACTCAGCAACCGACTGGCGTAGCGCATCCATCGTGGCTTTACTTTCGTAAACAACTCGATTCAACTCAGCCGTTGGGCTGTTCGCTGCTTGGGCAGAAGCGATCTCCACAGCTTGCTGCGAAACTGCCATATTTTGTTGAGTCAGTTGCTTAATAGACTGCAAAGCAACGGGGGGATTGGGTTGTTGACTTAATTTCTGTTCCAGCGTTTGCAACCTTGAAGCTATCTGCGCTTGGGCAAATCGATAAGGCTCCAAAAAGCTAGGATTGCGGGTGATGATATAACTACGTACCCCGGTTTCAGCGTTGACGTTTTGAACTAAGATTGTTTCACTAGCAGCGATCGTTTCTTGAACAGATTCAATGTTCCGACGAATTGCCAGGAGTGCCTCCCGCGACCATACCCATGATCCCAACGTAATCAGCAAACAGGCGGCTGGAATCGCGACAACAACTGCCCCCTGGTATCGCACTGGGAGCCTGGTCCAAGCCAGTTGAACCCGTTTCATCAGAGAACGTTTAGTAATGTGTCGTTTCACGGATCACCCTAATGCTACAGCCTAAACACTATGTACAGATTTTTACTGTCATACTGGTTTTGCTGAAACGGTTGATTCTCATCTAAGATGATCACTTTAGCAAACTTATCAGCGTGACTCATGAGGGGTGACTAGCCTTACATTATGACAACCACTCGCATCATCTTAATTGAGGATCACGACTTGACCCGAATTGGATTGCGGACAGCACTCCAACGAGTTAATGGCATTGAGGTGGCTGGTGAAGCCGCTACAGCCACACAGGGATTTGAGCTGGTGAAGACGGCTCATCCTGATGTTGCCATTGTAGATATCGGCTTACCAGACATGGATGGCATTGAGCTAACGCGAAAAATTCGCGAGTTCCAGGCAACCGCTGAAAAAACTCCTACAAGAATTCTGATTCTGACGATGCACGAAAACGAAGAATCTGTTCTGGCGGCTTTTGCGGCGGGTGCAGACTCTTACTGTATGAAAGATATCAGCATTGAACGCCTGACCGAAGCCCTGCGAACGACCTCTGAAGGCAATTCCTGGATTGACCCTATCATTGCCAATATCGTATTACAAAAAGTTCGTCAAACGACTCCCCCCACGTCTGACAAAACGAAAACCATTGCGATTGGCTCAGTTCAGCCAGAAATGGAGCAAATCATTGGCGAAGCCCCGCTTACCGAACGAGAGTTAGAAATTTTACAGCTAATCGTGGATGGCTATAGCAATGCCGCGATCGCTGACAAACTTTTCATCTCGCTCGGCACTGTTAAAACGCACGTTCGCAATATTTTGAATAAGCTCTGTGCTGATGACCGCACCCAGGCAGCCGTTTTAGCTTTGCGCTCTGGATTGATTAGTTAACCTGCTAAATCTGAGCCATTCTTTCTTCATGCTTTGCGATCGCCCAGACGGCATGAATGCTACCAGGAATCCAACCCAAAATTGTTAAGAGAATATTAATCAACAGAGTAGTGCCTACACCATAGGTTAGAAAAACTCCTACTGGCGGCACCAAAACACCCAATACAAAACGCAGTAATGTCATAACGTCAACCCAATTTCACAAGTGTTTTCGTCAGTTTTTATTGTCTAAAATCGTTGCACAACTTGCCTCTTCCTGAAGCAGCAAATCATCTCTGCCTAAAGTGGGTTAATTAGCGTCAATGGTAGATAGGAGACTCAACCAATGCAGTACAAAAGATTGATGCACTTTGTCACAGTGATCGCGATTTTAGCCGCGTCAACTATGACGGCAACAATTACAGCCACTCCTCCAGCGATCGCGCATCACGGCTGGAGTGAGTATAACGACAAGCAAACGCTTAATCTCACTGGAAAAATTCGTAGTATTCGCTACGACAATCCCCATACTGTGATTGAATTAGAAGCTTCGGACAAGAAGGTGTGGACGGCTGTGTTGGCTCCACCCTCGCGGATGCAGCGGCGAGGATTGCCTGAAAATGCTCTCAAGGTTGGGGAAACGGTTCGGCTGGTTGGGTATCCACATCAATCTGATCAGCGTGAGATGCGAGCAGAACGGATTACCGTTGGTCAAAAAACAGTAGAACTACGTTGATGAAACCGCTCGTCAGTACAGAATGGCTTTTGGGGTTGAAAAATAGTGCTTTGGCAGAAATGCTGCGCCAATGGCTTTGGGCATATCCGCTGGTTGAGGCAGTGCATATTTTGGGAATTGCCCTCTTCGTTGGCTCGGTTGCCCTGTTTGATCTGCGACTGCTGGGGGTGTCTCGGCATGTCCTGGTTACAGATTTGGCGCAGCATTTATTGCCGTGGGCTTATGGGAGTTTCGGTATTGTTTTACTCTCTGGCTGCTTGCTGTTTGCAACCGATGCACCCACGATCGCGCTGAATCCGGCTTTCCGTCTAAAAATCCTTTTAATTCTTGTGGCTGGGATGAACGCGATCGCCTTTCACTGGAAGTTTTATCCAACCGTTCAGCAATGGAACCGGGGTGTAAAATCTCCCCGAAACGTACAAGCGATCGCCCTTCTTTCATGGCTGCTGTGGATTGGTGTGATTATTTGTGGGTGTTTGATCGCCTACGTTTGATGCGATCGTTTTTCCTACAATCAGTCTGCTTTAAGTGCAAAACTTAAGCTTAATCACTTTCATCAATGACTTAATTTTTCTATGGAACCGCGTGATACAGCTACTCGATATGACCAAATCGCACGATGGTGGCAGAGCCAGCATCAAAATTCATCCTATGGCATTGCCCAATTAAAACGCGCCATACAATTTACTGCCCAGCGGTATTTAGCGCTTGATGTGGGATGCGGCAGCAGTGGACGTTTTATCAATGTTTTGCTTCAGCATGGATTTGAGGCAGAAGGGTTGGATATTTCCAGGGAAATGATCCAGTTAGCCAAAGAGCAGCATCCAGGCACTACCTTTTACACAGAAGACATTTGTTGCTGGATTCCACCAAAATCCTACAGTCTAATTTCTGCCTGGGACAGTACTTTCCACCTGCCGCTCAACCAGCAGGAGCCTGTGACAAAAAAACTATGCAACGCGCTTGAACCGGGTGGAGTGCTGATATTTACTTGTGGCGGCGGCTCAATTAACGGTGAAATTTCAGGATCATTTCAAGGTCAAGACTTCGATTACAGCACCTTAGGAGTGGATGCATTCCTGCAAATTTTAACTGAGCAACACTGCACCTGTCGCCACCTGGAATACGATCAATATCCTGAAAATCATGTGTATATCATTGCTCAAAAATGCGATCGCTCAACATCAACAACTCCAAATTAATTCACAACCTGAATCGCGATCGCACTACAAAAACTACCAAGATCTGCGATCGCTAACGATGAGGAGAATATCCGCCACGTGAGGTATGCTGACGTTGCCATGATAGCCAGACCAAACCAAACCCAGTGATGAAACTGCTCACAACCCCTAATCCAAGTCCTAAAAAACCAAGTTGTATAGGTAAACGACCCAAAATGAGGGAGTCATTAACAGCAATATAATCAAATAACCGCCCAAGCACCAAGCCAGCAGCCCATGCTGCTGCCCAAGCAACAGCATTAATAGGAATCCAACCTGCAAACTCTAAGCCGACACCTTGAACAAATCCAATCACAAACCCACCGACAAAACCGCCAATTGCACCGCTTTCAGCTAAAAACTTGAGCCATGTTGCATCAGAAGTTTGTTCATTGAAAACCGAAAAGATGGCGAACTCATGGAGAATTAAGCTCACGCAGGCGCTAAGAGGGAATCCAATCGTGTAGGTTACCACCCACCATTCACAAATGTCTTCCCTGTACGCTCTCAAAATTAGCCATTGCACTCCTCCCAGCATAATTGCAACAATGAGGCAACTGATTGTACTCGGAGAGTTTCTAGCAAAGTAACGGGGTGAAAAATTTTCCTGCTCCCACATCCCAAGCAAGGCAAAACTGACACTGATGATCAGGCTGTTACTCAAAAACCACGACAACCAAAACTTCCACCCCATCTGGCTATTCCATATTGTTAATGGTTCTCTTGCAATATAGTTGATCGCCGATTTTGTAGCGATCGCGTAACGCACCAAGATTCATTCCTCCATTTGTACTGGGCAGGTATTTAATGGGAGGGAAAAAATCATCTGCAAACTCATGGTTGCTTCTGCCCGTTTTTCGGATGTGCAAACTCACTGGGCCCGCCCATTTATCGAAGGATTAGCCCAACGCAATATCATTCGTGGGTTTCCCGATGGCACCTTTCGTCCAGAACAGGGCGTAACGCGGGCAGAATTTTCTGTAATGCTGCAAACTGCCTTCCCTCGAACCGGAAGCCGCCCCTATGTGCCGTTTGTAGATGTACCAGCCAACTTTTGGGCGATTAGTGCAATTCGCTGGGCATACGAAACAGGTTTCTTAAGTGGCTTCCCAGGACAGCAGTTCCGCCCGAATGAGCAAATTCCACGGGCACATACGTTGGTGTCATTGGTAGGTGGATTGGGTTTCACCACCTCAGAAACCGTTTCCCTGCCGAATGTGTACGAAGATGCGGCCCAAATTCCAGCGTGGGCAAGCAGCGCGATCGCCACGGCTACGGCTAACCAAATTGTGGTGAATTATCCTGCCCTGCGCCGCCTGCGCCCCACCCAGCCCACCACCCGCGCCGAAGTTTCAGCCTTTGTCTACCAGTGCTTGATGGCGTTGAATCAGGCACCTGCGATCGCCTCTCCCTACATTGTGCAATGGTCGCCTGTGCAAACTGTGCAAGTCAGCCATCGTCGAGAATTTCGCGCCGCCTGGATTACTTCCGTTTGGAATAAGGATTGGCCCTCCAAAGCGGGTTTATCATCCCAGCAGCAGCAAGCAGAATTCATCAGGATTTTGGAGCAACTGCAAGCCAGCAATTTCAATGCGTTGATTCTCCAGGTGCGTCCCGAAGGCGATGCCTTGTACCAATCATCCAGCGACCCGTGGAGCAACTGGCTAACGGGAACGCAAGGGCAGGCACCCAATCCACTGTACGACCCGCTGGCATTTGCGATCGCCGAGTGCCACAAACGCAACATTGAACTTCATGCCTGGTTTAACCCGTATCGTGCCCGCACCTCTCGCAATACGGTGAACGTGCGTCCCCACATTGCCGCCACCAATCCAGACGTGGTTTACGAGTGGGGCACTCAACTCTGGATGGACCCCGGCGCAAAAATTGTGCAAGACCGCACCTATACCGTGATTATGGATGTGGTGCGGCGTTATGACGTGGACGGCATTCATCTGGACGATTACTTTTACCCCTACCCCATCGCCGGACAGAGTTTTCCCGACAGCAAAACCTATCAGGCTTATCGCAATAACGGCGGTACTCTGTCACTTGGCGATTGGCGTAGAGAAAATGTGAATCAACTGATTCAGCGACTTGCCAATGGCATCCGTGCCGCCAAGCCCCATGTCAAGTTTGGCATCAGCCCGTTTGGGATTTATCGCCCCGGACAACCGCCGCAAATTCAAGGCTTGGATGCCTATGAACAGCTCTATGCCGATGCGCTGAAATGGCTGCAACAGGGCTGGGTCGATTATCTTGCACCGCAACTGTATTGGCGCATCGATCCACCTGCCCAGAGTTACCCCGTGTTGCTCAACTGGTGGGCCAGTAATAATCCCAAACAACGCCACCTTTACATCGGGAACAACATTGCTCAATTGGATGGGAAAGCCTGGGAACTGGCGGAAATTGAGCGTCAGATTGAAATTACTCGTCAGGTTACCGCTCCAGAAGTGCTGGGCAATATCTTCTTCAGCATGAATACGATCTTGGAGAATCGAGAGGGGGTGAGCGATCGCTTCCGCACCGTCACCTATCGCACACCCACCCTCGCTCCTGTGATTCCCTGGCTAACTGCGCCTGTTCTCTCACCCCCCACGGGCGTTAGATCTGCAAGCGGCACTTTGTCCTGGAACCCGGCAACGGCTGAAGTGCGATCGTGGACGTTGTATCGCCAGAGCGGAAACCAATGGTTGCTAGAACGCATCCTGCCAGCCACGGTACAAACCCTTGCCGTTTCCCCCGGAACCTATGCTCTTTGCGCCGTGAATCGTCTTGCTCAAGAAAGTCGCGGAGTCGTGGCAAGGGTTTAGAGAGATTAAATCTTCATGCGACTGGTTTAAGCAAGTTGTCAAAGCTTTTCTACTAAAAAAGATTTCCAGATTTAGTGGTGTTCAATATTTTTGCAATTCTTATCCTTTACCTCAATTTTCCCCACGCATTCCACAGAGTTTCCACAAACTTTCCACAGATTTCCCCAATTTTTTCCACAGGTTTTAAAGAGTTTTCCACAGGGGAGAACGAGAAATGGACGTTCGGGGGGTTTTGAGCAGTATCGGGATAGCATAATGTCCCAGGCAGAAACCATTTCAAGAATATTGAGATATGTAACGGGGATCGCATTCAAACCCCGATTCTTTCATAAGCAGGTGTTTCCCCCAGCCTCACACTACGCATTTTCACTCCGTTGACAACTTAGCCTCGGGCTGGACAAAATGAGGCGACTTACCTCCGCAATGCTCGTGTTTGCATCGGCTGATTTCGCATCAGCAGGTGCAGGTAATGAGGGCAGCACCAGGAGAACAGCAGCGATTTGCAAGCCAGCTTCTATCGTTGTCGGTTACCCACCTCTGCGGTTTTCAACAGGGTGTATTGCAAAGCGTTTCAGTCCATTTTGTTCAGTTCACTTGTTCAGCACTAGAGGTTCGCATGAACATTACCGTTAGCATCCTGGCAGAAATCCCTGAAGAACTCTATGACTCAGTCTCGCGCTACTTAGACTCTCATGCGGATTGGGACCAAGACCGCTTATTTTCGGCGGCGGTGTCTCTGTTTCTGCTGCAAAATGGGGGGTGCGATCGCCATGCAGCCCAGGTCTATCTCGATAGCCTGTTCAAGCAGCCCGCTTAGGATTTAAGCATGAGAGATTTTAGATTTTAGATTTCAATACATTTCGCCAAAGTGTTCTCTAATAAGGCATGATCGGGTTTGCACAGGTTCAAATCCTGTGGTTAATACCACCCTATACCTCGTACCCCATCCCCGTCTCTCCAGATTCATTCCATCTAAAATCCTAAAAATCTCCAATTTATAAGAGGGTTTCACATGGCTTATTATTGGTTCAAAGCATTTCACATCGTCGGCATTGTGTGTTGGTTTGCGGGCATGTTTTATCTACCTCGGCTGTTTGTTTATCATGCCGAAGCCTATGAGCAACCGGAACCTGCCCGCACTGTATTGAAAAATCAATACCAGGTCATGGAGAAGCGGCTCTATAGCATCATCATGACTCCGGCGATGCTGCTGACGATCGCCATGGCGATCGGGCTAGTAATCACGGAACCCGATGTTTTGAAGCAACCCTGGATGCACATCAAACTGGCATTTGTTGTCTTGCTAGTGGGATATCATCACTACTGCAAACGCATCATGAAAAAGCTGGCGGCTGATGAGTGCCGCATGACCGGGCAGCAATTCCGCTGGTTCAATGAATTTCCTACCGTGCTGTTCGTCGCGGTTGTGATGCTGGCAGTGTTTAAGAATAATTTCCCGACCGATGCGGCAACCTGGCTGATTGCGGCAATGGTGGTGGGCATGGCAGCAGCGATTCAGCTTTATGCCCGCAAGCGCCGTTTGGATAAAGAGCGCATGGCATCTGAATTGGGTACGGCGATTGATGCTGCCAGCTCTGAAAGCTCGGCTCAACCGGGGTAAGATGACGCTGCGCCTGCCGATCGCCCAATTTTTTCGTTCTTCTAACCAGCGGGATTTATCTGGGTGGCTAACGCGGATTGGGTTAATCATCACCCTGTTTTTTGCTGCGATCGCCCTTCTGGCACCACTGTTTCAGCATCTTGGTTGGCTACAAGACCCCACAGAGTTTTTGGATCATCCGCCCCAGCAATCTCCGTCCTGGCAGCACTGGTTTGGCACCACGCGGCTGGGCTACGATGTGTTCTCTCGCACCGTGTTTGGTAGTCAGGCGGCATGGCTAGTGGTCATCCTGGCGACCTTTTTTAGCTTGGGGGTAGGGGTGCCGCTGGGAATGGTGAGTGGTTATTTGGGCGGCAGATTAGACCGGGTACTGGTGTTTTTGATGGATGCGGTGTTTACGCTGCCCACATTGCTGATTGCAGTAACGCTGGCGTTTGTGTTGGGACGTGGCGTGTTGAATGCGGCGATCGCCCTCAGTATTGCTTACATTCCCCAATACTTTCGCCTGGTTCGCAACCAAACCGTGAGCGTTAAAAATGAGTTATTTGTTGAAGCGGCACAGGCGATCGGAGCTTCCACCTGGCGAGTGATGACGCGCTATCTATTTCTCAACGTGGTGCAGAGTGTGCCCGTGCTGCTCACGCTCAACATTGCCGATGCTATTCTGATTCTGGGTGGGTTGGGTTTTTTGGGCTTGGGCTTGCCGGAAGAAACCCCCGAATGGGGACACGATTTGAAGCAAGCGCTGGATGGGCTTTCCACAGGCGATGTTTGGTGGACGACGCTCTTTCCGGGGCTGGCGATGACTCTGATGGTGACAGGATTGTCCCTGTTGGGTGAAGGGCTAAGCGACTTGATCAATCCCATAGTGCAGAAAGACAAATGATAATGGATTGAAAGCAATCCAGACTGAGAGCAATCGACACAGATTATGAGTTTCTACATTTCGCCCCGCTTTTTAGACAAAATCGCGGTCCACATCACCAAAAATTATCTGGACTTACCCAACATGAAAGTGCCGCTCATCTTGGGGGTGCATGGGCGTAAAGGCGAAGGCAAATCCTTTCAGTGCGAACTTGCGTTTGAGCGCATGGGCATAAACGTGGTGCATATGTCTGCTGGGGAACTGGAAAGCCCAGATGCGGGAGACCCTGCCCGCCTGATTCGCCTACGCTATCGAGAAGCAGCGGAACTGGTGAAAGTGCGTGGCAAGATGGCAGCCTTGATGATTAATGATATTGATGCGGGAGCCGGACGCGTAGACCAATACACGCAATATACCGTCAACACGCAGTTGGTCAATGGCACCTTGATGAACATTGCCGACAATCCCACCAATGTCCAGCTTCCCGGCAGTTACGACTCAGAACCAATTCAGCGCATCCCCATCATCGTCACTGGAAACGATTTTTCAACCCTGTATCAACCGCTGGTGCGGGATGGGCGGATGGAAAAGTTTTACTGGGAACCCAGTCGGGACGATCGCATCGGCATTGTGGCAGGGATTTTTCAGGTGGATCAAATTGCCCACTCTGACATCGAAAAATTGGTTGATACCTTCCCCACTCAAGCGATCGACTTTTTTGGAGCGCTGCGATCGCGCCTGTTTGATGAGCAAATTCGCGACTTTATTCACGCCGTTGGGTTTGAGCGCGTATCTCAGCGCGTGGTCAACAGCAAAGAAGCGCCTCCCGAATTCAAAAAACCTGACTTCAGCCTGCCGCACCTAATTGAAATGGGCAACCAGATGGTGCAGGAACAAAAACGGGTGCAGGAAAGCGGCTTGGCGCAGGAATACAACAAATTTCTCTACAATCGCCGCCTGGGAGAAACGGATTCTGCCCTTCCGCTCAAACAGGAAAGTACCCACGACTCTTCCAGCGATTTTTTCCGCACCTACCGATCTAAAAGCGCTCCCCCAACCGAAGCAGCGAAAAACAACGGGCAATCTCATCCAGCTCCACCTCCACCCGCCAGTAGCTACCCCGGACAACCCGCCAGTACTCGCCTGACTCCAGACATTGTGACCCAAGCCAATCGGATTCTCAGGCAGGGGCATCGTCTAGGCATTGAACACGTGGATGAACGCCGCTTCCGCACTGGCTCCTGGAACAGTTACGGCACCTACGATGGAGACGGCGCGATCGCCCTGCACGCGTTGGAATCCTGCTTAGAAGAATATCCCCGCAGCTATGTCCGAATTGTAGAAATTAACTCCAGCGATCGCCGCCGCGTGGGAGAACAGATCATTCAGCGTCCCAGCAAAGTGTGACATGGGTGCAGATGACCCCGTGAGCCGTTGCGCGATCGCTCTGGGCAGCAATCTTGGCGACTCTTTACACACCCTGGAAGCAGCCGTTGCTATCCTGGCGCGATCGCCCGCCATTCATTTAGAAGCGCGATCTCACTGGTATCAAACCAAAGCCGTAGGCCCACCCCAGCCTGACTATCTCAATGGCTGCATCATCGTGCAAACTACCCTGCCTCCCCACATGCTGTTAGAAACCCTGCTTGCGGTAGAAAAACAGTTTGGACGAGTGCGGCGAGAACGCTGGGGACCGCGCACCCTGGATCTGGATATGTTGCTGTTCGATGACCTGATCCTCAACACACCAACCCTGCAAATCCCCCATCCCCGCATGGCAGACCGCGCCTTTGTGCTGGTGCCCCTGGCAGAAATTGCCCCTGATTGGGTAGAGCCAACTTCCAGAAAAGCGATCGCCCAACTGCTTCAAGCGGTAGACTGTTCAGAAGTTCAGCAGGTAAGTCACACTTAGGTCAAAATGAAAAGTTAAAAATTAGAAGTTCAAAATGCTTCCCAGTACGGCTTTGCCACTTTTAATTTTACATTTTGAATTTTTCATTGTCCTTACCGCCCGTCACCCCTTACCCCTTACTCTCTTTCTCTATGCCCTTTGGTCCCGAACCGCCCCAACTGCTGAAACAACGGTTTCTCTATCGGGGTCGCAAATTTGCGTTTGAAGCCAATCGCTTGCGCCTGCCCAACAAAGCAGAAGGTGAATGGGAATGTGTGCGCCATCCTGGTGGAGCGCTGGCAGTTCCAGTTACTCCAGAAGGGAAGCTAGTGTTGATTCGGCAATATCGCTTTACGGCACGGGGCCGCATCCTGGAATTTCCGGCTGGCACCATTGAGCTGGATGAAAGCCCCGAAGAAACTATTAAACGCGAAATTGAAGAAGAGACAGGTTACCGCAGCGATCGCTGGCAGAAATTAGGCGAGTTCTTTGTTGCTCCAGGTTACTCCGACGAAATTATTTACGCCTTTCTTGCTCAGGATCTAGAACTGCTAGAAAACCCACCTGAACAAGATATTGATGAAGATCTCAGCGTAGTATTAATGACTCCGCAAGAAGTGGAAAGCGCCATCTACTCCGGTGAATTATCCGACGCAAAATCCATTTGTAGCTTCATGCTGGCGCGCCCCTTCCTCCAACCCAATTAAACCGCCCTACACCCCATACCCGTTCGGCTGAGCGGTTCTGTCGAGCCTCACCGTCGAGACGCTCACGTCGAAGCCCACACCTGCCATCAAGTTACACCCAAAAGCCGAGCCATAGAATCGCAAACGCCTCTACCTTAAAGGCATTAGGATGGCTACAGCACAGGTTTTTGGCATGATCATGGCTGATTTGATTCTATTTTGGCATCGACGCGACTTACGCATTTCAGACAACGTGGGGCTAGCCGCTGCCCGCCAGCGCAGCCCCAAAGTGGTGGGTGTGTTTTGTCTCGACCCCAACATTTTGCAGCGAGATGATGTGGCTCCGGCACGAGTTACGTATATGATTAGCTGTTTGCAAGCGCTGCAAGCACGATACGCCGAGGTAGGCAGTCAACTGTTAATTTTGCAGGCAACGCCCGACCAGGGAATTGTGAAGCTGGCAACGGCGCTAAATGCCAAAGCCGTTTTTCTGAATCAGGATGTGGAGCCGTATGGCAGAGCGCGCGATCGCACCGTTGCCGCCGCTTTACGGGAACAGGGGATCGAAGTCTGTCCCTTCTGGGATCAACTCCTCCATGCCCCCCAAGAAGTTACCACCGGAGCAGGACAACCCTACACGGTTTACACCCCCTTCTGGCGCAACTGGAGCAGCAAAGCCAAAGCTAAACCCGCTGCAACGCTAACCCAGGCAAGCGGTCTTACCGAGAAAGAACAGGAATTAGCTCGTGCAGCAGGAGCCATTGAATTACCCACCGCAAAAGATTTGGGCTTTGTTCGGACAACACCCCTGGTCATTGAACCCGGAGAAGCAGGCGCATCCGAGAAGTTAGCCGAGTTTTGCGATCGCGCCATCACAGATTATCAAGAACAACGCAACTTTCCCGCCCATCCCGGCACCTCCCAACTCAGTGCAGCCCTAAAATTTGGCGCGATCGGGATTCGTACCGTTTGGGCAGCCACCCTCCAGGCAATGGAGCAGACCCGCAGCGACGAAGCCCGCGCCAGCATCCGCACCTGGCAACAAGAACTGGCATGGCGGGAGTTTTATCAACACGCCCTATTCTTCTTTCCAGAACTGGCAGACGGACCCTACCGCCAACCCTTCAAAAACTTTCCCTGGTCAAACCAGGATGACTTGTTTCAAGCCTGGTGCGAAGGGCGAACAGGTTACCCCATTGTGGATGCAGCCATGCGCCAGATGAACGAAATTGGCTGGATGCATAACCGCTGCCGCATGATTGTCGCCAGTTTCCTCACAAAAGACTTGCTGGTAGATGGTCGTTTGGGGGAAAAGTACTTCATGCAAAAGCTAATTGATGGTGACCTTTCTGCCAACAACGGTGGCTGGCAATGGAGCACATCCAGTGGCATGGACCCCAAACCCCTCCGCATCTTCAACCCAGCCAGCCAGGCAAAGAAATTTGACCCAGAAGCAGAATACATCCGCGAGTGGCTACCCGAACTTCGCAGCGTTGATACTGAAGAGTTGGTTTCCGGTAAGATCTCGTCTTTTGAACGCGATCGCTGCGGCTACCCAGACGCGATCGTCGATCACAGCATTCAGCAACGGCTTTTTAAGGAACACTATCAGCGGCAGAAGGCAGGCAGCGACGGAGAATAGGGAAGGTGGTGAAGATGGGGAAGGTGAGGAAAGTGAGAGTTGGGGATTGGAGATTGATGATGAGTGATTAGCAATAGTAATCGGTAGTTGGTAATCGGGAATTGGTCACTCCTGACTCGTCTACTTAGTCTGTAATCTAAAATCCTTCTCACTCCTGACTCCTGACTCCTGACTCCTGACTCCTGGCTTCTAACTCCTGACTCCTGACTTCTAACCCCTGACTCCTAATTCTAGAAATTTACAAAAATTAGTAATTGCCTTGTTTTTCCCCAGAAAATCCACACTCTTTCCACAGTAAAATCTGTCCTTTTCCACACCCTCTCCACACGTTTTCCACACTTTTTTTCTTGTTTTCCACAAGCGCCACGACAGAATGGGACTTTTCCACACCCTTGATGACTTTCGATTTTTCCCGGTTACGTAACGCTTGAAAGCAAGTTTTTGTGAAGTTAAGTAAACAAAAATGCCCTCAAATGCCGATTCTCTCGTAAAGCTTTTTTTGATCTAAAACGTCTCGCAACAGTTCGCAACATTGACAAGCGATGAAATTCGACTGAGAATGATGCGACCAACATAAGTCGTTAGCTGAGTCTCCACAAACGATATTCCACAAGGCTTTGAGCCGTTTGGGAAATCAAATTTGCTGTGAGGCACAGTGGCTTTGCCGTTGAGATGCGATCGCGCCTGCTAGTTCATTTATTTTCCAGAGCCTAAATTCTATGGATACCACTGTGAGCCTTTTGGTAGAAGTTCCCGAAATTCTGCACGAGTCTCTTAGAAGCTATTTAGAAATGCGCCCCGACTGGGATCAAGATCGGGTGATTACCGCTGCTCTCTCCCTGTTCTTGTTGCAAAACCAGTCCGAAGCCGCACCCGAAAAACTGAATCATCGTCAGGCTTCTCGCATTTATCTGGATGCATTATTCAAACGCCCAATCGCACAGAACTAAAACAAAGGCGAAGGCAGGAGGCAGAAGGCATGATTCTTCTTCCTCCCCCAACCCCTAAACCCTAATCCCCTTCCCCTGAGTTATGACGTACCAAATTTCGGCGACCAAACTTCAGGCATATCATCGCTGTCCCTACGCTTACTACCTGCGCTATGAGCGTAAGTTAACCAGCACTGAATTCTATGGGTCTGCGGCTTTGGGAAATGCCCTGCATCAAGCACTGGCTCAATGTCATCGAGATTGGCACTACCGCTATCCTGTTCCTGATATTCAGTGGATTTATCGCTGCTGGGATACCCACACCGATGGCTTGAGCCATACGCAGATAGCCGAAGGAAGAGAGATTTTGGAGCGCTACTACTGGCGTTTTATTGCCAACGAGCCAGCGTTAAACCAACCGCTTGCAGTGGAGGGCAAAATTCAGGGGTATTTGCAAGTTGAAAATTTGGAGTTTACGCTTGTTGGGCGCTACGACCGAATTGATTTTTTGAGTGATGGGCTGGAGTTGATTGACTACAAATCTGGACGGGAAATGAAACTGCCAGAAACATCCGAAATCGACATTCAGATTGGGCTGTATTACCTCGCTTTAGAACAAACCTATCGCCAAAGTTTGAAATATCTCAGTTTGCTGTTTTTGCGAACAGGGGAAAAAGTTCAGTTTCGGGCAGCACAAGAGCATCAAGAAGAAGTGCAGGAAATTATTGGGGATCTGGCTGTGCGATTACGCCACGATCGCGGCTGGGAGCCAAAACAGGGAAAGCAGTGTCATCGCTGCACCTTTGCCCGCTACTGCCCCGCTGTCACGGCAAACCCTACCCCTGTCCCTCAATCCAATGCCAAACCCCAACTTCAATTAGCTCTAAATTTGGCATAACCAGTTTTCGCTGAACTAGGCAGGTAATAGACGAAAGACGACTCCAGGATACGCAACCCTGACGGTCGTTTCTCCTCTATTACCCGCCTTTTTTGTTTGCAACTTCAATCAGAAAGTTGAGAACAAGTGCTGCCCCTACCAATAAAAAACCGACGGTTCCATGAGAAACCTGTCGGCAGTCGTGTGTTCCCTGTTGATGACTCGGCTAGAGTTGAGTCTCCTTAAGTATGTCTGGAGACAGAGAAAGTAGAAGCGATCACGATCAGTCATCTGTGTGATCTTTATCACGGCAAATTGATCTTCGTTCTCTGACTTCTGAGAATTAGAGTATCTTGCAACATCCTGCAAATATACTTTTCAAGCTACGCGATCGCAGCGATCGCAACTCCGATTAACAATACGAGTGCTCCTGTTAACACCGATTCATCCGGAATTTCCTTAAATAGGACGAAACCCATCAAACTTGCCAGAACGGGTTCAAACAAAATAGCCAGCGTTACGACAGTAGGTGACATCCAGCGAACCGCCCAGTTAAAGCTGGTGTGCCCCACAATTTGAGGCAGTAGCGCTGTTAGCACAATGTAGCCGTAGACAACGGAGGAATAACCTGTGTAGCTCGTTCCAGTCAGGAGCGGCAACGGCAGCAGCGCGATCGCTGCCACACTGTAGGCGATCGCCACATAACTACTGAGACTCAACCCGTTCCGCTGAGCCTCTCGCCCCAACAAAAAATACAAACTCACCATCCACGCTCCAACCAGTGCCAGCCCATCGCCTAATAACGGATGGCTTCCGGTTGCGCTGGGGTCGGTTCCTCCCAACCCAATCAGCAATCCACCAATTAACGCGATCCCGGTGCCAAGCAGAACTCGCCGGGTAGGTTTTTCACCCAACCAAACCCAGGATAAAAGCGCTACCCATACGGGATTGGTGGTGACCAACGCCGTAGAAGCGGCGATCGAGGTAAAGGTGAGGGAGGTAATCCAGGTGGCAAAATGGATCGCTAAAGTGATACCAGCGGCGATCGCATAGCCTATGGCAACGGGAGTGGGTTTACTGTGAGCCACTGAACGCCATGCAGGTAGCAGCATCACAGCCGCAAAACTCAATCGCAACGCGGCTAGCACAAAACTAAAGCTCACCGTTTGGGTCATCGCCGCTGCCATTGCCAGGCGCACCAGGGGAGCCGAAGTGGAGACTGCTAAAATCCCACTTGCTAAGGTCAAACCCAGTCGCCAGGGAGCAGGGCGATCACTCACTTGACCAAGGGCTGCGATGAGATTTGGTCAAGCTTAAAGTTTTGCTTAGATTTATCAGTGGTGGCGATACCTGCTAATAAATCTTGCCAGGATTGCATCAGCTCTGGATCTTGGGGACGCTGTTGGCGCAGGGTTGCCAATGTATCTAAGGCATCGTACCAGAAGCCGTTTTGGGCATAGATTCTGGCATTCTCTATAGATGGTGTTTTTGTGAGTTGGGCGGTGGCAGGTAGGCGATCGCGAATCACCACTGCTGTAACGTTAATGTTGTCAGTGCTGGCAGCAGTAGGGGCTTTGCACTCTAAAGTGAAGAACCAACGGTAGCGTTTGCCGGGTTCTAGTACTGGAACCGTTTTAGGCACTTGCAGGCTGGTGATACCTGGTTGTTTTGGCAACCTTACCGACTCTTCGTAAATGGTCGTACCCGCTTCTTCATCATCAATTGTGAGCTTGGCTGGAATCGCTGGATTGCTGTAGGGAATATACACCCAGAAGGTAGGACGTTCAGCCGTGGTGTAGCCCCAAACATTTACCAGTGGAGGGCGATTTTCTCGTCCAGGTTCATAGATTTCTTCAAAGGGAACGATCGCAGTCAGGGGCAATGGGGTTGCAGGGCAAACTACCTGAGCTTCAGGATTACGACTGCCGCCGCCTCTGTAGCGTCCACTGGGGGCAGGTCCTGATACCTCTCGCCGAATGTATACAACCCCTGGTGCACGTTGAGCAACTTGAACAGGGCGAGTTTGAGCTTGAGCAACGGGCGGCACGAGCGGCAAACTACCCAGCACGATCGCCGCTCCCATGCTGGTTAAAACAATCGATTGAATAATAGATGTCATACAGTCCCTCCTAGCGCGAATAAATAAGATCTAACGATTGAACGGGCTGGCGAGTCAGTAAAATCGCAACGCCTGTGCTGGTGGCTCCCAATGCCAGAGCGGCAGGTACAAACGGAATCCATCCACCCAGCACTACCAACACACCACCGCATATTCCGTAAACCACTCCTGTAGAAAGTCCGATCGCCAGAGCCATTTGAGGCACCACAGAACGACGCGTTTTGCGCGAACACAGCATCCATGCTAAACATCCTCCTGTGAGCGCCCAACCGCCAATCCAGACTAAATCCACCCAGGGCGACCACATCCACAATAGAGGACGGCCATCGAGGACTGCACTTAAGATTTGGCTAAGTTTGTGTGCGTGCAAAAACACCCCCGGAACTCGCTGATCTAGCTCTGTGCCATAAGGGGTTTTGAAGACATCGCGATCGCGAGCCGTTACCCCAATCAACACAATCCGCCCCTGAATCAAGTTCTTTAACTCCTCAGCAGCAGGGGGCTTTTCCTGGGACAAAAACCAGCGCAACGGTCTGGAAACCGCCACATGATTCGGTTGGCGGGTCGCCCGGTAGTTCAACAAAATTTGAGTGCCGTAGGCATCCCCGCTTAACCCCTGATAAACTCCCTGGCGCGATCGCAGGCGAGAAAACAGCACCTCATAAGGCTGCCAGTTATCTGTTTTCGGTTTTGCGCCTCCGCCCCAATAACCATGAGGCACGGTCGGCAAATTTTGCGGCTGTTGAGTCAGCCGGAGTTTGAGATTTTCATCCCACTCTCTAGCAAATCCAGTTTGGTTGATATCTAAATACGGCTGTAAATAGCGCAGTGCCAGTTCCACATTGAACGCGGTTGGAAACTGGCAACGCGATTCTCCCAAGCTTTCCGGTGACATTGCTAGCAAGTGACGGCGCACGACTTCATCTGAGTCCATCACAAAATCGCTGAACCCTACCCGAAAGCTTTGGGGTGGAATTTCTGGAGGAGGCGCAATGCCGTAGGGGTTGGCTTTGTCGTACCCCGCTTTGCAAATCGTGATCAGGTTAGGGTTATCCCGCAGTTGGGCAATGAGTTGCGGATATTGAGATGAGGCTTTTTCGTCACGGTGAACATCTAGCCCAATCACAGCAGGCTGGTGAGCGTTGATCAAGTTCAACAGCCGAGCTAGGTTGCGATCTGAGATGGAACTTCCCTGCAAATTCTCTGTTTGTTGCTGCGATCGCACATCTTCATCATCAATCGTGACGACGAACAAACGAGGATCGGGGGCTTCTTCAGGACGCAGGCGTGTCATCTGGTCGAAGGCAGCAAATTCTAGCGGTTGCAGCACTCCCCAGGCACGCAAACCACAAACCACACTCGCCACTGCCAGGCTGGAAACCAGGGCGATTGTCAATGTGCGCCGGATGGAAAATGGATCGGGCTTTGGTTCGGGTTCCGGTTCGGGCTGGATGAAGTCGTGCCAGGTGGGAGGCATCACCGCTGGATGCTGGCAAATTAACGGCAACCAGGTGGCACAGGGAAATTGATGCTCCAAGCCTTGCAACCGTTCTCGCGCTTCTCGAACTGCCAAGTAAAGCGGCGTACCTTTGGCGTATTCCCCCAAAAAATACTTCAAAAACTCCTGTGCGACGCGATCGGGCACGGGTTCCCGCATGACGATGATTTGAGGAATTCGCAAATCTGCCAGTTCCCGCGCTAGCCCCAACCCATCACAGGAATTAAAGATTGCCAGTTGCAATCCGTTTTCTACAGATTTTCGCAGCGCGTATTTCAATTCACTGATGGTGAGGCTGTCGGTTTTGTTGAGAAAAATCTTGCCGCTTTGGCGATCGCCATGACTAGAGCTGTGCCCCGCAAAAAACAAAATGTCCCACGGTTCGCGCCACAGTTCATCGGTTAGATGTCTGCGGTCTGGTTCTAACAGGGTGGAAACTTTAGCCTTAGGCAAACTGGTAAGGAGCGCTTGATCTGCTTGAGTATCGATGCCATCGCTATTGCCAATTACCGAGAGAATATTAACGTGGGCTTTGTTGGGCGATCGCGGTTGAGGCGGAGCATCCGTATTCAGCGCGCTCAGAGCAAATTCTGCTTTGGCATAGCGCTCTAAAAAATCCAACAAGTGCCAGGGCATTTGCCGCAACTGGCTGTCTTCCGTCTGCAAAATCACCCGAATATCTTCGTCGGGAGATAGCCGTTCTAGCCATTTTTCCCGTAATGGACGAAACTCATCTGCCAGCAACCACGCATTAAAACGGGCTTTTAGCATTTGCGCGGCATTGTTACAGTCTTCTGTGAGGGAAACGTTGGGATTTTGTCCTTTTTTGGCGGAAATGCGATAGCGCGAATCGAGCCGCCAGTACGTATCCTGCCAGCGACTGTAATACAGCGGCATTTCGGGCAGGGGCGGCAGTTTTCCAGTGGTTTCGACAAACGGGCGTTCGCCTTCGTGCCCAATTTGCAGCATTGCCGTAAAGCCGTGGTCAAAGCTGCCATCAATGATTTTTAGAACGACTAACTTACCCATCGCGATCGCCCTCCAATCGCATAGACATAAGGCATGGGGGCTAGGAGCGAGAAGCGTATGGTATGCATCATACTCAGCATTCTGCTCTAATGCTTGTGAATCAAACTTTGTCCCTGGTCAAATCCGTTGTCTTGCAAAGAGAAACCTCTAGTTTTCGGGTTAGACACGGTTTAGAACGATCAGATCACAAACGCTTGAGTATGCTGAAAGGCACTCAGGCGAATTTGCACATTGAAGGCTTCTCCAGAAGCTCCATCGATCTGCAATTCTAGAAAATCTTCGTTGCCCGTTGCTTCAGCATCGATAACCTCAGTGCCAGTCTCATCCAAGACGGCCATCTGTACGCCAGGAGGCAAATTGGGTTGCGCCGCAACTGGGTGGAGTTGGAGTCGAATTTCCGTTTGCCCATCAGTTTCAGCCTGCACGTCTACTACCAGCACAACGCGATCGCTGCCCAGCGTAATCGGTTTTGCCTGCCGGACCGAACTGCGACGAAAGGCATAGGCAGGACTCAGTTCAGCAGGAGTTAACACTTGCTCAACGGCCTGCCACCCCTCCGCGATCGCCTGTTGCCCGCCCCGCAGCGCATTTTGCAACCAGGTACTGAGATTTGTGAGGGTACGTTCCACGGGAGCAACCCGCAACTCATAGAGATGATCCAGCAGTTCCTCCGGCGATCGCAGCTCGGTCAGCGGCAATTCTTCATCCTGGGCTTCCGGGACAAACCCAAGAATCTGCGCTTCCTGAGAGGCTTCATCCACCTGCACCACCACATACCCAACCCGGTCTTCCCACGTTTCCGCCGGAACCTGACACCGTTCCTCATTGGGCTTCACCGGACGACACTCCAACCGTCCCACACCCGGCAACTCCAGATCAGCAACATCCATGCAGGTTCGCATAATGGGATTCCAGCTATCACCTGCTGGCAAATCCGTAGGAATCTCCATTAGTTGCAAATAGTCTTGAGTCACAAGAACCGCCAGCGTGTTCAGCCGCACCTGTTCAGCTTTTGTAGCGGTGGGTTGTTGGCTGGCAAACGTTTGGGCAGTCCGACGTGCCCCCTGAGTAATGGGGAGGGTCAAAGCAAACTCATAGGTACCGTGTGTCATAGTGATGAATCCTCATTAGCTACTGACATATCCCTCGGACTCACCAAATTTACGCAAACGCGGCATACATTGTCGGCGATAAAAACTGCTGAGCGTGGGAATAGGCGCACCAAATTCTTCGGACAGGGCTTTCCAGCTTGTTTCTGAGAGTAGCCGTCGCAAAATCAACACCTGACAGGTAACTTCTGGATATCCTTCAATGTGCAGTTTTCGCAGTTCACCGTCTGCATCTTCTTGCGCCCAAGCTTTGACTTTTTCCCAAACGGGTTCTACATCTCCTCGTTCATCAGCAAGCCCTTCGGTGATATCTACCACTTCACCGTCTTTGTCTTGCCAGGAAGAAATCTCGTTTTTGCGCCGCTTTTGCGTATCGATATAGAAGTCTTGCAGGCGACGCTTGAGATAGGCATTCAGCCAGGTTGCCACGCTACCCAAATTGGGATTGTACCCGCCGCAGATGTTTTTGCAGAAGTACACCCAGGTTTGCTGCAACGCATCTTGATAGTAAGGTACGCTTTCTCGCCAAAGCTTGTTGGAGACCACACGGATCACTTTGGTGAGGTGGCGTTGACGCAGGGGACTGCCGGGGGGATGGCGACAGGCTTCGGTGACCCACTCGCGCAACTGATGATCTAAATCGCTCATGTTAATTGATCAGGCAGGGCGTTATCTAATTCTGAAAGTTTTTTCTAATTATGAAGCAAACCTTTTCGCTTTATCTGGGTTGATTGTAAGTTAGCGATCGCATACGTTATTCAACACAGTGCTAGCACTGCTGCCCGACTTGGGTTGAAACAGCGCTCCATTCTCGCCATAGCTAAAGCGTTTAATCACTTTGCGTGCTTTGTCATAAGCCGTCACCTGGCGCAACCGCTGAGTTTTGCTAGTGCAATTGGCAGACCAGTTAAGTACCACTCCATACACTGGCTGATCAACAGGTTCTTCTAGAAAGGCGTTATTAGGCTGCGGAAACTCGCGGTATTCCCAGTAAAAAACCGTGTCTGCCTTGCGTTGAATCGAGCTTTTATCAATCAAAAAGCGATCTCCCACTGCATTTTGGGTTACACTTTCCCACTCCGCCGTGATCGCTGCCGGAGCCATCCCCAGCATCGCCATGCAAAAAATCGCTCTCTCAACCCACTTCATTAATTTCCTCTCCATTAATCTCCAATCTTCTCCCCATTCCCCATTCCCCATTACTGGGCAGGCACAAGACCTGCCCCTACAATTCCCCATTCCCGATTTGTCAATCACCTCGCCAAACTTGCCGCCTCCAAAATCGATCGCTCTAACAGCAGTCCATTTACCGTTTTGTAATCGGCAATCTTCCAAACGCCATTGTCTGCAACGAAGGTGAAGCGAACTCGCTGGCTAGAAAAATCGGTTTGGTTGGGGTCAATCGTGCCGTTGCGGTAGAGGGTGCGGTCTTCGGTCAGGTTAACTTCTATGGTGGCGCGATCGCGAGCCACCACGAAGCGCTCAATCGAGTCCACATTTTGCACGCCGTAACGGAAATACGCCCGATTGATTTTTAACCAGTTCAATACACCATCGGGTTTTACCAGCGAGGCAAACAGTTCTCCCGTGGTCAGATCAACCACCTGTTGCTGGTCGTAGGGAGGCGCAAATACTTCCGCTTTTGCCTGAAGCCAACGGTTAATCAACGCTACGGCTTGCTGTTCGTTAAACGCATCTGAGGGCGGCGCAGACGGCACCACGACAACCGCAGCAGGAGCTTTAGTGGCAGTGGCGGTGGCAGTTGTCGGAGGTGTTTTAGGTGGAGTTAACTTGGCAGCAGGTTTGGCAGCAGGTTTGGCGATGGGGGTTGCAGGTTTTGCGGGAGTGGCAGGTTTAGTGGGGGTCGTAGGTTTGGCGGTGGAGGGTGATGGGGGAGCTTTCAGGTAAGTTTCAACGTTGCGGATGGCTTGGATGGCATAGGTATCTTCCGGGCGTTCGTCGAGGGCGCGTTTGAAGTAGACAAGGGCAGTCGAGTGGTCGCGGCGATTAGTGGCGGTGTAGCCTGCCTGCATGTAGCGATCGTAAAAAGTACTGCCTTTGCTGGTGGAAGCTGGCGGGGTAGAGGGGGCAGGGGTTTGAGCCAGATTAGGGAGGGGGCGCATCTGCCCATTCCATCCCTGCGCCTGGGCTGGGAGCAGTCCCAACTCGCTGATCAGTCCGAGGGTCAGAATTAGTTCACGAAAACGTAATGCCATACGTGCCTCACCATTCGATTCCCGATTTCCGAACTATTTAGTTTATCGCCATCGCTGGCTATTGCGGCTAAATTTTGTATCTTGAACGACGTTCCCCACGCCTTTGATGATGCCACGCCCAATTAAGCCAATGCCGCGCCCAATCACTTCTGTGAGAACATAAACTACGCCGGTTCCCACAAAAGAGATGGCAGACCGGAGGCGAGGGGCGATCGCGTCTCGGGCTTCTAACGTCAGCGTCACGGCTAACCCTAAGCCTGATAGGGTATCTAGCTCTTGACTGCGGGGGGAGTAGATGGAGGTTTTGACGATGCCCAATTCACTCAATACGAACAGATTGTAGCGACTTTCAAAAATGGCGGTGGGTTCTTGGAAGTAACGCTCTACCCGGTATTTCCAGGAGAGGTTGTTGCGGAAGCGCTCAATTTCACGGGTGGAAAGCAGGCGGCGATCGTAGAAATTTTGCTTCACAGTCACTACATTACCAAAGCGATTCAGCAGGGGTTGGATCACCGCGTTCCCCACCTGAATCGTTAGATTTTGCAGCAATGCCTCCATTTGCGTCATCGCTTCCACGGTGCCAGCGGCATAGGCTATTTCGTCCACCATCAGCGGTACCTGAAACAGCAAGTGCGCCAGAAAATCCGTCACCATTGGGATTTTGCTCAAAATTTCTGCTTGCACAATGGCTGCGTCTTGCAACAGCACATCCACCATTTCAATCGGCGTTTGCTGGAGTTGCGCGGTTGGCGAGTCAGCTAAAGGTAAGGTGTAGTAGCGTCCAAAAAACTCGGTAGTGGTTGCCTGCCACAAATCTTGCAGAATCAGCGATCGCTTGTCGGCGAGTTGGGCTACGTCTACCTGAGAGAAGCGCAACTCCGCTAAAACGTCTTCCAGCTTTCGCAGCACCAGAGTCAACAACTCCTGTTTCCGGTCTTCGCGCAGAATATCGATTTCCAGGGGGATATTAGTCAGGTTTCGCAGACCGAGGTGAAGTTTAGCAATGGTGGTGTCAAACAAGGAGGCTTGGATACTGCGGAGGGCAGTGCTTTCGGGCTGGAGGATGAGGGGTTCGGGGGGAGGTGAGGGAGGTGGGGGTGGAGAAGAAGGGAGGGGAGGGGGAGGTTCTAAGCCTGAGCGTTCTTGGGTGGTGGTCAGTAAGCGATTGACTAGCCAGCGGGAGGCTCGCAATTCACGCCGACGACCTGTGAGGAAGAGTTGGTCGAGCAGGGGGAGGTTAGGGTTGGCGAGTTGGGCATTGATTTGGGCGATCGCCGCATCGATTTGGGCTAAACCGGATTGCCGCAAATTGTGCCGAACGCCTGCCAGTGGTCTTGAGGTTGAAACAACGGGTGGGGAGGGCGATGGTCTGGCAACCGCTAACGCCTGAGATACTGATTCCATGCCCTGCACCCAAAACGGGTAGCCTGCTGCCACCTGCCGCATGATCTGCACCAGATCAGTTGTGACGGTGTCTTTGCGGCAATAGCCCATTGCTCCAGATTGAAACACGGCTGATAGAAGTGCAGGATCAGCCTCGGTGCTCATGGTCAGAATGGGCAGGGTGGGATACTGACGGTACAAATCTCGGCAAAGGGCGATCGCAACAGACTCAGCAGGCGGCAAATCTAAACTCAGAACGATCAGGTCGAGCGAAAATGGATCGGTAGCGTCTACCGAATGCTGATTCAGCCATTGCTGAAGAAGACGTAATGCCATCCTATCCGAATCTGCCTGCAGCACAACTTGCACATCAGGATGCGGCTCAAGACACAGCGCAAATCCCTGACGAAACTGGGGATCGCTCTCAATCAGCATCACATTCAGTGGAGGAGGAGATAGGGAAATCATTCGCTGGAGGTTGCTGTTCGCACCACTGGAGGTTGCTGTTCGCACCAATATACTATGAGTTCTGAACTCCATGTGTCTCACGCATCTGATGCATTTTGCTTTGCTGTTGATCTGGATGGCGATCGCGGCTTTCCTGCGATTCACCCACATTGCCGATAAACCCCTTTGGGCTGACGAATTCTCCACACTGGTCTTTAGCCTGGGCAATAGCTTCCTTTCAGTACCGCTGGATCAGGGGCTAACGTTGAACGAACTGTTACAACCGCTTCAGCCCAATTCCCAGGCAACCCCTGTTTCAGTTGTGCATCACTTACTGAGTGAAAGTAATCATCCACCCCTTTATTTTGTCCTGTCCCATCTCTGGCTGCGGCTGTTTTCCCCGATTGATGGATTTGTCTCGGTTTGGGCAGCAAGGGCGCTGTCTGCGGTTTGCGGCGTATTAGCGGTACCTGCCAGTTTTGGGCTGAGTTGGCTTGCCTGGCGATCGCGTCTTGCTGCCCACCTTGCCGCCGCACTGATGACAGTGTCTCCTTTTGGCGTTTATCTGGCACAGGAAGCCCGCCACTACACCCTCGCCATCCTGTGGATTCTGGCTTCCCTCAGTTGCCTGGTCGCCGTCGCACAGTTGATCCAAACCAATCGCCGCATTCCCCTCTGGCTCTGCTGCCTATGGATCAGCGTGAATGGATTGGGTATCGCCACTCACTACTTCGTGTTGCTAACCCTGTTCGCAGCCGCGATCGCCCTCCTCCTCTGGCTTTTTCTCTTTTCCTCCCCCATCTCCCTCACCTCCCCCCTCTCCCTCACCTCCCTCACCTCCGCCCTCCCCCGTCTCCTGTTTGTCGCCCTCGGCACCCTGGCTTCCGCTCTGGTCTGGTTCCCCGTCTTACTCAGCATTCGCGGCACTGAACTCACCCGTTGGATTCAGACAGGCGAATTCGATAAATCCACCTGGATTGACCAACTGCTGCGGTTTGTTGCGGGATTGATTACCATGCTCTATCTGCTACCCGTTCAAGAAGTGCCGCTGCCCGTGATCATTACCTCGGCAGTGGTGCTGGTGTTGTTGCTGGCGTGGACAGTGCCGCTACTGGTACGAGGTTGGAGAAACCAAACCCAACAGCCTGAAACTCGCTCCATGTTATTGCTGCTGGGGGGATTTGTGATAACTGCGATCGCCCTTTCTCTACTCCTTACTTTTGGATTGGGGGTGAATTTTGCCAGCGTATTTCGCTATCAGTTTTTCTACTTTCCAGCCGTGGTGCTGGTGGTTGGGGGGGCGTTGGCGCAAGGTGGAAGGCAGAAGGTGGAAGGCAGAGGAGTGAGAGAAGCGTTTGGCGAAACCCCTGGGCAGGAGGCAGAAGTCAGAAGTCAGAAGCCAGGAGAGTTAGGGCTGGCATGGGTCTATGGCAGGTGGGCGATCGCGGGGGTGCTGTTGTTCAGCCTATTGGGGGGAATAACCGTTGCGAACGATTTAGGCTATCAGCGCACCCATCGTCCAGAAAAGGTGGCGGCAGCAATTCATGCCAATTTTCAGCATCCGGCGCTGGTTGCCATTCCGCACAAAACCCACGGGCACACGGGACGATTAATGGGCATTGCCTGGGAACTGCACCGCCTCAACCCAGCGGCAGCAAATCAGACAACCTTTCTCCTCGCCCACATACCAGGGCAAGATCCGCAACCCGCGATCGCCACGCTGCAACGCACCGTGCAATCTCTTCCTCGTCCCCTGGATATTTGGCGCGTTAACTTTCGCAGTGAGGCAAACCCCCTTTCTCAAGCGGTTCTCAGCCAGGCGGGCTGTGTGCCTGTAACCAAGCTGTTGTCGGTGGATGGCTATCGCTACCAAAAATATACCTGTGGTTAGTAGCACCGATGAACAGGGCTTTAAACACAAAAGTTGATAACCAACTGTAATGCGGTCGTTTCTTTTTGCTATCCTAGATTGGGCTTGGATCTGGTCTTAGACTTAATGCTAGGATGATGGTCTCAAGTAACCCCTAGATGCGGATGTGGCGGAATTGGTATACGCGCACGTTTGAGGGGCGTGTGGCTTTGCCTTGCGAGTTCGAGTCTCGCCATCCGCATTTCTACAAAACGAGGAACCCTCGAAGGTTGATCGATTCACAAGGCGCGATCGCGGCATCAACCTCCGAGGTTTGATTTTATAGCTTTGGTCAGAACGCTGAGGACAAGGAAAGGTTGCAAAGCCAATGCTGGGTAAGCGTTCTGACTCGCCTTCGCCACGTTACACACGGCTACGGCCATAGAAATCTGCCAAATTTAGGTTAGGCTGACTTGGCGAGATGCCACCAGGCGATTTTCGGCAAACCCTTTTAGTTCCAGGTTGGTCGCTCCAGTTGGCAGGGGAAGTTGCAATTCGGTGTTGCCGTCTTTTACATCCAGCGATCGCTGGGGGCGATCGTTAATATACACATCCAACCGCGATAGGTTCTTCGTGGTCACCGTGGCATTGAGCGTGTTGCCAGACTTAGAATTCACCTTGACTGAAATTGTGTAAACTGGCAGCTTCGCGAGCATACTAGCCGCCCGATTGATCAAATCCACGTTGCCTTTCAGCAAGTCATCTTTGGTCATGTAATGCCGCTCATCGGGCACAACCCCCAAATCTTCCACGGGCGTTCCTGCTCGCTCCCCAACCCGTGTGGTGCGACGCACAGATGCCCGCATATTGGCACCATTGGGCAACGGCTTCAGCGGCGAGTTGGAAGATGTTTCCAGCACTGCCTGGAACAGTTCATGGGTCCAAACATTGGCACCACCCGCACCCGTATTGTCGCTGGCACCGAGAACCGGACCAATTTTGTGATCCTGAAAACCCGCCGCGAAGATATCGGTAGTGCTGTAGCAAAGGGCATCAATAATCAACACCACAGGACCACAATACTTTTGCCCAACGTTGTTCGCAGACTCTACTTCCGTAATCGGATAACCGCTAGAATACACGGCACCCGTTTTGACCGCTTGACTCATCGAGGCAAACCAGGGAGTCAGGTCAAAGTCAGGATAGGGACGCGAATCGCCAGAATGCAGCCGCACCATTTCCAGCGTCAGGGGCGTGTTGATAAACTCGGTGCGTTCCGGCTCAATCACACGAGGCGTGAGCACTTGCAGGATGCGTTCACCGTTGAGAATCACGCCGCCACCGTTGCCGCGCACGTCGATGATCAATCCATTTTGGGGCAGCAGTTCAATGAGGCGAATAAATTCTGCGACGAAGCCATCCACATCGTTTTCGTTAAAGCTGAAGATGCGGATGTAGCCAAAACTGCCGCTGGGTGTATCCACTTTTTGAGCACGGAAAATTCCGGGCATCCGGCTATCTAAGCCTTGTACAGGAACATCAGACAAACGAGCTGCTTGAGCAAAGCGCTGTTCGGCGGCAACGATGTTGGGCGCAAATAGAACTTTTCGGGCTTGCTGAGTGGCATCTGCCTGAATATCCATCCCCAGGGCAGTTGCTTGCAGCGTGAGCGAATTGGGATCAACAGTGCTAGCGGAAGCCTGGGGGGTAAAGATTTGCCAGTACAGGCGAATTTCCTGCTCTTTGCCGTCGGGAGTGCGATAGCCGACAATCACCCATTCTTCGGAAGGTGGCAGGGAGATGAGTAGGGGACGAATGGTGAGGGCTTCCAATCCCCGGGCAAGACGGGCGGGCATATTGCTACCAGCCTGACGATCAGCGTTGAGTTCTACTTCGCGGGCGATCGGCGTGCCGTTCCAGGACAGTACTTCCACACCGGGTTTGAAGGTGGGGTGGTTGAGTCCAGCAAAGATTTTGGAAACGAGATATTTGGGTTGTTTGTTCTCGAAGTATTCTTCCACCTGGAAGGGCAGAAACGCAGTGGCTTGGTTGAAGGGATCTGGCAGTAAATAGTTGGTGTGCAGGTCACGAACGGAGGTGAAGATGGCAGTCATCTCGTTGTGAAACTGGACTTCGCTGGGCATTTGGGCTTCTGGGGTTTCTGCCAATCTCGCCTGGAGTAGCCTTAAGCGCTGAATTGGATCAACACCGTGCATCGCTTTCTTGAGGGGGAGATGGACGTAGATGCGCTCCATCAGTACGAGGGCTTGCTCGACCAGCAGTTGGCGATCGCTCAGCGATAGCTTGCCCACAGTCGAAAGAAATTTCCGCAACGATACCGCCGCCGCGGGACCCGATTGGCTGGAATCGATCGCGCTATCGGCAGTGATTTGCACATGCAGTTGATAGACGTGCCAGGTGTCGCGATCGCCCAGCTTACCAGCCAACTGTATTCGATAATGGTTCGCTCCGGCATCCGCATAACTTTTAAGGTTAAAGCTGGTTCCAGCCGGAACTTCAATGGCTTGAGCAGGCGGCAATGTAGAGGAATCTGCCGTGCTGGTTTTGAACTTTGTGGTTTGGGTAATTCTGAGGAATGGCATAGAATTCAGGTTGCTAAGGGGCGATGAATGCATTCACAAAAACACCTACTAGCATCACTCGCTCAGCTTCTAGCTCCCGAATCCTTTCACATTCCTTAGCCTTTCTAATCTTTGACTCTGGCAACTACGGTGCGATGGCGGGGACTGTTGGGCGTAATGGTGGGACGCTCAAAGCCTGCCTCCATCAATGCCTGTTCCACATCCAGCGCAAAGTATTGATCTAAATAGGGTTCGGTACTTTTGAGCAGCGTCAAAATGTAGGGCGGCATTTTGGCATAGATTTCAGACTGGGGGTTCATATCCATAAAGGCGAAGGACCCACCGGGACGCAGTAATCGACGAGCTTCCTGGAAAACCGCGATCGCTGCCGTTTGGGGCAACTCATGAAACAGCAGGCAGGCCGACACCAGATCATAGGAGGCATCGGGTAATCCGGTCGCTTCCGCCGCCCCGTGAACCCACGTTGGTATAGAAGCAGTGGCATCCGTTCCTTGCAGCCGCGTGCCGTTGCCTGCTGCCCGCATATCCGTGCGGTACTTTGCCACTGCCAAAAAGTAAGGAGATAAATCCACCCCAGTCAGATTGGCATGGGGGAAAGCAGCTTGTAGGGCAAAGGTGCTCATGCCCACACTACACCCCAAATCCACAATATCTTGAGGCTCCGTCTTGAGTTGGGGCTTGAGGCAAGCGTGATAACTTTGCCGCAGTTGCAAATCTCCATTCGCCCCCGCCTCTTGCCAGATCCGAGCATGAACTGCATGAGCCGCCACTTCCACTTCTAGCGCAGGTTCCCAGCCTAAATTACCTTCTTCATAGGCGTGAAAGGAGGTTACGTAATAATTTGGATAGGTCAGGTTAGGATTTTGCACCGCTGCCAGATCTTCGCTCCAGTTTCGTGCTTTCAGTGCAGCGACTTCTGCCAGCCAGGGCACTCCAATCGAGTCTGCCCGTTTGATCATCATCTGGCGTGCTCGATTTTTTGCCAGGTTGGCTAACGGTTTGATGGCAAGAATGCCGTTAACGACGCGAGAGGAGAAGGTTGGAGCAGAAACGGTCGCAGTCATACGGATTTATGCAAAAGCGTTTTAATGATTCAGGGATCATTATCGCAAGAATTAAACCTTTACGTGAAACCTCCGAAATTTTGGAAACTTCGGAGGTTCAAGAGCTATTTAGCGATCGCGACCCTATCTGTTATCGTCCAGCAGCCGTAGGCATCCCCAGAATGTCTTCAATTCGGGGCATCTGCTCCAGCGGAATCACCCGTCCTTCATCTTCAAATCCGGCAATCTGGTCGAAGTTGAGATAGCGATAGAGGTCACCTGCAAAGGGATCAATCTTCTTCGTGACGATCGCCATATACTCGTCCACGCTGGGAATCCGTCCCAACAGAGCACACACCGCTGCTAACTCCGCCGAACCCAGATACACCTTCGCATCCTTGCCCATGCGGTTGTTGAAGTTGCGGGTTGAGGTCGAAAACACCGTCACCCCGTCTGCTACTCGTGCCTGGTTGCCCATACAAAGCGAACAGCCCGGCATTTCAGTCCTCGCCCCCGATGCTGCAAAGATGCCGTAATAGCCTTCTTCCCGCAATTGCTTCTCATCCATACGGGTGGGTGGGCAAATCCACAGGCGCACCTTCACCGGACCCGCTCCTTCCAGCACTTTCGCGGCAGCGCGGTAATGGCCAATGTTGGTCATGCAGGAACCAATAAAGACTTCGTGGATCGGATCTCCGGCACACTCAGACATGAGTTTGATGTTATCTGGATCGTTGGGAGCAGCAACAATCGGTTCCTTAATTTGATCCAGATCCACTTCAATCACATCGCTGTACTCCGCATCGGGGTCAGCCGACATCAGCGTGGGATTCGCCAGCCATTGTTCCATCTTGGCAACGCGGCGCAAAATCGTACGCGCATCGCCATAGCCTCGTGCTGCCATGTTTTTCAGCAGGGCAATGTTCGATCGCAGATATTCTGCCACCGTTTCAGTACCCAACTTAATCGTGCAGCCTGCACACGATCGCTCTGCCGTAGCATCTGTCAACTCAAATGCCTGCTCCAGTTTCAGGTCTGGCAGTCCTTCCATTTCCATAATCCGCCCAGAGAAGACATTCTTTTTGTTTTGCTTCTGAACGGTCAACTTGCCTTCCTGAATGGCCACATAGGGAATGGCATTGACAATATCCCGCAGCGTTACGCCCGGTTGCAGATTGCCCTTAAACCGCACCAGCACCGATTCCGGCATATCCAGCGGCATCACCCCCAGTGCCGCCGCAAACGCCACCAACCCGGAGCCAGCAGGAAAAGAAATCCCCAATGGAAAGCGGGTATGCGAGTCGCCCCCGGTACCCACGGTATCGGGCAACAGCATCCGGTTCAGCCAGGAGTGAATAATCCCATCCCCCGGACGCAGGGAAACCCCACCACGGGAGTTAATGAAATCGGGCAATTCGTGATGGGTTTTAATATCTACCGGTTTGGGATAGGCGGCGGTATGGCAAAAACTTTGCATCACCAGATCCGCACCAAAACCGAGGCACGCCAGTTCTTTCAACTCGTCGCGGGTCATGGGTCCGGTAGTATCTTGAGAACCCACCGTCGTCATTACAGGTTCGCAGTAGGTGCCAGGGCGCACACCAGGCAGACCGCAAGCTTTCCCTACCATTTTTTGCGCCAGGGTAAAGCCCTTCCCGGTATCGGCAGGTAAGGTGGGACGGGCAAATACTGGACTGGGTTCAAGCCCCATGAGCGCGCGCGTTTTATCGGTAAGGGTGCGTCCAATCAGGAGGGGAATGCGTCCGCCTGCCCGCACTTCATCCAAGATGGTGTCGGGCTTGAGGGTGAAGGTAGAAATCACATCGCCTGCTTCGTTGGTAATCTCACCTTTGTAGGGGTGAATGGTGATCACATCGCCCGTATTCAGGTTCGTGACATCGCATTCAATCGGTAGAGCACCGGAATCTTCAGCGGTGTTGAAGAAGATGGGTGCAATTTTGCCGCCCAAAATGAATCCACTCGATCGCTTATTGGGCACAAACGGAATATCCTCACCAATGTGCCATAGCACCGAGTTGATCGCCGATTTCCGAGAAGAACCCGTTCCCACAACATCACCCACATAGGCAATGGGATGTCCCTTTTGTTTGAGTTCCTGGATCGTTTGCAATCCCCCCGGCATCCGCGTTTCCAGCATTACCGTTGCGTGCAGCGGAATATCGGGGCGGGTGGTGGCATGGGGGGCAGGCGAGAGATCATCCGTGTTGGTTTCCCCCGGAACTTTAAAGACGGTAACAGTAATGGCTTCGGGCAGTTGGGGGCGACTGGTGAACCACTCTGCATTTGCCCAGGATTCCATCACCTGTTGGGCGTAAGCATTGCCCTCGTTTGCCAGTTCTTCAATGTCATGAAACGCGTCATAGACCAGCATCGTTTTGCTGAGGGCGGCAACGGCGGTTTCTGCTAGTTCGGCATTAGGCGATCGCAGCATGTCAATCAACGAGTGCACGTTATACCCGCCCATCATGGTGCCCAACAGTTCCACTGCCTCTTTGGGTGAAACCAGCGGGCTGGAGATGTCGCCTTTGGCGATCGCCGTCAAAAATCCCGCCTTCACGTAGGCCGCCTGATCCACACCGGGTGGAACGCGATCGCGCAGCAATTCCAGCAAAAAAGCCTCTTCTCCAGCGGGTGGATTTTTCAATAACTCGCCCAAATCAGACATTTGTTGAGCGCTCAACGGCAGAGGTGGAATCCCCAATGCAGCGCGTTCAGCAACGTGTTGACGGTAAGCTTCAAGCATAGTTCAGTCTCTAAAACGTAGTAAGAAAGCTTGTGTATTTGTTCAAATAGTGCCAAGAGGATAGGGTACCTCCAGCCAGTTCGACTTGTAGTTGAATTTGATACCTACACAAAAACGACTTCTAGAATACGCCATTCTTCCTCCAGTATCGCGCAGGGAAAGGGAGAATCGTGGGGGCAGGTTTTGTGGCTACCTGGGAATGGGGAATCGGGAATGGGGGATAAGGGGGAATTGTGAGTTGTGATACATTTCTCAGCAGTGCGATCGCCTTAATTGAAAACAGATTCTCAAACTGCGTGTGAAAGAGTGAATAATGAACATGAAACGCTTCTGGCAATTGGCAGCGCTGGCAACCCTTCTAGGAGCCTGTAGCAGCCCGACTCCTCAAGCTTCTCCAGGAGCAACAGAGTCGCCATCTCCCGGTGCCGCCACCAAAGACTTCACAGTTGGCATGATTCTGGTGGGTCCCAAAAACGATGCAGGCTGGAACCAGGCCCATTTTGAAGGCATCGAAAAAGTTACCAAAGACACAGGCACCAAGTTGGAATATGCCGATAAGGTGAATCCTGCCGATCGCCCCAACGTCACAGGTGCTCAGGTTGCTGATGAACTGATTGCCAAAGGTGCCAAAATGGTCATCTTCAACTCAGATGACTTCAAAGACGATGCGTTAGCAACTGCCAAAAAACATCCAGAAGTTGCCATCATCCATGCCTCCGGAGATTACGCCTGGAAAGAGGGCAAAAACTTCAAAAATCAGCCCAACCTCGGCAACATTATGGGCAAGATGGAATACGGCAAAATGATGGCAGGTTGCGCGGCGGCGCTGGGTACTGAAACTGGGAAAATCGGCTATCTCGGTCCCCTAATCAACGACGAAACCCGGCGTTATTCTTCCTCAGCCTATCTGGGAGCAAAATACTGCTGGGAAACCTACCGCAAAAAAGATCCCAAAGATCTGGAATTCAAAGTCACCTGGATCGGCTTCTGGTTCAACATTCCTGGTAAAACTTTAGACCCCACAAAAGTCGCAGATGACTACTACAACGGTGGCTACGATGTGGTGATGTCAGGGATTGATACCCCAGAAGCAGCAATTCAGGGCAAAAAGGCGGCAGAAGCGGGTAAAAAAGTGAAGTTCGTTCACTACGATTACCAGAAAGGCTGCGACCTGGCTCCCGATATTTGTCTGGGTGTGCCGTTTTATAACTGGGCATTAACCTATGGTGATGCCGTGAAAACTGCGATGGATGGCAAGATGCCGAATGGGTTTGTCTGGTCAGGACCTGATTTCGCGAACATTAGTGATCCTCAAACCAACATGATTGGGTTCCTGAAAGGGAAAGCATTGGGTGAAAACGAAAAATTCATGGATGAGTTCATTAAAGGCATGGCAGATGGCAGCATCAACCTGTTTAAAGGACCAATCAACCTGCAAGATGGGACAACTTATGTGAAAGCAGGCGAAACTGCCACCGATCAGCAAATCTGGTATCTGCCCCAACTCCTGGCTGGCATGACTGGACCCAGTAAGTAGGCTCACGCAGGTCGGCATCATGCAAAAAGCAACTCCTCGATTATGAAAGTTGAACTGCTCAACATCACCAAGCGGTTTGGTACTGTGCTGGCAAATGATGATGTTTCACTCATTGTTCACGCCGGTACGATTCATGGGCTTTTGGGCGAAAACGGAGCGGGTAAAAGCACGCTGGTAAAAGTGTTGAGCGGATTCATCTCCCGCGATCGCGGTCAGATTCTGCTGGATGGAGTTCCCGTTGAGGTGCGATCGCCCGCTGATGCCATTCGAGTTGGCGTGGGAATGCTGCATCAAGATCCGCTGGATTTTCCGCCCCTATCTGTGTTGGATAACTTCATGGCAGGGAAATCCGGTGAATTTTTTATCAATCGGCGGCACGCCATCCAACAATTCGAGGAGTTGTCTGCCCACTTCAACTTTGACCTGGATATTTACCGCAAGGTTAGCGATCTCACCGTGGGAGAGCGGCAACAGTTAGAAATTTTGCGGCTTCTGTCGTTGGGTGTGCAAACCCTGATTCTAGATGAACCCACTACCGGCATTTCTGCTTCCCAGAAAACAGCCCTATTCTCGGCAGCCAAACAATTGGCAGCGGAAGGCAAATCAGTAATTTTTGTCTCACACAAGCTGGAAGACGTAGAGGAGTTGTGTGATGAAGTAACGGTGATGCGCCAGGGCAAAGTCGTTGGCAAGCAGCCCATTCCCTGCCCCGATCACGTTTTAATTGACCTGATGTTTGGGCGTGAACTGGCTCAACCCACCAAGCCCCAAACCCGACAGGCGATCGCCGCCCTCACCTTGCGCGATGCCCAAATCACCGATGATCGCCTGACCCTCAAGATTGACGAACTCACCGTATATCAAGGGGAGGTGATTGGGCTAGCAGGACTGGAAGGCAGCGGTCAGCAATTGCTGTTACTCGTGTGTGCCGGATTGCACAAACTCTCGCAGGGTAGCCTGGAAATTGACAGGGTAGACATGACTGGCAAGCCCTACAACGGATTTTTAAAGGCTGGAATTGGTTATTCTCCAGCCGATCGCCTCAAAGATGGGTTAGTTCCTGGATTGACGATTCAGGAACATGTTGCTCTGCGAACCCCACCACGCGGACTATTTGTAGATTGGCGAGATGTGTTGCAACGCACTCAACAGGCGATCGCTCTATTCAATATTCGCGGCAAAGCCACCTCCCAGGTTGAACAACTCTCTGGCGGCAATCAACAGCGTACCCAACTCGCCCTGTTACCCGTTCCACTCCATCTCCTACTGATGGAACACCCCACCCGCGGCTTAGACATCGAATCCACTCTTTGGGTGTGGCAACAGCTTATCGCTCGTTGTGAAGGCGGAACAGCAATCTTATTCATGTCCTCCGATTTGGATGAAATCATGCAGTACAGCGATCGCGTGATTGTCTTCAGCAGCGGCCGCGTCTCTGATCCCATTCCTGTGGCAGATCTCACCGTTGAAAAACTGGGACAAATGATCGGTGGGCGGTTTGACGACCCAATTCAACCAGTACCTGTGAATGTTTGATGCAATCACTCCCCCACTCCCCTACTCCTAACTCCTGCCATTCACCTCTTTCACTTCCCCATCCCCAATTCCAAATATTTCTAACTTTCCATTGCTGAGGAAATAATCTCCAGTCACAATTTTCAGGAGATAGTCATTTCACTAGGGGTCGCTATGCCAGTTGCAACGATCAAAGCCATCGATGTCAGCACACTCTCAACCGAAAGCAAATATGCACTCGACATTCTGCAAAACTTGCCAATTGAACAGGTCAATAAACTGAAGGAATTGCTAAGACTCGGCGATCCGGGAGTTGTTGGACCGCAGACGCTAGCAGCCTTTGAGCAATTATGCAAAAGCAAAGGCATCGACCTGACAGTAGCAGGTGTGAATGCGTTTAAGACAGAGCATCGTCTGGGCAATAGTGGACAGTATCAGGGGGTAATCGGACCGCAAACGGCAGATGTGTACTTTCGTGAAATCATGGAGGATGCCCAGCCTGGTGGAACGACTGGTGACTTGAATGCCGCGATCGTCGCAGCCGCCAAGAACCTGGTCGATATGTGCACTGCCGATGGTCCCGATGGTGGTAACAATGCCTGCGCCTGGTCAGTGAATCGAGTCTTGCAAAAAGCAGGCATTCCTCCGCTTGGGGATAATCCCAACTATGTACCGTCTCTGCTAGAAGCGCTGCAAAACGGTCGCGGGCAACGGGTCGATCGCGCCAACGCCAAAGCTGGAGACTTGGTGATTGCTTACGGCGAAGCACACATCGGCATTGGGCTGGATGATGGTTGTGCCACCGTTCTTTCCAATTCCTCCTCCCGCGCTCGCTTCCGCTGGGAATCTGACACTGACTTCGATGGCTACTACGGTGGCTCCAGCGTCATCTATCGCCTGATCAAATAATCCTTTCACTTTGGGACTTCTCTATCCTCTACTGCCCCGTTCCAACCTTCGACTTATGCGCGACATGGTAAAGCAAAACACCCAGTAAAGCAGCCCAACGAACAAATACACTTCCGCATAGCGTCCTAAAAACTGAGGCTGTGCCAGGATCGATCGCCCAATGCCTGTGAGTTCTAGAAGTGCAAACAGCGCTAGTAAGGAGGTGTCTTTAAATAGGGAAATAAATTGACCGACGATTCCGGGAATGGCGATGCGTAGGGCTTGCGGCAACACGACCAGGCGCAACGTCAGAAAGGGATTTAATCCCAACGCTTTGGCGGCTTCTGTTTGCCCACGAGGAATCGATTGCAGCCCGCCGCGCACATTTTCTGCCAGGTAAGCGGCATTGAAGAGCACCAATCCGGCGATCGCGCGCACTACCCGATCAATATTCGGTTGTCCAGGCAGTACCAGCGGCAACATGACCTGCGCCATAAACAAAATGCCAATCAGCGGTAAGCCGCGAATCAATTCAATGTAAACCGTACAAAAACCCTGCAAAATGGGCAACGAGCTTTGTCGTCCCAGTGCCAGCAACACGCCAAATGGAAACGCCAGAACAATGCTGGTAATTGCCACCACTAGCGTCAACAGCAAACCACCCCACAAATTTGTGCCGACACGCGGCAACCCCAACCCGCCTGCTAAAAGCCAGAGGATGCAGCAAAACGCGATCAGTAGGAGGATAAAGAATAAAGCTTGGGGAGATGGGGAGGGTAAAGGGGATGAGGGAGAACCAGCAGCAGTTTGGGTGTTTTTTTGCTTCCACGTCCCTGCTTGCCACCACACACCAACCATTGCCAGCGCGATCGCCAACGCTGCCCACACCCGCCAAATTTGCTGAACCGGATAACGCCCAACGAAAAATAAAGGCAGATTGGTTGTGACAACTGCCCACTGAGCTTGAGTGGTTGCCCAGCGGAGAAGATGGATGGCGATCCAGGTAATGACTGCCAAACAAACGAGGGTTAGCAGACTATTGAACCAGCCATTAAACAGATTACGTTTGAGCCAGCGCTGAATCTGGGCGGGAGTTGAAGCGGTGGATCGGGGCATGGCACCAGTTTTGGGGGTCATCGTTCCACCAATTGCACTCGTCGGTTATACAGGTTGAGCAACAGCGAGATCAACAAACTGATGCTGAGATAGGTGACACTGATCAAGACCATAATTTCGACGGCACGCCCTGTTTGGTTAAACGTGGTAGACGCAACGGCGTATAAGTCTGAGAACCCGACAGCGATCGCCAAACTGGAATTTTTTGCCAGGTTGAGATACTGATTGCCTAACGGGGGGATGATCGCTCGGAGTGCTTGCGGAAAGATAACCATTCGCATTGCTTGAGCGGGTTTCAGTCCCAGCGATTTTGCCGCCTCCCACTGCCCCTTAGGGACAGATTGAATCCCGCCGCGCACAATTTCGGCAATGAAGGTGCCCGTGTAAATGGAAAGCCCCAACACTAGGGCCGAAAATTCCGGAGAAAAACTCAACCCTCCCGGAACGGTGATGCCACCATTGCTGAAACTGAATCCTAGCCATCGCAATGGAGCGTCGGTTTTTGGCAGGCTGAGAAACGCTGCAAAATACCAGAAAAATAACTGTAGTAAGAGCGGCGTGTTTCGTAGCAGTTCCACGTACACCAACGCCATTTTCCGCACTAACCAATTGCTAGATAGGCGGGCGATTCCGGCAGTGACTCCCACGATCGTTGCCAGAGCAATCCCGGTTGCAATCACCAGCAGAGAATTGAGCAACCCTACCAGGAGCGCACGACCGTAGGAATCAGATGATTGATACGGGATCAGCGTTTCACCGATCGCAAACCCTGCCTGTGACTGGAGAAAGCCAAACCCAAAGCGAATGCCAAGCCGGGCTAAATTGCGGTTGAGGTTGAACCCCAGAAAGGCAATTAGAGAAATGACCAGGACAATCGCGATCGCCTGTCCGGCAAAGCGCCAAAACCGCACATTTCGCCAGAGATTCGTCCTATTCACGGTTACAACTCACTGGGATCAATACCGCGATCGCGTAACCGCTGGCGCAGTGCCGCTAGCTCGGTTGCTGCCTGTTCTGCCCGTTGACGTTCAGCTTCGGCTCGCTGACGTTCTGCCTCTGCTCGTTGGCGTTCTGCTTCTGCTCGTTGGCGTTCGGCTGCGGCTTGTTTACGAGCGGCAAGAGCTTCTTGCTGGGCAGCTTCAGCTTCGGTCGCGATCCAGTTTCCATCTACGTCATACCAGCGCAACCAGAGCCGAGTAATTCCCTGAAATGTGCCCTGCCACAATCCCAAACCACAGTTTAGATCGGGCATCCAAACTTTAGAATCTGATAACTCCATTTCCTGGTAATGCCTGCCATTGAGCGCAAAGGCTTTGAGTTCATTGGTGTAACGGTTGAACAGAACATAATAGGGAATGCGAAGAATTTGCTCATAGACTTCCCATTTAGTGGGTGGCTTACCTGGTTCGCGTTCGGTTCGCCCCAGGTCTTCGTCTTCGGTTCCGGGGGAAAGCAGCTCAACAACAACAACGGGGCTAATACCCTCCTGCCAGATGACATAGCTCAGACGCAGATCGGTTTCGTCGTACAGGCGCGGCACACCCGCTACCAGGAACCAATCTGGGCGCTTATGCCAGAGGGGATGGCGAATGTCGTAGTAGAGGTTGATGTCCGTTCCGGTAAAGATCTGATCAGGCGCATATCCGGTTAAGCGAACAGTAGCACTCAGCAGTTGCGGCTGGAGATCATGAAATTCGTCGGGCAATCCAGGCTCCTCTGGGTCTTCGCTGGGGAGGTCGTACATGGTTGGCAACGTTTCCCTGGGGGAGCGGGGTGGGTCAGTTTGCTCGACCGGGTATTTAAACTTCGCCAGATCCATGATTCCCTCCTGAAGCTGCGTTTCAAACGGGCAACACGCGATCGCCTAGCTAGCGACTTCACCAAAAATTTGGTTAACCGTTTTCTCTACTTTGTAACCAGAATCAATCGACTCTAGCGGATCTTTGCGGAGACGATGGCGCAGGCAAAGAGTCACCACCTGGCGGATATCGTCAACGGTGGCTTCCATGCGCCCCTCAAAGGCAGCGAGAGCTTTGGCAGCACGATTAGTAACAATGTCACCCCGCAGCCCATCCACATCCAACTCTGAACAAACCTGAGAAATTTTTACCCGCAGGTCATAGTCAATCTGCACTGATTTGAGCCGGGTTTGGGCATCCACCAGCTTTTGGCGGAGTTCATCTTGCTGAGACTGATACTTTTCTAAGAACGTCTGAGGATTTTGATCAAACTCGGTGCGCTGCTCGACAATTTGCACTCGCAGTTCAGGCTCTTTTACAGTACGAATTTCGGCGTGCATACCAAAGCGATCGAGCAACTGAGGCCGGAGTTCACCTTCCTCCGGGTTGCCAGAACCGACGAGCACAAACCGAGCGGGGTGACGGATGGAAATGCCTTCCCGCTCCACTGTGTTCCAACCAGATGCCGCGGAGTCGAGCAGGACATCTACTAAATGATCATCCAGCAGGTTCACTTCATCCACATACAAAATGCCGCGATTGGCTTTTGCTAACAACCCTGGTTCAAAGGCTTTCACCCCTTCAGACAAGGCTCGTTCGATGTCAATCGTGCCGCAAACCCGGTCTTCGGTTGCACCGAGGGGAAGATCGACCATTTGCACTTTTTTGAGGGTTACGGGCAGCTCCAAGCCTTGCTCCGATCGCTGGCGCACGTCATCTCCCATCAATTCGGGATCGGTAGGAGAGCTGTTGAAGGGATCGTCACTCACCACTTCAATCTCTGGCAGCAGGTCAGCCAGGGCGCGAATGGTGGTGGTTTTGCCAGTGCCGCGATCGCCCATGATCATCACGCCGCCGATCTTGGGATCAATTACATTCAACAGCAACGCCAGTTTCATCTCATCTTGCCCAACGATCGCCGTAAACGGAAACACCGGGCGACGACGGACAGCAGGCTGGACAGAGCGACCGTTTTCAGTTGTGGGTGCGTTTGCAGTGAAAGTCACGGGCTTACCTGAAGAATTAACTGTTTTTTAATGACTGTCCTTCATTGTGCCACACGGGATTACCCTAAAAATCCTGACTAATCTCGTTCAACCAAATAGATTTCAATCAGGAAGCTCTGCAACCGTCCCTTATTTTTGTTTCAATTTCCGAAATCACTTTCAGCGCATTTGTAGACATGAAGTAGCCAGCAACATAACTGTCACCAATCGTAATAGCGCGAGGCAATTAGAAATGTTTTGATCAGAGTAGAAACACAGTTTGGGTTCCCGCTCCAATATTTTTCACCGTATTTCCCTGTTGCATAAAGTATTTCCTCCTTTAGTCAGAGCCTATCCTCCGGTTGGGTGAGTCGAATGGACGAAGCATTAACCGCATGGTGAAACGTAAAGTGAGTCTATTAGAAAAAGCTTAAAGCGATCGCATAATTCTTCAGTTTGGTGCCGATAGCTTTACAGAGTTTGTTACAAGTTGCAGTTTATTAATCCGGGTGGTGGGAGAAGAGATATGCAAAGCCAAAAGAATCAGCCCCGTTCTAACTGGTCTAAATTAGCAAACCGGATCAACATTGCTGCGATGGGTGTGGTGTTATCGGTTGGTGCTGTTGCACTGAGTGGGTTGCCTGCTAGTGCAAACCCGAAAGCACCATCTGCTAACGCTTCTAGCACTGTTAGTCTACCTGATGGTGTTTATCTGTATGGGCAATCAACCCAGCCCAATGAAATTGGTAAAGGATACTTTGTATTTGAGTCTAAAAAGGGTCAGGTAGTTGGTGCATTATATATGCCCCATTCCTCTTTTGATTGTGCTGAAGGTTCTTTTAAGAATGATCAGCTTGCGTTGACAGTGACCAACAGCTACGATCGCGCCGCTAATCCGTTTGAAATTGCGATTGACCGTACCTCAACAGTTGCATCCAGCGGCGATCCATCTCTTAAAGTCGGTTTGCAAGGCTTTCATAAGCTTGACGCTGTAACCGAAAACGACCAGCGCATGCTGAACACTTGCAAAGCAGATTTGCAAGGGCAGGCAAAAGCGTCGAAGTAGGAAGACATATCAAGCAGAGAGGAGAAGACAGAAGTCAGGAGCAGAACAAGATTCTCTCCTGACTTTAGTGTTCTATCCCTATTGTCCTAAATACGCTTCTAGCACTTCTGGATTGGATTGAATCTCGGCAGGGGTGCCAACTGCCAGATTGCGCCCTTCGGCTAATACCCAAACGCGATCGCACAATGACATAATCACGTCCATGTTGTGTTCAATGATCAAAAAGGTCATGCCTCGACGGTTCCACTGCTGGACGCGATCGCAAATTTGATTAATTAATGTTGGGTTGACTCCGGCGGCTGGTTCGTCGAGCAAGATCAACTTGGGATCGGTCATCAAAGCGCGTCCCATTTCCAGCAATTTGCGCTGCCCTCCCGATAAGGCTCCCGCATACTCATACGCCATATGCGCCAGCCCTACGGATTCTAGAATGGCGATCGCCTTTTCGCGATTCTGCTGCTCTTCCGTAGCAATCTCCTTGTTGCGAAGCCAGGTATTCCAAAATTTTTCGCCGGTTTGCTTCTGCGCTGCCAGCAACAAGTTCTCCATCACCGAGAGGCGAGACAACGCTCGCGCCACCTGAAACGTGCGGACCATTCCCATGCGGGCGATGATGTGGGGTTGCAAGTGATGCACAGGTTCGCCATCAAACAATACCCGTCCACTATCAGGACGAATGAAATTTGAGAGCAAATTAAATAGGGTTGTTTTTCCAGCCCCGTTGGGACCCACTAAACCCGTGATACTGCCTTTTGCCACCTCAATTGAGGCATTGTCAACCGCCTTAATTCCACCGAAGTTTTTCACTAAACTAGTGGCAGCGAGGAGGGGTAACTCCAGAGCGGGAGAAACCGCAACTCTTTCGACCTCTGCCAGCGCCTCGTCCAGATTTTGCGGCTGCATGGCTTCCAGCTTTTCAGTCGAAAAGTCAGGGGAGTTTGACGGTTCATCGACCAAGTGTGAGTTCCTCCTTTTTGCCTAAAATGCCCTGCGGGCGAACCATCATCAAAATGATCAGCAACAATCCAATCACCATAATCCGCAATGCACCGAGACGCGCGTCATCCAATGGCACGATCGCTGGCAAGGCAAACCGCGTTACGGTGAAATACATCCAGTAAATGACAGCTCCGAGTAACGTCCCCGCATTATTGCCGGAACCACCTAACACGACAATAATCCAGGCTTGGAAAGTAATTAGCGGGATGAAACCATCTGGGTTGATAAAGGTTAAGTTCCAGGCATAAAATGCGCCTGCAACCCCCGCGATCGCGCCGCCCAGCATCAACGATTGCAGTTTGTACCAGAAGACATTTTTGCCCAGCGCTCTTGCAACTTCTTCGTCTTCCCGAATGGATTTCAGCACTCGTCCCCAGGGAGCGTTGACTGCCACTTCTAAGCGCCAGTAGACAAATGCCAGTACGGTGACTAAGAGCAACATTAAACCCACTTTGTACCCATAGCGAGCATAGTCAATGATGGCGATCGCGCCAATCCCATACAAAACCCCGCCCGCTAGGGCAGTCACCCCGCCCCAGACTAGTTTATGGATAGGAATTGAGCGGGTTTCAGAAAGTTCTTTACCGGGGCGATCGCTGCTGTGTCGGAGCCATCGCCACAACTGCCACGCGGCTAATGCAAACAATACCGTCCACCAAATCACCATACCAATGCGAGTTGGTAGAGTCGGGCGAGTCAGCGCCCCCAGCGGCAAGTATTGATCAGTAATCGGTACGCCTAAGGCTCCACGAGTCAGCCATTCTTCGTTCAACGCAATCAGCCGAATCACTTCCGAAGCGCCAATCGTGAGAATTGCCAAATAGTCTTCACGCAAACGCAGGGTGGTAGCCCCCAATGCCAGCCCTAACAACGCTGCCAGCACTGCCCCAATCAGCGTTGCCAGCCAGAGGGGAATCCCCTGAAGACTCAGCAACACCGTTGTGTAGGCTCCAACCGTCATAAAGGCAACGTGCCCAAAGTTAAGCAGTCCGGTAAACCCCCACTGCAAGTTCAACCCCAGGCTGAACAGGGCATAGGTTGCCGTAAAAATAATCAGGCTAACAACGTAACCGGGCGACAGGAGATTTTGCAGAGAAACAGCGTCGGGCATGGAGAGGCACAAACACAACTGAACCGTATCCTATCAGGCAAGAACCCTCTATTTGGATACTTAAATGACGAAGGGTACATGAAAATGCACCCTCCGTAAGTCCTTAATTAAGGAATATCTGCAACATTAGCCCAAGAGTGCTTTGGCTTTAGCAATCACGTTATCGACAGTGAAGCCAAATTTTTCCAGGCAAGTGCCACCAGGAGCGGATGCCCCAAAGCGATCAACGCTGACAGTGTCACCTTCGCTGCCCACATATTTACACCAGCCCATGCTAATGCCTGCTTCCACTGCCAACCGCTTGGTTACAGCTTTGGGTAATACAGACTCTTTGTAGGCAGCATCTTGTGCCTCAAACAGTTCCCAGGATGGCATGGAAACCACGCGAACTTTCTTGCCTTCACTGGTTAATTGTTCGGCAGCTTTGACGCAAAGCCCCACTTCTGAACCAGTTCCAATCAAGATCAGGTCGGGGGTGCCGTCGCAATCAATTACGGGATAAGCCCCCTTTGCCACACCCTCAATCGAGCTACCTGCCAGATTTGGCAAGTTTTGTCGAGAGAGCGCTAATAGGGTGGGGCGATTTTCTTTCGCATTTAACACCGCGACTTTGTAAGCACCAGAAGTTTCGGTGCCATCTGCTGGGCGCAGGACTGTCAGATTTGGAATTGCCCGCAAAGCTGCCACGGTTTCCACAGGTTGGTGTGTGGGTCCATCTTCACCCAGGGCGATCGAGTCGTGAGTCATGACCCAAATCACACCGCAACGAGCCAGGGCAGACAGGCGAATTGCGCCCCGCATGTAGTCGGTAAAGACGAGGAAGGTGGCACCATAGGGAATTAAGCCGGAACCATGTAGGGCAATCCCGTTACAAATTGCACCCATGCCGTGTTCTCGCACACCGAACCGCACGTTGCGGTTTTGGTAGTGTCCAGGCTGAAAATCTCCAAAACCTTTGAGTTCAGTGAGGTTGGAGTGGGTTAAGTCAGCAGACCCCCCAAACAACTCAGGCAGAACGGGTGCGAGTGCGTTCAAACAGATTTCGGAATGCTTGCGGCTGGCAACAGCTTTGTCTGCTGGGGTGTAGGTGGGAAGCACTTTATCCCAACCGTCAGGCAACTTACCGCTAATCAAGCGCTCAAATTCAGCCGCTTCTTTGGCATATTTGGTCTTGTATTGTGCCCAGGTTTCTTGCCACTCGGCTTCAAAGCTGGCACCACGCTCTATAGCTTTCCGCATATGACCGAGGGCATCATCGGGAACGGTGAAGGAGTCATATTTCCAGCCCAGGTTCTCGCGGGTAAGTTTGATTTCATCTTCTCCGAGGGCGGCACCATGAACTCCCGCAGTATTGGCTTTGTTAGGGGAACCATAACCAATGGTGGTGGTGACCTTAATTAAGGAGGGCTTATCAGTCACCGCTTTGGCTTCCGCGATCGCCCTGGCAATGGCTTCTAAATCTGTGTTGCCATCAGGAACGTGTTGAACGTGCCAGCCGTAAGCTTCAAAACGCTTTGAAACGTCTTCAGTGAAAGCAATATCGGTGGAGCCGTCGATGGAAATGTGGTTGTCGTCGTAGAGCGCGATCAATTTACCCAGTTGCAGGTGCCCTGCCAAGGAGCAGGCTTCACCAGAAACCCCCTCCATGTTGCAACCATCGCCCAGGATGACGTAGGTGTAATGGTCAACCAGGGTGACATCGGGCTTATTGAATGTTGCTGCCATGTGGGCTTCTGCCATTGCCAAACCAACGGCGTTGGCAATCCCTTGTCCTAAGGGTCCCGTGGTTACTTCCACCCCTTCAGTTTCAAAGTTCTCAGGGTGACCGGGAGTTTTCGATTCCCACTGGCGAAACTGTTTGATGTCATCCAGCGTCACACTGTCATAACCTGTGAGATACATCAGGGCATATTGCAACATACAGCCATGACCAGCCGACAGAACGAAGCGATCGCGGTTATACCACTTAGGATTTTTGGGATTGAACCGCATGAACTGATCCCACAGAACAAATGCCATTGGAGCTGCGCCCATCGGGAGTCCTGGGTGACCAGACTTCGCTTTCTCTACGGCATCTATTGCGAGAAAACGAATCGAGTTAATGCAAAGTTCTTCAAGGGTTTGAGTTGCAACAGCCATGATCTCTCTACTTCAGTGGTGGGTTCAGTAATAGGTTTAGGGGGATACAAAATCAAATATGCCAGGTAAGACAACTCACCTACGACCAGATAGACGTAATCATCCCATCAAGCGGGACAATAGGCAATAATCCCTATTGATAAAACTAATCAAAACTCAGTTAACTTAATACGTTCTTAAATAAAGTTGGGACTAGGCGAGAGACTGTTCTCGCCTAGTCCCCTGTGGTTATTGAACAAACTTTTTGAATGCCAAAGTGACGTTGTGCCCGCCAAAACCAAACGAGTTAGAAAGGGCAACCTGCACATCTAAATCGCGGCTGTGGTGAGGCACGTAGTCGAGGTCGCACTCAGTATCGGGAGTCTCAAGGTTAATGGTGGGTGGAACGCGATTGTTGACAATTGCCATGACGGTTGCAACTGCTTCAATGCCACCAGCCCCTCCGAGCAGATGTCCTGTCATGGATTTAGTAGAACTGACTGCTACTTTATAGGCATGGTCGCCCAACGTTTTCTTAATCGCCGCTGTCTCAGTCGGATCATTGATGGGAGTGCTAGTGCCATGAGCATTGATATAGCTCACCTGGTCAGGCATAATGCCTGCATCTTTAAGCGCCAGAGAGATAGCTCGTGCCGCATCCACACCACCTGGAGTTTGCCCGGTGATGTGGTAAGCATCGCAAGTCATCCCATAACCAACAATCTCGGCATAAATCCGAGCACCTCGTGCTAGGGCATACTCCAGTTCTTCAAGCACCAGAATGCCCGAACCTTCACCCAGGACGAAGCCATCCCGATCTTTGTCGAACGGGCGGCTAGCATGAAGGGGATCCTCATTTCGGGTAGACAACGCTTTGCAGGCAGCAAATCCAGCTACCGATAGCGGAGTGACAGCGGCTTCGGTGCCGCCGCAAATCATGGCTTGGGCGTAGCCTTGCTGGATGAGACGAAATGCATCGCCGATCGCATTTGAGCCAGCCGCGCAGGCAGTCACTGAACACGAATTTGGACCTTTTGCCCCCAAATGAATAGCGGTTAATCCTGCTGCCATATTGGCGATCATCATGGGAATCATGAAGGGGCTACAGCGATCAGGACCTTTGGTAAGGTAAATCTCTTGCTGATCTTCCAGCACTTTCAGCCCACCAATCCCCGTACCGATTAGCACACCGACTTGTTCTGCATTCAAGTCATTAATGACAAACTGAGCATCAGCAACGGCTTGCTTACTGGCTGAAACGGCAAATTGAGCGAAGCGATCCATCCGCTTGGCTTCTTTGCGATCGACATAAAGCAACGGGTCAAACCCTTTCACTTCACCTGCAAACCGACAATCATGACGAGATGCATCAAACAGCGTAATAGGACCAATCCCATTGCGCCCACTCATCAAACCATCCCAATACTCTGCTGGGGTATTACCGATGGGGGTGATCGCGCCTAAACCAGTAACAACAACCCGCTTACGTTCAACGTTTGCCATGATTTCAACAGAGAATGAATCACTCAAGAATAAAAAACAGTGAGCAGTAGGGATAGAGTTTTGAGTCAGCGTCTGAAACTCACTCAAAACCCTCTATCCATCATTGTCATTCACTAAGCCGACGCAGTGACCTTGTTACTGATGTAGTCAACGGCGGCTTGAACCGTCGCGATTTCTTCCGCCGCTTCATCAGGAATCTCGATATCGAATTCTTCTTCCAGTGCCATCACAAGTTCAACCGTATCCAGGGAATCTGCTCCCAGATCGTTGGCAAAACTGGCTTGCGGAGTCACTTCACTCGCATCGACTCCCAGTTGTTCAGCCACAATTTTCTGAACCTTGTCCAAAATTTCTTTTTCGCTCATAGCTCCCTCATTGGATGCAGCGGCAATAGACTCATGCCAGGTGTATACGAAATGCCCTATTGGTGCCTGTTTGAGCGTTTTTCCTGCGCTCATTGCCAGAGCTACCGAATTTCGAGCATTTTTCAATATTATCTGATAGCGCGATCGCTCTGGGTAGAAGTAGGCGCTTTCGAGAGTGACCTCGAAAGGAATCCTAAAAAAATTGGATATTGTAGGGGTTTGGTAGGCATGATGAAGTTGAACTAAAAAGGGAGAACGGTTGTTCCTTCGACCTATGTCAAATCATTCATTAAAGTATGCCTATTATCCAGGTTGTGTCGCTCAGGGGGCATGTCGGGAACTTCATCAAAGTACACAAGCGTTGAGTCGTGCGCTTGAAATCGAGTTGGTTGAACTGAAGAAAGCGTCTTGCTGCGGATCTGGAACCTTTAAGGAAGATTCTCAGTTGTTAGAAGACACGGTCAACGCACGCAATATTTCACTAGCCGAAGAATTAAACTTACCTTTACTAACCCATTGCAGCACATGCCAGGGGGTGATTGGGCACGTCGATGAGCGATTGAAGGATGCTCAGAGTCAAAATCCCGCGTATCTGGAGCAAGTGAACGATTTATTGAAGAAAGAGGGCTGTTCCCCTTACAAAGGGTCTACTGAGGTAAAACACATCCTTTGGGCGTTGGTCGGGGATTATGGGTTGGAAGCGCTTCAAGAAAAAGTTACTCGCAAACTGGAAGGGTTAAAGTGCGCTGCTTTTTATGGTTGCTACTTACTGCGTGCCCAAGACCATTTACCCTTCGATGATCCCTACAATCCCCAATCGATGGAGAATGTGTTTCGGGCTGTTGGGGCAACCCCTGTTTACTACCGAGGGCGGACTCAATGCTGCGGTTGGCCGCTTTCCAGCTATGCCACTGAGCAGGCGTTTAAGATGGCTGGGATGCACATTCAAGAGGCGATCGCGGCGGGTGCTGACTGCATCGTGACACCCTGCCCCCTTTGCCACCTGAATCTAGATTCGCGCCAACCCGAAGTCGAAGCCGTCATTGGTCAAAAGCTTGGACTACCGATTTTGCACCTCCCCCAACTGATCTCGCTAGCATTGGGAATTTCTCCAACAGAATTGGGCTTGGAGCGGCACATCGTTTCTACCCAACCAGTTCTAACAGCTTTGGGATACTAAAGTTCAGGAAATCAAGGATTTTTGATGTCTTCCTAACGTGTTAAATCAATTGCTGTAGGGACGTTTGATTAAACGCCCCTACGGGCATAAACACCACTCTTGAAAAGACCTCACTTTTATGCGTTAGAAGCTCTTACTGAACCCCCAAATAAGTTTTGAGGAACCAGTTTTTCAACTTCTTAACACCAGCAACATCCTGTCCCCCACCGCCAACCCTAGCAGGGATTCCTAGTAATGCTGCGAATGCATCATCAGTCAATTCACCCGCCTGGTGCTTTTGAAACGCATCTACAACGGTAACCAATTCATCCACCGAAAAATCGTAGCCATTCATTGCCGCGAACTCTGCTACCACAGGTGCGCGTTCTCCTTTGAGCGCTTCAGTCTCATCCGGATCTAAGTCCGCTTCGCTGCTAATGTTTCCATCTCCAACCCCTAACAACTTTTCAAGCTGATGACGCAGAGCGTCATCTTCTGCGGTTTTCTGCATGAACTTGAGAACTGTTGCAGTAGCCATAGTGAGAATGCCCACTCGTTTGAACGATTTAATAATATCAAGCGTCTATTGGGGATCTAAGATTCTTCAGGTTGACGTAAGGCTTGATAGCAGAGTTCAGATTACAGTTCACCGTTTTGTGAGGGTGAGTGTGGGGTGCAGAGGAACGATTGGCAAATTTGAGCCGCCGTCTACCAGCTTCTTATTACGTTCTTTAAACTTTTGCAGCCTTTCTCAAGGGGTGTCTCAGACGGTGGGGTAAACTAGCCGATGACCAAAGGTTTGACGGCAAAACCGCTGTTAAATCGACGGGCTGAAATTATTGCGAAAAGTAAAGCAATCATTGGAGCCTTTAATAATGTCTCATACTGTCAAAATCTATGACACCTGCATTGGATGTACCCAATGCGTTCGGGCTTGCCCCACAGACGTTCTGGAGATGGTTCCCTGGGATGGCTGTAAGGCTGGTCAGATTGCGTCTTCTCCTAGAACGGAAGACTGTGTTGGTTGTAAGCGTTGCGAAACGGCTTGCCCAACTGACTTCCTAAGCATTCGTGTTTATCTAGGGGCAGAAACAACTCGCAGCATGGGTCTGGCTTACTAAAGAGTGGTTTAGCGATCGCTTTTTTGATAATGATCCAAGCTTGAAGAGGGAACAAACACTGTTCCCTCTTTTTTATTTGGAGATAAGGGAAATTAGGAAATGGAGCACTCCCTCATCTTCTAGACCTTCAGCCTTCAGCCTTCTCCCAACTCCTTCCCTTTCCCATCTCCCTCACCTGCCTCATTCCCGTTCCCCATTTCTTACTGAATCGCTTTCATCAAAAACTCAGCAAGTTCAATGAGTTGCTCTTTGTTAAACGCATCCAATAATGCTCGGGCAGCCGCACGAGGTTCCAGGGGAACTGTAATCTGCTGGGTGCGAGTTGTTGAGCTAGATGACTCAACCGAACCTGCGAGCTTAGAAGCGCTAGCAGGAGGAAGTGGGGAAACTGCGGCTTGAGGAACGGCAGGAGTCACTCCAGCAAGATTTTGTAAAGCAGGGCTGGGAGTAATTTCGTTAATTCTGCCGGCAACCAGTAAATCGCCAGCTTGCTTGAGTTCCTTAATCAGAATGGGAGCCAGAGCCGAGTAGGAATTTTTGGAATTGGAGATTGACGCTTGAGCAATTCGCAGCAGTCCACGCCATTCAGAACTGGTACTTAATTGCCCAATGCGGTTGCAGAGCGTTGCCAGTTGTTGGCGGCAGGTTGGGGAGTCGCCTTGTTTAAAGAGTTGCAGCATCTTTCTTAGCGCTGCGTTTACCAATGCCGGGGCATCAGGGCTAGTTTTAACAACGGGTGATGACGTTGTACCTGTTTTTAGTAATTGATTGAGATAGATTTGCAGTTCCCTGAAGATGGGTTGCGCCTCCTCCACCATCTGCTTTCCTTGCGATTCTTGAAAGCCATAAGGAGATTGAATCGCTTCAACCACTTCTTTTAAGGTGTCAAAGCCTTTAAGAAATAAATCTTCTAAATGTCGATCTGGTTTGATTGGATTTTCCTTTAGAACCTTGAAATAGTCTTCTAAATGGTGGGCAACCCGCTGAATACTGTCAAACCCGAGCATGGCGGCTCCACCTTTAATAGAGTGGGCGGCTCGGAACAACTCATTCAGTTGCTCCGTATCTGACATTGTGGTTTGCAGGTCTAATAACCCTTGCTCGATGGTATCGAGGTGCTCTTTTGCTTCCTCGATGAAGAACCCCATGATTTGCTGTTGCTTCGTCGCTTGCACAACCCTATCCCCTAAGCGCTAACGTTGCTCAATTACAGAGACGCTATCCTCCGTTGCTTCTGATACTAGCGTTCCCCTCCGGTTTGATGTTTTAACTGCCCTGGGGGGCGATCGCGGCTGTTTTCTAGAAAACCAGTGGTTTTACGGTAAAAATTGGAGGACTGGAACGTTGATGAGCTCAGTTTTCCTCAAACAACGTTAAGACTAAACAAGTGAAGGAGAAGAGATATGTCGGACTATGAGCCATCCCATACCTATGAAGGGGGATGTCACTGCGGTGCGGTGCGATTTCGCGTCCAGGCTAATCCGGAGCGAGATGAGATTGCAGATTGCAATTGCTCCATTTGCCGCAAAAAGGGCTTTTTGCATTTGATCGTGCCGCTGGACCAATTCACGTTGTTACAGGGTGAGGACTCGCTGACTCTGTACACATTTAACACAGGGGTCGCGAAACACCAGTTTTGTAAAGTCTGCGGAATTCATGCATTTTACCGTCCGCGATCGCACCCAGACGCGATCGATGTAAACCTGCGTTGCCTGGATGAAAACGTCCTCTCCCAGTTTCAAATTGTGCCCTTTGACGGGGTGAACTGGGAAGAAAACGTACATCAGATCCAGTAAAGCACTACACCACATTAATCACTACCGTTGCCGTTGACTCTAGCCGCACGTTATCTCGCACACGATAGGTGAAGCTATCCGCTCCAACAAACCCAGATGCTGGAACATAGATAAACGAACCATCGCCATTAAACCGAATCAACCTCCCCCCATTCGCAGTTTGGGTAACTCCAGTCAGGGCAGTCAAAGGTGAACCTTCTGGGTCAGTGTCATTCGCTAAGACTCCAGGGAGTGTACCCGGAGCACCCACCGTCAACGTTTGTCCAACAGGCACACTATAAGTGTCGGCTTGAGCATTCGGTGGCAAGTTGAGTGTAACGGAAATTGAAACCGTAGCGGTTGAGTTATCGATGCCATCAAAGGCGCGGTAAGTAAAGGTATCCACTCCCTGGAACGTGGAATTAGCCGTGTAAACGAAAGAGCCATTCGGATTCAGTGTTAGCACACCATTGGCTGGGGCAGTTACCACCGTTGCCGATAACGCATTTCCGTTGACATCAGAATCGTTTCCTAACACACCAGGCAGAAAGATCGACTGAGGAATCCCACTAAACGAGCTGTATGAATCGTTATTGGCAACAGGCGGAGTATTCGATGAAACCGTTAACGTTACGGTCGCGGGACCTGACACGGTAATACCATCACTCGCCCGATAAACGAAGCTGTCGAGTCCTTCAAACCCAGCCTGGGGCACGTAAGTAAAGGTGCCATTCGAGTTTAAAGTAACGGATCCACGGGTGGCATTGGTCACCAGAGTTGCAGACAGAGAATTTCCATCTGCATCCGAGTCATTTCTCAAGATGCTATCAACCGCTCCAACCGCAAGCGTCCCGTTGGCAGGCGCTCGATAAGCATCCCCCTGAGCAACAGGAGCAACATTGGTTCGCAGAGAGAGCGTGACCGTTGCCGTAGAACTGAGCAAACCATCGGTTGCTTGATAGGTGAAGGTATCAATTCCTGTAGCTCCCGCGTTGGGAACGTAGGTGAAGGCACCATTGGAATTGAGCGACAACACGCCCTGAGTCGGGTTAGTCACAACTGATGCGAAGAGCGAATCGCCGTTTGGATCAGTATCGTTTGATAGCACTCCATTCAACGGTGCCACATTTAGAGTGGACCCAACTGCTGCGGAGTAGGTGTTGTTGGTAGCAATAGGTGCGCCGTTAACGCGAATGGTGACTGTTCCGGGAGCAGAGTTAATGGTGCCATCATTGGCAACATAGGTAAAGCTATCGTTACCAACAAAGCCAGCATTAGGGGTGTAAACGAAGCTACCATTTGGACTCAGTGTTGCAGTTCCTTGAGTACCATTGGTCAACAGGCTAGCGGTGAGCGGGTTGCCATCAGGATCGGTGTCGTTTCTCAACACACCAGGCGCGGTAATGGTTAACGGAACGCCTGGGCTGGTAACCTCTGTATCGTTTGTGACCAGGGGTGCTCGGTTAGCCGCAGCGACGCTAAAAGTGACGGTGGCTGGATTTGACGTTCCCCCTAAACTGTCAACTGCGACGTAAGTAAAGGTATCGTTGCCGCTAAAGTTGAGTGCAGGCTGATAACTAAAGCTACCATCGGGTCTGAGGGTGAAGGACAGCGCATTGGCTGGAGCCGCAACCACACTTGCCGTTAAGGGAATGTTGTTATCGGGGTCGGTATCGTTTGCCAAGACATTCCCCGTTGTGAACGTGGTGTTTGGCGGAACGGTGAAGGACTCTGGATTGGCAGTGGGGGCGGCATTCGAGGTAACAGAGATCGTCACCGTTGCCAGGTTGGAAACAGTGGTGCCGTCGCTTGCCTGGTAGGTGAAGCTGTCGTTTCCAGAGAACCCTGCCTGGGGTACGTAGGTGAAGGAACCATTCGGATTGAGGGTAAAGACGGCAGCGCTAGTGGGAGCGGTGACTGAGAGGGCAGTCAGCGGGTTGCCATCAGCATCGCTGTCATCGGCTAACACACCGGGAAGGGTGATGTTCAGCGTTCCGGCGGGGGCAATGCTAAAGGTGTTGTTGTTGGCAACAGGGGCATCGTTGACAGGGGCAACGCTCACGGTGGCAGTGGCAGTTTGCGATCGCGCCCCTAATGCATCCACCGCCACGTAGGTAAAGGTGTCAACTCCGCTAAAGTTGGGCGTGGGCACATAACTGAAGCTGCCATTCGAGCTGAGTGTAAAGGTGAGGGCATTGGCTGGATTGGTAATTACACTCGCCGTTAGCGGAATGTTGTTATCAGGGTCAGTATCATTCGCCAACACGTTTCCGGTTGTGAATGGGGTGTCTTCAGTGGCGTTGAAGACATCAGGAGTTGCTGTGGGAGCACTATTGACAACCGTGGAAACGGTGAGGTTGACCGTGGCAGTGTTTTGGGAGTTGAGACTGCCGTCATTTGCCAGGTAGGTGAAGCTATCCACTCCACTGAAACCCGGATTGGGCTGGTAGAGGAAGGAGCCATTTGGGTTGAGGCTCAACACACCATTGGAGGTGGTGGCAACGAGGGTCGCCGTCAGCGCAGGACTGTCCACATCCGTATCGTTTGCCAGAACACCGGGAGCGGTGATGTTGAGCGAACCATTCGTAGCGACGGGGTAGCTATCGTTGACTGCAACTGGGGCATCGTTGACTGCCGTGACGCTGAGGGTAACCGTGGTGGGATTGGAAACCCCACCCAAACTATCAACCGCCGCATAGGTAAAGATATCCACACCGACGAAGTTATCAATTGGGTCATAGCCTACCAGCGTGGTGCCTGAGAGCGAGAGTGAACCGTTGGTGGGTTGGGTCAATACGCTGACGGTGAGGGGCAGGTTGCCGTCTGGGTCTGTGTCATTCGCCAAAATCTGGGTGCCTAAGCCAGTTGTTCCGGCGTCTTCTGGCACGGTGAGGATATCGGGATTGGCGATCGGGGCGATGTTGGCGGCAGTGGTGACAATCAGCGAGACGGTTGCCGTATTGGCAGAACTTTGGCTACCGTCGTTGGCTCGATAGGTGAAACTATCAGTTCCGGTAAAGCCCGGATTGGGTCGGTAGGTAAAGGAGCCGTTGGGATTGAGCGTCAGATTGCCGAAGGCAGTGGTGGAAACCGACACGACCGTTAGAGAGAGGCTATCCACGTCCGTATCATTCACCAGGATGCCGGGAGCGGTGACGGATAGGGTGGCTCCAGGGCTGAGGGAAATTGTATCGTTGACGGCAACCGGGGCATCGTTGACTGCTGTGACGCTGAAGGTGACTGTAGCAGGAGTGGAAACGCCACCCAAACTATCGATCGCCTGGTAGACAAAACTATCTACCCCGTTAAAGTTGGCGGTGGGCTGATAGTTGAATGTCCCAGTTGGACTCAGCGTGAAACCAGGGGCATTCGTCGGGGCGGTGATCAGCGTGGCGGTGAGTGGCAGGTTGCCATCTGCATCGGTGTCATTGGTTAACACGTTGCCTGCTGTGACACTGCCATCTTCTGGAAGCGTGAAGCTTTCTGGCACAGCCACAGGCGGATTATTCGCTCCCACCGAAATGGTGACCGTTGCCAGGTTAGAGGTCAGCGTACCGTCGCTTGCCTGATAGACAAAGGTATCTACCCCCGAGAAGACCCCGGTTGGGCGATAGAGGAAGGAGCCGTTGGGGTTGAGGGTCAGTGAACCATTGGCAGGGTTGACCACCACGCTGGCCGTCAAGTTGGCGAGGGGCGTGTCTACATCGGTGTCGTTGCTCAAGACTCCCGCTGCGGTGACGGAAAGTGTGCCGCCTGCACTGACGCTAAAGGGCCCGTCGTTGCGGGCGAGGGGAGCATCGGCAACGGGGGTAATCGTGAGGGAGACGGTGGCCGTGTTGGAAATGGCTCCGAGGGCATCCACCACCACGTAGGTAAAGCGATCGCTGCCGCTGAAGTTCTCACGAGGGGTGTAGCTAAAGGTGCCGTTGGGGCTGAAGCTGAAGGCGATCGCGTTGGCGGGGCCGTTGATCAGTTGGGTCGATAGAGGCAGGGTGTTATCAATATCGGTGTCGTTGGCGAGAACGGCTCCATTGGTAATCGGTTGATCTTCAGCAGTCGTGAAGCTATCATCCACTGCCGTTGGCGGATCGTTGGTGGCACTGACATTGATCACGACTGTTGCCGTGTTGGAGGTGCCACCCAGCGCATCGGTGACTCGATAGGTGAAGGTGTCGCTGCCGCTGAAGTTAGGAGCGGGGGCGTAGGTAAAACTGCCGTTGGTGTTGAAGGCGAAGGATAGAGAATTTGCCGGACCTGCGACCAGTTGGGCTGTCAACGGCAAGGTGAAATCTGGATCGCTATCGTTGGCTAAAACACTGGTTCCTGCTAAAGTCCCTTCTTCTGCCACTGAGAAGGTGTCATTCACTGCAATGGGAGGGCGATTGACTGCGCCGCCCACGCTGACAAACAAGACCTCCGTATCGGACAGGGGAATGCCGATGCCCGTGTTGCCGTTGTCGTTGACGCTGATGGTGATGCGATCAAAGGCGTTGGTGAAGCCTGGGTAACTGCGGTAGGTGAGTTCTGCCAGTGCCGTGTTAATGGCAAATAAGGTACCTCTAAAGGAAACGCGGTTATCGGCAGTCCCATCGCCTTGCAGGAAGGTTAAGCCAGCGGTGTTACTCAGGCTGAGTACGCCATTGTCGGCTAGTAATGACACTACCAACTCGCCGCCACCCGCATCGGGATCGGCAACTTGTAACCCAGTGATCGTTAGGTTGGTATCAGAGTCAACCGTTAAAGCGGCGGTGGGAGGAATCACTACTGGGGCATTGTTAACGCCCAGGACATTAATAGCGATCGCGTCAGAATCACCCAACACCCCACCAAAGCCGCTACTGCCACCATCCGAGACGTTGATTGAAATCGTGTCGCTGCCATTGAAGTCGGGATTCGCCCGATAGATTAAAGTCCTCAATGCATCGTTCACAGCCGCCTGCGTTCCTCGGAAGATGACCGCATCATCCTGGGAGCCATCGCCCGCATCAAAGGTCAGTCCGGCAATTGAGCTAAGCGATACACGACCACTAGAACTTGATAAGTTCACTGTCAAATCGCCCGTAGCATCCACATCACTGACGCTAATGCCCAAAATTCGCAAATCGGTATTTTCATTCACCGTTTGAGCACCGGGCACGGTGAGGATCGGTGCATCGTTCTGCGGGGTGACGGTGATGGCAATGGTTTCCGTATCGGAGAAGGGAATGCCGTTGGTGTTGTTGAGGCTGTCGCTGACACTGATGGTGAGGGTATCGGAGCCGCTGAAGTCGCGATCGCCCAGGTAAGACAATCCCGCCAGTACCGTATTAATCGCCGCTAGTGATCCAGTAAACACCAGGCTCTTATCACGGGTTCCAGTTCCGGTGGTAATCACCACACCCGCCGTAGAATTGAGCGAAACGGTGCCATTGGCAACAAACAGGCTGACCTGTATGAGGCTGGCTCCGGCATCCAGATCGGCCACAGTAATGCCAGAAATGGGCGAAGACACATCTTCACGGACAGTCAAAGCGGGAGGCACAGTTAGCACAGGTGGTTCATTCACCGGAGCCACACTCAGTGTAATCACACCCGCATCCGACAACGCTCCGCCCAAGCCCGTGTTGCCACCATCGCTGATTGTGACGCTGATCGTATCGGTGCCCCGGAAGTTGTTGTCGCTGCGGTAAATCAACGATTGCAGCACAAAGTTGGTAACATCTTGCCCACCCCGGAAAGCGATCGTCTCATCCTGGGTACCATCCCCCGTGAGGAACGTGATTCCCGTAGTACGTCCCAGGCTCAGAACCCCATTTCCAGCCGACAGGGTGACGGTAATTTCGCCTGTCCCCAAATCCACATCCGTCACTCGGATGCCCGGAATCAGTGTATTGGTTTCCTGATCAACGATTTGGGTCCCTGTTGGCAGAGTCAGATCAGGTGCATCGTTAACCGGAAGTACGGTGATGCTGAAGGTAGTAGGGGGGGCGATCGCGCCGACCACATCCACCACTGTGAACTGGAAGCTGTCGGTCGTTGTTTCGGTGTCGTTGTGAATGTACGAAATTTGGTTGCTGGTAATGTCCGCTTGGGTGAAGGTTTGTCCTAGCGACAGGGTTTCGGTGCCGCGACGTAGCACTCCGTTAGTAGGCAGCGCGTCGAGAATGTAGGTCACGGGGCTTTGCCCTTCGGGGTCGGTTGCCTGGAGGCGAGTGGGGCTGATGAACGCTGTTGCGCCTTCACTCAGGGTCAAGCCAGCGTTGGTTGCCACAATCGGCGGATCGTTGACAGGCAAAACGTTGATGCTAAAAGTATTGGGACCGAGCGGCGTGGGAATTAGCCCATCCGAAATGGTGAAAATGAAGCGGTCAGTTAACGTTTCGCTGCCGTTTTGGCGATACCGAAGATTGCCACTCGTCACGTCTGCTTGAGTGAAGCTGGTTACCGCCGTTCCCGATAGCAGCAGCGTGCCGTTGGCTGGCAGCGATGTCACTGAGTAGGTGAGGCTTTCGGGTGGACTGTCGGGATCGGTAATTTGCAACAGGGTGGGAGCAATGCTCGACTCCTCCCCTTCAGACACGGTTAAGCCCAGGTTAGTAGCAAGAACGGGCGGATCATTTACTGGCGTAACGGAGATGCTGAAGGTGGAAGCATTGATCGTGCCGCCCGCCCCATCGGATACGGTAAAGATGAAGCGATCCCTGGTGGTTTCGCTCCCGTTGTGGATGTATTGAATCCGGCTACCGTCGTTGAGATCGACCTGGGAGAAGGTGGTTCCAGCGATCGCCGCTGCCCCATTCACCAATAGCGTGCCATTCGCAGGCACACTATCCAGGCTGTAGGTAATTTGGGCGACTGTGTTATCTGGATCAAGAGCACTCAGCACACTGCTGCCAATACTAACGCTGCCCTGTTCGCTCACGGTTAGCCCGCTATTGGTTACCAAAATGGGCAGATTGTTGATGCTGACTCCCAGGGAATAACTGCTGCGATCGCTCACCCCATTCGGCAAGACGCGAACAAAGTAATTGCCCGCCCCCAGCGAACTCGTAATCAACTCAGAACTAAGGTTGCCCAGGGTTGAACTTTGAATAATAGTTCCAGCATCGTTCAGCAATTGCAGGTTTAGATCGGCACTCAAGCCCGCCAGCGACAGACTCACCCGACTCGCATTTGCCAGACTAAAGCGGTAATAGTCATCCGTATCGGTAGCCCCATCCACGCGCTCCTGATACGTCACCGAGCCAGTCAAGCTACTGCCAATATCAAACGCGGCTGTTCGAGTGTTACCTGCAAAATCAATGGGGATGGGTTCGCCAAATTCGCTGTAAGGAGCGTAGGGGTTCCAGTTCAGGTCTTGCACAAAGGGCAATTGGGCATAAGAAGTTGGGGTTAACCCATCCATCAACCAAATTCCCACATTGCCAACTGCACTTTGATCTCGCAGAAGAATGTCAACCGTCCCATCTTGATTAAAGTCTCCCGTTCCACCCAAAATCCAGGAGGCTGGTAACTTTGGCAAGATCTCAGCGCCGCTGAACACCTCAATGCCATCTAGAAACCAAACCAGATTGGTCTGCTCGTCTCGATTGCGCCACAGCAGATCGGGATTGCCATCTTTGTTAAAATCGCCCACTCCGCTTACCACCCAACCGGGGCCCACTGCCACATCAAACAGTTCGCCCGATAGGAATTCGGCTCCGTTCATATACCAGATGCCAACGCTGGCGGCGGATTCGTTGCGCCAGATGATATCAGTATTGCCATCGTCGTTAAAGTCTCCCGTTCCACCAATCTTCCACTCGCTACCTGTAACAGGTGTGAGGTTGGCGAAGGAGAGCAGCGTTGGTCCATCCATGAACCAGATAGCGGTAAACGAAGCCGACTCAAGTCGCCAGATAATGTCAGATTTGCCGTCTTTATTAAAATCACCAACGCCGCCCACTGTCCAACCCGTCGGCAGTTCCAGGCTTAAAGCGCTAGCAGAGGAAAAAGTAGTCTGGTCTAAATACCAGATTCCGGTCGATTGGGCAGGCTCGTTGCGCCAGAGAATATCGGTTGAAACTAAGTTTGCCTGGGCCGAGACGTTGAGGGTGTAATTTGCCAGAGAAACATTGGCTGCGGGAGCAATACGGATGAAGTAAACGCCGGGGTCGAGGGCGGTGTTAATTACCTCGGCAAAGGTACCCGCATTGGTAGACTGTTGCAAAACGCCACCAACACTGAGTGGATTACCTGCGCTGTTGAGCAGTTCCAGGTTGGCATTGGCATCCAGCCCAGTCAAAGACAGGTTAAGACTACTTCGTATCGACAGGGCGAAGCGGTAGTAATCGTTGGCGGTTGGTGTGACGAGATCTGGAAAACTTTGTACAGCAGAGGTTGGATTCAGCGCTGTAGCGGTTGCTAAAGAGTTCCCTGCGGTGTCTGGCATAGCTAATACCCTTTACTGGCATTGCTATTCTGCCCTACTTGTGTTTTTTCGATAACATAATTTCCTTACATTCACATAAGTTCGCTTACAGAAACTTTGTGAAGCATGCAATTTTTCGCCCTACTTCCTGTGAAGCAGGTTTTCTCATCCATGCCTGGAGCTATTGTGCCGGTGGGGCGCGATCGCATTTCCACGCAGACGCAATTAACTATTCGTCACCAGTTCCAAATATTGACTCTCCAATAAATAAGCCCCTTTGCTGAAGCGCACACTCCAGTAGTTGCCCGGTCTGCGATCCAAGACAATCCCTTCCTCCCCCAGCATCAACACATCCGGGGGGCGCAGCATCGGCATGGGATCTGCGGTTTTCACGTAAGCAGGAAGGGTAATTAGGCGAACGCGATCGCCAACGGTAAATTCTTTATCCATAAACTAAGGTACTTGCCAGATGCGTTGATGATACTGCTCTGGTTGGGCGTAGGGATCTTCCGCTGGATGGTCGTGGTTGTGCCCGTGATGGTGGTGAGCGTGGGTGTGTGTGGGTGTGTGGGTGTGTGGGTGTGGGTGTGAGTGGGTATTATTGTCAGAATTGAGAGCAGCAAGGCGGAATTTGCACATTTCACAGTTCATCTGCACCTGCCCCAATTGGGTTTCGATTTCGCGATCGCGCATGACGGCAAATAATTGGGGATGCATTCCCATTTCTGGTAAGTTCACCAGTTCAATAGTGGGAAATTGCTTTTGCTGCTGGGCGGTGATGTCGTAAATTTTCTTGACTAGTAAACCTGTGAACAAAAAGTAGGGCAACACGATGATGCGGCGGGGTTTATACAATCGTGCCCGGCGGAAGCTCTCTTCCAACCGGGGATGGGTAATGCCGATAAAACAGGTTTCAACGGTGCTGTAGCCGCTACCTTCCCATAAAATCCGTGCCATTTTGTAGACATCACCGTTGGCATCGGGGTCGCTGGAGCCTCGCCCTACAAACAGCAACACGGTGTCTTCGCGAGAAATGGCGTGGGGATTATGGTCGGGTTGGTCGAGTTCGGCAAGGCGCGATCGCCACAGGTCAATAATTCCTGGTGTGATGCCAAAGTGCCGCCCGTAGTGAAATTGAATCTGGGGATGGCGCTGCTTTGCTCGGTCTAACTCATTGGTCACATCAAATTTATTATGCCGAGCCGCAAACAGCAGCACTGGCAATGCTGATATTTCGGTGTAGCCCATCTCCACACATTGGTCTACCCCTTGCTGAATGGTGGGTTCTGTTAGCTCCAGGAAGCATGGAATCACCGGACGGGATTGATCCAATGATTGGTAAGCTGCGGCAAAGTCGAGTAAGCTTTGCCGCCCATCGGCATCTCGGCTGCCATGCCCAATCAGCAGGAGGGGTCGCTGAATGGGTAAAGGCGGAAGAGTAATTTGAGGCGAAGGTTGAGGTTGAGACAATAAAGGCGATCGATCTGAAATCAGCATGAAGCGTTAAACTCCGTTCCCGTGCGACGCGGGAAATAGAGTGAATAGGCGATCGCAGGCATTCTGGCTTGCTGGGTTTTGCTCAGCTTACAGTTGCGGCACAGCACCGGACTTTTTGCAGCCTGCAAAGCACCGGATTTTCCCTGCGCGATCGCTGTTCACGTTTGCCTCGTTATCTTATCACTGCGACAGTCGGCACAATATCCCGTGGGAGGGGAAGAAGGCAGGAGGTGAGGGAGTGGGGGAGTAGGTAGGTGAGCGAGTGAGTAAAATTCCTTCATCCATCTACCCCCTGACCCATAACCCACCTACCCTCTCTTCCCCACCATTTGACTGGAATTAATCACCAACGCTAAGACGATCGCAGCCATACCGAGAAGTTCCATTGTGCCGGGGCGTTCTCCCAGTTGGGCAGCAGCAAACAACACACCAAAAACGGGATTGAGTAAGGTTCCCAAGCCTGCGGCTCCGGCGGTGAGGGTATGCAGGGCGTAAAACCAGAGAAACTGCGCGATCGCCGTGGAAGGGATGACAGCATAAAACAGTGCAATGCAAAACTGTGGTGTCCACTGAATTGGCTGGATCGGGATAGTGAGAGCAATCAGGGTGAGGGGCACAGCTCCAAACAGGGTTTGCCAGGCAGTGAGGGAGAGCAAATCAAGTTTGACAGACTGTTGCAGTTTCTTTGCCACAATTGACCCCATCGCCCAACTCACACCAGATAAAACGGCAAAAACCTTACTTACCAGAGTACCGCCCAGATTTTGCGGTTCCAGGATAAGTAAAAAGCCTGCGATCGCCAACAGCACTGCCAGCCATTGAAACTTTCGTACTCGCTCGCCCAGCGCTATCCAGGCAAACAGCAAACTCCAAAATGGCATCGTATATACCAGAACGGCTGTTTTTCCGGCTCCACCGCTGACCAATGCCAGCGTCGCGAATCCATACATACCTGCCATCTGAAAAGTGCCCAGCAAAAAGGTGCCAGGCACGGCTTTGGGTTCTAACGGTTTGCGGAGCCAGACCATTAGCAGTAACAGGCTCAAACCGCCCAGCAGATTTCTGAGGGCAGCAAACGCAAACGGAGAGGCATACTGCACCGCAATTTTCATTTGCACCCAGTTGTAGCCCCAGATCAGAGCGATCGCGAACAGCGACAGCACTGCCCATTTAGAAGAATTCGGTGATTGCGTCACGTGTTGCCTATTCCGAGGTGAGTGTAAAGTGGCAGATAAAGAATGTGTGATTGCGCCAAAGCAGAATGGATCAAGCCATCCCATTACGCCAACAAATTAGCTTTTACCTCGAAGACATCGAAACACCACTTGGTAAAGCGATCAATCTATCAATTACGGTATTCGTTCTTCTGTCATCTGCCATCTTTGTAGCAGAAACCTATCCATTACCGGATGGTATGCGATCGCAGCTTGAACTGCTCGATAGCCTAATTCTCTGGGTGTTTGTCGCTGAATATTTAATTCGCCTTTGGTGTGCCGAAAACCGCATCCGCTACATCTTTAGCCCTTACTCCGTCATTGATCTCCTGGCAATATTGCCGTTTTTCTTTAGTTCATTCAGCATCCAGTTCATTCGAGTATTTCGCTGGTTTCGGATTCTGCGCCTAATCCGTTTCCTGGAAGGAAAAACCATCATCGGTTACGTTAGCCGCGAAGATAGCGTCATCTTCACCCGTATTTTGCTGACAATCTTCATTATTGTATTTGTCTATTCTGGGTTGATCTATCAAGTTGAACATCCTACAAACCCCAATGTCTTTCACACCTTTCTGGATGCGGTTTACTTTTCCGTCGCCACTATGACCACCGTTGGTTATGGCGATGTCACTCCCCACACCGAAATTGGGCGATTGCTCACCATCTTGATGATTTTGACCGGGATCGCTATCATTCCCTGGCAGTTAGGCGACCTAATTAAACGTCTAGTCAAAACATCCAACAAAGTAGAAACCATTTGCCCCGGTTGCAACTTGAGCTACCACGATGCCGATGCCCAGTTTTGCAAAGTCTGCGGCACAAAACTCGCCGAGGGTTGCCCAGTGGATTTTGGCAAATAGCTGCAATCAGTTAGAAGTCAGGAGTTGGAGTTAGGAGTCAGAAGGTGAGGGAGTTAGGGAGTGGGGGAGTGAAATTTCATCCACCCACTCACCCATCTACCCACCTTCCTCCCCCTTCCCATTACCCCATCACCCACGACCCTTCTAATCTGTAGTTCATCTAAAGTTCCCTGTTAATCTCAGAATGTCTCCCTAAGATAGAAGGTGAAGCCCAGCGAGGGATTCACAATGAGTTGGAAGCGTTGACACTACGTGCTTTTAAACCACGTCCAGCTAAAGACCCGGAGTTCTCCCTGAGAGAAGCTACAGGTCCAAGCGTGAAGCGATTTAATTCCTTTTCGCTTTCCCATCGAATTTCTCGAACCTTGTAGGGAGGTCATCTGAATGGTTGATGCCGACCAACCACTGGATCATGAATTTGCACTCGATCGCGACTGCACAACCCTTTCTCGCCACGTCTTCCAGCAACTTCAGAGTTTTTCTGCGGATGCTCAAGACCTCAGCGCCTTAATGAACCGCATTGCTCTGGCGGGCAAACTGATTGCTCGTCGCCTTAGCCGTGCTGGTTTAATGGCAGGAGCACTGGGATTTACGGGAGAAGTGAATGTGCAGGGAGAATCCGTCAAAAAGATGGATGTCTACGCTAACGAGGTATTTATCTCCGTGTTCAAGCAGAGCGGTTTGGTGTGCCGCCTTGCTTCTGAAGAGATGGAGAATCCTTATTACATTCCTGAAAACTGCCCAATTGGGCGTTACACCCTGCTGTACGACCCAATTGATGGTTCTTCTAACATTGATACCAACATCAACGTTGGATCAATCTTTGCCATCCGCCAGCAAGAAGGGGAAGACCTGGATGGCACCGCTGCCGATTTGCTACAAGCGGGGCATAAACAAATTGGTGCGGGCTATATCCTGTATGGGCCCAGCACCATGTTGGTGTACTCCATTGGGAGAGGGGTGCACGCATTCACCCTCGACCCCAGCTTGGGCGAGTTCATTCTTTCCACTGAAAATATTCAGATTCCGGCGCATGGTCCTATTTACAGTGTCAACGAAGGCAACTTCTGGCAGTGGGATGAAGGAATTCGGGATTATATCCGCTACATGCATCGCCATGAAGGGTATACCGCTCGTTACAGCGGGGCCCTGGTTGGAGACTTTCACCGAATTCTGTTCCAGGGAGGGGTTTTTCTCTATCCTGGCACGGTGAAAAAGCCAGAAGGCAAGTTGCGGTTGTTGTACGAATCCGCACCGCTGGCATATTTGGCAAAACAAGCAGGCGGACGTGCCAGTACAGGAACTGAAGAGATTTTGGATGTACTGCCAGGTAAATTGCATCAACGTACACCGTTAATTATTGGCAGTAAAGAAGATGTGACGCTGGTGGAGTCGTTTTTGAAAGAGCAAGCGAGGGTGCGAGAAGAAACGGCGAACGTCTCTCGTTAAAGGTAAAGCATTGCCATACCTACGATTTGTGAGCACAGCGAGTTTCAGGACGCAGAGTTTTTAGGAGTCTTTTTGATGACAACGAATCACATAGTTGAGATTACGGAACTAGGTCAAAGCATTTGGATGGATAACTTGACCCGTGACCTGGTGAAAACGGGCGAGTTAAAGAACTTGATTGAAACCCGTGGTGTACGAGGAATTACTTCAAACCCAGCCATTTTTGAGAAGGCGATCGCAGGCAGCAAGATGTACGATGCCGACATCGAAGCCGGGATCAGAGCTGGTAAGCCTGTGCTGGAGATTTACGAATCACTGGTATTTGACGATATTCGTGATGCTTGTGACATCTTCCGCTCCATCTACGACGAATCCGGTGGTCTAGACGGCTACATTAGTATTGAAGTACCGCCGACGATCGCCCATGACACTGAAAAAACCATTGAAGAAGCTCGGCGGTACTACCGTGAGATCGGGCGAGAAAACGTCATGATCAAAATTCCTGGTACAACTGCGGGATTGCCTGCTGTAGAGCAGGTGATTAGTGAGGGGATCAATGTCAACGTCACTCTGCTGTTCTCAGTCCAGAGCTATATTGAAACCGCTTGGGCATATATTCGAGGACTGGAAAAGCGGGTTGAACAAGGCGAACCAATTGATAAAATTGCCTCCGTTGCTAGCTTTTTCCTCAGCCGGATTGATAGCAATATCGACGATCGCATCGATGCCAAGCTTAAGCAAGGCATTCCTGATCAAAATATTCGTGCCAAGCTCGAAGCAATTAAAGGAAAAGTAGCGATTGCTAACGCCAAGATCGCCTATCAAGAGTATAAAAAAATCATCCAAAGCGATCGCTGGCAAGCCCTGTTTGCCAAAGGTGCCAATGTCCAACGCCTGCTCTGGGCAAGTACCAGCACCAAAAACCCCAACTACAACGACGTAATGTACGTCGATGAGCTAGTTGGTCGCGATACTGTCAATACCCTGCCTCCTGCAACGATCGAAGCCTGTGCCGACCATTGCAATGTCAGCGATCGCATCGAATCCAATGTTGACGAAGCTTACCAATTGCTCGAATCCCTTAAAGACCCAGACATCGCGATCGACCTCGATGCGGTCATGGATAAACTCCTGACTGACGGTATTGACAAATTCGTCAAACCCTTCCAATCCCTGATCAGTTCCCTCGAAGAAAAAGTTCAACGCCTTGCGACCGTCTAGGGACTAGGGAGTGGGGCATAGAGAATAGAGAATCGCAGAGCAAGTCTTACACCGCTCCACCAACAGGAAACAGGTTCTAGATAGCAAATCAAAATCCCCCTAGCCCCCTAACTCCTAACCCCACCCCTTTCCTCCCCCATCCCTCTATCCCCTACTGCCTATGGTCACCCTCATCGAAAATCCTCTCCGCGTTGGTTTACAGCAAGATCGCGTTCCAGAGCCTCAAATCCTGGTAATTTTTGGAGCTTCTGGCGATTTAACACAGCGCAAACTCGTTCCAGCCCTCTACCAAATGATGCGAGAGCGTCGCCTGCCGCGAGAGTTTACCCTGGTTGGAGTTGCTCGCCGAGAATGGAATCATGACTTCTTTCGGGAGCATATGCGCGAAGGCGTGGAGGAATTTGGTAGTGGCTTAGGCTCAGAACTCCTATGGGAGGAATTTGCCAAAGGGTTATTCTATTGTTCCGGTGATATCGACAACCCAGAAAGTTACCAAAAGCTCAGAACCTTTTTGAGTGAACTCGATGAACAGCGTGGCACACGGGGAAATCGTGTTTTTTACCTCTCCGTTGCGCCCAAGTTTTTTGCCGAATCGATTCAACAACTCGGTGATGCCGGAATGTTGACCGATCCCCGGAAGCAACGGATGGTGATTGAGAAACCATTTGGGCGCGACCTCAGCACTGCCCAAGCTTTGAACAAAGTGGTGCAAAAGGTTTGCGACGAGCGACAAATCTACCGGATCGATCATTACCTGGGTAAAGAAACCGTTCAAAACTTGATGGTGTTCCGGTTTGCCAACGCCATCTTTGAGCCACTGTGGAATCGCCAGTATGTTGATCATGTACAGATTACGGTGGCAGAGACTGTTGGGTTAGAGGGACGAGCAGGCTACTACGAAACCTCTGGTGCTCTCCGCGACATGGTGCAAAACCATTTGATGCAATTGTTCTGCCTGACTGCAATGGAACCACCAAACGCGCTGGATGCAGACAGTATTCGCAATGAGAAAGTGAAAGTGCTGCAAGCGACTCACCTCGCTGATATCAGTAATATTGGGCTATCCGCAATTCGAGGGCAATACACCGCAGGTTGGATGAAGGGCAAGAGTGTTCCTGGTTATCGAGAAGAAGAGGGGGCTGCGCCTCAGTCCACCACTCCCACCTATGCCGCTCTCAAGCTTTACATCGATAACTGGCGCTGGAAAGGGGTTCCGTTCTATATGCGGACGGGTAAACGGATGCCCAAAAAGGTGTCGGAGATTGCCATCCAGTTTAAGGAAGTCCCATTTCTGATGTTCCAATCGGCGGCGAAACAGGCAAGCCCGAATGTGTTGGCGATGCGAATTCAGCCGAATGAGGGCATTTCTCTACGATTTGAAGTGAAAACACCAGGGAATTCCCTTCGCACTCGCACGGTTGATATGGACTTCCGCTACGATACGGCGTTTGGTCAACCTAATACCGATGCGTATAGCCGTCTTTTGGTGGATTGTATGCTGGGCGACCAAACATTGTTCACTCGGGGTGATGAAGTAGAAGCATCCTGGCGGTTGCTGACTCCTCTGCTAGAGGTATGGGATGCTCCTGCCCCACCGGAAGTGATTCCATTATATGAAGCGGGAACTTGGGGTCCGGTTGAGGCAGAGTTACTCCTCAATCGCGATGGGCGCAACTGGCGCAGGCTTTAACAACCTATTGCAACGGCGCGATCTTCTGGGGCGCAAGCTTTTACGCCCCTACTAAATTCACCCTCCATTATCTATTTCTGAATTTATGACCACTCCACTTGTTGCCCTTCAAAGACCAAAAGACATTTCTCTGGATGAAATTGAGGCAGAGCTGAGTGCAATTTGGCACAGCCAGAATGGTGTGAACTCGGCGGCTACTCGTGCCTCAACCTTCAGTATGGTAGTGTACGAGCCGGAAGAATTTCAGCAATTGTTAGCGGTTTTGGGCTTTTACAAAGGTCCGATCGAGGGGTTGCTTGGTCCTCAAACAAAGGAAGCGATCGCGCTTGCCCAAAAAGCCTATGGCTATAAAGAAACCGGGCGTTTTGACCCGCAAACTCTGGCACGCTTGCGAGAAGAAGTCGCTAAATTGCCTTCTGAACAAGTCAAAATGGTGAACGCTGATTTGCGAGGAACAGGGGTGAGCGAGGCGATCGCGGCTCAAAATCCCTGTCGCATCATTACGTTGTGTCCCACTTGGGGCGTTGATGAAGGGGTGACGGCGCAAGTTTCGGCTTACTGCCCAGTGCACAAAACTGGTAGCAATTTAATTTGCAGCGAGTATATTACCCTGCGAGGCACGAAAGCGGCGCTGAACCGGGTTGGCGAAACGGTCAAATCCCTGATGATCTCAGATTTGCCTAAATTTGTGTGGTGGAAAGCAACCCCCAACCTGGAGCAAGACCTGTTCAAGCAAATGGTTGAGTCTTGCAATTGCATTGTCATGGATTCTTCCTACTTCATTGAGCCGGAATCGGAATTTTTGAAGATTCAAAACTTGATTGAGTCGGGCACCTTCGTTGCCGATTTGAACTGGCACCGCCTCGCGCCCTGGCAGGAGATCACTGCTGCCACCTTTGACCCGCCCGAACGTCGGATGTCGCTGGTGGAAATTGACGAAGTGGCGATCGATTACGAGAAAGGCAATGCGTCTCAAGCTCTGATGTTCCTAAGTTGGTTCGCCAGTCGCTTAGGATGGCAGCCGATCGCCTTCACGCAAGATGAGGATGATTTTTACGAAATCAAGCGCATTATCTTCTCTGGTCCCAACGGCAAAGAGATCAAAGCCGAACTTGCGGCTATTCCAATTACGGATCCAGGCGAGATTGTGGGTGATTTGGTGGGGCTGCGACTTGGTTCCAGCAACCCCAATGCCAACTGCGCCACAATTCTCTGCTCCGAAACCGCTGGCTGTATGCGAATGGAGTCGGGCGGCGGTGCCCAGGCAACGGTTCGCACCGAGCAGGTGACTGCCACCAACGACCAAAAAGCCGAATTGTTATTAACGCAGCAACTACAGCGCTGGGGGCGGGATGTATTGTATGAAGAAAGCCTGGCGATCGTGGTTCAAGCCCTGCGATTGAAGAAGTAAGAAGGCACTCAGTCCGGTTCAGAAAATTTGCCTGAATCCAAGACGCCAGGAGTCAGGCTTCCCAGAGCGACATTCGGCGAGCGCTCAGTCGAGCCGTCAGCCGACGGGAGGCAGAAGCAACCCTTCCCCCTGACTGCTGGTTCCTAGCTTCTGAATCCTCCCATCTTCTAACCCTTTACCTTCTGTCTTCTATCTTTCTTTTGTCTTCTGTCTCCTGACTTCTGAATTCGCACAATATGCCCTTAATCATTGCGGGAGAGCGGAGCGGGGTTGGCAAAACAACCGTTACTCTAGCTCTGCTTTCGTACCTGTGCCAACGCGGGCAAACGGTGCAGTCTTTTAAGGTGGGACCCGATTATATCGACCCGATGTTTCACCGCTATGTGACTGGACGCGCCTGCCGCAATCTAGATCCGGTGCTGACTTCGGAAGCTTATGTGCAGCAGTGCTTTGCGACCCATGCTCAAACGGCGGATGCCGCTGTAGTCGAGGGAGTGATGGGGTTGTTTGATGGGGCAGCGGCAGAGATTGGAAGGCAGAAGGCAGAAGGCAGGGGGCAGAAGCCAGAAGTTGGAAGGCGGGAGTTGAAAACGGGAGAGAATCAGTTTGTAGGCGGATTTGGCAGTACGGCGCATGTGGCTCGTCTGTTGCAGATTCCGATTTTGTTGGTAGTGGATTGTAGCCGCATGTCGCAGTCGATCGCGGCACTGGTTACCGGCTATCGCAGCTTCGATCCTGAACTGGAAATCGCTGGCTTAGTATTAAATCGAGTCGGCAGCGATCGCCATTTGGAATTACTGCAATCGGCTCTTGAACCTCTCACCATTCCCATTTTGGGAGTGATGCGCCGCCAAGACAGCATCACCCTGCGCGATCGCCACCTGGGACTCATCCCCACCAGTGAAGTACAAAACCTGGATGCGGTAATCGATCAATTGGCGCAATTGGCCCAGACTTGGTTTGACTGGGAACAGTTGATGCCGCTGGTGAGGAGCCAGGAGACAAAAGCCAGGAGTCAGGAGTCAGAAGATCAAGGAGTTAGGGGAGATAGGGAAGATGGGGAAGGCTTCCAAAATTCAAAATTCCCTTTGGTTCGACTTACGGAGAACCAAATTCAAAATTCTCCAACCCTCAATCTCCAATTCCAAACTCCCCCTCTCCCTCATCTTCCCCACCCTCTTCACCTTCCCCATCCACTCACCCACTCAGCCACCCCCTATCCCCTATCCCCTATCCCCTATCCCCTATCTCGTATCTCACCTCCCCTTCGCCTCGCGATCGCTCAGGATGCCGCATTCAGCTTCTACTATCAAGACAATCTAGATTTGCTGGCGGAACTGGGAGCAGAATTGCTGCCCTGGAGTCCATTGCACGATTCAACCTTGCCGGAAAATGTGCAGGGGTTGTACTTTGGTGGGGGGTTTCCCGAAATGTTTGCGGAGCCACTGGCTGCAAATTCGGCAGCATTGGCAGCGGTGCGGGCGGCAATTCAGCAGCGCATCCCCACCTATGCTGAATGTGGTGGGTTGATGTATCTTTGCCAGAAAATTGTGGATTTTCAGGAGCAGGCTTGGGGAATGGTGGGAATTTTACCGACAACGGCAGTCATGGGAAAACGGCTGACGCTGGGTTATCGCCACGTTGAGGCAATGCGGGATGGCGTGATGTTTGACAAAGGTGCGATCGCTTGGGGACACGAATTCCACCGTTCCCACCTCACAGTAAAATCAAACACTCCTGTGTTCAACGTGAAACCGAAAACCACACTCCCCCCCGTTACCGAAGGCTGGCACCTCTCTAATCTGCACGCCTCCTACATCCATCTCCATTGGGGGGCAAATTCTAAACTCCCAATTCGCTTCTTGATGAGATGCCAGAAGATGGCAAAGGGCTGAGCGCGAAGGAATGAGAAGAATTAAAAATGAAAAGTTAAAAGTTCAAAATGGTTTCCAGTAAGGCTTTGTCACTTTTAATTCTACGTTTTGAATGATTCATTGCCCTAAGTTCAAACAACGAACTCCTAATCTTCGTAGCGCATCAACTTACGATAAAACGTTTGGGAGAAGTCAGCAAACCGTGCCCGTTTGAAATTGAGGATAACCTCAATCAAGAAATCGACAAACTCAAAGTTTGCCATCATCAGTTCGTAGCTAAGTTCTGAGTTCCCATCAAACTGAAGTCGGCAGCGAGTTAGGTCAGCAGGCAAAGACGACACATTCCAGGTTGCGATGAAAGGAATGCTATCCCCCCCTTCAATCTTGCGTTCACCTTCCAAAGCACCTTTTTGATAAAGACTAATAGCATAGGGGAGGATAGAGCGTTTACCTTGTTGCGGATAGTAGGGCAGGTAAACTCCGACCTGCTGATTCGGTGCTGGTTGCAGTTTGTCAATCGCCATAGACTCCGTCCTAGAAATTCTCTGGTTGTATGCTCATCAACTTTTAATAGATCTCGCCTGTAAAAGTTGAAATCCCTGCCTTTACGTCAGTATTCCCCATTTTTTAGCAGACGCATCGACCAATTGGTGTCTAGAAGCAAAGATTATCCTCTATTATCTGTCTTCACCCTAAACCTGGAAACATATAAATTAAATCGACAACTGTCTTTTCTAAACTCTTTCCGATTCACACAAAAACCTTTTACTATCTACTGTGCAGCTTGTTTGGTCGCTCACTTGCTTTGCTGAAAGCGGGAGCGATCGCGAAGAAGTCGCTAAAAAGAGCTTGTGTTACACCCCGCTAAGAATTATTGTTGATTTCAACAAAGCGAATTCAAGCTAAAGATTTATGGCACCGCTGGTCGCGAATTATTACCTTACTTATCGCTGTAACGCTAGATGCCACTTCTGCGACATCTGGGCGCTAGAGCCTAAGCAAGAAGCAGGCTTTGAAACAATTCGCAAGAATTTGCAGGATTTGCGCCGTTTAGGGGTTAAGTATGTTGACTTTACAGGTGGAGAACCCCTTTTAAAGGAGGATGTGACCGAAATTTATGCTGAAGCCAAGCGGCAAGGTTTCACTACCAGCATGACCACCAACACCATTCTGTATCCCAAACGATCTAAAGAAATTCAGGGTTTGGTTGACTTCCTCAATTTCTCTTTGGATGGGCCTGATGCAGAAACCCACAATCAGTCTAGAGGTGTGAAAATTTTTGACACTCTGGTTGAGTCAGTGGAAATTGCTCTGTCACTTGGCGAATACCCGGTTCTCAATCACACCGTTACGGCGCAAAACTACAATCGCATCTCCGAAGTAGCTGAGTTAGGGAAGCAATTGGGTGTGCGCGTCTGGTTAAACCCAGCCTTCACGGCTCACAGCAACTACAACTCTAAGAAAAATCCCACTCCTGACATGGTGACGGCGATCGAGACTGCCGCCAAACAGTACGATAACGTTGGCTACAATAAAGCTGCACTTGCGTTCATTGAGGCTGGTGGTAACGATACTCAAAATCCTCGCTGTAAAGCAGTGGATGCCGTGATCGCGATCTCTCCTCATGATGAACTTCTGTTGCCCTGTTATCACTTTGCTCAGACTGGGATTCCTATCAATGGGCGTTTGTATGAGTTATATAAGCGGTCAGAGGAAGTCGAGAGCTATCGACAGTCGCAGGGTAAGCTCCCTGTGTGCGAGGGTTGCACCGTTTGGTGTTACCTGATTCCCAGCTTTTTCAAAGGTTTAGACAAATACTGGTGGTTAAATCAAGTGACCTATGCAGGAGAGTTCCTGGCAAGAAAGCGATTCATTCAGCGAACTGCAACCTATCAGCGCACTGCTAGCTGACCTTTCCGGCGTTCCTGAATCAAACGAAGAACCTGAACCAAATCAATCATCTACAGGAAACCGAAGACGCAGAGCTGCTGTGGCTTTGATGGCAATTTGGAGTGGCACCTTTGCCCTTCATTCTTTTGCTTGGGGAGCCTGGTTTGTTTTAGGGCTAACCACCCTCATGGGTGTCCATGTGGTGCGGGTATTGCTCGCTCGTCCTCTGCCTCTCCCTAAGCCGCTGGAAGACTCTAATCCCGAAGATTTACCGTTTGTATCAATTATGGTGGCTGCCAAAAACGAGGAGGCAGTCATTGGGCGATTGGTTCAAACGCTCTGTCACTTAGATTATCCTGATAGCCGCTATGAGTTGTGGATTATTGACGACAGCAGTTCTGATCGAACGCCAACCGTATTGGCTCAGCTATCTCAAGAGTATGAGCAATTGCGGGTATTTCATCGCCCGCTTGGAGCAGGGGGAGGAAAATCAGGGGCACTAAATCAGGTTTTACCTTTAACGAAAGGCGAAATTATTGCAGTATTTGATGCCGATGCTCAAGTTACGCCCGATTTGCTGCGGCGTGTGCTGCCCATATTTGAACGACCAGAAGTGGGAGCTGTGCAGGTGCGAAAGCAAATTGCCAATGTATGTAGCAATTTGTGGATTCAAGGGCAAGTGGCGGAAATGGCGCTGGATGCGTTTTGGCAGCAACAGCGGATTTTGATGGGCGGCATTGGGGAACTGCGTGGGAATGGGCAATTTGTGCGCCGGGCGGCGCTGGATCAATGCGGTGGCTGGAATGAAGCGACCATCACAGATGATTTAGATTTAACAATCCGGCTTCATCTAAATGATTGGGATATTGACTCTACGACCTATCCAGCGGTGGAGGAGGAGGGCGTGACTCGCGCGATCGCTCTCTGGCATCAACGCAATCGCTGGGCAGAAGGTGGCTACCAACGCTATTTAGACTACTACCAGCCACTTTTACAAAACCGTTTAGGTGCCCGTAAAACCATTGATATGTTCGTCTTCTGGGTTTTGCAGTATGTTTTACCCAGTGCCACCATTCCAGACACGTTGATCGCAGTGTTGCGACATCAACCCATGTTGTATGCGCCGCTTGCCAGTTTATCAGTAGCAATGTCGTTAGTTGGAATGACACTGGGATTGCGAAAAATTCGTCGCGCTGATCCTGCGATCGCGGCGCAAACTTCTCTCCCAACGAATGCATTGCGTTTCCCTTTGCTCTCGTTAATGCGGGCGGCTTACGGGACAGTTTATATGCTTCACTGGCTACCAGTGGTGGCAAGTACCACTGCTCGGATGTCGATTCGCCCCAAGCGACTAAAGTGGGTTAAAACTGTTCACTTCGGTGCCAATCACGAGAAAAGTACAAATGGTTAGGATCGTCAATGGATATGGAAAACCTTCGAGCCGAATTGTCTGAGGCGTTAGATGAAGCAGAATGGAACTGGCTAGCCCCTCACGCCCGCCGAGACTCGTTGATTGTGGTTTCTCCAGATCTGGACTTAATTGATGTAGGTGTGGCGATCGCCAGCGATAACGTTCCCTACGTTCAACGTTGGATTGACGAGGCCTTAATTCAAAAACCGTCTCCCGCCCAAATTAGCGATTGGGATCAACATCAGAACAAGCGGTTTAGTGCTCTTATCGTGCAGCCCTACGTGCTGGTACAGGAAATGGTCTAGGGCTTATTGCTAAGCGATTGCAGAGTCGAACCTGTGTGCCCGGTTGTTACCCAAAGGACGGCTCTGGCTCCATCACGAACAGATTTCAGAACAGGCTCTGAGTCTCTTTGAGAGGGCACAGGAATTGGCTTGAGATACATGTCTCGGCTGCCAAACACGATCTCACCAATTACCCGTGCTCGTTGCATATGGTAGTCAGAGGTGATCAGGTAGACGCTGGAGATTCCTTGTACTTGTAGCTTGTCAACCAATGTTGTGAAGTTGGTGACGGTGTCCTGAGCCGTGCGATCGATATGCAGGCGCGTAAAGTCGATCCCGGCATCTGCAAAAACCCCTTCCGCATAAGCTTCGTTACTGCCACCAGAAATCCAAACTGGTAAGTCTGGATGTTCACGCGCAAAAGAGGCAGCAAAATGCTCTCGGTCTAGATCGCCACCTAGCACCAAAATTGCCTCTGGTTGGATGAAGTAGCTACGACCCCAACGGTATCCCATCCATAGCAATGGCAGGAGGAGCAAAGTCCAAACTAGAATTCTAATTTTCGGTGCCTGCCCCTGACGCTTTGAATGTTCTCTGGAAATCATCGTGGAGAGGGGCGCTGAGTTCTGGAGGGGCGCTCCTGTAGTTGAACGATAGTGGCGCGAATTTTTGGAGCGTCCAGCAGTTTTTTGGTGTCTTCTAGCAAGCGATCGCCCCACAAATTCTCCTTCAAAAACTTCAAATCAGCATAACGACTGTCTAACCGAATCGCACTCTCTCCAAGAGTTAATCCCTTTTCCCGTTCGCCTTTGGTATAGGTTGCAACCGCGATCGCCAACCGAGGCTCCGCAGCTTTGGGATCGATATCTGCCGCAGTTTGCCAACGACGAATTGCCTCATCCATATTGCCCGATTCGTAATTAATCAACCCGATGTTGTTGATCGCAGGCCAAAAGTTTTTATCTTGAGCAACCGCTTTTTCATACTGACCGATGGCATCCGGGTACTTCCGCAACATCAAATACGCATTGCCCAGATCAAAGAGTGCTCCTGGAACGTTCGGCTTAACCTTCAACCCTTCAGTAATATAATCAGCCGCTTGAGCATACTTGCCCTTTTGAAAATGAGCCGATCCCAGTGCGAATAGAACAGCCGAGTTTTTGTTGTCGAGCGTTTGAGCCTTTTTTAGCGCGGTAATTGCATCATCTAAACCATTGGTTTGCAGATACAGCCCCCCCAACAATGCCCAAACTTCTGCACTTTTGGGGGCAAGTTGGGTTGCCAGCTTCGCTCGCTGTAAAGCAAGTTCATACTGCTGGAACTGCGCGAGCTGAGAGGCTTCCTGTGCTAAACCAACTCCCTGCTGCTCCAGTTTTGTCAAATCTAACCGTAGGATGTGAGGCAACAGCGTTTGGGCCTCAGCGGGTCCCCCCCAACAACAAACAAGAGCCAGGATTGAAATAAGAAGATGACGCTTCGGCACGATATAGCCTTTCACTCGACACATTGAACTGTTATTTGACTGATAGCTTAGTCGATTTGAGCCTATCGTGGCACAAATCTCTCTCTTCCTTCAGAAAAAAGCAAATGGTTTAAGAAATTAAAAACCAGTGTTGAATTTGAGCACAAAACTCTTATCCTAGAAAGCTCAAATTGTAATTCCCTCGTGTCACCTATGGATCGCTTTACCGTTGAAGTGATTGCCCAAACGCCTAACCCTCAGCAAGTTATCTACGCGGCAATGCATCAGGATTACGCCGAGAGTTTTGTGTGGGATGAACGCGATCGCTTTCCTGCTGAAGAAAAATGCGGTGAACTGATCGTCAAAAACCTATTGGCGGGTAACCGGGGTCACTATGGACCGCTGGAACATCCTCAAATTGTTTTGAACTGTGGATGGTTTCCCCACAGCACGATGCAGCAAATCCGTACTCACCGGGTTGGCATTAGTTTTGATGTGCAATCGTTTCGCTACACCGGCAGCCGAATTATTGATGTAGTAGACGGCAAGCGAGATGTGGAAGAGGTTTTTTACCTGCGTCCTCTGGGAGCTTATAGTGATCGCCAGGGAAAACGCTACGACTACACCCTAGAACAACGTCAGCAGGATATAGAGTGGTGTCTGGAAGCCTGCCGTCGCTATGCCGAACGCGTTGGGCAAGCTGGCTTCTCAGAAGAGCACGCACGTGGATTGATTCCATTCGATGTGCGGCAACATTGGGTCATGTCTGCCAACGTGCGATCGCTAATGCACTTGCTCGATCTTCGCTGGAAAGCAGATGCTCAGTTAGAAGCACAAAAACTCTGTGAAATTATTTGGCCCCACTTTCACGTCTGGGTGCCGGCGATCGCTGAATGGTATGAAAGCAATCGTCTCAAAAAGGCACGGTTAGCCCCCTAACGCCTCAACTCAACGCATCCTTAAAACTCACAGCGCTATCAGCAGCAAAATTGCGATGAAGTATCATTCGCAGTCAACTTTTAGGGAGCGATTGTAAGCTCAACTTAAGACACATCGCAAAATATTTTTGTTAGTTAGGTGAAACCTAAGAAAATTGGAAACATTTGAGTCAGAAGTTCTCAGCTCAAACAAGCACTGCAGCTTGTTTCCAGAGGATTTTTTCTGATTTCAGCCCGTTTTGCAACGAGTATATTGACCAACATACAGCAGTCTCTAAATGTGGCAATTCTCGTTATTAAGGCGGTTTACTTTTTATGTGCATGACATAAAAGCTTTTAGCACCATGCCATACCCATTCGAGGATGACCATCGCGTGATGCAGCGTTGCAATTACCAGCGACCTCAGTCAGAAAGCAAAGGCATTGTAGATACAACAAGCTGTAATTACCCTGGTTGGATGGATGAATTTAGGTCTGAAATGGATGCAGCCTCAAGCCATATTTTGCTACTCGCGAAACATCCTCGGCAGGTTCGTTTTTTGATGTCGCTGCTGGGATGTTCGAGTTTCTCGGTTGAAATTGCCTGCTCCGAAGAGCAAGCAGTTGTGCAAGCTCGTGATCATCCGCCTTTCCTGATTATTTTGGCAGGGGATCACCTTTCCTGGTCACAAGCATTGCTGGGTGATTTGCGGACTCGTGCTGATGCTCAGCCAGTCACTCTTGTTGCATTGACAGATTTTCATGCTCCAAGCTGGGTTTACCAGGAAGAAAACCCGGGATTTGACGGTTTTTTGGTGAGTCCTATTAGTAGCGAGGTCTTGTTGTCGCTCATACAGTCGGCTTATACCCGTCGGGCTTGCTGTTCCTTTCGCTAAGCTGGAAGAAAAAGTTTTTGAAAAATCTTTTGAGCGGTTCTGTCCATGGCTTCATCGTTACAACTCGCCCCGCTTTTTCCAGTTGTTCATCGGGTTCTTAAGCCCTTATTCCCGAACTGCCTCTGCACGGGAAGTAATCGCTTCCCCGTTCTTGCCCTGACCTTTGATGACGGTCCGCACCCTCACCACACGCTCCAGCTTTTGGAGGTTCTAGATCGGTACAACGTTTCTACTAACTTCTTTTGGCTGGGAGTTTGTGTTAACCGTGCACCGGAGGTTGCCAGAAAAGTTTGCCAACGCGGGCACTGGATCGGTTTACACGGCTACGATCATCAATCTTTTCCCCGGTTGTCGGAGCGGCAACTGAAACAGAGCCTGGAGGATACACAGACGGCGATCGCTCAAGCTTGACATCTCAAATCCTCCGCCATTTTAGATGTCCGCCCACCGAACGGTTTATTTACGCCTAAAACATTAAACCTATTACAACAGTGGAACTATCGCCCTGTGATGTGAAGCGGAGTTCCCGAAGATTGGGTCAGCCCCGGTGTTGCAATTGTAGTCAACCGAATTCTGGAGCAGGTTAGAAATGGATCAATTATTGTTCTGCACGATGGCTACTGTGGCGGGGAAGATGTCGCCCAGATTGCAAATCAGCTTATTCCCATCCTGTTACAACAGGGGTATGAGTTTGTGTCTATCGAACAGCTATGGCAACACGGACCCAGCGCTTAACGAGTAGTAAGTCTTAACTGCAATCAATCAGTGGATCAACTAGCTTGCCTTTTGGAACCAGTGTTTACTTCTACTAAATAAATAGGTAATCCCCGTGCTACCCCTTATTCTTGATGAGCAACAGGCCTTTACGTTCAAGTTTTGGTTTGACAGTAAGATTCAAACTGGAATGCACTACCAGAATGAACTGTTTTGTCAGATTGCCGTCTTTGATGTCCAACAAAGACCTCACGTTTACAAAATTGCCTGCAAACTTGCACAGCAAAAAATTGTGCTTGCAGTAACGTGCTCCCAAACGTCGTGCTGTCTTTGGGGCAGTCTGCGTGATGAGGCGGTTAAAACTCTTCTAACATCTCCACCCGACCTACAGCCAACCAATTTGATGGACAATCGTACTAGCGTCAGCTAATAAGTTCCTCTTAAAGAAACCAGGCAGCAAGTTACTATAGATTCTTTCAATCAAAAAGTGGTTTTTCTATAAGAAAACAATGAGTAAACGATGCCCAACTTCGGTTCATAACGCGAATCAAGTCAAATTCTGAGAAAGCATCTCAACTCGTTGCAGCCTCTCAGATCTCTTTTTCCATCTGGTTGGGTGTATTAAGAGCCGGTTTTATCAGGGCTTAGGGATTATTGCCTAAACTCAATCAATTGGCGGAGGCTTTTCAGCAATAAGTAGAGGCAGGTTTCGTTTACCATCCATTAATTTAGAATTGCGATTTAACTTAATACTCAAATCAAGTCCAAATTGGAAAATTTTGAGTTAACGTAGCAGAGGAAGATCAACACTTATTTCAGTTGTTGAGATTCTGATTTTTTCTGCCAGGCGCTTTAGCAAAGTAATTGGGGATGGTTGAGATTCCATAGGGGCATGTGTAGATCAGCCCGTTTAGGAGCAAGGAGCTTTTCACCTAATCCAGTTATGTTTTGTTCAAGTTCAGCCATGTCAGTGTTTTGTTATGAGATGATGCACAAAATTAGCCGTCGTATGGCGAAACACAAAGAAAGCAGATAACATTTGTTAGAAAAGTTACAATCGAAAGGTTCTTAGCCAACCTAAGCCCCCAAGAGGTTGTAGACTCGGTTTTTTAACATGAAGGTGATGACTGTGGGCTAAAGAGTATACTTTAGTATCCAGCCTACATCTGCTGATTAAGGTGGACCCTGTGCGCTCCCTATTCAGCTTATGGTGCTCATGTGTAAAGTGGTGACCAATTCCAAATTTGTTAGTTAAGGAGCATGAGGAACGCGGCATGACCCAGGCCAACGATGTACTCGAACTTGAGTTGCTAGGTAACGCTTCGGATGACCTACCAGATGGTGAAATGGATCTCTTCGACCTGGAAGAGGAAGACGATGATCAAGATCCCATAGAACTATCTGCGGATGAAGATGGTAAAGCTGGCAAGGTTAGACCAGGTCGTCGTCGAACTCAAACGAAGAAGAAGCATTACACAGAAGACTCAATCCGCCTTTATCTGCAAGAGATTGGTCGCATCAGACTGCTAAGAGCAGATGAAGAGATTGAGTTGGCTCGGAAGATTGCTGATTTGCTTGAATTAGAAAGAATTCGAGAAGGACTTCAACAGCAGTTGGATCGGATTCCTCAAGATGCTGAATGGGCAAATGCGGTCAACATGTCTCTGCCAGCTTTTCGCCATCGACTTCACCTCGGTCGTCGGGCAAAGGACAAGATGGTGCAATCGAACTTGAGATTGGTTGTATCGATCGCCAAGAAGTATATGAATCGTGGTTTGTCTTTCCAAGATCTGATTCAGGAAGGTAGTCTGGGTTTGATTCGGGCGGCTGAGAAGTTTGACCACGAGAAGGGATATAAGTTTTCCACCTATGCAACGTGGTGGATTCGGCAGGCAATTACACGGGCGATCGCCGATCAATCTCGCACAATTCGTCTTCCAGTTCACCTCTACGAAACCATTTCTCGTATCAAGAAAACCACCAAGCTTCTATCCCAGGAAATGGGACGCAAACCAACAGAAGAAGAAATTGCGACTCGGATGGAAATGACGATTGAGAAATTGCGGTTTATCGCAAAATCCGCTCAACTTCCCATTTCTCTCGAAACGCCCATTGGTAAAGAAGAAGACTCGCGACTTGGTGACTTTATTGAGTCTGATGGCGAAACCCCAGAAGACCAGGTGGCGAAAAATCTTTTAAGAGAAGATCTGGAAAACGTTCTAGATACCCTTAGCCCTCGCGAGCGAGATGTTTTGCGCCTGCGCTACGGCTTAGATGACGGACGCATGAAAACACTGGAAGAAATCGGTCAGATTTTCAATGTCACCCGTGAGCGCATTCGTCAAATTGAAGCGAAAGCTCTGCGTAAATTGCGCCATCCTAACCGTAACAGTGTGCTCAAAGAATACATTCGGTAGCACTTAACTTCTAGCCTAATCAATCAAGCCTGGTGAGTTTTTCATCAGGCTTTTGTCTGTGAAGCGGGTTATGTAGGGTTATGTATAAGTAATTGCAAAAACAAAAAAGCCCAGAAAATATTCCAGGCTTTGCAAAATTCAAGTAGGAATGTTGGAGTAAACTCCAATTTTTAAATAACTTCGTGTTAGTTAACTAGACCACGGAAAATTGAGTCAACAGTCGAGAAGTTTTGTAGCAGGAAGTAGGCAACAAAAGCACCCCCTGTTGCACCGATGAAGAATCCGCCTGTCAGTTGACTCCAGCCTTCCGCTGATTGCAAGGAGCTACTAGTGCGGGTAGGAGAGCCGCTAGCAGTTTGCACAGCGCTTGCTGCTGTCAGTTCCTCATCCGTGAAAGTTACTAGCCCGTATACAGAAATAGAGGCAGTAGCAATCAAAATTAGAGCAATGCCCGAAATTAGTCCACCGATCGCAGCAAATTCTGAGTCCCGTAGAGGACCCAATTTCACCCAGGGACCAATCAAGAAGTAGCCATGAGCCAGACCAATTTCCAATCCTCGTATTAGGGGAGACAAGCCTTTACGATAGGCTGGCAGGTTGCCAATAAAAGCTCTGGTAAAAGCGGAATCACTGATCGGAGTAGACAGATGCCCCACGAAGGGATCGCCATTATAAGGTTTGATCAGATCAGACATTCTGAATTTCCTTGATTAAACAGAAGTGCAAAAGATTGACACAATTCTACGCCCAGGGGGGGACGACGGGAGAACCCAGCCCCACACCCGTTAGAAAAGTTAATGATTGCCTCTAGCCGTTTGGATCTGCTGATGCAATTTATCCATAGTGGCTAGAAGTTCTGCTTGAGATAGAGCTTGCTGTGTTCCCGTTGCTAACCACTTCAACTGCACCGTTTGATTTTCAGCCTCCGCATCTCCCAAAATTAGACAGGCTGCCGCTCCGCTTCGATCTGCCCGTTTAAACTGCTTGCCAAAGGCACTGCCGCTCAAGTCTAGTTCTACGCTGAAGTGGTGATGGCGCAGGGTTTGAGCTAGGACGAGAGCTTGGGCTTCTGCCTGTTCACCTCTGGAGATCAGGTAAAAATCAATGGTTTCGCCTGACAAGTTTTGAAGTTGCTGCAACAGGATAATCAGGCGCTCCATCCCGATCGCCCAACCCACTGCCGGGGTATCCGTCCCACCTAATTCTGCAACGAGACCATCGTATCGCCCTCCGGCACAAACGGTTGCCTGTGCACCCAAGTCTGCTGACTGAATTTCAAAGACAGTGTGAGTGTAGTAATCTAACCCTCGCACCAGACGAGCATTGATGGTGTAAGCAATTCCCAGAGCGGTGAGGAGATTCTGTACCTGGTCAAATCGAGTTTTGGAATCGGGACTGAGATAGTCCAGAATACTGGGAGCATTTGCCAGAATTTTTTGCGTCTGCGCGTCTTTACTATCCAAAATGCGAAGGGGGTTGCGCGTTAGGCGATCTTGAGAATCCTCATCTAACTCGTTTTTGTAGGGGGTGAGATAGGCAACTAAGGCTTCTCGAAAGCGGGCGCGATCGCTGGGATCGCCAATAGAGTTCAGGTTTAGTTCGAGGTTTTTCAGTCCTAATGTTTTAAGAATATCGGTTGCGATCGCGATTGCTTCAGCATCTGCCCGTGGTGAAAGACTGCCCAAGACTTCCACACCAATTTGATGAAATTGCCGCTGCCGTCCTGCTTGCGGACGTTCGTAACGAAACATTGGGCCACAGTACCAGAGGCGCTGCACACCACCTTGCGTTCCTAACCCATGTTCGATGTACGATCGCACAACTCCGGCAGTGCCTTCCGGGCGCAGCGTAATGGAGCGATCGCCGCGATCCCTAAAGGTATACATTTCCTTGCCAACCACATCGGTTGCTTCACCAATTCCCCGCTCAAATAAAGACGTTTGTTCAAAAATGGGAGTCCGGATTTCCTGATACGCTGCTTTGCCAAAAATATCGCGTGCTACAGCTTCGACCTGCTGCCAATACCGAATTTCGTTGGGCAAAATATCTCGTGTGCCTCGAGTTGCCTGAATCGAACCCATGCTTTTTCTCTAATACGATTCAATCGTTTCCCAAATACCGTAGCGATCGCTATAGTAAGCCAAAATTTGCCGCACTCGCTCGCTCACTTGTGGAGTTGAGTCGTCGTAACTGACCCAAAGGCTGTCAATTTGGCTTTGGGCGTAGTCAAACTGCGGCGATCGCTGAGGAACTAGCTCTGTTTGAACGCCATCCACTTGCCGGAGGTGAGTTGCCACTTCTCGGTATACTGCTAGCGGTAAGCCCGCGCAGCGAATTTGATACTTCAATGTCGATCTCCATTCACATTGCCAGTACCATTTTCAACATTGACACCATTATCAAAGCTTGGAAGAGAGCAACAGTTCACATTGTCAATACAAACCTTGCCCCACTGAAGTGCCCAGCGAACCAGGGCAACCCGGTTCTCGGTCTCGGTCTTGGTCAAAATATTGCTGATATGGTTGTCTACTGTGCGCTTGCTAATCTCCAGCTTTTCAGCGATTTCCTGGTTGGTTAAGCCAGCGGCTACAAGTTCAATCACTTGCAGTTCTCGTTCGGATAGAGAACTCTGCACCTGAGATTCGCCACTAGCCATACTGTCATCCGCTCTGTGTATATGTACTCATCCAATCTAATTGTAAGGGTATCTTAGCAAAAAATTCTGGATAGTTTGATTTGTAAGCGTTTTGAGTGTTAGTGAAGAACTGGAAAGCAAGGAAAAATCATGACGAGAGAAAGGTCTAAGACGGTGTGGAGCTATAAACCGTGGTGGTGTCAGCCGTGGTCAATCGGGTTGACTGGGATGGGCAGCATTAGCGGGAGTTGGTGGCTGCTGCACCGAGTTTGGCTGACTGGCTTGGTGACGGTGCTAGTTTTCATGTGGATGGGCTTTTTTTTGTTGGTTTACCCTAAACTGTTTGCTGAAGCGATTCAGCAAGAATTGGGAGCAACTGAGCAGGAGTGAGGTGGAGTGTTGAGAAGCGATCGCGTTAGTTTCAGACAAGCTCAAAGCCCCTTCAATTTAGCCAAATGTTTTGAATTCTAGAGAAAAGGTAAGGGGTTTTTGATTTGTGGGCATACTAGCTAGATAAACCCGCTTTGCGCTTTCCTAATCATCGTTACTTCCTCTCTCAAAGGCGCACTCCTTTTTGCCATGCCTATTCAAAAAATTTCACTCGAAGCGCTTCAGAAGGTTCGGCAGCATATCAAGAGTGCTCTATCATTGCCCGAATCGGAAAATCAACCGGACTTACTTGCATCGTTTCAAGATGGCAGTGACCCTCCAGAGCCAGGTTTTTTGGGTGACTTAGGCAGCCTTTTTTGCTTGGGCAGTTTAGAGGAGTTTGATAGTCAAGCTCCAAATTCCACTGGAAAATGGTTTATTAGCTCCATGAATCCCGGTGCTTCGTTACTAAAGTTTCCGGGGTTAAAGCTGAAGTCTGGGTTGCGGTTGGTGTCATACCTGTGTCGCACTGCGGATAACGGAATTGGAGTTACTTGGGCAGTGCCAGAAGCCATGAGCACTACGGCTCAACTAGAGAAAGCGCTCAATCATGGGTTGAATGCTCAGCAGCCTCCCCGTCCTGAGGCGGCTTTGGAAGATGTGATGGAGGCAATCGAGGGCGATCGCACACCTTTATCATTCGTGATTGCCTCTCTATTACAGCGAGAGCTGCGAGAGTTTGGCGCGGTGGGTAAGGCTTGCGACTGGTCACATCACCGCTTAATTGATACTGTCCCTACGCAAGTAAAGTGGCAGTGGCGAGTTAAACAACCCCAAGATTTATCGCCAAAAGTGTTGGTATATCCCGATCAAAGAGTGGCGATCGAGTTTTTTACCTGCCGTGTCGTGGCACCGATCGCCCTATTTCAACATTTAGATCAGTACCCGGCGGATCAGTATAAAGCTGTTCGAAGCGATCGCCCCATTGCCGTCCCACTTCGTGCTTCGTGAACCGTCAAGATTACGTTGATGAGCACATGCAAACCGCTAGTTTACCTGCCACCAGCCAAAGGCAGGACCAACAAAGCGAACGGTGAGCCACCAAATCACCAGCAGTACAATTCCTCCCCAGGCTCCGCGGGTGCTCCATTTCACAAACTGAGTTGCTTGAGTTTTTGTGACAGGCATCCAGGGAAGAATATTTGCTTCCTGTCCGTACTTTTCTCCAAGATTTTCTTTACGTCGCTTTGAATCACCCATTGTCCATTGTTCTAAAGCTCTGCATTTTCGATGATAACGCCTAATCCATTACGGAATAATCGGAACGGGGAAAGAGGCTGATATCGAGATAACCGATGCGGGCAGAGGGGTTGAGCGCTGTTAGCACGTGGTTTCCATAGCTGCGGTGAATGACGCGGTTATCAAGTAACGCCACAATTCCCTGGCGATCCCGAACAGGGGCGATCGCGCGTTGCAATTCATTCAATGCCGCTGGTAACAGATACAGCCGAAACCAATCTTGACGTAGCTTTTTGTAGTAGGCAACCCGCCCTGCCACGAGGGGATGCTCTAGCGAAGGGATGGGTAAGGTGGCGATCGCCAGCAGATGGGGAGAGGGCAAGACTCGCTGATGCTGTCGCCAGAAATCCCAACCGGTTACCAATACGCCGTTATCATCCAGGCAAGTGCGCTCCACCTGCACTCTGGAGCCAAACTCAGAGGCCAGAATCGAGCCAACCTGGCTTTTCAGGGGAGTATCCCCAATTAACAGCACTGTTAACCCTGGTATTCCAGCACTTAACTGGAGCAACGTATGCATTTCCTGAATTAGCGCTGCCTGAAACTGAGGCGTATTGGGCATGGGCAGCTTATCTGGCAGATAGAGATGAATCAACTCTTCCTGCCGATCGGGGGAGAACTTAATGCACGTTAGCTCGCCTAGCCCAACTCGCTGGCGGAACACGGCAGCATCAGAATCTAGATCAAGTGCCCCTCCCACTAAAACAACAGGCTGCTGCGTCCAAATCGGTTCTAGATCTGCCGCCAAGTCTGTTGGTCCGCAGTGCAGTGAAAAAGCACCTTGTTGGCGGGCAACTTCGGTCCATATCATTGCCCGGCCCGATTGCAGTGAGCGCCAAAATGCCTGCCACGCAGCGGGAAGGTGAGCAAAGGCTGAAGAGCCAGAATCAGAACAAGTTAACGGCGATCGCTGTAAGCGATGAAACAAAAAATGGATCAAGTCTTGCTCTGGTGGGTCGATCAGGTAGCACTCGTAAGGATTGACCGGGTGCTGAAAAATTGCCTTTGTCAGTTGGATGCGCGTATCTCGAATTACGTCCCCTTGTTCAGGACAGGCGAGCATCAATGCTTCCCAATCAGCCTGATGAATGTGGCTGGTAAGTTGAGCCCGTACCCACGCTTCTAAATCATCTACCCCATCGATGATTGTGGGGATGTAGTTGGGAAAGCGCCCTTCTTGATAGAGACGATCGCGTAACCAGTCCTCTGGGGTAACCAGTAGCAACCCTTGAAACTCAGGCGATGGGAGGCGATCGCCCGTTTGAATCGATTTAGTAGTACCAATCCACTGACGCAACTGAGGAATTTCCACCATGAGGAGCCGTTGCTGTACCGCCTCAGGAGCGACCAGAACCACAGTTTCCTGCCACATGAGCACCGGAACGAGATAACTCAACCGATAGCGTTCGTGATAGCCAGAAAACGCACTGGTTTGAATCAACGCGCTTCGACCTAAACGCAGTGCCCGTGCAACCAACCGTGCCATCGTGAGGTGATGGGACCAGTAGGACTCGCCTTGTTGCCGCAAAAAAGCACGGAGTTGCTGATGAACTTCTACCTCAATCACGAATCTAGAACTCTCGGGTACTCAATGAACTTCAATTCTGACACAGATACTTTGGATTCCTGTAATGCCATCGGTCATTCCAGGGAATTTATTCCATCCCTTTCAAGGTTTGTTTTTTCTCGCTCTCGCCAGATCCATTCTTGCTGATTGAAATCGCTTCTGGTGCATGAAAACTCTGAACAAAGTCAACCAGAGAACTGAGAGACGGTAACTCGCTGCCAGTACCCTCTGCGATCGCTGCCGTTGGAGGATTGACAAATGCCGAGCCAGGCACAACTCGCTTACCAAAACAGGGATGGGTATAAATCGTCAAATTTTGACTTTTAGACGTTACCAGAGTCGTTTGGGTTGGAGCTTCAAAAAACGTCGCCTTTTTCAACAGCATTTCGCAACTCGCTGGAAGTTGAACTCCTTCAGCTTTAGCAGCAAACTGGTTCAGTGCTGTTTCTAATTCTTGAGCTAGCGGCATTGGCTTTGCGTCGCCAGATAAATCTTCCCCACGCAACAGCTTCAACAACGACAATAGATTTTCCTGAGCGCAAGCCGCATCCTTGAACGGCAAAATCGCAACATAAGATGCTAAAAATAATTCGTCATCACTTTTCATTTCAAACGTCAGCGCTGTTCGTCGTCGCCCCACCCGAATATTAGGAGGGGGCAACATAATTTGATAGCGCCGCGCCAGTTGGCAGTAGGTTGCTGCTAAGGCGTAGTGTGCCTCTGGATCAAATTCTGCATCGATGGTCAACCGAACAGTCGGCGGCATTTCGTGGAAAAACAGCCGCAGTCGCTCAGTTGGGAGATGGCAAATATCGCTCTGATCTCCATTAGGACTCAAATCTACCCATTCACACAAAATCCCCTCAGTTTTAATACCAAAGCGCAATACCCCGTGCAACTTCGCCCCCGTCAGGGTTGCCCCGCTTAAATCAGAACCTGCCCAGTCTGCACCAATCAAACTTGCCCGTGTCAGGTCAGCGTGTACAAGAATCGTTCCCAGCAAGTTGGCATAGCTCAGGTTTACACCCGTTAAATTTGCGCCACTCAACCGCGCACCGCTTAAGTCTGCCCAACTCAGATCCGCGCCGCTTAAGTCTGCCCAGCGCAGGTTAGCTCCACTCAAATTGGCTCCTCGAAGGTTGGCGCGGCTGAGGTTTGCTTGCCGGAGTTCTGTATGACTTAAATCGGCTCCGCTCAGATCAGAACTGCTGAGATCGGTGCCATGAAGATTTGCCTGAGTGAGATTGGCTGAGGTAAAAGTCGCCCATTTTAGCGTTGCTCGACTGATATTGGCATGACTTAAATTGGCGTTTCTGAGTTTAGCGTCTTTTAAATCAACTCCAGACAGATTGGCATAACTCAGGTTCGCAGCACTCAATTCTGCTCTTGCCATTTCCGCTCTTACTAGAGATGCGTGCCGGAGTTCGGCATGGCTCAGGTCTGCAAGGGTTAAGTTGGCGACGTTGAGATTGGTTTCTTCCAAATTGGCTTTGCTGAGATTGGCTCCGCTGAGTTTGGCCACGTTTAACTTAGCTTTACTCAAATTGGCTTCACTTAGGTTACTGCCGCATAAATTTGCCACACTCAAGTTTGCGCCACTCAGGTTTGCTCTGCTGAGGTTGACTCCGCTCAGGTTTGCCTCGCTGAGTTTTGCAGCCGGAAAATTTCGCTCACCGGTGGCGTACTGTTTTAAAAGGTCCTCGGAGTTCATGCGAGCTTTCCTTTGCGATTATCCCAAGCGATTCTTTCATCAGGATTCCCACGGACTGACCTTAAGCGCTCCACTGTTGTTCCTTAATTGAAGAATCTGAGAAGCTGTGGCTTGGAACGCTTATTCTAAGCCTAAATCCGGTTAGAAAGGTGGTAACTGCCGTGAACAAAACAACATTAGGCTGGGCGATTTTGTGAAGAAGACGATGAATATTGGCATTGTAGGACTTGGATTAATTGGCGGATCATTAGGATTGGATTTTCGATCGCAGGGACACCGGGTTTTTGGGATTAGCCGCAAAGCGCAGACCTGTGAACGGGCGATCGCTTTAGGGGCAGCAGATGATGCCAGCACAAACCTGAGCCTGATGGGGCAAGCAGAGGTGATTTTTATTTGTACTCCGCTTTCCGTGATGGAGGCAACAGTGTTGGAGTTGATTCCGCACCTCCAGCCAGACACGATTCTGACGGATGTGGGGTCAGTCAAAGGCTGGGTGGTGCAGGCGATCTCCCCTCACTGGCACAATTTTGTCGGCGGGCACCCTATGGCAGGCAAATCAGAAAGTGGGATTGAAGTTGCCGAGCATAATTTGTTTGCTGGCTGTCCTTACGTGTTTACACCCACTGAAAAAACGCCACCCGCCGCGCTTAAAGCGGTTGAAGAATTGGTTCAACGGTTAGATGCTCGGATTTACCACTGTCCACCGGATGAGCACGATCGCGCAGTTGCCTGGATCTCTCATTTGCCAGTGATGGTGAGTGCGAGTTTAATTGCGGCTTGCCGGGGAGAAAACGATACCAGCGTTTTGAAATTGGCGAAGGCGTTGGCAAGTTCTGGATTCCGAGATACGAGCCGCGTGGGGGGTGGCAATCCAGAGTTGGGGGTGATGATGGCACGATACAACACTGAGGCACTGCTGCGATCGCTCTACGCTTACCGGGATCAACTGGATCAGGTGATCGACCACGTTAAGCAAGAGGATTGGCAAAGCCTGAAGGCACTCTTGCAACAAAATAGCGACGTTCGCCCGGATTTCGTCAAGAATTGAACATTGTTCTCATGATTTCGAGATAAATATGTTCTAACCGTACAGGCTGGCGGGAAATTGAATCCAATGGAATGCCATCAAACAGGGTGATGATTTCTTGCAATTCCATCGGTTGCGGCAACCAGAAAGCAAGATCACTGCCATAGCGACGATGGGGAAATTGAAGTTCCTGGGCGCGGGCGATCGCTTTTTCTTCTTGAGTAGTTTGAATCACAAGAACTTCTTGAGCCGGAATGTGTTGGCGCAAGTCTGCCAAACTGCCTTCTGCCAAAATGTGCCCGTCTTTGAGAATGCCAATGCGATCGCACAATCGTTCGGCTTCGTCTAGCAGGTGCGTCGTCAGCAAAATGGTGATGCCTTCGCGTTGAAGTTGCCGGATTAACTGCCACATCTCAAACCGAGCTTCTAAATCTAAGCCTGTTGTTGGTTCGTCCAAAATCAACAGTTTAGGCTGATGCACCAACGCGATCGCCATACTCAACCGTCTTTGCATTCCGCCACTCAGCGTTTCGGCAATACTGCTGGCGCGATCGCTTAACCCCACGGCAGCTAAACATGCCTGCACTCGTTGGGTTTGGGCTGCCCCTCGGAATCCATACAGGCTGGCAAAAAACCGCAAATTTTCTTCACACGTCAGGTAGCGATACAGCAGCGTTTCTTGAGGCGCAACCCCGATCAACCGCTTCGTCTGTTCCGAAACTGCACTGTGATTAATGCGAATCAGTCCACTGTCAGCCCGCAGTAAGTGACAAAGAATATTAATAGTTGTAGTTTTTCCTGCCCCATTCGGACCCAGTAGCCCATAAATTTGCCCAGCAGCAATCGTCAGATTCAGATCACGCAGAACTAACCGTTGCCCATAGCTTTTGTTTAGCCGCTCAATTCTCAGCACCTTACCTGCCTCTGGGTAGCATTTAACGGTTACCATCAAGCCCAATTACAGCGGTTTTCTTTTGCATTCGCCACACCCCACCATCCACACTCGCCGAACTGTGGCTTGCCACTTAGTAACCACTGTATTACTGATTGCCTTGCGCCTTTTGCCCTTTGCCTTTGCCTCACAGTCTCCGTTCCACTTGCAGCATCCGACGGTAAGAAATCCATCCGGCTACCACCATCAAACTAGCGAAAATTGCCAAAAATCTAAAGTGAGGGGCAATTTGGGATAGGTCATCGCCTTCTGCAACCACCTTTGTTAGCGCTTCATTCATGTGGTAAACCGGGTTGTATTGCGCCAGATTCAACAACACTTTGGGGAAGATGAATGCTGGCACAAACGCCCCACCTAAAATTAACAGCGGCACCCCAAAAGCAGACACCAACGTATTAATGTCTTCCGTGCGGCGGGCGAGTTGCGTCCCCAAAATAAAGCCCACTCCCACATACGTCAGGATGCTTAGAAGAATGATAGTGCCTGCCAGAAGTGGAGAGCCTTGAAAGGTTGCCCCCAACATCACAGAAACTGCAACCACTAAAACCGTTTGCCCGATCGCGATCACCCCATGCGCCAAACCGATTCCCAAAAAGTAAGCAACCCCACTCAAGGGACTGAGAAAGAGTCGTTTCAGGGTGCGCTGCTCCCGTTCTGCCACCACTGTTGCCACACTGCCACCCAGGCAACTAAAGAACAACGCCGCACCCACTAGAGTTGCCGGAGCCGCCCGTTCCAATGCCTGCCCTAAGGTCAGTGGTTCTGGCAAAGCCGTTTTAGAGCGTTCTGCAAAAATCAGCCCATTGAGTAGGAGAACGGCGATCGGAAACATTGCCCAAAACACTAAACTCCGCCGTCTACGCCACAGTTCCGTCAAAATTCGTCGAGTCACGGCGATCGTTTCATACCAGTACTTCATTGCGATCGCGCCCCTCAGTCATTTTTGTTTCAGATGCAACCCGCAGATTATATGAAACATTACCCATCTCACTAAATCTTTACCGCTATCCTAAAAACTTCCACTTAAAGGAAGGAGTTACACAGAAATGATCCGCCTATTTACCCATTCTGGATTTTTATACAGAAATTCTCAGGCTAACGTTCCCAGTCTGCGGTTGTCAATGGTCTTTGTGTTCCACCAACCGATCTCGACAATCCGCTGCACTGGGTTTGTTATACCGCTGCAAACACAACACTAACCTGCTATTTATTGGCGAGCTTCTTGATGTGCTTCCATATACGCTCGTAGTAACTGATTGATCTGGGTTTGATAACCCCGCCCTTGAGACTTAAACCACTCCAACACATCGCTATCAATGCGGAGTGTAACTTGTGCCTTGCCTTTTGCAGCAGTTAACCCCCGACGTACTACCGCCTTAGCAAACATTTCTGGTGTAATCTCTGGACAATCTGATAAATCAATATCTTCATCGCTCATCGCATCCAAACGTTGCCAATCAGTTTGAGAGTTGCTCGAAGTAGGTTCGTTGTTCATATTTCGTCGCTTTTCTTGCAGAAATAATACGGGTGCAATCCTCACGTTCTGTATGGACAACGGCAATCACTCGCCCTTGCAACAAACCGAATGTGACAAAACGCCGCTCTCCATAACCGTAACGATCGTCCTCAACCGTTACAATGTCGCCATCAAACATGGTTGGAACATCGATAAAATCTATTCCGTGCTTACGAAGATTAGCAAGACGTTTTGCTTCATCCCATTCATATTCCATAACTGAACGACAGCTACAATATCCAATTGTAGTTACAAATTGTCGTTACAGCCACCTAATCTAAGTCACTCTGATTGTGAACGCCTCACAAGCAACTTCAAGCTACTGTCCCAACCGAGGACTTGCGGCATAACGTTGCTGTTCAGCGGCTGCAAATATTCTTCGCATCAATACCAACGGCTCTCGGCAATCCGCTGCAACAGCGTTGTTGTGATGCGCGAACACAACCTTATTACAGAATACTCGTTCCTCACTTTGACACATTGAACTGATAAGAAAACTTAAGAGTTAAGATTGGTTGGGATATAGCTTGACAATACAGTATGTTCAAATTTGCTGCGGCTTCAGAAAATGAACTCATCGTATTTGGTTCTGCTCGACCTGGCTACACTTACGAAAAAGTCAGGGAGTGGATCAATTTTATGCAAAATCAAGGTATTCAGCGTGTCTGCTGTTTATTGCCCGAAACTCAGCTAACTCGCTATCCAGATTTGCTTGGCTTTTATCGACAAGTCTTCGGACTCGACCAAGTTTGTTGGGCACCGATTAAGGATTTTAACCTTGCTACCCCCGAAATTCTTGCTCACCGGATTTTGCCGTTTTTAGCCATCGCTAACCAACAGAATGAGAAAGTGGTTGTTCATTGCTCCAGCGGAATTGGGCGCACAGGACACGTTTTAGCGGCATGGCTCATAGCTGGACGTGGATTCTCAACCAAATCAGCGATCGTAGCCGTCAAGCAAACTGGGAGAAATCCTTACGAAGCTGTAATCGCAGCCCCATTCAAAGGTCGAAATCCTTGGAAAGTAGCTGCGGAACTCAATACTCTACTGGATGAGTGTAATCACTTCAGAAACAAGCTGACCTAGCCTGATACTGAGCGCCAACCAATACGATTCAAACTACTGTCCCCACCGACCAACTAAGCAGCACAACTATTAATAGACTGAATTTTTCCGCCTAAGATCCCAATAGGGACAGTTAGGCTGAATCATTCTGCCTAAGATCCCAAATTACTACTTATGCCGATTATTTCCGCATAATATGCCGTCTAAGCTGATTCGCGAGAATCTCTCTGTATATTTTCAGCAGATCGCCCAATCTAGTAGGTTGGGTTGAGGATCTAAACCCGACACTTATTGCTCCTGCACACTCCATTCAAACCCCTGATGCGATCGCCTCTCCCTTTTGCTTGATCAATGCGACAACAAAAAAGCGCCTGATGATCAGACGCTTTTGAGGAAATGATAGTTAGGAATGGCTATTTCAACGCTTCTGCACCGCCAACGACTTCCAGAATTTCTTGAGTAATCGCTGCCTGACGTGCTTTGTTGTAAGACAGCGTGAGGCTAGAAATCAGTTCTTTGGCGTTGTCGCTGGCGCTGCTCATTGCCGTCATCCGAGCTGCCAACTCACTGGCAGACGATTCTTGCAATGCTCGCAGCAACTGGTTGTTGAGGTAAAGCGGCAACAGAGCATCCAAAATTTGCACCGGATCTTGCTCGAAGATCATGTCTTTCGGGAAGTTCTGCGTAGGAGCCGCAACTTTCTCTCGTGTAACTTCAAATTGCCCGCCACGAGTAGTTAAGCGGAAGATTTCGTCATCTGCTACTTCCAACCCTTGTGGATCGAGCGGCAACAGGGTTTGAACTACTGGACGGGAGCTAATCAACGACACAAAGCGAGTGTAAATTAACTCAACTTTATCAACTGTTTCAGACAAAAACAGTTCCAGCAGGGTATCGGCAATTTTGGATGCTTCGGAGGCCGTAGGAACTTGCTCTAATCCAGAGAAAACGGCTTCAATTGGCTGCTCACGACGCTGGAAGTATTGAGCCGCTTTACGACCAACAATCACAAAACGGTAATCAATCCCTTCAGCTTTGAGTTCTTTGGCTCGGTTCTCAGCTCGACGAATCACGTTGGAGTTGTAGGCACCACATAAGCCGCGATCGCCAGAAATTACCAGAATCCCGACTGTTTTCACATCACGCTTGCGTAGCAAGGGTAAATTTGCATCTTCAAACCGCAACCGAGCTTGTAAGCCGTAAAGCACCTGAGCCAGCCTATCTGCAAATGGACGGGTTGCAATCACTTGTTCCTGTGCCCGACGCACTTTTGCAGCCGCAACCAGTCGCATGGCTTCCGTAATCTTTTTCGTATTTTTGACCGACTGAATTCGGTCGCGAATAAATTTTAGGTTTGGCATAAGTTTGATCAGGGATTAGGGATGAGGGGCTAGGGATGAGGGATGAGGAGAGGTCAAATCCCACTCCCCATTCCCGATTCCCCATTCCCTATTTACACAGTTGCCAGGAAGGTTTTCTTGTACTCAGCGATCGCTGCCTTAAGAGCTTCTTCTGCCTCGGCACTCAGTTCGCGCTTTTCACGAATCAACTCACCGTACTTGGGAGCGCTCGTTGCCAGATATTCCCGCAATCCTTGCAGATAGCCAGTGACCTTATCAACAGGAATATCATCCAGGTAGCCATTGATCCCGGCATAAATCGCCGCAACCTGGTCACCCACAGAGAGGGGTGAAAATTGCGGCTGTTTCAAGATTTCCCGCAGACGCTGACCCCGTGCCAATTGATTTTGAGTGGCTTTATCCAGGTCGGAAGCAAACTGGGCAAAGGCTTGCAAATCGTCGTACTGTGCCAATTCCAACTTCACCTTACCAGCAACCTTTTTCATCGCTTTGGTTTGAGCTGCAGAACCTACGCGGGATACTGAAATCCCGGCATTCACTGCTGGGCGCAAACCAGAGTTAAACAAGTCAGTGGAGAGGAAGATTTGACCATCCGTAATGGAAATCACGTTGGTAGGAATGTAAGCAGAAACGTCACCTGCCTGAGTTTCTACAATTGGCAGCGCAGTCATACTGCCACCACCTAAGGCATCGTTCAGCTTGGCAGCACGTTCCAGCAAGCGAGAGTGGAGATAGAATACGTCTCCAGGATAAGCTTCCCGACCGGGCGGACGACGCAGCAAGAGCGACATTTGGCGATAGGCTTGGGCTTGCTTGGAAAGGTCATCATATACCACCAGGGTGTGCTTGCCTTTGTACATGAAGTATTCTGCCATTGCTGCTCCGGTGTAGGGAGCCAGATACTGTAAAGAGGCAGGGTCGTTGGCGTTTGCGGCTACAACAATGGTGTAATCCAGGGCACCCCGTTCGCGCAGCACGTTCACAATATTGGCGACAGTGGATGCTTTTTGACCGACTGCAACATAGACGCAAATCACGTTTTCAGTTTTCTGGTTCAGAATCGTGTCGATCGCGATCGCCGTCTTTCCAGTTTGACGGTCACCAATGATGAGTTCCCGCTGTCCACGACCAATGGGAATCATAGAATCAATTGCGGTAATCCCAGTTTGCATCGGTTCGCACACAGATTTCCGGGCAATGATGCCAGGAGCCATTGACTCTAGCAAGCGAGTTTCAGAGGTTTGGATCTCGCCCTTGCCGTCAAGCGGGCGACCCAGCGCATCAACTACGCGACCAATCAGTGCATCACCAACAGGCACCTGAGCAATCCGTCCGGTAGACTTTACAGAACTACCTTCCTCAATGCCGCGCCCGTCACTCATCAACACCGCACCGACATCATCTTCTTCCAGGTTCAAGGCAATCCCGATAGAACCATCTTCAAACTCCAACAGCTCACTCGCCATTGCTTTTTCCAAACCGTAAATCCGGGCAATACCATCACCAACCTTTAGAACCGTACCAACATTGGATGCCTTCACATCCTGGTCATACTGTTCAATCTGCTGGCGAATAATGCTGCTAATTTCATCAGGTCGAATACTTACCATAGAGTTGCTCTCTCAAAGGGTGAACAAAGGGTTGGTTCTAAGCTTGAAATCGAGTTTTGGACAATGAATCCTACTGCAAAACTCCTAGTTGAGCAGACCTAAGAAACATTACTCAGGCGCAAGGAAATCCGTCTCAGTTGCCCACGCAGACTGGCATCAATGACTTGGGAACCGATTTTGATGATGACACCGCCAATTAGATCGGGATCCAGTTTTGTTTCCAGTTCAACACTGCGCGCACCCGTTAGGGTAATCACTTTTTCCCGCAACGCTTGCTTCTGGTCGTCGGTTAGTTCATTAACAGACGTTATTTCTGCCAAAACAATCTGGTTTAATTTCCGTAGAAGCGCCTGGAACTCTTTGCAAATTCCTTCTAGCAACACAATGCGACGACGATCGACTAGAACAAGTAAGAAGTTGCGTGTGTAGGGATGGACGCTATCACCCAAAACCCTTGTTAAGACTGCTTTCTTGTCTTCAGCCTTAAAAACAGGACTTGCTAGAAAGTCCTTCAAATCTTGGGAATCCTTCAGCAAAGACAGGATAGTGTTAACGTCCTGCCCAACTTGATCAACGATATCGTTATCTTGAGCGACCGACAACAACGCCTGGGCATAACGCTCTAGAATCTCACCGGTTACCATTCCTGTGTCTTTCATGAAGCACCTCCAAGCATTGAAATGCTGCGATCTACGATGCTTCTTTGCACATCATCGTTCAAGCGAGAAGGCAATTCAGCTTCAGCCTTTTGCAGAGCCAGTGTTGTAATGCGTTGCCGTAACTCGGCGATCGCCCGTGACCGCTCTGTGTCCAGATCTTGCGTCACAGATTCCCGTAAGCGCTGAATATCTCTCTCAGCTTGTTCCAGAATTGCTGCTTTTGTGGCAACCGCCCGCTCATCTGCCGATGCTCGAATTCGAGCGGCTTCTTGTTGTGCTTGAGCTAACTTCTGCTGTTCATCTGCAAGTGCGGCAGCCGCCTGCTGCTTACGCTCTTCTGCTTCACGGATAGCGGCTTCAATCGAGGAGCGGCGATCGCTCAAGATTTTCCCCAGAAAACCACGACCAAAGTAAAACAAGAGTCCGGCTACAATCGCAAGGTTGACCAGGTTGGTTTCCAGAATGTCTGGATTAATGCCAAACCCTCCTTCCTCAGAAGCTTCCGCCCCAGCTTCCGCAACTAGCCATACAAAAGTTCCCAACATACTCATAACTGCGCTGTTCCCATCTCACTTTTATGCTGCCTATTCCCAAATGCTGCTACGAAAACTTGCGTCAAAAGTCGTCAAACTTGAGAACCCAGCAACTTCCCTAGAATCTGATGACTGAGGGAATCAACTTCCCGCTCTAGAGCGCTCATAGCTTCTTGCTTCTGCTGATCAAGCTCCCGCTGAGCCTGCTCCCGCTGAAGACGAGCTTGCTCTTGCGCTTCAGCGATTTTGGTAGCCACAACCTTTTGAGCATCTGCTTGAGCGGCTGCAATCAACGCTTGAGACTGCCTGCGAGTATCCGCTAGCTCATCTTCGTATTGTTTTGCCAAATTTTCAGCCTTTGAGAGCCGTTCTTGAGCTTCGACCTGGTTACGACGAATATAATCGTTGCGATCCTCGATCGCCTTTGTCAGCGGCTTGTAGAATACAGCGTTTAGGACGACTACCAGTAATAAAAACTGAACTGCCATCAATGGCAAAGTTGCATCAAAATCAAACATCTTTCCCCTTCTAAACTGCGATCGCAGTGCTACACGGTTGGTAACGTCGCCAATTTGTTATCAGGGATAGAACCCCAACTAGGAAGCACAGGTTAGCCTTGAGCGCAGGTAGGGGAAACAACTCAAGTCCCCCTACCACAGCGCTAAACGTGCAATCCTACGATGCGAAGGGGTTTGCAAACAGCAACACCAGAGCAATAACCAGACCGTAAATGGTCAGGGATTCCATAAACGCCAACGTCAGCAGCAGCGTACCGCGAATTTTACCTTCTGCTTCGGGTTGACGAGCAATCCCTTCTACTGCTTGTCCAGATGCATTTCCCTGACCAATGCCAGGACCGAGAGATGCCAATCCGATCGCCAGTGCAGCAGCGAGAACAGAAGCCGAAGCAACTAATGGATCCATGATGTTATTTCCTCTAATGCGTACGTGAACAAAACGGGTGAACAAAAGTGAATTTGTCAGGTTTCAGAACTTGGAAAGATAGTCGGAATCAATCAGCAAACTGAAGCGAAACCGAAATCCTATTCCAAGATCCAAACTTTTTACGAGGGCACTAGTGATGCTCCTCTTCTCCATGTCCTTCCAGAGCCTCGTGAATGTATGCCCCTGCCAGTGTTGCGAACACGAGTGCCTGAATCGCACTGGTGAATAAACCCAACAACATAACTGGCAATGGCACAAACAGAGGAACTAGCAGAACAAGCACCGCTACTACCAACTCATCCGCCAGAATGTTTCCAAAAAGTCGGAAGCTGAGAGATAACGGCTTGGTGAAATCTTCCAAGATTGCGATTGGAAGCAGAACTGGAGTTGGCTGAACATACTTCGCAAAGTAGCCCAAGCCCTTCTTACGGAATCCAGCGTAGAAATACGCGAGAGACACCAGCAATGCCAATGCAACTGTTGTGTTTATATCGTTTGTAGGAGCTGCCAATTCACCTTCAGGAAGCTTAATTAACTTCCAGGGAATCAATGCGCCTGACCAGTTCGACACAAAAATGAACAAAAAGAGAGTGCCAATAAATGGCACCCAGGGACGGAATTCCTTTTCGCCCAGTTGATTCTTTGCAAGTTCACGAACAAAGTCCAATGCGTATTCCATCAGATTCTGGATACCAGATGGAATGCGTTGGATGTTTCGGGTCGCCAAAACGGAGGCAAGCACCAGCAAAGCAATCACAAACCAGGAGACGAGAAATACCTGCCCGTGCACTTTCAAATTGCCAATTTGCCAGTAAAAGTGATGACCGACTTCTAGACTGGCTAAAGGAAGAATAGGAGTAGCAGGAAAGCTCAACATTGGACTCCGAACAGGTTTGCCAGAGGATTGCGAGTCAAGAATCTCAGAATGCTTGACTAACGAGAGTCAGAAGGCATTAAGATTCGCAGCATATAGATAAGAAGGGCAGCTTTGTACGTTAAAAACCCTAGAAAAATCGGTAGAACCTGTAGCTGTTTCCATTGAGTTGCTACTATAATCACCCCAACGAAAAGTGCGATTTGGGACTTTCCGACCTTACTGTTTTCTGTACCTAACTGCTCAACGTTTCTAGCCAACACTTTCAAGTAAACCACACCTGTGCACGCTCCAAGTAAATAATTCAGAGCAATTGCGAGGGAATAAAAATACCAGACAAAGGCAAAAAAGATAGCAGTAAGTATCAGCGTGGTCACCAACAGTTCCCACTGAAGCTGATAGTAATCCCGCATTGAGTCTTTGGATTCCGACGATGCAGGGTTCTGGTTAGATACTTCCCTCATTAGCCGCTGTGGGATACAAGAAATAACGTCGGTCTTTGTCAAGAGTTCGTCTGGAGCATCGGCTCCAAGCTTTACTCACTTTCCAGACCACCAGTGATCATATCACGCAGAGTAATAATACTTAACGTCAAGTTGGAACTAACAAAATCAATCGATCTGTAAATAACTTTCTGACGTTCTCTAAGGATAGGGAGGTTGCTGCCAGCAGGGTTTGAATAGTTTGTGGGTTTGCGTGGTTTTGGTCGCACGCTTGCAGAAATTGGCACTCTTCCGGGGTGAGATGAACGATTTGATAGTCTTCATTAAACAGGCACTGCCCTGGGTAACCATCCATACAAGGATTGCGTTCTGGACTGGCTTGTAGCAAGGTATCGTCGGAAGCCCAAGTAAATTTTGGCAATGGAGGTCGTCCCAGGAAGAACTCGTAATGGGTGACGGCTTCGGGGTTGAGTAGTTCAATCAGGCGATACCGCTGGCGATCGCTCATCTGGCTTGCTCGCTCAATTAATTCAGGTGCTTTCCCCAGTAAGGGTTCTAGTTGCCACGATCGCGGGTTAGAAAAGCCGATAAACTCCAGCCCAGAAGCATCAATCAGTTCAAATAGGCTATTGATGTTGTAATCAATCTCCTGGGGATGAACATACATATCGGCAAAGTTTTCGTCCCGCTGATTTTCCAAAGACCAGCGCTCTTTCTCCCGCTGCACGAGACGATTGTTTTCTGGCAACGCTGCGAAAATCTGCCGACCAACTTTGACTCCATCCTGGTAATCACCGCGCTGATTGCCCTGGAGAAGCGCGATCGCTTGCTGCATTAGCTGAATTTCCCAGCGTCCCAGCTCGGCGTAGACGAAAATGTGCATGATGCCGCCAGGAGCCAGTTTGGCTGCGAGTTTTTGAATACCGCCAATGGGGTCAGGCGTATGGTGGAGCACACCGACGCAATTAATCAGCTCAAATTCCCCTGGAAGCTGCTCCACATCAAACAGGCTGAGGTGATGAAACCGAACGCGATCGGCTCCTGAGCGTTGACACCGTTCTTGGGCAACTGCCAACGCTCCTGCACTCAAATCAATCCCAACTACCTCAGCCTGCGGATTCAAATGCACCAGATATTCTGTACCCACACCCGTTCCACAGCCAGCATCCAAAATTCGGATGTCTTCTTTAGCAGGCTTGCGTCCTGTGCAGAAGCTGTAGGCAGCCAGCCAGTTCCAGCGCCAGTTATACCCAGGGGGCGGTTCATCCAATAACGGTTCTGGTGGAAACGGGTAGGTGTCGTAAAGTTTTGCTACGGCGGCACTCACAGTATGGGGATCAGGCATAGGAATTAAGTTGGTAGGACAATAAAGGCAAAGAGTTGGAAATCAAAAGTTAAGGTAATCGGGACAATCTTTAACATTAGACGGGGTAGCATGAACCACGGGATTGCTGGGTTTTGTTCAAGATCCCTCAAACTGTCTCGATGCGCGGCAACTGAGCTTTGTAACAAAACATTTCTAGTTTCTCAGCCAGGTTACCCCGATCAACTATGATTTGTCGGTAAATCAAGCGAATCGGCTTCTACACAGTTTTTAATAAAAGGCTTGTCGATTCCGAATCGTTTTAATCTAATTATTGGGCTGGTTGACCCTGCGCCTTCGTCTTCAAGGCTGATCTCAAGCCTGTTTCTGGCGATGAAGGTTCCAAATGGTTGGCAGGTGACACTTTGGTCAGATTTAACACAGTAACAATCCGTAAAGGGAGCTTTTGAAATCCAATGAGTGTTAAAGCAAGCGGTGGAAGCTCAGTTGCGCGCCCAAACCTTTACCAAACTCTAGCTGTTTCGACCATTTCTCAGGCTGAACAACAAGACCGATTCCTGGGACGAGGCGAACTAGACGAGTTATCAACCTATTTCAGCTCTGGCTTAAAGCGCCTGGAAATTGCAGAAACGCTCACTCGCAATTCCGACATCATCGTGTCACGGGCTGCCAATAGCATTTTTGTCGGTGGTTCTCCGATGGCGTTTTTGGAGAAGCCTGCCGAAGCACCTGCGATGACGATGGGTGGGGTTGTGATGACCACGCAGGAAGGAATGAAGTTAGGTACGGTGACGTATGCCGATACGAAAAGCGGACCTGGCTTTTTAGATGGGTTGCGGTCAATTTTTGCAGGGGGTTCAGAGGGTGGACCGACCCCGGCTGGATTTAGACCCATTAACATTGCGCGGTACGGTCCCAGCAATATGCAGAAGTCTCTGCGTGACCTGAGTTGGTTTCTGCGTTACACAACCTACGCGATCGTGGCGGGTGATCCTAATATCATCGCCGTGAATACTCGTGGTTTGCGAGAAATTATTGAGCGGGCGTGTTCGGGTGAGGCAACGATTGTTGCATTGCAAAAAATGAAAGCAGCGGCGATTAGCTACTTCCGCAGTGATGCTGAAGCTGATGCGATCGTTCGTCAATATTTTGATGTTTTAATCACAGAATTTAAAGCTCCAACTCCTTCAGATAAGCTGCGTCAACGCCCTTCTAGCGATTTGCAAGGGCTGCAACTACCTCAGATTTATTTCAATGCATCTGAGCGTCGCCCCAAGTATGCGATGAAACCAGGACTCTCTGCTTCTGAGAAGAATGAGGTGGTGAAGGCGGCATATCGTCAAGTATTTGAGCGGGATATCACTCGGGCTTACTCGCTGACTATTTCTGACCTAGAATCGAAGGTCAAGAATGGTGAGATTTCGATGAAGGAGTTCATTCGTCGTTTGGCGAAGTCTCCGCTGTACCGCAAGAACTTCTTTGAACCCTATATCAACAGCCGCGCACTGGAGTTGGCATTCCGCCATATCCTGGGTCGGGGCCCCAGTTCACGGGAAGAGGTGCAGAAGTATTTTGCGATCGTTTCCAGCGGTGGTTTGTCTGATCTAGTGGATGCGTTGATCGATTCCAAAGAGTATGCAGATTACTTTGGCGAAGAAACGGTTCCTTACTTGCGCGGGTTGGGACAAGAGGCGCAAGAATGTCGTAACTGGGGACCGCAGCAAGACCTGTTCAAGTACAGTGCACCGTTCCGCAAAGTTCCGCAATTTATTACGACCTTTGCTGCTTACGATCGCCCCTTGCCCGACCAGCACGTGTATGGCTCTGGCAACGATCCACTGGAAATTCAATTTGGTGCTATCTTCCCGCAAGAGAAGAAGAATCCCAACACCAGTCCTGCCCCCTTCGGTAAAGATACTCGCCGGATTTTGATCAATCGGGGACCTGGCATTAACAACCAGCTCAGCAATCCCGGTGCGCGGGGTGTGGCTCCAGGCTCGTTGGGTCCTAAGGTCTTCAAGTTAGACCAACTCCCTAGCTACACGGGTACCTTCTCTAAACGAGGAGGCGATACGAAGGGGATCAGCGTTAAGTATGCCGAAAGCTCTACGCAAGCTGTAATTCGAGCAGCCTACTTACAGGTCTTTGGACGGGATGTGTATGAAGGTCAACGGCTCAAAGTAGACGAGATTAAACTCGAAAACGGTGAAATCACAGTTCGCGAGTTTGTTCGCCGGATTGCGAAGTCTAATTTGTTCCGTAGTCTCTACTGGACTCCGCTCTACGTTACAAAAGCGGTTGAATACATTCACCGCCGTTTGTTGGGTCGCCCAACTTATGGCCGCCAAGAAATCAATGCCTACTTCGATATCAGCTCTAAGAAAGGCTTCTACGCGTTGGTGGATGCCATTATCGACAGCCTGGAATATAGTGAAACCTTTGGTGAAGATACCGTTCCTTATGAGCGCTATTTGACTCCCGGTGGTTTGGCGTTGCGGTCTGTGCGGTTGGGCGCGATCGCAGACAAAGGTGCGAGGATCGTTCAAGAAACGACACCTCGTTTTGTAGAGCTGGGTACGGCAACTGGAATGCGGACTGAACCAGACATTGAGTTCCGTATCAACCAGGGAGTTAGCAGAAAGCGCGACCAAACCAAAGCTTTCAAGCTGACGCAGCTTACCGACAAAGCAAATTTGCAAACAGTCATTGGCGCTGCTTACCGCCAAGTCTTCGAGCGCGACATTGCTCCCTACATCGTCAAGAACGAGTTCTCCGAATTGGAGAGTAAGCTGGGTAACGGCGAAATCACCCTCAAGGAGTTTATCCAGGGCTTAGGAACCTCTGGTTTATACATCAAAGAGTTCTACACCCCCTACCCCAACACGAAGGTGATTGAGTTAGGAACCAAACACTTCTTAGGTCGCGCGCCGCTGGATCAGGCTGAGATTCGGAAATACAACCAAATTCTGGCAACAGAAGGGCTGAAGAGTTTTATCAGCGCAATGGTAAATAGTGCGGAATATGCTCAGGCATTTGGGGAAGATACGGTGCCATTCAACCGTTATCTAACCTTGCCAGCCGCAAACTTCCCGAATACGCAAAAGCTGTATAACACCCTGACCAAACAGAATAAGGATCTGGTGGTGCCCAGCTTTGAGCCTGTGAAGGCACGAATGGATGCGACTAAGATGCCGTTGATGAGTAAAGCAATGACGGATCTGGCAGCACAAGATCGTCAGATGGATAAGACCAAACCGCTGTTTATTGAACTGGGTCGTTCATTTACGAATGGCGATGGTCAGTCGGTGGAAGTGGGTGTTGGCACAACTCGTCGTAAGCCTGCTCGCATTTATCGGATGAATCCAGGAATGTCGCAAGCTGAAACCGAATCTGTACTGAATGCAATTTATGTTCAGGTGATGGATGTCTTCAGCGGTCAAGTTCCAGGGCAGTTCCGCCGCTCTGACCTGGAGAGTAAACTCCGCAATGGCGAAATCTCGGTACGGGAATTTGTTCGCACGCTGGCAAGCTCAGACATATACGTTCGCCGCTTCTACACGCCTTATCCCAACACGAAAGTGATTGAATTCCTGTTCCGTCACTTGTTGGGTCGAGCGCCTGCCACTCAAGCAGAAATCCGTCAGTACAACAAATTATTGGCAGATGGGGGCTTGAAGGCAGCGGTTGAAACAATGATCGAAAGTGCTGAATACTCTCGTTACTTCGGTGAGGATGTGGTGCCCTACAAGCGCTATCCGAATCTGCCTGCTGGTAACTACCTGGGTAGCGTGAAAGCAGATGCAGACCTGGTGAAACAATCCTGGTCTAGCCTGTCACCCTCCTACCTGACGGGTCGTTAAGTGAATGCCTGGTGCGTTTAACTTAATCAAAACGCACCCTCTATCTCCTCTGGTAACTACACAACAAAAGTAAAACCTCTGGTGAATGCCGGAGGTTTTTTGTTGGAGGGAAGGGTGGCACCATGGAAACCGACTACGCGTTGGACAGTTAAAGAATTGATGGAAAAGTTCTGAATCTCTTGAAAACCCTGGAAATTTGCGAAATTTGCCGTAATACTTTTGGTTAGCCAGGCTTTTAGTCTGGCAGGATTGGTTAGTGTTGTGAGGAGGATCTTCAATGACGGCGACGTTACCCCCCGTTGAACAGTCGCTCAATCTCGATCAGATAACTGAACCGGGTCTGCGCTCTCACCGAACCCCTTATGTTCCCCGTAATAAACGGCGAATTTTATGTGTATTTCCCAAATACAGTCGGTCGTTTGGGACGTTTCACCATGCTTACCCGTTAACCCGTGGCGTTAAGGCATTTATGCCGCCGCAGGGCATTCTGGTCGCGGCTGCCTACCTGCCGGAAGAGTGGGAGGTGCGGTTTGTGGATGAAAACATTCAACCCGCTCGTAAAAAAGATTACCAGTGGGCAGATGTGGTGATCACGAGCGGCATGCACATCCAGCGTCCCCAAATTAATCAGATTAATGACCTGGCACACAAGTATGGCAAAGTGACTGTGGTCGGTGGACCTTCGGTTTCCGGTTGTCCTGAATATTATCCCGACTTTGACCTGCTCCACATTGGCGAGTTGGGCGATGCGATGGATCAGTTAATCGAACATCTGGACAACACGATCGCCCGTCCCACCCAACAAATACGGTTTGAAACTCGCGATCGCCTGCCTTTGGACGAGTTTCCCATTCCTGCCTACCATCTACTCAACCTGAACCAATATTTCATCGCGAACGTGCAGTTTTCCAGTGGGTGCCCCTACCGCTGCGAATTTTGCGATATTCCCGAACTGTATGGACGTAATCCCCGCTTAAAAACGCCGCAGCAAGTTTTGGCAGAACTGGATGCGATGTTGGCATCGGGTAATCCGGGAGCCGTATATTTCGTGGATGATAATTTCGTTGGTAATCGCCGTGCGGTGATGGAGTTGTTGCCGCATCTGATTGAGTGGCAAAAGAAAAATGGCTATCCGGTGCAGTTTGCCTGCGAAGCCACGCTCAATATGGCGCAGAGTCCAAAACTGCTGGAGATGATGCGGGAAGCGTATTTTGGGACGGTTTTTTGTGGAATTGAAACGCCTGATCCGGATGCCCTTAAATCCATATCGAAAGATCAGAACCTCAGCATCCCCATTCTCGATGCAATTAAAATTCTCAACAGCTACGGGCTAGAAGTGGTGTCGGGGATTATTTTGGGACTGGATACGGATACGCCGGAGACGTGCGATCGCATTCTGGAATTCATTCATCTATCCAACATTCCCATGCTCACGATCAACCTGCTCTACGCGCTACCCAAGACTCCCCTCTGGCGCAGATTAGAGCAAGAAGGGCGGCTCAACTTTGAAGAAGGGCGAGAATCTAACGTGGAATTTCTCATGCCTTACGAAGAGGTGCTGAAAATGTGGCAACGCTGTATTACCACCGCTTATGAACCCAAGTTTTTGTTTGAACGGTTTGCCTACCAGTGTGAACACACTTACCCCAACCGGATCAAACCGCCCAAGAGTGCGGCACGGGTGAATAAGGAGAACGTGCGACGTGGCTTAACCATGATGGCAAAACTGTTCTGGCACGCTGGAGTGATTAGCAGTTATCGTGACACCTTCTGGAAAATGGCAAAACCTGAAATTGAAAAGGGCAAAATCGAACGCCTTCTCAGCATTGGACTGGTTGCCCATCACCTGATCGAATTCACGAAAGAATGCTCCAGAGGCATCGAATCGGCTTCCTTCTACTCTCAAAAGGTGAAGAAGCAGTAAAAATCAGTTGATTACGGCTCTGCCCTCGCATCATAAAGGTTGGCAGAACAAACCAGGTTTGAATGAGTTCATTCTGCTCAAAGGCTGGCCGTCCTTATACCGTGTAACGCTCAGTGCGTTCAATTGCCTCCAAAAAGATCGTGGCTTTTTTCGCGATCGCTCCTCGTAGGCACCGGACTTCACAGCGATCGCCCAAATCTCATCCCGGTGCTACCTCACCTCAGCCTGATTCAACTCAACTAAATCTGTGAGCAGAACCAAACAGTAATCTAAAATTGTGGTTGTTTTCTTGAACCCCCAAAGGAAGCTGTGAGGATGCGAGGCGCGAATCAGTTACCGACATTTTCCATTGTTTTAGAAACCGAGAATTTGGCGAATGCGGATTTAGATGGATTAGTAAATTCCTTAGCTTCCCTGGTGAATCAAGATGTGTCTCCGACAGCGGCAAATGAAGTGTTGCTGATTGACAGTGGAGACGCGCCGCCGGAATTGTTGGGGCAATTGTGCGATCGCTATCCCTGGATCAAAATTCACCCCGCTCCCCCATCCACGGGTTACTACAAAGCCAAAATGCTGGGTGCCAGCTTGGCAACCGGGGAAATTGTCGTTTATGCCGACTCCGATTGCATGTATGAATCTCACTGGCTACGAACCATTCTTGAAACCTTTACTGTAAGTGAGCAAATCCAGGTCGTCGCAGGCGAAACCACCACACGTGGACAAGGGCCCTATGGTACAGCAATGGCACTCACCTATATTTTTCCGCAGTACTCCGGCAAAACTGAACTCACCCAAACCTCCCAGTATTTTCTCAATAACGTCGCCTTTCGGCGCGAGTTTCTACTGCAAAATCCAATTCCGGCAGAATTACCCCTCTATCGGGGAAATTGTGTGGTGCATGTGGAAAATCTCAAACGGAATGGCTACGCTATTTGGCTGAATCCTACTGCACGTGCCACCCATGCGCCGCCGGATGGATTGTCTCATTTCTTCTGGCGTTTTCTACTAATTGGGCATGACTATTACTGGCAGCAGCGGTTGATTGAGGAGGGAGGGCAGAAGTCAGGAGTCAGGAGTCAGAAGTCAGAAGCATTAGCGATTACCAATTACCAATCGCCGATTACCAATCACCGATTACCAATTTCCAATTCCCCTTCCCCCGATCGCGATCCCACTATGGCGGGATTTGGTGAGAAGCTAAAAGTGGGGTGCGATCGCTTCAGTCGTCTGTTTCAAAACAATCCCCGGCACGCCCTTTACTTTCCCTTTGCCATTCCAATCATGCTGGCTTCCGTGCTGTTGATTTACGCTGGATACTGGATCACTCGCCTTAAGCCCGATTATCTACTGAAGACCTACGATCAAATTCTCGATGCGTAACGGTCAATACTTGAGATAACCCAATGGTCACCTCCCAACCTCCACTTTCTATATCAACCGCGCCCCGTCCGAGGGGAGAACAGCGAGTGGTGTTTCACCACTTGAGTTGGGAAGCATACCTACAACTGCTGCAACTATTAGGAAATCACCGCTCTTCACGCCTTACTTACGACGAAGGAACACTCGAAATTACGATGCCACTTGAGGAGCATGAATTTGCTGTTCGATTACTTGAGCTTTTCGTCCGTATCTTGGTTGTAGAGTCAGGATTGAATTTAAAGACAATGGGATCAACAACCTTGAACCGAGAAGATTTGCAACGAGGAGCGGAGCCTGATAACGGCTTCTACATTCAAAATCGTTCACGTGTTGCGGGAAGGAAAGTTGACTTAACCCAAGATCCACCTCCCGATTTAATCGTTGAAGTCGATATTACCCACACCGACATCAACAAATTCCAGCTCTATGCCAGTTTGGGCACTCCAGAATTTTGGCGCTATAACGGTCAGGAATGGCGAATCTACCAGCTTCAAGGAGAGCAATACATTGAAGTAGAGGCTAGCCCCACCTTTCCATTTGTCCCTAAACCCAAGCTCTACGAATTTCTGGAAACGGGGCAGCAAGACGAGGTGGCGGCTGAAAAAGCGCTTCGCTCCTGGGTACAACAAGCATTATCATGACTGATTTCTTCTCAACCTACGGATTTCTGATTGTCTCCATGTTGCTGGGAGCAATGTTGGGATTGTCCCTCTATTTACCCTTGATGGCAGGGCAGTTATCACTGGCGAGTCCAGGATTTTATGCGTTGGGAGGGTATATCGCTGCCATCCTATCGACCAAAGTCTTTGCTGTTCCAGGGGGGCAACTATTTCCAATTCCGCTCTTACTGCTGGAAATGTTGGTTGCTGGGGTGCTGTCAGGGTTGTTGGGAATTGCCGTAGGGATTCCAGCGCTACGACTACGAGGAATTTATCTCGCGATCGCCACCATCGCTTTTGTTGAAATCCTGCGAATTGTTTGCCTCAACCTGGAAATTACCGGAGGTGCGGTTGGGATCTTTGGCATTCCTCAACCGTTTGCTCAACCCATTGAGTATCTGTGGATTGTGCTGCCACTATTGCTTCTGAGTATGGGGTTTCTTTATCGACTGGAGCGGATTCGAGTTGGACGGGCATTTACGGCAATTCGGGAAGATGAACTTGCCGCAGATGCAATGGGCATTAACCCCACTTACTTTAAGGTGCTGGCATTTACCCTGGGAGCCATTTTAGCGGGGTTAATTGGTGCTGTGAGTGCTCATTTTCTCAACACCTGGAACACACGCCAGGGAACCTTTGATTCCAGTATTGTGATTCTCACCTTTGTGCTAATTGGTGGTTCCAGAACCTTTTGGGGACCTGTGTTGGGGGGAATGGTGTTTACGGCATTGCCAGAAATGTTACGGGCAGCGGCAGATATTCCGGGCTTGCCTCTATGGTTCGCTCAATTTTTGCGAGATGGTCGCTTGATTATTTTCGGGTTGCTAATCGTAGTGGGTACTATCTTTTTTCCACAAGGGTTGGTATCACCCAATTTATTTAAGCGCCGACAGAAACAGAGTTCTTAACGACTTGCTTTGGCTACTTTGAGAGGCAGCGATCGCGCCCGTTAGAGCGCATTTCTAAAAAAAAGTTGAAATGAGAGACAAGTGAACGCTATTGAG
>JACYLN010000064.1 GCA_015272515.1 Leptolyngbyaceae cyanobacterium C42_A2020_001 | reverse complement strand
GAATGGTTAAAAGTCACGAGGATTTGGTGATTTACCAGATGGCGTTTGAGGCGGCAATGGAGATTTTTCAATTAACAAAGGGGTTTCCAGTGGAGGAGCGATATTCATTGACAGATCAAATTCGGCGATCGTCTCGGTCTGTTTGCTCAAATTTGGCAGAGGCGTGGAGGAAGCGGCGTTATCAAGCTGCTTTTATTGCCAAACTGAGCGATTGTGAAGCAGAAGCCGCAAAACCCAAGTATGGCTCACGTTTGCGTTAAGGTGTCAGTATTTGGAACAATCTCAAGTGACTAAACTAAACGCTAGCTATAATCAAGTTCTTAGCGGTCTCGTACACCTAATCAACAACTACAAAACCTGGACTCTTTAACTTCTCCTTCCCCACCTTCCCCTTCTTCATCTCCCCTACCTTCTGCTCAGGTTCTCAAATACTGCTGCTGCGCCCATGCCACCTCCAACACACATGGAGACAATGCCGTAGCGATCGCCGCGTCGTTTCAATTCATGCAGCAAGGTCGCGGTGAGTTTTGCGCCTGTACAACCGAGAGGATGACCGAGGGCGATCGCGCCACCGTTGACATTCACAATCTCTGGATTCAGATTTAACTCACGCATGACTGCAATTGATTGAGCCGCAAAGGCTTCATTTAACTCAATTAAGCCAATATCATTTAAGGTAAGTCCGACTTGTTTGAGCACTTTGGGAATCGCTAGTACAGGACCGATGCCCATAATTTCGGGAGAGACTCCAGCAACCGCATAACCCACCAGCCGCGCTATAGGTTGAATACCCAATTCATGAACTAAGCGATCGCTCATCACGACAGTTGCAGCGGACCCATCCGACATTTGGGAGGAGTTTCCCGCTGTTACCGTACCTTTGTCCCGGAAAACGGGTTTGAGTTGGGCGAGGGCTTCTAAACTGGTGTCGGAACGAGGTCCTTCATCCGTATCAAAGATGAGTTCAATGGTTTCGGTTTTGCCATCAATGTAGTGGGTTTCGTGAACGGTGATTGGAATGATTTCGTCTTTGAAGTGTCCAGCTTTGATTGCAGCGATCGCCCGTTGATGCGAGCGCAAGGCAAAGGCATCCTGGTCTTCCCGCGAGATGTGATAGTGCCGCACAACATTTTCTGCTGTTAAGCCCATTGTGATGTAGCTACCAGGAATTTCCGACAGCAGATCGGCATTGGGCAAAAACTGATGCCCCCCCATCGGAATCAGGCTCATGGATTCCACTCCACCTGCCACCATCACCTCCGCCTGTCCTGCAGCGATCGCCTGGGTTGCCATAGCAATAGTCTGCAAACCGGATGCACACAGTCGATTGACCGTACACCCTGCTACAGAATCTGGGAAGCCAGCCCTCAATGCCACCATCCGCCCAATGTTGAAGCCCTGCTCGGCTTCGGGCATGGCACATCCCATGATCACATCTTCAATTTGATCAGAAACGAGTCCATCAACGCGGGCGATCGCGCCTTTGAGTGCGACTGCGCCTAAATCATCGGGGCGTGTGTTGCGAAGGGTTCCCCGTGGTGCTTTGCCGACCGCAGTACGAACACTACTAACAATATATACATCCTTCATCGGTTTTACCTCTTTTTCAGTCTTTCTGAGGTTGTCTAAAAATTGATACTCAATTGGCTTGGAAATGGGTCAAACTTCTTACTAATCTTCGGTTGAGAATTGATTAAACAAATTATTTGGAAGTTTCAGAGAGTTATCCAACAACGTCTCCTCTAGAGTTGAGTGGATTATGCGGAGACTTTTTTTCGGGGGGTTTGGGGGAGTTAGGACCCCAAGAGGCGGGGGTGCGGGCTTCGACTTGAGCGCTCAGCCGAAAGGGGGAAGTCCCCCAGCAGAGTTTTTGGAACAACTTTGAGATTTATGTACGCAGTAGTCTTACTAGAGGAAGAAGCCTTAAAAGGGAGTTGAAGTGACACGCTGCCATTCTTCCTCATCTCCTTCTCTACCTGTTCAATTCCTCAATGGTTTCTTGGTTTTCAGCATATGTAGAATGCGTTCTTTGGTTTTGGGTTCATCGATCAGCGGCAGGAAGTTTTCGCGTTCTAGGCGTAGCAGGTAATCATCATCCACATGAGCGGCAACAGTGATGTCACCCCCAGTCAGCACGTAAGCAAGGCGTTGGGCGAGGGCGCGATCGTAGTCACTAATGTAGCCGCCCTGATGCATGATGTATGCCATATGCTCCAATACAGCTCTGGCAGGTTGCCCCAGAACGTGAATGGGTGTACGCGGTGGCGGAGCATATCCCATCCGATCCAGACAGAGCACTTCTTGTTTGGCAACGTAGAGGTGGCGATCTCGGTTCATGACCACTTTTGTTTGTGCATTCAAGAAGCCCAATTCCATACCTTCATAAGCACTATTTGCCACTTTTGCCATGCCAATTGTTTCAAACACACGACGCACAAATGGCAGAATATCAGCGGGTGTATCGGTAATTGCTCGCTCGTTTGCCCAACGTGCCATTCGCATTAAGCCACCACCTGCGGGAATTAAGCCCACGCCGAGTTCCACTAACCCAATATAGGTTTCGGCATCCGCAACCACATGGGGGCAGGCCATTGCCAGCTCACAACCACCTCCCAAAACGCGCCCCTGAATTGCCGCAACAATCGGTTTGGGAAAATAATAAATCCGTTGAACCAGGGTTTGGAATTTGGTCAATAGGTTTGCGATCGCCGTATGGGAGTTATTGAATGGGTTGAGGTTTTCCCACTGCACGATTTTGCCAACTTCCGCTAAGTTAATGCCCACACAGAAATTATCGCCCTCATTCCCAATCACCATACCGCGATAATCATGAGTCTCCAACCAGTCTAAAGCTTCGACTAGCCCATCAATTACTTTAATGCTAAGAGTATTTGCTTTTGAGCGAAATTCATACAGTGCCACTCCCTCACCCAAATCTAGCAAGGCTGCTTCGGAATTGTGCCAGAGCGTTGCTTTGGGATTGGCTTTGATCGTGTCTAAATGAATTTCATCTGTCAAGGCTTCTAGTTCAACGTAATGCTGACCCGGAACATAGACGCTGCGATCGCGCTCATAAAATCGAGTTACACCTTCTCGTGCCATCTCCTCAATCCAGGCTGGAATCGGATAGCCAGCTTTCTGCATATCCGTAAGAATGGGATCAAAGCCGAGAATATCCCAGATTTCAAAGGGTCCTCTTTCCCAACCGAAGCCCCAGCGCATTGCCTGATCAATATCAGCAGGGCGATCAGCAATTTCGGGAATACGATGAGCGCTATACACTAGTGTTTGTAGAATCGAGTTACGGAAAAAGTCTCCGGCACGGCCTTTGTGGTGATAGAGTTTCTGTAATCGGTCTTCAAGTTTAGGTAATTTTTGAATGCCTTCAATGTTTCCTAAATTCACTGGCTTTGGAAGTTCATAAGCAAAGGTTTTGGGATTCAGCGATCGAATTTCGCCCTCCACCTTCTTGTAAAATCCCTGCCCAGTCTTAGCTCCCAGCGATCCGGTTTCTACTAGCTTCCGCATCAATTCTGGGACTTTGAACAATTCTCGCTGCTCATCTTGAGGAATGGCAGGATACAAGTTATCTGCTACATACAGTAAAGTATCCAACCCAACTAAATCAGCAGTACGGAAAGTAGCTGATTTGGGGCGACCAATCAATGTGCCGGTCAACGTATCAATTTCTTCAATGGTGTAGCCCTGATTGGTAAATGCTTTTAGCCCCAACATGGAAACAAATACACCAATCCGATTGGCAATAAAATTGGGAGTATCTTTAGCAATGACGATGCCTTTACCCAGGTGCATTCGTCCAAACCACTGAATGCGCTCAATTACATCTGGACTGGTATCTGCTGTAGGAATTAATTCCAGCAGTTTGAGATAGCGAGGCGGGTTGAAAAAGTGAGTACCTAAGAATCGCTGACGGAAGGATTGGGAACGTCCCTGCGCGATCGCGTGAATTGATAATCCACTGGTGTTTGTAGAAATGACCGTTTCTTGGTTGACCGTCTTCTCAATTCGCTCCATTAACTGCTGTTTAATGACGAGATTCTCGACAACGACTTCAATTACCCAATCCACCTGAGATAAGCGATCGAAGTGTTCGTCGTAATTTCCCAAAATCACTCGTTGTGTGGTTTTCTCGGTGAAGAAAATGGGTGGCGACTGCTTCAAGGCTTTTTTGAAGGCTCCTTCCACCAGGGCATTTTTGTCGCCTACTTGAGCAGGCATATCCAGCAAATGTACCATCAGTCCAGCATTGGCGAGATGGGCGGCAATTTGAGCACCCATCACCCCGGCACCCAATACAGCAGCAGTCCGAAATGGCTTAACCATAATGTGTCTTCCTCAAAATGCAGCAACTTGCATCCAGAAACGGGTTAGTAATGGGTCAAGGATTGAGCGTAAGCAGGACAGGTTGATGCAGGCACAATTGGGCAGGAAAGGGATGGGGAAGTGAGCAGTGTAGCCTCTGAATTGACCTCACTTCCCCGATCCGCATCATGCTCATACAACGAAGCAATCTCATCAGCAAAGGCTTCTAAAACCTGTACACGGTTAAGTGTGCCGTCGGGTTGTAAAAGTCCGTTGTTGATGGTTAACTCAACTGGCAATAGTTTGAATTTCCGCACGTTTGACCAGTAAGGCAAGTGGCAATTAGCAATATCAATCAATGCCTGATACAACGCTTGAATGCAGGGATGATGCAGCCCGCCAGGTTGCGATAGATCAATTTCTAGCGGCTGAACTTCTACCTGAAGGGCTTCCAGGTTGGGAAAGATCAACATTCCACAGAATTTGTGATTGGCACCCACCGCGACCGCATGAGCTACCCGCGGAGATTGATTCAACTCTTGCTCCAACGGTAATGGTGAAACGTATTTTCCAGTTGAGAGCTTGAATAAGTTCTTCTTAACTCCCGTAAGAGTCAAAAATCCGTCTGGTGATAGTTCACCCAAATCGCCTGTATGTAACCAGCCGTCGATAATCGTTTGCTGAGTTGTTTCTGGCTCCCGGTAGTAGCCCTGCATGACATAGGGCGATTTGACGAGGACTTCGCCATCTGCCGCGATCGCAATCTCCACCCCTGGAATCGGCAAACCTACGGTTCCAGCGCGATTATATTCACCCCGGTTGTAGCACACTACAGCACTGGTTTCTGTTAATCCGTACCCCTGCAACAGTGGCATGCCAACAGCCGAAAAAATATTGGTTAAATCAGCTCGGAGGGCTGCCCCCCCACAAATTAACGCTTTCATGCGATCGCCAAAAATTGCCCTTAAGCGGGGAAAGACCAATCGATCCGCTAGTTTCAATTGCAATGCATAAAGCCGTTGAATCGGCATCCCAACTTCATAGCGTTTTGCTAATTTCAGCGCCCAGTAGAACACTGCCCGATCAAATTTGCTCAGCTTCCGCCCCTGTTCTAAAACTCGTTCGTACACTTTCTCGATTAAACGTGGCACTGTAATTAAAATCGTGGGCTTGATGGTTTTGAGATGTTTCACCACATGGTTTGGGTCCGAAAAATAAACACTGTGCCCATACGTCAAATGCCCATATAGAAACGCTCGTGCAAAGACATGAGTCAGCGGCAGAAATATTAATGCAACTTCTTTATCTCCCGTTTCTAAATTGGGATAGCTGCTAAACGCTGCCAAAATATCTGCGGAAATATTTTCATGAGTCAGCATCACCCCCTTCGGACGCTTCATCTCACTGGGAATGTAGAGAATCGTTGCCAGGTCATTTGGTGCGATCGCCTCCCGCAACTGTTGCACCCGTTCCTCACACCACACTCGCCGCCCCCGCTCTTGTACTTCTGTTAATGACAAAAGCTGAATCGATTGGGGTATAACTACCAAGGGACAGGGCTGCTCCACCTGGCTATCATTCAAAAATTGTGGAACCCGTAAACACTCCTCCAACGCATGGTTGTCTGCTTCTCCACCTCCCCTCTCTTCCTCATCTTCCCCATCTTCCTCACCTTTCTCATCTTCCTCCTGCTTCACGCCATGTCGCACCTGCTCCCAATCGCCTGGAACCTCTGCCACGACGACTGTTTGTAGCATTGACGTTTCCCATAAATACGGGCTAATTTGATACAACAAATCCACATTAGAAATCACCAAAACCTTCGCTTCAGTATGTTGCAAGATAAATAAAATATTTTCGATGGTTTGGGTTAAATCAATAGGAACGTTCACCAACCCTGCTAGCAAAGAACCCATATCTGCAATACAGAAGAAGTTATCGCTATGCATCACGAAACTAACGCGATCGCCTTGCTTAAGCCCCAACTCCAGCAATCCCAACGCAACTTCTTCTGATAAGGTACGAAACCGATGATTAGAAAGAGATTGCCAACGGCGGTCACGCCATTGATTCAACGCTTTTTCATTCGGGGTGCGATCGCAGGCTGCATCTAATAGAGAAGGTAATGTTCGCCCCAAATTGAGTTGACCAAGCTCAAATGGGGCATTTACGATAGTAGAAATTTCAATCATTTTTTTCAAAAGCGCCAACGACGCTTTAGCAGATCTGAAGAGATAAGCAAGATACTCCGCTTAGATAAATACAACGACCGAGGCACAAAATACATAGACAAGTTAAGCAGATTGAACTATTAGTGGCTTGAGGAGAAGAACCACAATTGTTCAATAAATTTTTCCGTGCCTGGTTAAGCAGAAGAGTACAGGTCTCAATGAGAAAGATTGCATTTAATCTGATGCGAATCGTCTGAGTTCAAACGATATTCCAATCTACTTTTTAGAGTTGTACTCACCGCACTGATTGAGTCTATGAGCATAGAATTATCAATTCTAGACAGCTAAGATGCCTGAATCGACAACTCATCAAGTAGGAAAACTGAATTATTTGTAGACTCAGTTAGCGATCGCGTAACCCATGTTGCTCAAAGCATTGAAGCGTTGCGTCATCACTAATGCATCCTACAGTTAATTACTCTCACCTACTTAAATTATTGAATCTATGTTTAGTATAGCTTGCTACTCTCTTATAGTGTCGAACTGATACTTATCGCAAACATCATGCAAAAAATCTCATCTCTTACCGAATGTTGCCTTCAAAGGCGTTGAAATAGCGAGTGCGGCAAAAAGTCAATTCTGAGAGCAAAACAACAAACCTTAACTAAATTAAATTGAACTTAAAATATAGTGAGTCAAACTCATAAGGGATGGCTGCTAAGTAGGAAGGTGCAATCATTTGTAGATGGGTTACGCTACGCTAACCCATGCAGGCATTGGGTTTCGTGTCTCAACTCAACCTACGTTGTTTTATATTTAATTTCGCCCAGCTACTTAGCCCATCCCTTATACTCAATACGTTAGTAGTCTACTAATCTAAGTCAAACCCTCGTTGGATTTTTTTACCTGCCCGTTGAAAGGCATTTTGAGTATTATCAACCATGTTTTTAGCAGCCTGGTCAACTGAATTTGGCTGACTGGTTAAATCTCGGCGGTTATCCATCTTTTGCTGAAGCTTAGAGCCAGTTCTCTGGGTGAGTTCTAGTCGATTGCCCAAACGCCCCGTTTGATCGCCTTCTCCCCCAAATCCAGAATTGCGGTAAGCATAGGTTTGCTTCTGCAAATTGCGGTAGGCATCTACCGATGAACCACCATCGAAATTATACTGCTCTGCTTCTGGAGTCCTTGCTTTGGCGAGTGCTTGATTTTCAACGCGATCGCTAAAGGCAGTCCCTAGCAGCAATATCGTGGCTATCAGGAGAATGCTAAAAATCTGACGAATCCCCTTCATGAATAACTCCTTAACTCGTTCAACAATGTTCAAAACAAACGCGATCGCAGAGGTGAATATATACCTTTGCGATCGCCTCGACCAACTTCTCTTATGCGCTTTGCTGAGGCTTATTGTCGCCTAGTTCCAAGAGTCCAGGCTGATCAATAAAGCCAAAGTAGAAACCAATTGCTGCGCTAATCCCATGCAGTAGCACATCGCTACCATAGATAGGAATTAGCCCAAAGGTGGTATTGGTGTAAGGGAACAATCCCATCACTGCAAATAAACCGTAGCCAATTGCTAATGCCCGTGAATAAACACGAGTGCTATCAAGTGCGATGGATGCCAAAATCCCAAAAATTCCGAAGGACAACCGAATAATGCTGTGAATCGCATTGGTAGGAATTACACCAAAAATGTAGCCAAACCCATTGTCAAACGCGCCCACCATTTCTAAAGAGCTACCGTTGACTTTTTCAACTACGCTTGGGAAAAATCCTAGCAAACCAAGAATTAGAAAGAAAACACCACTAATCAAGGCGAAGTACTGTGCTGGTTTCATAATGAACCTCTTTACATCTTTCGCTTATACGTTAGTTGTTCCTTGCATACGTCTCTTCTGCTTAAAGGAGAACGGGGCAGTCCGTCAAAAGATAGAATTCATCACACGGCTTACTTGTATTGCAGAGTTAAGTTAGGGATTAAGATGTATTTTGTGTAAGGATGATGAAACGTAGAATCTGTTGGCATTTTTTTCTCGCTGCCCTGTTTTTAAGCATTGCTGCATGTCAATCCAATTCTGGTAATAGTGGCGGCGATATTATCGTAGCGTCGAAGGATTTTACCGAGCAGGACATTTTGGGTGAACTGCTGGCACAACAAATTGAAAACAAGACTGGATTGAAGGTCGATCGCCGTCCTCGGTTGGGCGGTTCCTACGTATGCCATCAGGCAATTATCAATGGCAAAATTGATGCCTACATTGAGTACACAGGGACAGCCGCAACGGTCAGTAAACTGTTTGAAAATCAAAAAATTCCGTCCAATCCGAAAACGCTGTTTCAAGCGTTAAAACAGGGCTACGCCAAATCGTTTCAATTAACCGTGATGCCCGGATTAGGGTTTGAAAATACCTTTGCGATTGTAATGCGAGGCGATGAAGCAAAACGCTACAACATCCAAACCCTTTCCCAAGCGGCGCAATACACACCCCAATGGCAGGCTGGGTTTGGCTACGAGTTTTCTGAACGGCAAGATGGCTTACCCGGACTGGCAAAAACCTATGATTTGCAATTTGCTAAACCGCCTCAAATTATGGATTTAGGGCTGATTTACCGGGCACTACTGCAACGACAAATTGACCTGACCGCAGGCAACTCCACCGATGGACAAATTGCCCGACTGGGATTTGTGATCTTACAAGACGACAAACGCTACTTTCCGCCCTACGAAGCAGTACCGATTGTGCGAGAAGCAACGTTAGCCAAATATCCCCAGGTGCGAACCGCGATCGCAGACTTAGCCGGGTTGATCACCGCAGACGAAATGCAACGCCTGAATTACGAAGTAGAAGGGGAACTACGGGATGTTAAAGAAGTCGTGCGAGAGTTTTTGCAAAAGAAACAGAAGCAACCTTAAAAACTTCATAAGGTGTGCAAGTATATCTTCTTCTACTTTAAAGTCTTTGTTCACCCGCTTTTCTGTTGAGGTAAGGTTCCCAATCAAACGTCGGATCTGTAGTCGCCAAAATTCCTCGAATAGTACGACGCAATTCTGCTTCATATCTCTCATGCCCAAAAGCTTTTTCAAGGTTCATGATACGGTTTGCCAGGTAGCGCATTCGACTGGGTAATGCTTTGCAATAACCTGTGTAAACCCAAAATCCAGCGTGACTTGCATCATCCCAATCATTCGTTTTCTGCCAATGACGAACATGGCGTTCAAGCAATGTTTCATCAACCTGACCATCCGGTACAGGAAGGTACATGAAAGCAGGAAGCCCTGGATGAGGACACCACTCGTTAGGCACTGGTTCTATCTCTTTATCTGCTTTGCCACGCAGGCTCTTTAGAACAAAAGTCGCCTCTGAAAAACACTGTGCCAAATCCTTCTGAGGCTGAATTGATAAATCCGCACATCCAAACCATTTCAGAAATGGAACACCCAATATTTCGCCCAATCTGTTGCGGATATTGCTCAAGTCAACGATGCTCTCTTTGGATACGTTTTCAAAAATTGTTTGTAGTTCTGGAACTTGAGAAGCACCGATGAGATTTAGACGTTCTAACTCGCTTAAAATTCTGTGCCAATCGTTTTCTGAAGGAGAACGACGCTGTATCTCAATCGTGCAGGATTTGTTTGAACGTTCGTAAATATTGAGCCAAAGTCCATAATCCGCAGTGTAGGAATAGTGCAGTAGTATACCTGGATTGTTTTCTATGACTACATCGATACATTGCCCTGCATTCCAGGCTCCATCTACCAGAAATGGAACATAACGCCCCGTCTTGGGGAAGATTAAGCTGTAGCGACGAGCTTTCTTAGCGAGTGCGATCGCATCATCAGAAGTTGCATCAACGAGATAATAGCAATCACTAAATTCACTCATTGTTACAGACTATAGGGTTCATTCCTGGAAACGGAGAGGGCATGGCTCGGTTGGTTGCCAGGATAGCCAAATTCTATCGAATCCTCACAACTCCATCATGATTCGTTTCCTCCAATCGCCTATTCAGTGAATCCCCCTGCTATAATCCCCTCGCAAGTGGTTTGCACGGAGAATAGTCATGGCAGATTGGAAAGAAGTACCGGGTGGAGTCACCGCACCGAAGGGATACAAAGCCGCAGGCATTACCGCAGGCTTGAAGCCATCGGGATTACCGGATCTGGCGTTGATCGTGTCGGATGTGGAAGCGATCGCGGCGGGAGTCTTTACCACCAGCGTGGTGCGAGCGGCTTGCGTCGATTTTTGTCGTGACAAACTGCGTGAGAAACATACTGCCCGTGCGATTCTATGCAATGCAGGACAGGCAAACGCGGCAACGGGGGAGCAAGGATTTATTGACGCGATCGAATCGGCTCAGGCACTGAGTCAGGCGTTAGGAATTCAGTCGGATTTGGTATTGCTAGCATCTACAGGCGTAATTGGGCAGCGGATTAAAATGGACATTCTCAAAGCTGGACTGCCAAAGCTGGTGAGTGAACTATCAGATACCGGGTCTGATGCCGCAGCCAAAGCGATTTGCACCACCGATACCGTCACCAAAGCGATCGCCCTGGAAACCACGATTGATGGTCGCCCCGTTCGCATCGGCGGCATGTGCAAAGGGGCGGGCATGATCCACCCCAACATGGCAACCATGCTTGGCTTCGTCACCTGTGATGCGGCGGTTTCGCCCCACCTCTGGCAAGAAATGCTGGGTCGAGCCGTGGATAAAAGCTTCAACCAAATTACCGTGGATGGTGATACCAGTACGAACGATACGGTATTGGCATTGGCAAACGGTGAATCTCGCACTCCCGCGATTACGGAAATGGGCGCAGAGGCAGAAAAACTAGAAGCGATGTTAACCGAGGTGTGCATCCATCTGGCGAAGGCGATCGCTCGTGATGGCGAAGGCGCAACCTGCCTGGTAGAAGTGCAAGTGAGTGGAGCCAGCGATGATGCGGATGCTCGCAAAATTGCTCGGACGATCGCCGGATCATCCCTGGTCAAATCGGCGATTTTTGGACGCGATCCAAACTGGGGTAGAATCGCGGCGGCGGCTGGACGGGCGGGAGTTGCGTTCAATCAAGAGGAGTTACAAATCAAGCTGGGCGATTTTCTGATGATGGAACATGGGCAACCTCAGCCGTTTGATCGCACTGCTGCAAACGCCTACCTCAACCAGGCGGCTCAAGGTGCTTACCTCAAAGAAGACACGGTGTTGATTTCCCTCAGTGTTGGCTCTGGTGCTGGTGCTGGCACAGCCTGGGGGTGTGATCTCAGCTACGACTACGTCAAGATCAACGCAGAATACACAACATGAGAGGGATTCTTGGTTCAGTAAGGCTGCACTTTGTTGAGGGAAGGGGAAAGATGTGGTGGATCGGGAATGTAATCCGTTCACGATGATTGCATGTGGGGGAACGAACAACCATTGATCAAGCACTAGTCACAGGTGATGATGTGCTGATTGGGCAGGTAGTTTTAGAAAAACTGGATCTTTTAGCGGACTGCCCAAAGAAACATCTGCTAGGCAATGCAGCCAATTCCAACTATCCGGTAGCGATTATCGAGTAGATACGCGATCGCAGACTTGCCGCCACCGAAATATATTTTCAGTATGATAAAGAAAATTTGGAAGAAACAGATGAAGACCATAAAAGACCATAAAAGTTCATGCTAATCTAGCAGTGTATTCAGGGAGTCTAACCGAAATTGTCAACCCATGAATGTGGAGGAAGCCTGTAGAGCGGCTGACAACGCCGTATTTACAAGAACTGGGCAGCATTTGAGCGATGTTCAGGTGTTGATATTGCAAGGTGCTTTGAAAGGGCAAACCTATGAGCAAATTGCAGAAAATTCGCACTATTCAGTCAGTTATATCAAGAAGTTTGCGGGTCCTGCTCTGTGGAATCTACTCTCGCAAGGTTTAGGAGAATCAGTCAGCAAAACGAATTTTCAGACGGCATTAGCTCGTGCAAGAGCGGAAACTGAGTCGTCGCGATCGCCCAATCAGGTAAACACCGCTGTTCCTCAACCACAACCTCCAACGACTCCAGCAAAGTTGTATGGTGTGCCGAACGCCTCGGTTTTCTTTGGTCGCAGTCAGGAATTGACAACGCTTCAGCAATGGACTGTTCATGATGACTGTCATTTGGTCATGCTGTCTGGTTTGGGCGGAATCGGCAAAACTGCCCTGGCTGCTAGATTGGTGCGTCAAATTCAGTCAGCATTTGAGTGTGTCATTTGGCAATCGCTCAATCATGCACCACCACTTACCGAGCTTCTGGCGAATGTGTTGAAGGAGTTAATTGGCGAAGAGGTCACACTGACAAGTAGTGCAAACGGGCGCATGGAGCAATTATTGGCGTATTTGAGAACCCATCGCTGTCTACTAGTGTTGGACAATGTGGAAGGAATTTTACAGGGTGGTGAACTGGTTGGGCAATACCGGTCGGAGTTTCAGAGCTTCGGAGAACTGTTCCGGCGTGGAGCAGAGGATGAGCATCAAAGTTGTTTGGTGCTAATTGGGCGAGAGCAACCATCAGCGATCGCATCTCTGGCAGGAGACAATTTGCCCGTGCGGAATTTGCGTTTAAAAGGGCTATCTTCCCAGGATGCGAAACAACTTCTAGACGCAAAAGGGGTAAGCAGTACCCAATCGGGTATTGATGAGTTGATTCAACTCAAGCGAGGCAACCCGCTGGCACTTCAGTTTGTCGCGACCACGATTCAAGAATTATTTGATGGGAATGTGGCGCAGTTGCTCAAGCAGAGCACGGTAATTATTGGCGATACCCTACTGAGTTTGCTGGATGAGCAATTTGAGCGGCTCTCCGCGTTGGAGAAGGATGTGATGTTTTGGCTGGCGCTGGAGAAGCAATCCTTGACAAAGTTGAAGGAAAATACACGGTTCATTGTGTCGTCGCCATCAGAACTGCTGAAAACGCTGCAATCACTCAAGCGGCGATCACTCCTGGAAGAAGAAGCCTGCGAAAGAACTGGGGAAGCCATTTTTACGCTGCAACCCGTAGTGTCACGCCATATACTCAGAAAATTGATTGAACAATCATTTAATGATGTTCTGAATGCAATTCGGACTCAATCAATTCAAAATCTAGGTTTACTAAGAAGTCATAATTTATTTTTAGATAATCAGTTTTACAATTATCGGCAAACTCAAACCTATTTGGTTATTCAATCGCTTACAAACAAACTGCAAACAGCGCTGGGCGATCGCGCTGAAATCAACCAACATCTGAATCATTTACTGTTAACCTTACACCAAAAAACATCTCAAGCCATTGGCTACGCCACAACTAATATTACGAACCTGCAACGGATTACTGAGAGTCAATTATTGTGAACTTAGTTTATCCTGGCGCATTCCTACATAATCGGTATCGAGTTCTTCAGCCTATTGGCAAAGGAGGGCTGAGTCAGACCTTTGATGTGGATGATGCAGGCACGGTCAAAGTCTTGAAAGTTTTGAATCTACAGCGATTTGATAACACTGAAGGCAAGAAAAAAACGATCTCGCTATTTCAGCGAGAAGCTGACGTGCTCAGCCGCTTGAACTACCCAGGCATCCCCAACGTCGATTCAGATGGATATTTTGTGCTGTCTGAGCCGGAGCAAGAACCAATTCATTGCCTGGTGATGGAAAAAATCCACGGCTTGAACTTGCAGCAATGGCTAGAGCAGAACAACCAGCCCATGACTCAAGATCATGCGGTCGCCTGGCTGCGACAGCTTGTAATTATCTTAGAAAAACTGCATCAAGAAGGTCTAATTCATCGAGATATTAAACCATCTAACATCATGTTAAAACCAGATGGGCAACTGGCTTTGATTGACTTTGGTGGAGTCCGAGAAGTGACTGAAACCTATTTGCGAAACATTACTGGAACTGGACTGATTTCACCGGGTTATACTCCCCCTGAGCAAGCGGAAGGCAAAGCCGTTCTCCAATCTGATTATTTCGCTCTAGGACGCACACTGGTTCATTTGATAACTGGCACCCACCCAATTGACCTGGATCGAGATCCCCGCACTGGCAAACTGCTGTGGTATGCCAATGCACCTCAGATTTCCAAACCGCTGGCAGACTTAATTGATTACTTAATGGCGCTACTCCCCAGTCGTCGTCCCCAAACACCTCAGTTAATTTTGAAGTATCTGGATGAATTGACCACTCCAGCGGCTACACCCAGTCGGCTTGAACCCGTTTTACCGCGTAGCCCTCGGCAAAATCCACCGCTCAAGCGATCGCTTCTGCAAAAGCTGGGCATTGTGCTTCCGTCTCCCTCTCGTTCACTCATCTCCTGGAAACGGGTGGTTCCTCGTGGTACATTAACCGGGCACACGGGCACCGTTGCCGCGATCGCAATTAGCTCAGAACATCAACTCTTGATCAGTGGTAGCCACGATACCACGATTAAACTCTGGTCATTGCGCTCAAAAACGCTGTTGCAAACGTTAAACTACCACCGCGATCGCATCACCGATATTGCCCTGAGTCCAACTGGGCAATGTTTTGCCAGCAGCAGTTTTGATAAAACCATCAGTTTATGGTCTTTACCAGAAGGAACCTTACAGCAAACCTTAACGAGACATTTGCATAAAGTAATCGGAATCACGTTCAGCCCCAATGGACGCATTCTCATCAGTATCTCCAGCCGCGAAATTTATATCTGGTCAGTGCAAAGTGGTCGCCTGTTGCGATCGCTCTCCGATGCCGAAACTGATAATATCCGAGCGATCGCCTTTGATGCGGGTGGCAAAACCTGCATTGTTGGCTACCTGGATGGTACTATCGAGGTTTGGAATCCCCATACGGGGCAGCGGATTTACACCATTTCTACTCACATGGGCGGCGTTATGTCGGTTGTGATCAGCCCTAACAGTCGCTTTCTTGCTACTAGCGTGGGCAGAACTGTGCAGCTTTGGAATGCCAAAACCTATGAACCCTTGCGAACCTTGAACAATGGGTTTGATGGCAGTTCTGCGATCGCGTTTCATCCCAACAGTCATGTGCTGGCCAACGGTGGCGATCGAGAGATTGCTCTCTGGAATCCTCAAACAGGGCAACTGTTGCAATGCCTCACCGGACACACAAATCCCATCCGCACAGTGGCATTCAGTCCCGATGGCATTGTGTTAGCTAGTGGCAGCCAAGATCAAACCATCAAGCTGTGGTTACCCGTTCCTTAACCATTGAGAGCCACTTTAAGATCTGTCATAGGGCAGACTGGATTCTCACAATTTTCGCAGATGATTAAAAGTGTGAGGAGTGAAGTGAACTGAAGAACCCCCGAAGTCGAAACACGGCAAGACGTTCGGGGGTTTTTCGCATTCTTATTTTTTGCATTTCTACTCAGTAGCTCAGTCATCTCTCCCCTGCCATAGCCGTTTCTAGGAGAGGAACTGAAGGATGCCAAGCTTGGTTCACCGCAGCCAAAGTTACAGTATAAGCTGCAAGATTCGACTTAAGGGAATTCTGACGCGTTCGGAGGGATGGTTGAGTTCGTAGCCCAAATCATCGATCGCGCGTTCTAGCAAGTAATTGTTGAGTAACACCTGCAATTCCTGCTGAGTTGTTGGCAAGAATGAATCTTTCTGAGCAGTTGCGAGATAGGCATTCAGAAAAGTAGCGCTGACCCACTGTTCCCAAAACTCAACCCATTGCTGCATACGGGGGATTTGCTCAGCGTGAATAATGCCGCTTTCAACTTCGCTTTGCAGGGCAAAGTTGGCGGCGTAATGGAAGGATTGCAGCATACTGGCAACATCCCGCAGGGGCGATCGCTTCATCCGGCGTTCACTAACGGTGCGATCGGTTTCTCCCTCAAAGTCAATGATAAAGAAGTCTTTTCCGGTATACAGCACTTGCCCTAAATGATAATCACCGTGGTAACGAGTGCGTTTAGCGGTGATCTTTTGATCAAGCACTAGGCGAAAACGTTCCAAACAAACCACCTGATGAGCCAGCGCTGTTTCTGCCAACGGTTGGATGGCAACGGGTAACTCTTTAAGTTGTTGTTTGAGTTGCAAGAAGACGTGACCCACCAGGTTACGCGCATATTGATAGAGCGATCGCTGGTAAAACGAGGTAAACACTTCTGGTGCAAACGCCGGATGGCTGAAATCAGCAGCCAGAGCCACATGAAGTTCTGCCGTGCGTTGCCCCAGTAGATTCATATTAGCCAGGTAGGACCCGATCGCTTCCCGCGCCAAACTGGGAATTTCAGTTGCCTGTAACTCTAGCAGCGACTCTTTAGGAACGGGTACTTCAGTCAACTCTGTTTGCTGCACTGCCACATATTCCAGATAATCGCGCAGGCTATCTAACGTGTAATCCCACGTATTGCGAGCATCGGAGATATATTCCTGCAAAATACCGAGGGTCATCCCTTCGGCATGGGGACGACGATATTCCAACCAACCAGCAATGGAAGTGATGTTTTTGAACTGTTGACGTTCATCTAAAAACCGTCGAATTTCCAAATCTGGATTGATGCCCGATTCAACCTTGCGGAACAATTTCAGAATCAGGTGAGCAGCTTCTCGACTGTTGGCGCTGTCGTAGAAAATAATAGAGGTGTTGCTGTGTTCCCCCTTCAATGGCATTGATTCTACAGGCACGTTGCCACTAATTGCTGCAAATAGGTCAGTGGCAATGCAGCTTAACTCACCCTCAATGCCGCTGTAACAGCAGTTCTCGGAGATCGCCCCCAACAACGCTGAGCAAAAAGCTTTGTCTGGGTAGGCAGAATCAGTGCAGGCAACCTCATCAAACAACACAGCATCCTCGCTTTCCAGTCCTGATAAACGAGCAATTATTGCCTGAGGTATATCAGTTGCCAAACGAGCGGCTGATTCACCCACCAGGATGCCTAAAAATAGGAGAAAGGTTTGGGAAGCTCCTTGAATGTAATCCACTCGCAGCCATGTCAGGCAAGCTTCTCGGTCTTGGTAGGGAATGGCGATCGCTTCCGTGATTTCGGTTGCCTGAATGGTTCTCGTTTTGCCATTAAACCAACGATACTGCATCAAGTAGTTAGGCAAACAAGACTCTAGTTTTGCTTTGAAGTCAGAATGGTTAAATAATTCGCGAACAGAAGCGGTTTTTACCGTAAATCCAGGTCGGTTGATTGCCAGCGTTGGAATTATTTGTGGCTTGATTGGTAATGACACTTCTTGCGGTTTGAGCGTAAACCAGTAGAAGGAATACGCTCCCAAACTCAAGAAATAGGGCAACTGAGTGATGGCTGGGAACTGAGAGCGACCAAAAATTTCAACCGGAACGCGTCCCTGAAACGTCGTTAAATCTAGCTCTACCGTTTGCACAAAGCGCGAAAGATTGGCAACGACTAAAATTTGTTCTTCTCCATAGGTGCGGGTAAAGGCAATGACCTTGCGATTTTCGGGGTGGAGTAGTTGAAAGTCTCCCTTGCCTAATGCTTCAAATCGTTTACGGGTCACAATTAAGCGCTTCATTGAGTTCAGCAATGAGTTAGGATTGGAGCGCTGAGTTTCAACATTAACAGTCGTATAGTGATATTCTGAGTCGGCAATTAGTGGCAGATACAAGCGGTGAGGATTGGCACGACTAAATCCAGCATTGCGATCGCCGCTCCACTGCATCGGTGTTCTCACGCCGTTGCGATCGCCTACATACACGTTGTCGCCCATACCAATTTCATCCCCATAATAAAGTACAGGCGTTCCAGGTAAAGCAAGCAAGAGACTATTAAGCAACTCAATCTGGCGGCGATCGTTTCCTAGCAAGGGTGCTAACCGCCGCCGAATACCCAAATTCACGCGCATTTCGGGGTCTTGAGCATAAACACGATACATATAATCCCGGTCTTCATCGGTCACCATTTCCAGCGTTAACTCATCGTGGTTGCGGAGAAATAATCCCCACTGGCAATTGTCAGGAATTGGTGGCGTTTGCTGAAGAATGTCGGTAATCGGGAATGTATCTTCCATCCGCAGCGCCATAAATAACCGTGGCATCAGCGGAAAGTGAAAGTTCATATGGCATTCATCGCCATTGCCATAATAGGCGGCGGCATCTTCGGGCCACTGATTTGCTTCTGCTAGCAACATGCGATTGGGAAAATGCTGATCCACGTGGCGGCGCAATTGCTTCAAGAAGTCATGGGTTTCCGGCAAATTTTCGCAGTTTGTTCCATCCCGTTCGTATAGATAGGGCACGGCATCCATTCGCAGCCCATCCACGCCCAACTTTAGCCAGAAATCCAACACATCGAATACGGCTTTTTGGACAGCGGGATTGTCGTAGTTCAAATCGGGCTGATGGGAGTAGAAACGATGCCAAAAATAGGCTTTGGCAACGGGGTCCCATGTCCAGTTAGAGGTTTCAAAGTCTTGAAAGATAATGCGTGCTTCTTGATATTTCTCAGTGGTATCACTCCACACGTAGAAATCTCGCTCCGAGCTACCTTGAGGGGCGCGGCGCGATCGCTGAAACCAGGGATGCTGATCAGACGTGTGATTGACAATCAATTCAATAATGACTCGAATATCCCGCTGGTGGGCTGCTTCTAGCAACTCTTTAAAGTCATCCAGCGTGCCGTAGATGGGGTTGACGTTGGTGTAATCGGCAATGTCATACCCGTCATCTCGCAGGGGCGAGGGAAAGAAGGGCAGCAACCAAATTGCAGTGATTCCCAACTCTTGCAAATAGTCGAGCTTTTCGGTTAATCCACGAAAGTCGCCAATACCATCTCCATTACTGTCAGCAAAGGCACGAACAGGCACTTCGTAGATAATGGCATTCTTAAACCAGAGGGAATCGTCTTGCACGGTTTTCCAATCAACACAACACAAAATTTCGTTAATAGGATAACCAAAATATTGTTACCACCCATCCTACGGAAGGAGGAGGTATTATTCGTTTGAATCTGACAAGACAGCTTGCACAAGTGATGAAACCATCCAAAAAGCAACCGCCGCAAATAGAGTTAGCATCAACAACGCCAGCGCAGAAAAGGGCGACAGAATAAACAGAAGTAAGAGTCCGAGCACTATAATCGATAATATCTGGCTGCTCATCAATTTAATACAAACTCTACACTTCCACGCTAGACGATGGCTATTGCGATCGCGTCTAACGTAAGCAGGATATGGCTCGGCATCATTAAAAATGTTTAAATGCTCAACGTTTCATTGAAAGATACATTGCTGCGCCAGATGACCAAGAATCACCCATAAAGGTTAATTTTTACCGTATAAAAATGAATTTAAGTTGCAATTTTTTGACGAATCATTGCACCTTTCTCTAAACTTTCGGAATCCTCATTTCAGGGTGTGAATTCATCAAGGGTGCTAGCGATCGGTCAGCCGATAAAAGCAAATTTATCTTCGTGTGTTTGTTGCTGAATTTGACGAATCCGATTTATTAAACAGCTATGGTCCCTGTGAAAACGCTTGTTCAAGTTCTTCGTGGTAAACCAATTTTGAGTCGGCGATCGCGCCGTTGGGCATCCCTCACACTCCTCACCAGTAGCCTACTAATCGTTGGCGCAACGGCAGTTACAAGCTACTGGTTGGTACGCCAAATCATTGTAGACAGTATCAAAACCAATGCGCTGCTAACCGTTGAGAAGGCAGGCGACGACATCGACCAATGGTTGGCAACGCGGGTGGCAGAAGTGGAAACGCTGGCAAACCAGGTGGCAATTCGCTCCATGCATCTAGAAGCCGTGATTCCCTTTTTGTCGTTAGAGGCAGATCGGCTGCCAGAGTATGATTTTCTGCTGTATGCCTATCCCGATGGTTCGCATTATCGTACCGATCGTGGGTTTGTCAAAGACCATAAACTGACAACAACGTCTTACTTTAAGCAAGCGCTAGCAGGGCAAACTCGGATTTCTGGATTAATGCGTTCTAACACCAACGCACCTCAACAGGTCAGTATTGCAGCTCCCATTTGGTCAGCCTCCCCCTTGCGACGGAAAATCTCACAAGAGCGGGCTGAAATGCGGGCAGAGAATCTATATGCGTTTGGGTTACCCAGCGATCCTTATCAAAAACCCAAACCCGTTGGGGCTTTAGTCGGTGTGATTCCGGTTAGACATATTGCCGATGAAGTAGCAGCCATTCCCAAAGTTCCAGGCAGTTACGCCCTGATTTTAGATGCTCAAGGGAAACCGATCGCCCATCCAGAGGGAACTCGGTTACCTCAAAGCAACAATTTACTGACACCTGGTAGCCCCATTTGGAAAAATGTTTACCACACAATGACTCAGCAGAAACAAGGCGTGCAACGGGTCAACTTGGGGCAGGAACGGGTTTATGTTGCCTATGCACCCCTACGGCAAGCGAACTGGTCGATCGCGCTGGTCATCCCCACTGAGCAAGTTGAAAATCAGTTGAATGCCCTGAATACCCTGGCGATGGTAGTGGCAGGTGTGTTAGCGATCGCCAGCATGATTGGGGTGCAGCAACTTCGCCTGCTAGAACAGGCAGAAGACCGTTCCACCGAATTAGCAGCCACAAACAGCAAATTACAACAAGAAGTGCAAGAGCGGCAACGGGCGGAAGCAGCATTATTAGACTCTCAAGCCGAGTTGGAGAATCGGGTCGCAGCTCGCACCGCAGAACTCGCTACTGCCAACCAGGTATTGCAAACTTCAGAAGCCCAACTCAAGCAACAGGCGTTCCAGCTAGAACAAGCGCTGCAAGAATTACAACAAACTCAAACGCACCTGATTCAGACTGAGAAAATGTCTAGTTTGGGACAAATGATTGCGGGTGTGGCGCACGAAATTAACAATCCAGTCAACTTCATTTATGCCAACCTGCCCTACGCAGAACAATATATGCAAGACCTGATTCAACTGGTGAAAACCTATCAGGCGCATTACCCTCACCCAGTAGCGGCAGTGCAGCAAAAGGCAGACGCAATTGATCTTGATTTTTTGGTTGACGATTTAGCAAAAGTGCTGGAATCAATGCAAATGGGAACGGAGCGCATTCGGCAATTGGTGTTGTCGTTACGCAATTTCTCCCGGTTGGATGAAGCAGAAAAGAAAGAAGTCAACATTCACGAAGGCATAGACAACACGCTACTAATTTTGCAGAATCGCCTCAAACCAAAACCTGGATACTTAGGAATTCAAATCGTCAAAGATTACAGCAATCCTTACCCGGTTGAGTGTTATCCAGGTCAACTTAATCAGGTGTTTATGAATATTTTGGCGAACGCGATTGATGCGCTGGAACCTGCCCGCCTGGTAGAGGCTTCGCAACCGCAGGAGTTATCTCAAAACTCGGTTACAGTGGCTACAGACCGGAAAGCGATCGCGGCAGAACGAGAAAGCATTTCCCGCGATCGCTCCTTGCTGGCACAAGAAGTAGATGCGGCACAAGCCGTGCTTTCCTGTCCGCTCCCCACCATCTTGATCCAAACTGCCGTTGCTGGCGACGAGTGGATCGAGATTCGGATTGCTGACAACGGTTCCGGTATGCCAGAAGAGATTCGGAGAAAAGTGTTTGATCCATTTTTCACAACCAAACCCGTTGGTAAAGGCACTGGAATTGGGATGTCGATTAGCTATCAAATTGTGGTGGAGAAGCACGGCGGACAGTTGTTCTGTCACTCAGCACCTGGAGCAGGCACTGAGTTTGTGATTCGGATTCCGGCGAGGCAGTCTCCTAACCAGGCAGCATCCGATGGAGAGCGATTAAACGTTTTCTCCCATCCAACCGTTGCCTCTCACGACAACACTATGCACAATTCCTGGGTCAACCCGCCAATTCACTAATCAGCTACCTGTTTATGCTCACCCTCCAGAGAGAAATTGTTTTACTCTGGCAAAACTACTAACTCCGATAGAGTTATTTTCTAAGGAAACTGTGAGAAGTATAGCTATGGGTTTTGTGTAGAAGCTAAACCAGGCTGTTCTGTCTCCATTACTATGCTGGATTGGATTACCAATACGATCGCGGCTTTTGGGTATCTTGGCATCGCTTTGTTGATGATGCTAGAGAATATCTTGCCGCCAATTCCCTCTGAGGTGATTGTACCTTTAGCCGCATTCACAGCCACACAAGGCAAACTGAATCTGCTGGGTGTGATTATTTCTGGCACGATTGGGTCCGTGTTAGGCACAATTCCCTGGTATTTCGTTGGTAGCCATGTGGGAGAAAGGCGATTGCGACGGTGGATTGATCGCTATGGCAAATGGGTTGCGCTTTCAAGCAAAGACCTCGATCGCTTGCAGCAAGGGTTCAAAAAGTACGGAGCAGCGATCGTTTTATTTGGACGATTGCTACCAGCTATCCGTACCTATGTCTCTATCCCAGCGGGACTTGAGGCAATGCCCTGGTTTATATTTCTACTATATTCATCCATTGGTACGCTGGCATGGGTTAGTTTGTTAGCAATTGCAGGTTATTCATTGGGTCAAAACTTTCATTTAATCCAAAGCTTTTTAAGTTCATTTACGAATATCTTATTCATTGTTTTTTCGATTAGTTTAATTGTTTGGTTTATCAAACGCCAAAAACTTAAGAAACATCCTAAAAATCAGGAGTAAAACCATGACTCGTTCAATTCCTCCCATTCGTGATGTTCAAGAACCCATTCGACAAACAGCTTCCCATCCCTGGTTTGAGCGATTAGCCCGGCTTGGGTTTGCAGCAAAAGGGTTCGTTTACTTTGTAGTAGGTTTGCTTGCCCTGCGGGTTGCATTAGGAATGGGTGGCGAAACAACTGATACTACAGGAGCCTTACAAGAAATTGTGGTTCAGCCATTTGGTAAGTTGCTGTTGGCATTAGTGATGGTTGGCATCATTGGCTATGTGCTGTGGCGAATTGTGCAAACTGTGCTTGATCCAGAACATGCAGGCGACAGAAATGATGCAAAGCGCATTGCTCAGCGAATTGGTTATGCCTTTAGCGCGATCGCCTATACCGGGTTAGCGCTCACAGCTTTCAAGTTGATTACCGGCAGTGGCGGCGGGAACGGTGACTCTACTCAAGATTGGACAGCCCGTTTGCTGGCGCAACCCTTTGGGCAATGGCTCGTGGGAGTAGCAGGGGCGATCGCGCTTGGTGTTGGGTTTGCTTACATTTACGAAGCCTACAAAGCGAAGTTTCAGCGCCACTTTAAGTTGAATCAAATGAGTCAGGCAGAACGCACCTGGTCAAAGCGGTTAGGGCAGTTTGGTATTGCAGCGCGAGGTATTGTGTTTGGCATCATTGGCATCTTTTTGATGCAGGCAGCGCGGAGATCGGATGCGAGCCAGGCAAAAGGCTTGGGCGATGCACTGGCGGCATTAGGGCAACAACCATTTGGTCGCTGGCTCCTGGGAGTAGTAGCTTTAGGATTAATTGCCTACAGCGTTCATTCGGTGATTGAAGCTCGCTATCGGCAATTTGTCAGGTAACAACTGAATCAAAATGATGTAGCGAAAATCGCACAGATTAGTCGTCTGGGTTGTCAGAATCTTGGTCTTGAATACTTACACTCAGCTTAAGTCCTAAATCATCCAGCCAGGTCATTAAACCGTATATTGCTTGGCTTCCGGATAGTGACAAAACATGGTCTAGCTTCTGTCGTTGTACTTCCGCCTGTTCAAGTGATAGCTCTGTTCTACTAAAAGCCTCTATAACATCCAGCAATGCACTTTTTAGCAAAGTTGGCTCCGGGTCTTCTTCCTCTAAAATTGCTTCGATATAAGCTGCTGCCTCTATAGGATTCTTGAGTCTTGAGATTAAATAATCGTAATAGCTATCACTCGTCGGAAGATTCGCAACGCTCATAATCTTTCCAAAACTCCTTCGCTTTCTCAATATCCTGTTGCTGAGTACTTTTTCCACCACCACATAAAAGTAATATTAGCGTTTCTCCTTTTTGCCCAAAATAGATTCGGTAATCAAGACCACGCTTAATTCTAATTCTAAGTTCAAAGACACCTCCACCTACAGCTTTGTAGTCTCCGAGGTTTCCTAAACTGACTCGCTTAAGTCTTGCCTCAATCTTAGTAATGGCTCTAAGGTCACGTAGATTCTCGAACCATTCCTCAAACGGAACCTTGCCATCAGTAGTTAGGTAACGCCTAACGTCTCTAAGTTTTCCTTCCATTTAAGGCAATACCTCCGATAGTACGAAGGCATCTTACCAAATTTTCGTAATAGAGGACAATTATTCAGATTTGTCAATAATATACCGTAGTATACACAATGTCAACATTTAATCAATCAAGACCCTAAAACAAGAAGTAGCGCTGAGCCATTGGTAACTCTGTTGCGGGTTCGCAGGTGAGAAGTTGACCGTCAGCGCGGACTTCGTAGGTTTCAGGGTCTACGTCCATTTGGGGCATTGCGTCGTTGAGTTTCATGTCGCGCTTGCTGAGTTGGCGAATGTTTGAAACGGCAACGGTTTGCTTTTGCAGGTTGAGCTGATCTGGGATGCCATTTGCGATCGCCGCTTTTGATAGAAATGTGAGCGAAGTTGCCGTCATTGCACCGCCAAAGCTGGCAAACATTGGGCGCATATGAACAGGTTGGGGAGTGGGAATGCTGGCGTTGGCATCGCCCATTTGCGCCCAGGCAATCATGCCACCTTTCAACACGAGTTCTGGTTTAACCCCAAACATGGCAGGTCGCCAGAGGCAAAGATCGGCGAGTTTGCCGACTTCAATAGAACCCACATAATCGGCAATGCCGTGGGTAATCGCAGGATTGATCGTGTATTTGGCGACGTAGCGTTTGGCGCGGAAGTTATCGTTACGGTTGTGGCGATCGACTCCGCCGATTCCTGTTTCCCCAGTGGGAGGAAGCCAACCGCGCTGGTATTTCATTTTGTGTCCCGTTTGCCAGGTGCGGATAATGACTTCGCCAATGCGCCCCATTGCTTGCGAGTCGGAAGAGAGCATACTAAAGGCTCCCAGGTCATGCAAAATATCTTCGGCGGCGATGGTTTCACGACGAATGCGAGATTCGGCAAAGGCAACATCTTCGGCAATTCCGGGGTCTAAATGATGGCAAACCATCAACATATCCAGGTGTTCGTCCAGTGTGTTGACGGTGTAAGGGCGGGTGGGGTTGGTAGAGGAGGGCAAGACGTTCGCCTGACCGCAAACTTTGATGATGTCGGGAGCGTGTCCCCCGCCTGCACCTTCAGTGTGGTAAGTGTGAATGACACGATTTTTGAAGGCAGCGATCGTATCTTCCACAAATCCAGCTTCATTGAGCGTATCGGTGTGGATGGCGACCTGCACATCGTATTCATCGGCAACGCTGAGGCAAGTATCGATCGCGGCTGGAGTCGTACCCCAATCTTCGTGCAACTTCAGCCCCATCGCTCCCGCTTCTACCTGTTCCCGCAATCCTTCCGGTTTGGCGGCGTTGCCTTTGCCCAAAAAACCTAGATTCATCGGGAAAGCGTCTGCCGCTTGCAGCATTCGGTAAATATTCCAGGGTCCAGGCGTGCAGGTGGTAGCGTTGGTGCCAGAGGCCGGTCCAGTGCCGCCGCCGATCATCGTGGTGACTCCAGCGGCGATCGCCACTTCAATTTGCTGCGGGCAAATGAAGTGAATGTGGGTATCAATGCCGCCTGCGGTGAGGATCATGCCTTCACCCGCGATCGCTTCGGTGCCGGGACCAATGATGATATTTACGTTGTCTTGAATGTAGGGATTACCTGCTTTGCCAATGGCGTGGATTTTGCCATCTTTGATGCCCACGTCCGCTTTAACAATGCCCCACCAATCCAGGATCAGCGCATTCGTGATCACCGCATCCACTGCCCCAGCGGCATTGGTAATGGGAGATTGCCCCATGCCATCGCGAATCACTTTGCCGCCACCAAACTTGACTTCATCGCCGTAGGTGGTGTGGTCTTGCTCTACTTCAATGATTAAGTCTGTATCGGCAAGACGAACGCGATCGCCCACGGTGGGACCAAAGGTTTCCGCGTAGGCGTGGCGGTTCATGCGATAGCTCATAGGTCTGCCCTGTTCCCCTTAACATCACTGAAAATCTTGTACTCGCTTAGTTGTACCAGAATCGTTGTGGAATATACCAATTCAATTTGTTTCAACGATTCAACACCTGGATACACACACGCTTAAGCTCTCTTCAACCTTAGGTAACACCTTGCAGTTCTGGCTGCATTCCTAATTCTTGCCTCCACTCGGCGACAGGTTTTTCCCAGTGTTCTTCCCACTTTTGGGCAAACAATGGTTTGACTCTTGCTCCAAACTGATAAGCTGCCGTGATCCGATCAAAAAAAGTGCCGAGTTCAGTTGGAGCTTTGAAGACTTCACTCAATATTACCAAGCCAATTAGAACCACTGCCATCGGGCGGCGAGTTTGCGCGTATTCAAAGGCTTTCAACTCCATTTCTCCCAAACTATCAATCCCAAATCCGGTGATTACGTGCCAAATATCGTGAGTTTGGCGCAGCCGTTGAAATAAGTAGCTGGCATCATCCACAACTTCAACCTGACGAAAAAAATTAGGATTAAGGTTGGCTTGTTTCAGGTGAGTCCCATAGGCATAGGCCAGAGAATTGTGAGGATATTGCAGCAGGCGATCGCACTCTGGTGCGGGAGCAAGATAGCGTTCCGCCATGATCTGAGCTATGGCTGGGTTAGTTTTGAGAAACTCGATAGCAAATCGAGTTGCCTGGGTATGCTGCAACCCTTCTTCAATGTCATACAGTCCCTCGATCACGTTGACTTTACGCATTAGGGACACCAAACCTCTAAGAACCAGCAACATTCCAGACGGAAAGCTGCGCGATCGCTGGGATTGTTTGTTAGACATGGGAGCCTCCTCCGCGTTCTAAAGTGCTCCATTCACTCGACCATTTAGCCCATACACTTCACGGCTGCCCACAAACGGCACCAGCGTCACAGTTTTCTCATCCCCCGGTTCAAAGCGAACCGCCGTTCCAGCAGGAATGTCGAGACGGGTTCCGAGAGTAAGCTCACGGTCAAATTGCAGGGCGCTATTGACTTCATAAAAGTGGAAATGGGAACCCACCTGAATGGGGCGATCGCCCGTATTCGCCACACTGACCATCACTGTTTCTCGTCCAGCATTGAGTTCAATTTCGCCATGCTCAATAAACAACTCACCTGGAATCATTGCTATTTCTCCCGATAGTTACGACGTAAGGATAATCCATCATTGCTCGAATTTTTTTGGTTGCATCAACCCCAACAAATTTCTCACACAGGTAAAGTCCCAAATCAATCGAGGCCGTTACCCCTCTGGCAGTAATCACATCTCCCGCATCGACTACTCGTTGATCAGTCACCACCTCGCAGAAGTCTTGTAGTAAATCATATGCATTGGGGTGAGTGGTTGCTTTCTTTCCGTTTAAGAAGCCAGCAGCTCCTAATAAAAGTGATCCAGTACAAACAGAGACTTTCAACTTGCAGTTCCTTGCAGTTTGCAGCCATTCAAGCAACTGAGCATTCTTGGTTAGCTCATAAACCAGAGGCGTAATCCCACCTGGAACAATGAGTAGGTCAAACGAGTCGAGTGGTTGATTGATTTGGGTAGGCACAATTCCCAATCCATGACTATCACCAACCGATTCTGCGATCGCACAAATCTCCCACGTTAAGTCTGGAATAAATCCCATACTTTGCAAACGGGTAAGGGGATCGTAGACACCGACGAAGTCGAGCACGGTCATGGGAGTGTAAACAACAAATGCAACCTTCATTGAGTCATTGAATGGGATTGTGAACAGTCACTAACTTCGTACCATCAGGAAAGGTTGCTTCCACTTGCACTTCATGGACCATTTCGGCAATGCCCTCCATCACATCAGCGCGAGTCAGCAGCGTTGTTCCATAGCTCATCAACTCGGAAACGGTACGTCCATCTCTGGCACCCTCCAAAATCGCAGCGGTAATATAAGCAACAGATTCAGGATAGTTGAGTTTCAATCCTCGCTCTTTCCGGCGTTCTGCCAACAGCGCAGCGGTAAAAATGAGTAATTTGTCTTTCTCCTGGGGTGTCAGTTGCATTGGTTATCCTAATCTTTGCGGCAATAACAATTTCGAGTTCCAGGTAAGATGGAATCGCTTGAGTAACAATATCTCAAAAATCTCTCAATCAATTTGAAAATAAGTATGAATTAATGAATCGGATAACCGAATTGCTGTTGCCAAACGCGGGGCACACAGATTTGTCGCTCCAGGTAAGCTAGCCGCAGAATTTGCCAGACGTGCAGAAACCATTGCTGTGCATCTGAAGTAGAGTGTCCACGATAGCGACACAGCAATCCCGCCTGGAGTCGTGTGGTGCCTGTTTTTCCTGGGTTACCGCTCCATGTCGCACGAATTTTCTCAATTAACTCAGGATCCAGCGATCGCCCAACAAAAGCAAAACTTCCCACTACTGGGCATCCAGCTAACCCATGCGGGCTGTGAAATGTTTCCTCGTTGCCAGGCAGCCACTGGCGATCAATCCACAGGGGTCGCCCTTGCTGCCAAACTTCTGTACGCGATCGCCACTCTCCCGCTAAAAACTTTTCACCGCGTGCTGTGCGCCCAAAGCGAGTAATGTCCCACCCCATCCAGATCGCCCCTGGGGCTAACTCTATCTGCATCTCCTGGCAGTATTGAGCTTGCTCAAACACGATCGTCTCCTGTGGCAACCATTCCAGACGAGCATTGGGTGCCAAAGACACTTTTATTATTTGCCGTGCTTCCAACCCATTACTGCGATAAATTTTGCCAGCGGCAGCGGTGGTAATCAGGGCATGAGCATCAGGTTGCAGGTCTAGATTCAGCGATAAGCGATCGCCACCGACCACCCCCCCGGCGGTATGCAAAATCACACTATGACAAACGTTAGAACCTTCTGGATAAAAGGGACGCTGCACCTTCAAAGGAGCCTGAACCTGACTTTGCAGGATGCGCGTTTCTCCAGCGATCGCCCCGTAGCTCACCTGTAACTTGCCCTGCCAGCCGACTGTCTGGTTCTCCTGCGTTTGAAAGTGCTGTGAATTCATACGTAGCAAATCGATATCACTGACTAGAGTAAAGCAGTTTTCGCCAGCAAAAGTGTAGTGTCATTCTTGTTTTTAATCCACTACGTCCCTCAAGCGGTCTATTTACAACAGTCTTTTTCAAGTCCAACGTTGGCTCTTAAGACAGAGGGAAGAGTGTAAAGCACTTTATAGGCTTAGTCTGTAACCTTTACATTCTTTGATGGGATTTTCACAATGGCAACTAAAAAAGACGCTGAAAAGCAACCAAACCAAACTCAACCGGAAGAAACAGAACACAAGCAATCTGCCTCTTCTAAAGCCGTTGCTGAAGATGCTGGCTCTGAACTGAACATGAACCAGGAAATTGACGAACTAGTTCAAACCCTGCAAGGCAATCTGAGCGAGATTGAAGTGGAGGATGGTCTCAGTTTGATTGACCACTGGCATGGTGTTCTCAGTCAGGTCAAAGAACCCGCGGCAAAAGAACTGGCTAGCTCCTTAAAGGATTTGCAAAAGATGCTGAAAGGCGGCAAGGCAACGGGGCACGAAGTCAGCGAAGCCCTGATTCATCTGGGTGAGCAAACAGCCGAATTTAGAGCAGATGCTGAAAAAGGCTCCAAGCAGTCGGTGCAAAAGTTGGGCAAACAACTCCGCAAAGCAGGCACCTCGATCGCCAAAGCTGAAGACCAGGAATATCATGAGCAACTCGACTCCCTCATGGAAAAAGCCGAAGGCGAAGAGTTGACAGCGCTGGATTCAGAGGAAGCTGTTGGCGCGATCGACTTTTGGTACACCGTTTTGCAAAAAGCAGAGGGTGAGCAGTTCAAGCAAGTTGCCAACAGCTTGAAGAGTTTAAAGCAAGCCCTGAGCCGCGGTAATGCAAAACCCGAAACCATTGCTAAAGCGCTGGTTGAAGTGGGTCAACAGACTACCGAAATCGCATCTGAAGCGCCTCGTGGGTTCAAGGGAGTTATTCAAAAATTGGGTAAACACTTGAACCAGGCAGGTGAATCACTGACGCAGAAGGAAGAAGCGAAGTAGAACTAGAATTCAGAAGTCAGGAGTCAGAAGTCAATCTTGGCTTCTGACTTGATCGGGCAATCACCACCAAAAATGACTACCCAAAGACCACAGTTCGATTGCCATACACCAGAACGCGATTTTGCAAATGGAGCCGCACAGCCCGCGCTAACACCACGCGCTCCAAATCTTTACCTTTACGAATTAAATCATCCACATTATCTCGGTGGCTCACCCGTACCACATCTTGCTCAATAATCGGACCTTCGTCCAAATCGGCAGTGGCGTAATGAGCGGTTGCGCCGATGATTTTTACGCCGCGATCGCAGGCTCGGTGATAAGGGTTTGCACCAGGGAAAGCGGGCAAAAAAGAATGATGAATATTAATAATCTTTGGGAATTGCGATAGAAAGTCTGAGCTAAGTACCTGCATATACTTCGCCAAAATGACTAAATCAATCCTATAGTTTTGCAAAAGTTTAAGCTGTTTCGATTCTTGTTCGAGTTTTGTATCTTTGGTAATAGAAATGTAGTGATAGTCAATATTGAATTGTTGAGCCACTTCTGCCAAGTCAGGATGATTGCTGATGATCAGAGAAATTTCAGCATGAAACTCGCCCGCTCGTTGTCGCCAAATTAAATCAAACAAACAATGGTCTTGTTTGCTGACCCAAATCGCCATCCGAGGAGTATCATCCGAGAACCGTAGTTGCCAGCTTGCCTGGAGAGGCTGGGCGATCGCGTTAAATGCCGCGCCAATAATCTCGCGAGGTAAATTGAATCCTTCAAGTTGCCACTCAATCCGCGTCAAAAACAATCCGGCGGAAAAATCAGTGTGCTGGTCAGCGTGAATAATATTGCCGCCATTGGAGTAGATAAAATTGGCAAACTTAGCAACCAGCCCTTTTTGATCAGGGCAAGAAATCAGGAGAGTCGCTGTAGGATTCGGCATAACCAACACAGCCAGCAATCTTGGGGATATAGATCTATACGGACTCGTTAGCCAAACTATGCACCAAATCTCACAGCAGCACTGATTTGTTCAGTTTTTCGTTAGATTCTCATGAGATTATTTCCTCATTAGAATCGAAAGTTGTTCTATGACAGATCTACCTACACCGTCACTGCCTGCCCTGAGAGCGATACTGCAACACGTTTGCAGACTCTATATTCTCGGCGTTGCTGAATCCAACTATGATTCGCCCCCTAGCCCCCCAAAGTTGGGGGCAACAGTCTTCAAAGTCCCCCAGAATTGGGGGATTTAGGGGGCAATGCAGAAACTCACTTTGTAATTTCATACTTCTATTCAGCAACGCCTATTCTCTTAACAGTGCTGTTTGTTGGCATCACCCTGGTGTTCGTTGCTTGGCACTGGAACCAACCCAAAACCTACGCAAATGGAGTTTTCTATGCTCAATCAGTCCCAATTCTGCTACTCGTCAGCCTTACAGTGAATGGTATTTCCTTCTATTTCCAGCAGCGATATGTTCGCTCTTTGCTCAAACGCCCCCACATTGCATAGCGATCGCGAACGGATACCTCAGTTTTGCTTGAGTATTTACTCACCTACTTGGGTGAGGGAAAAGTCACGCGATCGGGTGAATTTAGCGAAAATTGTGCCAAATCTAAGATCCAGCTCAGAAAATGTCGCGTAATTCTCATTCAGCTTGTCGATAGTTGATTATCACTACAATGCTTATCTGAGAGTTCTCAATGATTCACCATCTTTCATTTCCCGCAATTGACCCGATGCACGTTGCTCAAGTGCTGGCAGAAATCTGGGGAGGTAAAGTAGTTCCATTTCCACCACACCCCGGCAGTTACATGGTTCTAACCCTGGACGAATACGGCACCATGATCGAGATCTACCCAATTGGAACTGAAATGGTTCCGGGAATTGATGCTGGAGAAGTGCTGTTTTCATTTAATGCTTTTGCATCGCCTCACACGGCAACTCATGCGGCAATTTCTGTGCCAACTAGCCAGAAAACTATTGAGCAAATTGCTGCCAGGGAGGGCTGGCGCTGTGTACGGTGCGATCGCGAAGGCTTTTTTGAAGTCATCGAATTTTGGGTTGAAAACCGAATGTTGATCGAACTGTTGCCTCCCACATTGGCTCCCAAATATCTGTCATTCATGCAACCCGGCAATCTGGAGCAAGTGTTTGCCGCTCCGCCCCAACCTATTACGGTTGGCTCATTCGCTTAAAGCCAAGATTAAACAATCTATCTAATCTTATAGTTTGTGGGGTAGCATCTGTTACCCCACCTTTTTAATAGATAGCAATACACCATGATGTTAAAACATCCAGCTTCAATACAATTGAGGCATTTCTTTTCGAGATTTAGGTTGCGAGTGGACATTGTTAAACGATAGATGCACAGCACCCACTTCTCGGCTTAGAATCAGTAGCAACGCATAGATAAAGACAGCAACGCCACACATTTCTAAAAACTCTTCAAGCGTAATTAGCAATGCCATTCCCATGCCAACAAAGCCTGAATTCTTGAGAATTGGCAGCTCAAACGAAAAGACTTTCATATATTTGCCTCCAATCATCTCCATCACAATCGCGCCTGAGATGTAAAGCGCAGCCGCTAAGAGAAAGAGACGTTTAATTTTTTGAGGCAGAGCTTGCACAAATTTCCAATAGAAAAGACTAAATATTATTAGTAGAACGATCGCCGGAATCACCCAAACAAAACGTAGAAAGCCATCCAATTGAAGCGATTGATTGAAGACAGCTAAAACTTCATGTATACTCGATGCTTCATCAATCGAAAGTCCTAAAAATATTAATGCTAAACCGCGCCAGTAATTCACGAAGCGATCGCCCTGTTGCTGTTTTTGATGAGCAATAATTGCTAGCAACCCTGAACAAATTAGCAAGGTGATGGATGAATACCAGGTAGGAATATTGTTTTCACTATCTAAATCAAACAGACGAGAGAATCCCCAAACCCAGTCGCGCCCTAAAAAACACTTCAATCCATTCAGTAACACATTCGCTACAACTAGCCCAAAAATAATCAAGCCTAGAAAACGAGCACTTTTTTTAGGAGAAACTGAAATCATAAGCCACCCATACCCACACGAAAGACTGGAGAATGATGCGAAAGCTAGCTTTTATACCCGCTAGTTAAGCTCTCCTTAAATTCTTTTTCACGTAAATATCCTTCATCAGTCTTAACCAGTCCTTTACCAAAAACATCTCTCTTAAGATGGGTTTTGGAGAGATGATGACGGCTGAAAGTTCACTGTTATATAGCTGCTGTCACTTTGAACAACAGTTTTGGTCAGTTTTTCTACCCGAGGTACTGATTAAACCTGTCTTAAACTAATAGCCGTTATTCCAAATAAAAAAGCATTGGAGCGAACCCCAATGCCAATATGTAGGAATGACTCAAGTGAGGAGTGAAGGCTAGGACCTAGAAGATCTAGTTCCTAAAATCTGCTATGGTGCAAGCGCATTACCACGAATCAAACTACCAATGGTTTTTGCTGTGATTTTCAGTTGAACCAATGGATTCGCAGGCACGACGGTTTTGTAGAGATAGCTGTCGAAAGTGAGCTTCTGTACATCCATGTCAGAGCACATTTCAACGAAGGCTTCGCGAGTGGCATCAGAGCGGTAGAACACACGTTGCAACAGATCCAACACCAGATAGGTGGCTCCGTACTGTTTATCCCAGCGCTTGAGATAAACTTTGAGGTCTTGCTCGGTAGGGATGCGATCGCCCTTATTAGAGAACTCCACAATTGTCTCCGCACACATTCGGGCAGACTTCGCAGCAAAGTAAATCCCTTCTCCAGATGACTTGGTGACCGTTCCAGCCGCATCACCCACCAGCGCAACGCGACCCACCACTCGGCGAGGTCTGGGATGTTCTGGGATGGGATGGGCTTCTACCCGAATAATTTTGCCACCGCGCAGTTTTGCGGCTGCCCGCTCCCGAATGCCACGTTGTAGCTCCTTAATTCGAGCCTGGTTGGGCTTCATAGTGCCTGTTCCAACCGCAACGTGGTCATATTTAGGGAATACCCAGGCATAAAAGTCGGGAGAAACATCATCGCCCACGTACATTTCAGCCAGGTCTTCGTAGTACGCCATCTTGTCATCGGGAATGCGGATCCGCTCCTGGAAGGCGATCGCATAATTGTAATCACCTGCATCAATCGCTTTTGCCACGCGGGAGTTTGCCCCATCGGCTCCAATCACCAGATCCACTTTCAGGGTTTTATTTTCCCCTTCTAGAGAGCCGTTGGAGTGGTCAGCATAGTGCAGCGTGTAAGAACCCTTCTCGTCGCTGGGAATTTCCAGCTTATGCATGGTGCCGTTAATCACCTTTGCGCCTAGCTTTTCAGCCCGTGTCCGCAAAAAGCCATCTAGCACCTCCCGGCGACACATGCCGATGTACTCGTCATCTTTCAGTGTGCTGCCAATGTTCACTTCAATATTGGAAGGCGAGATCATCTTCATCTTGCGAACACGGCGATCGATGATCTCAGGAGGCAGGTCAAACTCGCTCACCATGCAAAGCGGAATGGCACCACCGCAGGGCTTAACGTTGTCTAACTTGCGTTCCAGTAAATAAGTTTCGATACCAGCTTTTGCTAAAACTTCTGCGGCAGAGGAGCCAGCGGGACCCCCACCTACAACAGCAACCCGTAGTGCCAAAGTGTTTCTCCTAAAGTCTCTAGAAGCTACGAGTAAGAATCGTATCACGGACTTTTTGCACAACTTGCGCCCTCAGAGCCAGATCCAGCCAATTTGAAACAGAGTGTAATATTTCCTGCAACAGAGCGTTACAAGATGCAGAGTTGAGATTTAGCCAGAAGAATCTGGGATTATACGCGATCGCAGAAGAAATCGGTAGTAGTGCAAGTAAACTTTGTGTAATGTCAAACCGCTAAAACTGATCAACCACGCAGTGAGGTAGTTTGTTGCCAAGAGATTAGGTTGAGCAAGTGTTTGCCATGCATCGAATGCAAACCTTCTACAGCCTGACTCACGCCGACTTGGGCGATCGCACTCAGGGGACTCCTACCGCTTATTTGTGTTCAAAGATAGGAGTAACAAGGTTTATGACGATTTCATCACCTCTCAAAGCCACGTTGATTACAGTAGCAGGCGTTGCCGCTAGCACGCTCAGCATCACAACACCTGAACCAGCTCAGGCTTTAGACTTTACTGGCGCGTATTCGCCTACCAACTTCACCTTAACGAACATCAATGCCGATGGCTTTATAGACACATCCAGCGCTCCGGCGGCAATTTCCATCACAGGCGGTAACAATGACAGTGGAAGTCTAGGTTTCACCAGCTTTTTGACAACAGCAGCGGGCACTGGCTCCGTTAACTTCAACTGGAACTACTCCACTCAAGATGAAGATGCCGGGTTTGATCCCTTCGGCTACGTTCTCAATAACGCTTTCTTTACCCTGACAGATGAACGTCTTGGAGCGCAGAGTGGAAACGTCTCATTTAATGTTGCGCTGGGAGACAGTTTCGGTTTTGGAATATTCACCGACGACAACATCTTTGGTCGAGGTACGGCAACGATCTCTAATTTCAATGCGCCCACGGCGACACCTATTCCCACGCCTGCTCTACTGCCAGGTTTAATTGGGCTGGGGTTAGGAGTGCTTCGGAAGCGCAACGCAGTTCAGCACAACTCTGAAGTCTAGGGATTTTAGATTTATAGCTTTGGTCAGAACGCTTAGGACAAGGAAAAGTTGCAACGCCAGTGCTGAGTAAGCGTTCTGACTTGCTGTAGTCACGTTACACAAGGCGAAGGCTATAGTAACCCGAAATTCTTGCGTGGATACTGTTTTGATGGTCAAGGGGGCAAGATTTGGCGGCATCAAAACAGTATCTGCAAAATTCCATGTCATAGCCCTGGTCATCTTTGGTAGGACAGTAGCTGTCAGGTATGTTGGGGATGAGCGACCTATCGGGCTTCTGCTGATTCTTGCCTACCAAGTCCTCAATTACTTGCTTTTCACGGTTTCAACGAAGCGAGTTAGCAACCAGATAAACACACAAAGCAAAGCGAGGTAGCTAATTGGTCCAACCTGTTCCCAAAGTTTGATCCAGGTTGGATCAAATGGATTGACCGGAAGCGATGAACTTGTGGGAACTTCAACGGTAACTTTGGCAGCCTCCTTTCTACTGATAGGAACGGTGACTTTAGCAGCCTCCTTTGTGTCAGTAGGAGATGTATCGGTGAAAACTGTAAATCGTTCAGCGGTTTTTGCAGAACTCGATGGGGTAGACGAGGGTTGTACTTGAACGGTTGACGAATTTGTTTGTAAGGACATGAAGATCCTCCATCGGGTAATAGATGCCAGAGTCACCGCAAGGTGTCACAGAGAAGAGTCACGATCGCTGCTGGAGCGATTGCGTATTTCTAATGACTGTAGGTGCGATCGCAGGTTCCAGTCTCTCCGCAAAAATACGACTGTTTCATCATTACTTCAAACAAACTGCGAAAGTATGTTGCTTTAAGAAAGAAGATTGCTAAAACAAGATTATGGACAAGCGAGATAACTATGACAATCACCTCATAAAAAGAAAGTGTCATACAAAAACTAGCCAGCGGCTAGAAGAAAATTATTGAAGCGCTCTAAAATTCTTTAAATCTAAAAGAAAACCGATCAAAGATTTTATTCAATATACTAAAAACATCCATCTCTACTGACCTTAAAAGGGCATTGCATAGCCAGTTTTAGGAAAAAGCCTCGACCTTTTCTCATGCATAAAAGTTCCCTCCTATAAGAACTTACAATTCACTGTTTTTAGAAGTCCTAATTTCGCTAAACTGCTCAAAAAAATGGGAACTCTATCAGCAACTCAGCATCAATGTATTCAGTTGTGTAGAGAGCGATTTCCATGTCTAACAAATTAAACTTGAAGTCTTCACCCGCTTTGTTGGTTGCCTCAGCATTGGTAACCAGTTCTTTAGCACCATTGACATTGCAAGCGCCCACAATGGCGCAATCTACCTTTTCTGATATTCAAGGAAGCTGGGCACAAACCTGCATTGTGGAGTTGACTCAGCGCGGAATCATCAGCGGTTATCCCGATGGGAGTTTCCGTCCCAACAATCCAGTGACCCGTGCTGAATACGCTTCGATGGTTGGTAAAGCCTTCCCCAATGCCGCTCGGATTCGCAGCGCCACAAACTTTGTAGATGTACCCAGCAGCTACTGGGCATATAGCGCCGTTAGCTATGCGTCTCAAACTGGATTCCTCTCTGGCTACCCTGGCAATGTTTTCAATCCTGGGCAAAGCATTCCACGTGCTCAAGTGTTGGTTTCCCTTGCTAGCGGTCTCAATTATGCACCCGCTCAACCTGTTGCTAGTACGTTAGGGCTATACGCTGATGCGTCTGCGATTCCTGGCTATGCTCAAACCGGAATTGCGGCTGCAACTGAAAAGCGCTTGGTGGTGAACTATCCCGATGTTCGTTACCTGAACCCCAACCAACTGGCTAGCCGGGCTGAGGTTTCTGCATTCCTGTGTCAGGCACTGGCAGGCACCGGACAAATTGCCTCTGTAATTCCTGGTCAATACGTGGTGGGTGGTGCACCCGTTGCTCAAGAGCGCGGACAAATTTTGGCAGGCAGCACGATCGCGGTTAACTACACAGCCGCTCCTCAGGTAGTGGTTCGCCCTGATGAAACGGTTGATTTAACCGTCACCGTTGCATCGGATGTTCGTAATTCTCAAGGTGTGGTTGCAATTCCTGCGGGTAGCCAAGTGATCGGGCGTTTAGTGCCTGTCAACGGCGGTTCACAGTTTGTAGCGCAAACTGTTGTAATCAACGGGCAGCAATACGCTTTGAATGCTGCTTCACGAGTCGTGCAAACGACGAAGAGTGTGCGTGACCCTAGCCTGCTGACTACATTGGGTGGTGCAGCGTTGAGTACTGGGGTAGCAGCAATTATCGGTGGGACTTCTGGCGATCGCCTGCACAATGCTGGCAACCTGATTTTGGCTGGTAGCGTTGGTGCGGCAGTAGGTGCTAATCAAGGACGGAACCTCGGTTCTGCAATCCGTGATGCGGCAATTGGTGCGGCATTAGGCGCAGGTGCGGCTGGTATCACTGGCGATCGCACCATCACACCCAAGAAAGTTGTCACCGGAGCAGCATTGGGTGCAGCAGTGGGTGGTGCCATTGATCGCGGCACTGTAGGCGAAGTTGTTGTTGTTAATCCCTCTACTGACTTAACACTGACAGTTAATAGCAACGTTACGCTGCCGTAGGAGACAGAAGGCAGAAGGCAGAAGATGGGGGAGGTGAGGGAGTTAGGAAGTGGATGAGTAAGTGAGTAAGTGAGTAAGTGAGTGGAGAAGTGAGGGAGGGGGTGAATGAGTGAAATTCCACCTACCCCACCTACCCCACCCACTCATCTACCTACCCACCTACCCATTCCCCCAACCCCCAACCCCTATACCCTCTCTTCGCCTACCAGCGAGGATGAGAACCAATCAGCTCAATCACATCATTTGCTGGAAGCGGCTTAGAAAACAAATACCCTTGCCCAAAATCGCACTGAAGCGATCGCAACTGGTTGAGCTGCTGAGCGGTTTCGATCCCTTCAGCAATTACGCTCATACTCATTGTTTTTGCGATCGCTACAATAATGGGAACCAATCCCCGTCTATTGGATATCTCGTTCAGCCCTTGAACAAATGAACGATCAATCTTGAGACTATCCATTGGAAACGAGTGCAGGTAACTCAAAGATGAGTACCCTGTACCAAAATCATCCATACTCAACTGAATCTGGCGCTGTCTCAAGTTATGTAAAATATCGGCAGCGGAACGTGGATTACCCATGATAGCACTCTCGGTGATTTCTAACTTCAAACAACGAGGATTGAGTTGAGCATCAGATAAAACTTGATAAATCTGATCCGTAAGATTTGATTGAGAAAATTGACGTGCTGAAAGATTCACACTGACACTAAATTCTTCTTTAACTACGTTTTGTTTCTGCCAGATACTGAGTTGACGACACGCTTGTTGCAACACTAATAAACCAATTTGATTGATTAGTCCAGTCTCTTCCGCAATGGGAATAAACTCAATCGGAGAAATAATTCCTCGACTGGGATGGTGCCATCGTACAAGTGCTTCTAATCCGGTAATTTCTCCCGTATTTAGACAAATAATAGGCTGGTAATGCAAGATAAACTCTTGCTCGCGAATAGCTTTGCGAAGATCAGTTTCAATTTGAAGAAATCGCAGCGCCGATTCGTGCATTGTGCTCTCGAATAAGCGGTATTGAGCCTTGCCAGCCGCTTTTGCATGGTACATTGCGGTATCAGCATCTCGTAAAAGATGTTCAGGTTTGAGGTAGTTTGTATTCCCAATCACTACACCAATGCTGACATTAATAAAAATACGTTGATTTTGCAGCGTAAAAGGTTCAAAAAAAGTTTTTAGAATTTCTTCGCAGAATTGAGTGACATGATTTGTAGATTGAATTTGATTCAGCAGAATCGCAAATTCATCCCCACCTAAACGAGCGATAGTATCGGGAGAATGCAAAAGTTGACACAACCGTCTTGAGATCTCTATCAGGAGTTGGTCGCCGCACTCATGCCCTAAGGAATCGTTGATAATTTTGAAGCGATCGCAGTCTAAAAATAGCACTGCAAACTGGTAAGACTGATCAGATTTCGATTGGCTTAATGCTAAATCTAATCGATCAACGAATGCAATCCGATTATCTAAACCAGTCAGTTGGTCGCGCAGAATCAACTCTAACAGTTGCGTATGAGCAAGTTCTAATTGATTAGTACGTTCGCGAACTCGTTCCTCTAAATTTACATTAAGTTGACGAATTTCTTGATTAGCAATTTTAAGCGATAGTTGATGATTAATTCGGGCTAAAACCTCTTCAATCTGAAATGGCTTCGTGATATAGTCAGTGCCGCCTGCCTGAAACGCTTTCACTTTGTCGAAGGTACTGTCTATCGCACTCAGAAAAATAACTGGAATCTCTTGAGTCACTGGATTTGCCTTCAAACGTTCGCAAACCTCAAACCCATCCATTTCGGGCATCATAATATCCAGCAGAATTAGATCCGGCTGAAGGGCTTCTACTGCCGTTAATGCCATTGCCCCGTTTAACGCTTTACGAACATAAAACCCCTCGCGCACTAGCATGGTTGAGAGAAGGCGGAGGTTCTCCGGAGTATCATCTACAACCAAAATGTCTGCTTGCGGTCTATTTTGGTGTTGATCTGTTGTCATCAGTCTCGCTTGCTACCCTTTAGATTTGATGGCTGATTGAATCAGCGTCATGATTTGGTCGAACCGAAAATTATCGATGAGTTGATTCAGTGTATTAGCAAGTGCAGCTTCGCTAGCCGGAATTTGCTGGGTGAGATCAAAGAGCATCGTATCATTGCCCTGCGCTGCCGCTTGCTGCATTTGATGTAGCCAAGTTTGAGACATCAGATGCAAGCGATCGCAACCAGACGCACCATTATTATCATTCCCACAAATTAAACTTTCTGCTTCAGGGGCAGAGAAACTCTTTTCATAAAGATATTGCACCTTCAAATGGGTTGCGATTCGCTCCAGAATCTCTTCTTTTTTGAACGGCTTTCGGACAAAATCATCACACCCAGCCGATAAAATCTTCTGACGCTGCTCCTCAAAGGCACTTGCTGTAAGGGCAACAATCACTGTTGAATCACCACCAGGTCTGGCTTTGATATGTTGCGTAGTTTGAATGCCGTCCATATTGGGCATTTGCATATCCATCCAGATCAGGTGGGGGTGCCAGTTCTCCCAGCAGGCGATCGCATCCAGCCCGTCTTTGGCTTCCTGTACTTCAAACCCAAGTGATTTCAGAAGCTTAACCAACAATAAGCGATTAGTTGGATCATCGTCCGCAATTAACATCCGAACGGGGGGATGACCAGGAGTTAATCCAATCACCTTGCCGCCCTGCACTGTCGCTTTTAGCTCGTTCCTCAGTTCGGGTGCAACCCCAACGGGAACCATAAACGAAAAGCTACTGCCTCGCCCCAACTCGCTCTCAACCGAAATTTGCCCTCCCAACAATTGCACAAAGCGATGACAAATTGCCAAGCCTAATCCCGTGCCCTCCATCGCTTTCAAGCCTACATCTGTTTGTTCAAACGCTTCAAAAATAGATTCAATCTCATCTGGAGCAATACCAGGCCCGGTATCTTCTACATTAAACAGAAGGATTAAGGATTGGGGATTGGGTGGATGGGTCGGTAGGTGGATGGGTCGGTGCGTGGATGGGATTTCACTCACTCGCCCACTCATCCACTCACCAACTCCCCCACCTCCTTTACCTCCCCCATCTCCTGCTTCTTGCCTTTTGACTCTTAGCGTCACACTGCCTTGCTGAGTAAATTTAATGGCGTTGCTGAGGAGATTAATTAATACCTGATTGAGTTTGCCTTCGTCAGTTTCGATGTATTGGGGAACATCATGACTGCGCTGAAAGTGAAGTGTTAATCCTTTAGACCGGGCGCGTAACTGGAGCATGGCATGGAGGTTATCTAATAAGTGATGCAGATTGAAGCGGCTCTGGTTGAGAGTGATGCGTCCAGCTTCAATTTTGGACATCTCCAGGATGTTGTTAATTAAAGACAACAAATGCTCGCCGCTGCGGCTAATAATTTCGATGTATTCTTGATACTCCTGAGACAGGGAGCGATCGCGTCCCATTAGTTGGGTAAATCCCAGAATGGCGTTGAGTGGGGTGCGTAATTCGTGACTCATGTTAGCTAGAAACTCGCTCTTTGCCCGGTTTGCGGCATCTGCGGCTTCTTTAGCTTCTTGCAGTTCAGTTGCTTGCTGCTGGGTGCGTTTCAACAGTTCGGCTTGCTGAACGGCTACACCAAGCTGGTTGCCAATTTGCATCACAATTTTGATTTCGGCGCTGTCCCACTGGTGGGGTTCTGAGTTGTGGTACGCCACTAAAAACCCCCAAAGCTGATGCCCACAAAAGATAGGGACACTGAGATAGGCTCTGGCTTGAATCTGCTGTAGGCACTCAATATCTTTTTGATCAAGTCCGGCTTCGTAAATGTCTGAAACGTTGCAGTAGGTGACTCCTAGAGTGTCTAGGCTTTCTTGAATTTGCAGCCAGTGAGGGTTAAAGAGTTGGGCGGATGCGGTTAATGCCTGATGCATGGGTGCCCATCCCTGGGCAAATGATTCGGAAGCAATCTGCTCGTGTGGATCTTCAGATAGGCGGTAAATGACTACGCGATCGCAGCGAATGGCATCCTGTAATTCTTCGGTGGTGGCACTAAAAATACGCTCTAGTTTCAAGGTTTGCCGCATTTGTTGGATCACGCGAGCAATGCTGCGTTCTCGTTCAGCGCTTTTTCGCAACCGTTCTTCAAACAGCTTACGCTCGGTAATGTCGGTTACCAAACCATCCCAGACAATGCTGCCATCAGCCTGCAAGACGGGGCGTGAAATACCACGTAGCCACTTTGTTTGTTCCTGCACAATCACTCGCCAGATAAATTCCCACGTTTGCAAGGTTTTGGCTGACTGAGCGATCGACTCGCGAAAACCAGCAATATCATCTGGATGAATTGCCTGCATATCTAAGTTCGATGACTGCGTAAGTTGCTCTGGTTCAACCCCAAAAATTTCACGAGAGGCTGGGCTGGCGTAAGTAAATCTGAACACGCCGTTGGTCTCCAGAACAACCTGGTAGATCATCCCTGGAATATTGTTTGCTAGAGTTTCATACCGGATGGCGCTTTGTTGTAGGGCAGCTTCTATTTGCTTTTGGCGGGTAATTTCGCTGAAGGTTGCGATGAGGCGTGCAACTTGTCCCTTTTCTGGATGTTGATGGTTAATGTTGATCAGCAGCCAACGATAATTCTGACTTCTAGCTTCCTGAATGCCAACAACAGCATTATGAACCGATTGCCCGGTGGCGATCGCTTGCTCTAACGGAAATTCGTGAGCCTGGAGCAAAGTGCTGTCTTCTCGAAAGAAGCGCCAATTCTTTTCCCGCGATCGCTGTTTCAATTCTTCTTCTGTATCAACCTCCAACAGATTGAGCGCCGCTTGATTGCAAAACAGCATAGTAGCGTTTGCATCAAAGAGAACCACGCCTACCTGCATATGCTGCACCAGAGTGCGGAACTGTTCTTCACCTGCCTGTAATTGTTTTTTTTGAGTATTTTGGAGCATTGCAAACAAGACAATCCCAATGATTGCGCCGAACACTCCAATCAGCCCTAAGCCAAAATACTCAACAAGTTGATGAAACATACTCTTATTAAAAGAGACTGGAGGTTTAAGCGGCAAGAATGCTTTACCTGCTTCAGGCTCCACTCTCAGAGTGCCCATTCTCACACAGAACGTCCAGATCCCTCAAAGAGTCAAATCACAACAAAGGTTAATATTCACAAAGATCTCTGAACCGCTGTTTGGCGTAGATGTCTTTCATGTGCGTTTAACTGTGTGCACGATCACTCATAAGCAAGTGGCAATTCCAGGGGGAGGTATGGGTATGGACGAACCACGTCTGGCAGGTGTGCAGGCATTGTGAAGACGATGTGTTCAGTCGTGTAGAGTTAATACTTGCGTTCTTGGGGTTGAAACATCCCAATGTTGACAGGCATATAGGCAAGGTCAAGTCCAGCGGGCGAGTAGTACGCTAGCGTGTGCTTTAAGAAAGCGGCATCGTCGCGATCGGGATAATCTTCACGAGAATGGGAACCCCGGCTTTCTTTGCGGTTGAGGGCAGAGGTAAGGATGACTTCTCCTACCACCATCAAGCTGCGAAGCTCCAGAGCTTCCACAATTTCCGTATTCCAGGTTGTGCCCTTGTCGTCTAGCCGCACCTGGGCGTAGAGTTTTTGCAGTTCCTTGAGTTTGGCAACGCCTTCGCGCATTACCTCTTCGCTGCGAAAAACGCCACAATACTGCGTCATGGTGTCTTGATACTGCTGCCGAATCTGCCCAATGCGGTAGGCCCCGTCCTGATTCAACAACGTTTCTAATTGACTTGTTGTTTCGGTCAGGTAGTGGGCTTCGTTCAGGTCTGGGAGTTTGCGAGTTTGAATGTATCGAGCGATCGCCGCTCCTGTACGCCGTCCATACACCACACATTCCAGCAGCGAATTACTTCCCAGGCGATTTGCCCCATGCACCGAAACACACGCCGCTTCTCCCGCCGCAAAAAACCCTTCCACCAAGTCTTCAGCGCTGCTGCGAACCTGCCCATCGGTATTTACTGGAATTCCGCCCATCGAGTAATGCACAGTTGGGCGCACTGGCATCGGTTCATGCACCGCATCCACCCCCACCAGGCGATGAGCTTCTTCCCAGCAAAACGGCACTCGGCTCATGATCTTGTCTTTCCCCATGTGGCGCAAGTCCAGGTAAACAAAAGGTCCACCTGCAGTGCCATCGGGATGAATGCCGCGCCCTGCCCGAATTTCGCGCGTGATCGCACGGGAGGTAATGTCGCGCGGAGCCAGTTCCATGCGGCTGGGGGCATAATCTTCCATGAATCTGCGCCCTTCGCTGTTGATCAAGTAGGCACCTTCTCCTCGCACTGCTTCCGAAATTAATACCCCGACTGGATACAAGCCCGTGGGATGAAACTGCACAAATTCCATATCTTCCAGGGGTAGCCCGGCGATCGCGGTCATCGCCAGCCCATCGCCCGTAGAAGCATAGTCGTTGGAGGTGGTGTTGTACACTCGTCCATAGCCGCCTGTGGCAAACATCACCGCTTTGGCCCGTACCACTGCCAGTTGCCCATCCAGAAGGTGATACATCACAATGCCTTTTGCCTGGCCTTCTTCCAAAATCAGCCGTGTGACGTACCATTCGTCGTAAACGGTCACTCCCTTTGCCAACAGGTTACAAATGAGTTCGTGCAGAATTGCGTGTCCGGTTTTGTCGGCGGCGTAGCAGGTGCGGTTGTGGGAGTGCCCGCCAAATGCCCGTTGTGCTACTCGCCCATCGGGAAAACGAGAAAACAGTACGCCCATGTGTTCCAGATCGTAAACAACGTCTGGGGCTTCTCGTGTCAGAATTTCGACGGCATCTTGATCGGCAAGATAATCAGAACCTTTCACCGTGTCGAAGGCGTGAGCTTCCCAGGTATCGGTGGGATCGGCATTTTTCAGAACGGCAGCGATTCCACCTTGCGCCGCAACCGAGTGCGATCGAATTGGGTGAGTTTTAGCAATCAAGCCAACATTTAGGCTGGGATTTTGGCGAACAATTTCGAGGGCTGCACGTGATCCGGCAAGCCCTCCACCAACAATAATTACGTCGTGGTCAATCATGAGCAGGGAGGAGCCTGAAGCAAAAAAGAATAGTAAAATTCCCTACCAAACGGCAGGGAAGTAGGATAGCAAGCCTGAAAAAATCACAGCCTTTGAGGAAGTTGATACTGCTGAGAGCCAGCCAGCGCCCTGCCCAAGCCCCTAGCCAGCCGCTTGAGCAGGGCGCTGGCTGGCTGGCACACTGGTAGGAGAAATCGTGGTTGTTTTCGCCGTTGCCGGATCAATTGGCATTAGCTCAATGTGGTTTAAGAGTGTTGTCACAAATGCGAACAATAGAAATGGAAGTGTTAAAACCAGAATTAAGCCAACTGTTGCTAGCGCAAAAATTGGTTTGCTCGCGCCCATGAACCCCATTGATGCGGACAAACTTACAAAAATTACAATTAGCCAAACAATGATTTGACCATAGATATCACCAAATGAGAGAGTGCAGACTAACCGATACTTTGATAGGGTGCTCATGACCTGCCTCTTTGAAATCTATACAATGGGCTTCAAATCTATAAGTAAATAAGGTAAAGCTCACACCGTCTGTTGGTGGATTTCTCAATCTTTTTGCAAGGTTCTCAATGAAGCTTTACACGCTATTGGTTTTTGGCTTGCTCGAAGTCTGTTGTTCTCACCCTATTCGGACTGACTGCCATGACACTATTAGCTCCTACTCTCATTGTATTCGATACAACGGCTCTGCTGGCTGGTGCTCCCCGCGATTGGCGAGGCTTTTCTCGCTTGGGTGAGTGTTATGTTCCAGAGGTGGTGCTTGAACAGGTGGGGTTTATGAGCGATCGCGCTTCCGAGCCGGAGGCAGAAGCCACCGCCAGAGAGTTCAATCGTTTCTATCCCAACAGCGGTTGGAAAAAAACAAATACATTGGCCGAGCACCCTACGCTCAAACCTACACCAGGTCATACGTTGAGTAAACGCGCCAGACTTTCTCTAGAAGTATTAGGATGTGCCTATGGCTTGGCGCTACGCTATCCTTCCAGCTTGGTTGTGCTAGTTGCGAATGATCAAGCCATGTTGCAAAAGGTGTTGGGCTTGCAGGTCAAGAATTTGTGTGGATTGCCCGTTACTGCCTTGCAGCAGTGGCATCGGAGCCAGCGTCGCCCCCAAGTTGTCAATCACCACTTACAACTCATGCGTTCATCTCCTGCTGCGTCGGCTAACCCCACCAATGCTCGATCGCTTCCTACTGCAAATCGGGGATCTGCTCAAGCCGAGGTTGCCTCGTTTCCATTGGCATATCAGGCTCAGCGGCGGCGTAGGGGTGGGCGATCTCTGTGGATTGGGTTACTGTCTAACCTGGTTTCGCTAGTAGTGTTGGCGATTGCCGTTGCCGCAATTTGGAGTGTAGTTCGCCCAGACAGCTTTAAGCAGTTCTGGCAGCAGCTACCCGTTGTAGGGAATCCTAAGAAATGATCAAGATACTGGCGGAACTTGGGCAAAGGCTGATTGCGTCTATGAGATTGTACAGTCAGACGCAACAACGGAGAGTGGGTATGGTGAGACATGGTTCAACGCGATCGCTGCAAACAGTCGCGTCAATTTTAGTGTTGGTGAGCCTGGTTACCGGAACAGAGATCACTACAACTGCCAGCGCGATCGCGGCTAACGTACCTGTTTCGCCCAGCGCTGTAATCGCAACGCCCAACCAATCAGTGAATCAACCCCTGGCTGCCACCCCTGCGAAAGTACCGCCCGAAATCGTCAAAACCCTACGGCAAGATCTCAGCAACCGCACTGGCATTCCGCTGGGTCAATTGCGGTTTATAGAAGGGTCTTCCCATACCTGGCAAAATGGCTGTTTGGGCTTGGCAAGACCCGATGAAATGTGTACCCAGATGCTGGTAAATGGCTGGCGAGTTGTCTTTGCCAATGGCTCCAACCGTTGGGTATACCGAACCGATGCCACAGGGCGCACCTATCGGTTAGAACCTGCTACTAACCGCTCTGAGAGCTTACCAGAGTCACCAAAATCGGTTAACAACCTTCGTCCCGCTCACATTTCGGCAAATGAACTACCCCCCAAGTTGCAGAAAGATGCAGTGTTTCGGGCGATCGCCAGCGGTGGCTTTGCCGGACAAACTTACCAAACCACGCTTTACCAAAACGGCAGAATCGTGCGAGAGCAGCTTCGCCCCAACGGCACAACTGGTTCGCCTCAAGTGCGCCAAGTTTCTCAGCAGCAAGTCCGTCAATTTATAGCAATGCTGAGGCAAAACAAACTGTATCGGTTGCATCGCGCCGACTATCGAGCCACTCCTGGTTCCGCCGACTTCTTTACCGTGACGCTTTCCTGCCAATTTTGCACTATTCGCTACGCCGATAGCATCCAAACAGAGTTGCCAAGCAATTTGCAAGCTGTGATTCAAGCTTGGAATGAGTTGACGCGGATGGTTTAGGGTTGGGAATGGGGGATGGGGGATGGGGTTTAAGGGAGAAAATTGCGTAGTCTAAAAAGCAACTCCCTAGTGAGGCGGGGGAATAGTGCTGACGGCTCAACAAATTGGCAGACCTGATGCCAGATGCCACTCAACTGGAAAGCAACGAACCAGAAATGGAGAGTTCCCTGCATTCTGCCCAACTGGCACTGCTGGTGGCGTGTTTGGGTAGCGGTCGCGCCAAATGGAGCTGGCTTGCTGTGGAACGATGTCTTAGAGCGATACCTCGGTCGATACTTGAAATAGCACTTGTAATGCTTGGCTCATACTTTAGTGGAACGATGTCTTAGAGCGATACCTCGGTCGATACAATCACTAACTGCCCTACTTCATCCCTAAAGGGGAGCTAATTCTCACTCCAGAAGCAACTGCCATTCAGGCACAGCAACGGGCGGATCAACGTGTCGAGCAGTTGCTGCGATCGCTAAGAATTGAACCCACCCTGTAAATACCTTTGCAGTCTATTAGGAAACGGAATCAGTGGGCATTCTAGTGTAGTTTGGTGCAAAGTATCGATGAAATCTCAGCAAACAATCTACGGTTTATCCATGTAGTTATGTTATTTTCTGAGTGGCGCACTTTTTCGTCCCTATCCTGCTGTCTCATGAGTACCCATTCCAGTCTGGAGCGATCGCTGCACGGGCATTCCCTCGTCCCCTCTTCCCATTCGCTGCATCACCCGCAGCTAGCTGAACCAGCCTTCTATTATTTCGCCTATGGCTCTTGCATGTGCCCGGTAGATCTAAAGCGAACGCTAGGCGAAAATACTTGTCCCTATGTGGTAGGACACGCCACCTTAAGAAATTACCGATTGCGGTTCTCACGGCGATCGCTTAGACGCAACTGTGGTGCATTGGATGTGGTACCAGATCCCGGTTCGACCGTAGAAGGCGTTTTGTATCAAATTCCCTGGCGCTTGAGCGATCGTTTGGATGAACGCGAAGAAGTTCCCAGAGGTGGATACCGCCACGAGATGATTGAAGTCGATGCGAGGGGGCGCACCTTCGCCAATGTTCGCACCTACGTCGTCATTGACAAACTCCCAGAAGAATTGGCTCCTAACGACTGGTACTTCAATGTGGTGATGCGGGGTGCTGTTACCTGTGGACTGCCAGAACAGTATTGCTGGCAGCTTTTCAACCATATGCACACCCTGCAACAGCAACAATCCTGGAAGCAGAATTTGAAATCTGCCTGACCAACCTTTCCCAACTAACTCTGCTCCAAGCGCTTTTGCAATGCTCTGACACTACTGGCACGCCCCGAAACCATTGCGTTTTTGGCATCTAACTCAACAAACAGCTTGCTAGAGAAAAGTTTACTTGCCCCCGATCGCTCGTAAATGGTCACCTGTTCAACTTCCGATACTTTTGTATAGCCCAAAGCAGTCAGGGCTTCTTTCAGCTTGGCTAAGAAGGCTCCCCGATTTTTGATCGGGAGTTCAACCTGATTGTGACTGTTGAAATAGGCTCCTACCCCCCCTACTAGTAAGCCAAACACAATCCCGATCCGAAACGGATTGCCAAACGTATCGATTAACTCCGGGCTATCGAGTCCTTTGGAAACCACAAACACGACAATGAACGTAGTTCCCACGAAGTAATAGAGAAACGTTGGGATAAACCCCGGACCCGGTTGCATAACAATTTCCTAAATTCCGTGAATAAAGTCGAGCAGTTGATGTGCCATTTGTAGCTTACTGCATGGTTGATCCATGCATTGCTGCCGCCCGTTTTTGTCAAGAAATACTGCCTGGTTTGCATCACTGCCAAAGCCGATGTGAGGTTGATCGATCGCATTTGCGGCGATCGCGTCCAGTTTTTTGCGCGTCAACTTGTCTTTAGCAGGAGTCATGATGTCTCCAGTCTGCGCTGCAAACCCAATCAGCCGTTGCTGGGGTTGCTTTTGAACAGCAAGCTCCGCCACGATATCGGGTACGGGAGCCAACGGTAAGGTATCTGGCAGAGCCGATTTAGGCAGTTTTTCGACATAAAATTGAGCTGGTTTGACATCAGCAACTGCCGCCGCCATGATGATCCAATCTGCTTGGGGAAGGGATTTCTGCATTGCCTGACGCATTTCTTCCGCTGAAACTACGGCGATCGCTTGTAGATTAGGGGTGGGCGGCAACTCTGTGGTACCCAAGGGGGCATGAACCAGGGTCACCTCTGCCCCTCGATGCAACGCAGCCCGTGCCAGTGCTATGCCCATTTTTCCGGTAGAGGGGTTACCAATAAAGCGGACGGGGTCAAGAAACTCTCGCGTTCCGCCCGTGCTGATCAGAATCCGCTTTCCGACGAGGTCGCGTTTACCGCGAGTGTAGAGTATGGAGTCAATGGAAGCCAGGATTTCATTTGGTTCTGCCATGCGCCCTGCCCCCACGCGATCGCACGCCAGCAACCCCGCCCCCGGTCCAACAGTGTGATAGCGCGAATCGGCACAAAGCTGTTGCCAGTTATGCTGTACTGCTATCTGCTCCCACATATCTGTGTTCATTGCAGGGGCAAGTAATACTGGACAAGTAGATGCCAGCACTGTGTTGGTTAGCAAATTGTCTGCCAAACCGTAGGTAAGTTTTGCCAGGGTGTTTGCGGTCAACGGCGCGATCGCAACCAAATCTGCCCACTCGCCTAGCTCAATATGCAGGGGGCGACCATGAACGGGCTGCCAAAAATCTTGATCGGTATAAGCGGAATGGCGAGAGAGGGTGGCAAAGGTTAAGGGAGTTACAAATTGCTGGGCGGAATCTGTCAAGATAACACGCACTTCCAGCCCAGCTTTTGCCAACGATGAAACAACCTCGCACACCTTATAGGCAGCAATGCCACCCCCCACGCCGATTAACAGCCGATGTTGCATAGATATGGCATAACAGTCTGAGTTCTACGATGCATTAAACTGTCGCGAACAGCATCCTCGCGGCAAACCGACAATCTGCAATCTCCGATTCAAATTAGGCTTCGTCGTAGGCTTCCATATCCAGCAGGTAAAGATACGGTTCAGCCAGTTCAGGACGCTGAAACGCGATCGCCCGTAACAGGTGCCAATCATTCAACCCCTCGAAGGCGTTGGGATAGTCATCTTGCTCTAGCCGGGCTGCGAGCGTTGCCACGTCTGCTTCGGTCAAAATCCCAACTTTTTCTTTTTCAAGATTCAGCGCTGACATTGCTTGCACCTCCCACTTGTATGTTTGAGCATTCTCACCCTGAGTTGATGGATTGCCCGTATTTCCCCGTAACTTATTCTATTTCACTGGGAGGAAGAGATGCTCAATATTCACGGCTTGTTAATTAACCAACCAAAATTTCTTTAACAAAAGTTTGTATCTGACTTAACACAACAGGTTGAATCTCGTGCCCCATCGCGTATTCCTGATATTGCAGGGGAACACCTAGCGATCGCAAACTATCTCGAACTTGATGGGCGGAGGACAATGGCACCACAGCATCCTGCCTGCCGTGAATCAGCAGCGTTGGTGCAACGTGAGCGGATTGGGGTTGCAGTGGCGCATGGAGGTAGCCGCTGAGTATCATCAGCCCTGCTAAGGGTAGGCGCATTCCCACATCCAGTGTCATTGCACCGCCCTGGGAAAAGCCGCCCAGAATTGTTTGGGAAAGTGGCACACCTGCCTGTTCTGCCTGTTCCCTAACAAAATCTAGTAGCAGTTGCCGACTGGTAGAAAGGTCGGGGCGATCGCTAAATTCCGGAGTTCCCAAAAAGCGGTAACTTTCGGGGAAGGCATACCACATTTTGCCAGTGGGATTGTAGGGATGGGGAAAGGGCGCATCGGGAAAAACAAGTTGATACTCAGACAAATTCATGCATTCTGCAATTGGGGGCAAATCCTGAAAATTTGCGCCCCAGCCATGCAGCAGAACGATTAACCCTTTGGCAGGCTGGTTGTGGGCAGGGGGAAGGGTGATGGCTTGTAAAGACAATGGGTTTCTCCAATCGGCATCATTCAATTTTTATCGCGATCGCTACGGACAGATGCAACTTTTTTGCGGTAAAAAAGTCTACAAATGCATCTTTGCAAGTGACTTCTCATTATGAAGCGGATATTCCTATGAAGCTAAAATCAACCTTGCTGTTTTCTGGTGCGATCGCGCTTGGTTTTACCTGTGCACCCTCAACGGCTGTCATGGCTCAATCTGCTTCACCTGCTGAAAATTCTGTCGCAGGGTTCGATTTTAAGCTCAACCCTCAGCAGCGCAGAGCCATTGAAGCGATCGGTGAGTTTGCCCTGGATCAAATGGAAGACCTGATCGCTAACGGACTCGATCCCAAAAAGATTGACCGGGTAGAGTCGCAGCGCCGCACTGATACCGTCCGTCAAACGTTCTCCTCGTTTAAGCTGGATGACCAGCAAAAAGCCACCTTGCGGACGATTCTGCAAACTGCCCGACAACAAATGAAGCGGCAGATGGAGACAGGTAAATAGGAATTTAGGGTTGAGGTGAAACGGAGGCTGCCGTTTGCCCAAACAGGATCTTTCGGCTTTCCTCATTCACAGTTGGGCGATTGCTGAAAGGTTGCCCTTTTGCGTAGGCGCAAACTACCGCTGGGCGATCGCGCATCCTTTCAAACCAGCGTTGCAAATTGGGAAAATCCTCTAGCTGCTGCTGCTGCCGCTCGTAAGGCACAATCCACGGGTAACACGCTATGTCTGCAATGGAATAGGCTCCGGCGATGTAATCCCGTCCCTCTAGCTGGCGGTTTAACACGCCGTAAAGTCGGTTGGTTTCGTTCACATAGCGCTCAATGGCATAGGGAATTTTTTCGGGCGCGTACTGAGTAAAGTGGTGATTTTGCCCTGCCATTGGACCTAATCCACCCATCTGCCAGAACAGCCACTCCATCACCGTTTTGCGATCGCGCAGAGTGGTTGGCAAGAATTTTCCGGTTTTTTCCGCCAGATACAGCAGAATTGCCCCCGACTCAAACACGGAAATTGGTTCTCCACCATCCACAGGAGCCAAATCCACAATGGCAGGCATTCTGTTGTTTGGCGCAATCTTGAGAAACTCAGGCTTGAACTGATCCCCTACACCAATATCGATCGGCACGATGCGGTACTCTAACTCAGTTTCTTCCAAAAAAATGGTAACTTTGTGACCGTTCGGTGTGGGCCAATAATAAAGCTCAATCATGATGCTTCCGCGGTTTGCATTTCAAGGAATGGATAATCGGTGTAGCCACGCTCGTTGCCGCCATAAAATGTGTCGCGATCGTAGGGAGTGAGGGGTGCATCCAGAGGAAAGCGTTTGGGCAAATCTGGGTTGGAGATGAACAGTCTGCCGTAGGCGATCAGGTCGGCATCTCCTGCCTGCAAGGTTGCTTCACCTGTCTCGCGATCGTGCCCACCAGCACTGATCAACAGTCCATTGTAAATTGTGCGGAAATAGTGAGTACTAAGGGCCATGTCAGGATTTTCTTCGTCCCGATTACCCTGCACCCGTGGTTCTACCAGGTGCAAGTACGCCAGATTAAAGGGATTCAACGCCTCCACTACATAGGTGAATAGGGCTTTAGGGTCAGAGTCAGCCATGCTACCAAAGGTGCCACTGGGCGAAAGTCGCAGCCCCACGCGATCGCTGCCCCACACCTCAATCACGGCTTCAACGACTTCCAACAAAAAGCGTACTCGATTGGCAATTGACCCACCATAGCGATCGCTGCGGTGGTTGGAGCCATCATGCAAAAACTGATCAACCAGGTATCCATTGGCTCCATGAATTTCAACCCCATCAAATCCGGCTACTAACGCATTTTTGGCTGCCTGACGATATTGTTCCACCACTGCTGGGATTTCCTCAGTTTCCAGGGCGCGGGGTGTGACAAACGGTTGCGGACCGGAAAACGTACTGGCTTCACCCTCTGGAGCGAGCGCGCTGGGAGCCACAGGCAATTCGCCATTGGGCTGTAACGATGGATGGGAAATCCTACCCACGTGCCAGAGTTGTTGAAAAATCACGCCCTGATGATCATGTACCGCTTGAGTGATTAACTTCCAGCCTTCCACTTGCTCAACAGAATGAATGCCTGGCGTGCTGGGGTAGCCTTGCCCCTGAGGTGAGATCTGCGTTGCCTCCGTAATAATTAACCCAGCAGAGGCCCGCTGTTTGTAATACTCAGCATTTAATGAATGGGGAACATTGCCTGCGCCCGCCCGATTGCGCGTCAGGGGTGCCATCACCATGCGATTTTTGAGCGTGTAAGGCCCAAGCTGAACTGACTCCAGTAGTTTGAGTGAATCGTGCACGATAAAACCTCTTGATGTATGGATGATGATAGCGAGAGAACAGTCACTGTGAATGATAACCAGAGAACACTCACGACAAATTGGTGCAGGTAAACCGTTTGCAAATCCGAAATATCGTTGACCAGATGTGATGTTAAACAACCAAACCGATTTCAACTATCTGCGAAACCCATAATGGATTTACTCACTACCGTTCGGGTCGGTGCTTATATCATCCGCAAACGTGTTGAAGGCGATTACCAATTGCTGCTGTTTCGCCATCCCGACTGTCCAGAAGCACCGCTGCAAATTCCAGGGGGTGGAGTTGATCCAGGAGAGTCATTGGAACAAGCATTGCACCGAGAAATTTGGGAAGAGTCTGGCTTGAAGCATCTCAGGGTGATTCGCAAACTTGGGGTGGCTGAGATTTGCTGGTGCCAACCACGAAAGCTAATTTCACAGCGCCATTGCTACTTATTGGAAGCAAGTTATGCCACACCGGATAGTTGGAAACACACCGTTCAAGGAGACGGGATTGACACAGGAATGATTTTTTCTTATTTCTGGCATCGCCTCACTCTGGATTTCGCTATTCCCTATGATTTGGGCTATTTTCTATACCCGCACCATATTCCAGAACTCTACTCCGGCTTGTCTAATTCTGGAACTGGGTTAGTAATCAGGCAATAACCTGACTCTGATTGATCTGGCGGGTGGGCTGGATCGTTGCTTGAAGGAGCGCGATCGCGACTGCTCAAATTGCCTGAATCCACTCCTTCACTTCGTACTCTGTCCAGATGCCATTTTGCCAATAAGGATCAGATTCAACCAGTTCACGAACAGTTGATTCAGTATCGGCTTCGTAAATACCAAAACACTGAGTCAGGTCTTTGGTTGGTCCAATGGTAATTAAAACCCCTGACTCTTTTTGTTTGGCGAGTCCATCCAGATGCGCCTGGCGATAGGGGGCACGTTTTTCCAGCACATCGTCGCAATAACTGCCCAACATAATGTATTTCGGCATAGTTAACTTCTTAGATCAACACGGAATTTTTCGACCAGGGTTTCGCGCACTTTTTGATGCACAGGTTCGATGTCTTCATCTTTGAGGGTGCGATCGCTGGCTCGGTAGACTAAGCGAAACGCCAGACTGCGTTGCCCTTCCGGGACATTGTTGCCGCGATATTCATCAAACAATTCAACCGACTCCAGCAGGGTGCCTGCCGCTTTGCGAATCGAGCGGTCGATTTCGGCAACGGAATACTGGATAGGGATGAAGAAGGCAATGTCGCGATCGGATGCAGGGTAGGCAGAATAAGGCTTGAACGTAGGGACAAGAATGTTATCCTGATCCAGTTCGCTCAAGAGCACGTTCATATCCAACTCAAAGGCGTAGACTTCATCGGGGAAACCACGTTCTAGCCGCAGTTGGGGATGGAGTTGACCAAAGGTACCGAGGCGATTGCCCCGCAGCCACAAAGAAGCCGTTCGACCGGGGTGGAGCCGTTCATCGCGGAGATCGGGCTGGTATTCAACGACCAGACCCAGGCGATGGAAGGCACTTTCTAACAAACCTTTCGCTTCAAACCAGGTCATGGGTTGGTCGCGTCCATTCTGCGCCCATTTACCCTGAGTAGGGTCGCCGCCTAAAATGCCTGCGATCGCTTCCGCTTCACTCAGCCCATCTTCTTCCAGCCAGAAAATATGCCCAATCTCAAAGCCGTTGAGTGTCCCGTTGCCCTGTTCCAGGTTGAATTGGAAGGCATCGATTAACCCGCTGAGCAAATCCGTCCGCAGGGCAGAATAATCGGGGAAGAGGGGGTTTCTCAGAACAATCTGGCGATCCTGTCCGGGCTTCACCAGGGAGTAGTGAGACAGTTCCGTTAAGCCGATCGCTCGAAATACTTCCCGCAGTTTGCGAGTCAGGGATTGTTCAACGGACAAATAGCCCGGTTCGGTTTTGTCGGGTAAGGTTTCGCAAAAATTGTTGTAGCCGTAAAGTCGAGCAATTTCTTCGATTAAATCAATTTCTCGTTCCAGGTCACGATAGCGGTAGGGAGGAACAGTTACACTCCAAACGTCACCATTTTTGAGGGGCGAAACTTCGCAACCCAACGCTTTGAGAATACGTTCGACTTCGGCGGGTTGCAGATCGCCCACATCATCCCCAATCGTCACAGGTCCCAGAATTTGGTTAACCCGATCGATCCGTAGTTCAATCGATCGCGTGGTGCCCACACTGCTGCGGGTATCAGCAACTTCTTGAGCGACGATCGCGCCGCCTGCAAACTCCGTGATTAATCCTAGGGCACGACGACAGGCGACATCCAATTCTGCCTGGTTAATCCCTCGTTCGTACCGGGCAGAGGCTTCGGTTCGCAACCCCTGCGATCGCGCGGAACGACGAATGGCGGCAGAGTCAAACAGAGCTGCTTCCAGCATCAGGTTGGTGGTTGCAGCGTGAACTTCCGTGTCTTCGCCGCCCATCACCCCTGCCAGCGCCACGGGTTGATTATTAGCGGTGATTAGCAAGGCTTGTTCGGTCAGCGATCGCGTTTGTCCATCCAACGTTTTCAAGGTTTCTCCCGCTTCGGCAAAGCGCACCCCAAGTTGCAGAGCTTTGCTGTTGCTAACTGCCTGGAGGCGATCGCGATCAAAGGCGTGGAGTGGCTGCCCCCATTCCAGCAAGATGTAGTTCGTGATATCCACCACGTTGTTAATCGGACGAATGCCGGAAGCCTGCAAGCGCTGTTGGAGCCAAAGCGGCGAGGGGGCGATCGTCACATTTTCGAGCACGGTGCCAATGTAAGTTGGGCACGCCTGCGGTTCCGAAATTTTTAGGGTCAAGGCTTTTGGATTTGATTCAATTGCCAGTTTGGGAGGCTGAGGCAATCGCAGTTCCGCCCCCGTCAGTGCTGTAATCTCCCGTGCAATCCCCACCATGCTCAAGGCATCTGCCCGGTTTGCCGTAGAGGTCAGGTCTAAAATCACATCATCCAGCCCCAACAACGGACGGGCATCCATGCCAGGTTTTAAGCCCACTTGCTCAAAACTGTGAATCCCAGCCGATTCTTTTGCTAATCCCAACTCTGCCAGGGAACAAATCATCCCTTCTGAAGCAACACCGCGCAGTTTAGCAGGCTTAATTTTCAAGCCAGCATCGCCCACTTTTGGCAAAAACGTGCCCAGTGTGGCAACAGGGACATACAACCCCGCTTTCACATTGGCGGCACCACAAACAATGGTAGAAGGGGTTTCTGTGCCAATATCTACCTGACAGACGCTCAATTTGTCGGCGTTGGGGTGTTGTTCCCGCTCCAACACTTTGCCGACCACCACACCATCTGCCCAGGTGCGACGATCTTCAATGTCTTCGACTTCAAACCCTGCCATTGTTAGCATCTCTGCCAACTCTTCTGCCGACAGATTAATATCAACCAGTTCTCGCAACCAGTTTAAAGAAATACGCATGAATGCCTTTCGCCTAACTACGTCAGCCCACCTATTCTATCCTTCTCCTGGCTCTTGATTTTTGCTTCCTTACCTCTCTTAGAACCGCAACTTACAGCAACATTGAACTTTATGGGCTGTATTAGACGGTAGGTGTAACACGTCTACCCCTTGACAGCGATCCGTTACGCTGTGCTGGCACATCCTACCCAAGAATTTGAGGTGGTTAAATCCATGAAACTTGCCGTTTGACTTCCGGCTTCTACCTTCATGCCCCATCTCTCTCCCCCTTGATGCCTTACGTGTAGAAATATTCTTTAATCTTGCACTGTACAAATGGGTGAGTTTGGATAGGATTAGAGGTAATTTCCTGTTAGGTCGGTTCTGTTTTGGGGCACGTTAGTTATAAGGGTGTATCCTAACGGGTAGCGGTAATCCGTAAATGTATGGGTATTTATAATTCCTTGAACTGAATGCTGTTGCAGCTTTAGTAATTCTTCAAACGACTTCCCGCAGGAATAGCACCCTAACTTGGCGATTCTGTTTGGATAATAAGAACAGAACGTTTAGTGTTTTCAGCCATTGACCCAAGAGCGAGTGAAGCTGAATGAGCTACTGCTTGAATCCAGCCTGTCAAAATCCCCAAAATCTTACCCACACCGAACTCTGTCAGGCTTGTGGTTCTAAGTTGCTGTTGCGCGATCGCTACCGCATTATTCAAGCACTAGGTCAAGGGGGGTTTGGTGCCACCTTTCTGGCAGTGAATGAAAGTTTGCCTGGTCAACCTAGTTGTGTAATTAAGCAACTCCGCCCCAATGCCAACGCCCCTCATGTGATGGACATGGCGCGGGAATTGTTTAAGCGGGAAGCAGAGACGCTAGGGCGAATTGGGACGCATCCCCAAATTCCGTCATTGTTGGATTATTTTGAAGAAAATGAAACCTTTTTTCTAGTGCAGGAATATGTCAGCGGTTCTACACTCCAACAAGAGGTGAAGCGAGACGGACCCCTCAGTGAACTTCAGGTTAAACGCTTTTTAGGCGAAATTTTGCCCGTTCTAGATTATATTCACCAGAATCGTGTTATTCATCGAGATATCAAGCCGGCCAATATGATCCGCCGGGCGCAGGATCAAAAACTAGTCTTGATTGACTTTGGCGCAGTCAAGTATCAGAACGCCCAGCAATCGACAGCATCGGATCAAACGGCACTAACTTCCTACGCGATCGGAACTCCAGGCTTTGCGCCACCCGAACAAATGTCCATGCGTCCAGTTCCCGCCAGCGACATTTATGCGCTTGGAGTTAGCTGTATTTACTTGATTACAGGTAAATCTCCGAAAGAACTGGATTACGACCCCACTACGGGCGAACTGATTTGGGAGAAGCACGTCCACGCTAGCCCGCAGTTCATTAAAGTGCTTGCCAAGATGCTGGAAATCTCTGTGAAGCAGCGTTATAAGACTGCCCAGGAGGTTTATCACGCGGTTGACCTGGTAGATCATGTGGACGCTTTGGCAGAAGGCATGAACAATGTGGAAGCCAGAAATAGCGCCGCTGCTCGTAAAGGGACTGACTTCCGTGGACCCGACACAGGTGGAACGCCCTCTTCTCCGGCAGCGCGGCTGGCAATGCAAATTCGAACCCGGCAGCAAACCCGGATTGATTCATCGACGTTTCAACCCAGTTGGAGTCGGGGTCGCATGGTAGATTCTGGCAGGCTCAGTGGAGGCATTGCTTCACGGGGCAGAAATTCTGCTGGGCGGACAAAAGATGGAGGCGACGAGAAGAAGAAGTTGCCAACCTGGCTTGATGCAGAAGGTTTGCAAAATTATTACATCAAAGGCAAGCGGGATTTTGCCAGCCATGATTTGCGATCGCTATCTTTACCCAAAGCTAATCTAGCTGGTGCAAATTTTCATCAATCTAATCTGGGCAAGATCAATCTGCAAGGCGCAAACTTGCATAACGCCGATTTTGGACGAGCTAGCTTAACGAATGCAAACCTCAGGGATGCCAACCTGAGCAAAGCCTATCTTAGTTATGCCGACCTGGAAGGAGCCGATTTGAGAGGTGCGGATCTAAGCGGTGCCTATCTCCTAAATGCCAACCTGCGAGGAACAAACCTATGCGGGGCTAACCTGTCGGGGGCACGGCTGACTGAAGAACAACTGGCAATGGCACGAACAAACTTTTTAACGGTGCGACCAAACGGCAAACGTAGCTGGTGAGGCTCTGAATGCTTCACCAGTGACAAAAGACCGCAAACTGTGAGTGGAGAATTTTCGCGTTTGTGAATGTCTAAATCTTTTCAGGACTCGCTGCAACCTCAAGCAGTTTGTGAACTGGCAGACATCATGCAGGTAGTGATGCGAGTTGGGGTGCTGATGTTGCAGGCTGGGACGGTGAGTTTTCGGGTGGAGCAGGCAATGCAGCGGGTTGCGCTGGGACTGGGTGCAGAACGACTGGATGCCTATGTGACATTCACAGGAATTACAGCTTCAGTGCATCGTGGCAATCAGCATTACACCCAAATTGCGCGGGTTAGCAGTGTGGGAGTAGATATGAACCGAGTGGGAGCGGTGGAGTTTTTGTCGCTGCACCTACCTGCCGATGCCTCACCCTCAAAATTGATGGCGCTCCTCGACAAAATTGAGCAAATTCCGGCAGTGTATCCGTTGCCGCTGGTGTTGCTGGCAGTGGCGATCGCTTGTGGTGCGTTTGCTTTACTCCAAGGCGGCGGCTTGGTGGAATTTGTGGGAGCCGCGGTGGGGGCAGGGGTTGGGCAGACTGTTCGAGTTTACCTGCGATCGCTAAAGCTGAATTTGGTTCCAACAACCGTAGTGTGTGCTGCGATCGCCACGCTCCTGTGTTACCTGGTTGTGCAAGGGTTCGCAATGGTTGGGCAGCCGACGACTTATGCTCAGTACGGTTACGTATCGTCGGTGTTGTTTCAAGTGCCCGGTGCTCCTCTCGTCACAGCCGCCCTCGACCTAATTCGGTTTGATTTATTGTCGGGTATTTCTAGAATCACCTACGCCTTGATCTTAATCTTTAGCCTTGCCGCTGGCATTATCACAGCGGGTGCACTGGTCAACTTCTCCATCATGTAACTATGTTGATGCCTCCTTTAATCAGCTTTGTGTACCAGGCAATTCTCAGTTTTGTAGCAACCGTCGGCTTTGCTATGCTTTACAACGTTCCCAAACGGGCACTCTGGATTTGCGGCTTAATTGGGGCGGGTGGTCACTTGCTGCGGCTCCTGCTGCAAGAAATTGGGTTAAACGATAGTGGGGCAACCTTCTTTGGGGCGTTGTTCGTCGGCTTGGTTGGGGCATTGCCTGCTCGGCGGCTACAATTGCCCATGATTTTGTTTGCTATTGCGGGAATTTTGCCTATGATCCCTGGTATTCCGGCATACAAAGTGTTGGTGTATTTTAGCCAGGGAGATACGTTAGGCGGGTTGGAAAGCGCCGTGAAGACCTTGTTTAGTGTGGGCGCGATCGCGATCGGCATTGGTACCGCCCGCATTCTCACCGATCGCGAGTGGTGGCTCGAACGCAACTAACCCCATGTCTCAAGAATTAATGCAGAACGCCCCTTCCAATCTACATACTGGGCATCATAAACAGCAGATGGTCACTCCCTCTGGAGAATCGAAACAATGGGAAAACCTGGTAAAGACATTCAACCGGGTCGAAGTTTTCCGCTAGGGGCAACAGTTTCCCCGGAGGGCGTAAACTTCTGCATCTACTCAAAAAGTGGTGAAGCCGTAGAACTATTGCTGTTTGAGGCTGCCGATGACCCCAAGCCCAGTCGGGTTATCCGCCTCGACCCCAAACGCAATCGCACCTTTTACTACTGGCATATCTTTGTCCCTGGTCTTCAAGCCGGACAGGTGTACGCTTACCGGGTGTATGGTCCCTTTGCCCCAGAAAAAGGGCATCGATTTGATGGCAGTAAGGTATTACTCGACCCCTACGCCAGAGCGGTCGTAGGCTGGGAGCACTACAGTCGGGAGGCAGCCATTTTCCCCGGCGATAACTGCCCGCAAGCACTCCGTAGTGTCGTGCTTGACCCCACCACCTACGACTGGGAAGACGACACCCCCCTCTGCCTGCCCTACTCCAAAACCGTGATTTATGAAATGCACGTCGCAGGCTTCACGCGCCATCCCAACTCTGGCGTGGAAGCCACGAAACGTGGCACCTATGCGGGCTTAATTGAAAAAATTCCTTACTTGAAGCAATTAGGCATTACCGCCGTGGAGCTAATGCCCATTCACGAATTTGATGAGCAGGATGCCCGCCCCGGACTCAAAAACTATTGGGGTTACAGCACGCTGGCGTTTTTTGCGCCGCACCGGGCTTATAGTTCGTCCAAGTGTCCCCTAGGCGCGGTAGATGAGTTTCGCGACATGGTAAAGGCGTTTCACAAAGCTGGAATTGAAGTGATTTTAGATGTGGTGTTTAACCATACAGCGGAAGGAAATCACGAAGGTCCAACTTTGTCATTTAGGGGACTGGAGAATCGGGCGTATTACATTCTGGAGAAAAATCCGGCGCATTACAGCAACTACAGCGGTTGCGGCAACACAGTGAAGGCAAACCATGAGGTGGTGGCGCGGCTAATTCTGGATTGTCTACGTTATTGGGTGGATGTGATGCACGTGGATGGGTTCCGGTTTGACCTGGCATCGTGCCTATCGCGGGGCAAGACGGGACACCCGATGGAAGATCCGCCGTTACTCTGGTCCATTGAGTCGGATCCAGTGCTGGCAGGTATCAAGATCATTGCGGAAGCCTGGGATGCAGGTGGTTTGTATCAGGTGGGGTCGTTTATTGGCGATCGCTTTGCCGAGTGGAATGGTCCGTTTCGAGACGATATTCGGCGCTTCGTCAAGGGTGATCCTGGCATGGTAGATGAACTGGCAGCCCGTATTTTGGGCAGCCCCGATATTTACAAGCAACCTGATCGCGAACCCAATCGCAGCATCAATTTTGTCACCTGCCATGATGGCTTCACGCTAAATGATTTGGTGTCTTACAACGAGAAACACAACGAAGACAACGGGGAAGCCAGCCGTGATGGAGCCAACGATAACTACAGTTGGAATTGTGGCGTAGAAGGCGAAACGTCTGATCCAACCATCAATACCCTGCGCGAAAAGCAAATTAAAAACCTGTTGACGACACTACTATTTTCTCAGGGCACACCGATGTTGTTAATGGGGGATGAGGTGCGGCGATCGCAGTTTGGCAACAACAACGCCTACTGTCAAGATAACGAAATTAGCTGGTTTGACTGGAGCCTGGTGGACAAGCATCAAGATCTGCGGCGGTTTGTCACCGAAATGATTCGGTTTGTGCAATCCCTGGAACTGTTTCAGCACGAAGAATTATTGGAAGTGTTTGATACCAGCCCCACTCGCTCCTACAGCGCTCACAAGCCTTACGTTGTCTGGCACGGAGTCAAGCTAAACCAACCCGATTGGAGCTACCATTCCCACAGCCTGGCATTTAGCCTCTACCACCCGGATGCGAAGGAGCATCTGCACATTATTCTTAATGCCTATTGGGGGTCTCTCAAATTTGAACTGCCCAGTTTGAAGCGGGGAACTGCCTGGCATCGAATTGTGGATACCAGCCTCCCAACTCCAGAAGATTTTTGTCCTACGGCTGAAGCGCCACGGGTACGAGGCAGTAGCTATTTGGTCAGCGATCGCTCCTCAGTGGTGCTGATGGCCTACCCACCTCGCAAGGCATAAGCACAAATCAATGGATTTTGTCGGGAGAATCGTATTCGTCCTATCAATTTTTTTGCTGCCTTCGCTGTGTACTATAGATTGAGCGATGGCAACATCACGTCGCCTTCTCATCCTTGCACCAGGTATCTCAGCATGACCGCAGTTACTTCCAACCCCACATCCGCTCCAGCGTTCTGCGACGGGATTCAGTATTTTGGCGACTCCTTTCCAGAGTTTGATCAGTACGGTAAAGCTCCGGTGATTGCAGAAGGCGAAACCGCGATCGCAGACCCAACCGATCCCTCTGCCGCTTACCAAACCCTACTCTATGCCGATGCTCTGCGTTACCTGACGCTACAAATCACAGGCAGCAAGGCATCCGGGCATCCGGGCGGATTTGCCAGCCAGGCAGAAGCTTATGCAGCGCTGGTAATGTTGGGACATAAGAATTTTGTCACGGAAGTGGGGCACCACGCACCAGGTTTCTACAGCGCCATGTTTCTCGATCGCTCCCTGGAAGATATGGGCATTGAGACGGTGCAGCAAATGCGCGATCGCTTCCGGGAACGCCACGGTTTACTCGGTCACCTCTCTGGACAAATCCCTGGTTTACTCGCTCCTGCCGGACCTTTAGGACAGGGGCAGCATTTTGCGATGGCAGGTGCTAAACTCCACCCTGATAAATTATTTCCCTTCACCGTAGGCGATGGTGGGTTGGGCGAACCCTACATCATGAGTGCCTTTGGGCACTTTCATACTGCCTATCCCGATGTCACCAACTTTTTGCCCGTCCTGGTCTGGAACGGCTACTCCCAGGAACACCACAGCATGGTGTCTATTCTGTCGAATGAGCAGATGATCGCTTACTGGCGCGGCAATGGCTTTGAAGAAGTGGTATTGATCAATGCCAAAGATTTCGATGACCAGAACCAACCTGGCGATTTTGTAGACAGTACTGCCTTTTCCTTTAATCAACGGTTGGAATTTACTAAAGCCGTTCTAGTTGCAGCAGACAAAGCGGCGCGATCGGCGTTGGGCGGCAAACTCACCGTCTTCATCATCAAACAACTTAAAGGTGCTGGCGTTCATGCGCGGGGAGCAAAATCCCATAACCTGTATGGACACCACACCCTGGATAACCCCGATATCGTTAACGCCCTCAAAGCTCGCGCCTTGCCTCCCGCAGCCTGGGAACTGGTTCGCACCAATTGCGATCGCGCCAATGGTGGACCCGCTAGCAAAACCGTTGTCACCGAATTCGTGCTGCCCCTGCCCGATCTGGGAACATTACCGCTGGAAGAATACGCCGTGGGCGGCGACCCTAAAGTTTCCACCACCGCCATGGGCAAACTCGTCGCCTACGTGGGGCAAACCGACCCTGGCTATGTGGTCACCAATGCCGATGGTAACGAAGCCTCAGGGATTGCCAATATCAACCAAGCATTAAAAATCATCCACCCCGTTGAAGATCCCCTGTATAACCAGAAACCAGGCGGACAAGTGTATGAACCGCTGAGCGAAGATGCCTGTGCTGGATTGGCGGCTGGACTGGCACTATTCGGTTCCCGCACGCTCTGGTGTTCCTACGAATCCTTCGCTATCAACGGCTTACCCATCTGGCAAACCGTGACCCAGGCAATGGCAGAACTGCGCCGCCCCACTCCCTCCACCATTACCCTCTTTACAGCAGGGGCGTTGGAGCAAGGACGCAACGGTTGGACACACCAGCGCCCAGAAATTGAAGCCTACTTTGCGGCAATGACACGAAACGGGAATGTATTTCCCCTATTTCCACCCGATGCCAACAGCATTCAGGTCTGTTATGAGTGGGGCTTGAGCACCCAAAATAAAGGCATCGTGATTACAGCCAGTAAGTCGCCATTGCCGATTCGCACTACCTTTGAGCAAACTCGGCAGGCGCTGAGAGACGGTTGTTTGGTATTGCACGAAAGCCAGGGTAGTCAAACCATTGTGTTTGCGGTGATTGGGGACATGGTTTTAAATCCGGTCTTTGAAGCGGCAAAACAGTTGGAAGCTCAAGAGTTTGGTGTTCGCGTGGTTTCTGTGATTAGCCCTCGTCGCCTGTATCGCCCCACCGATGTTGCCTGGGAGATTTGTAGTGAAGCTGATAGTGGTTTCTTGGATGAGGCTGGGTTCGATCGCTGCTTCGGGGGAGATGCCCTGATTGGGGTAACGGGGGGAGCCAGTGCGATGCTGGAGCCAATTATGCTTCGCAGTAACGCTAAGCGTGATACCTTTGCCTGGAAGCGGGGTGAAACCACAGCCAGCCCTGGAGAATTGATGGCGCTCAATGGCATTACTCCTGAGAGTTTGGCAAGGCGAGCACTGCAACTGTTGAGCTAACTAAACCCATCCAACCTGCAAAATCCGGCAAGGTTCAAATTTCATCCACGACTTGATCTTCGCAACAGGCAGAGTCTGTTTCTAGAATAATTTCAACAAACGCCACTTTGCCAGGAAGAACCTGAACCGAGATGCGATCGCTTTCTACTGCGTTGCCGAATGCCTTAAGGCTGTAGAACCCTGGACGTAGATTGCCGAATCCAAAGGTGCCAGTTGTGTCGGTAATAGCAGCAATATCGGCATGGGTTAACCCGCTCACAATCATAACGTTGACCTCTGCTAGAGGGCTTTGGGCTGTGTCTCGAATAATTCCTTCAATAGAGCCGGTTGATTTCATGGTGCATACTCCTGAGTCCGATTGGGAACTAGAGAGCCGGGGATTCACTCGTAATCCTCGGCCCTAGTCTAGTGCGTGCGAGGTTAGACTAAACCACCTTCAGCACGCCAGCGCTTCAAGTTATTGAACACAGGCTGCGTAATCCGAGTTGCAGAATTGCCAGTGAGAGAGCCATTGGTGTGAATCCCCACCACAATCCGCTTGTTATCATTGCCGCGCACCCAAACCGGTGAACCACTTTGTCCGCCAGCGGTATCGATATCGTAGGTAATAGTGCGGGGTTGAACTGATTTCGCCTTGCGTCCGTGGAACCACATTGTTCCGGCTGGTTTATCCCCAGGATATCCGGCAGTGTTGAGTTTCTTATTCAACAGCGAGGCATTAGAGTAAGAGGCGAAACCAAATGCGCCAATTTCAGAAGAAACGGCTGCACTCTTGGGCAGAATAATTGCCCCGTAGTCATAGTTACGCGACTTGCTATTCACCCAACCTTTGACTGAGCGGAAAGAAGTTGCCGTGAACGACTTAAACGGCTCCTCCTTTTCGTTGCGACCGGGGGTAACCACGATCTGCCGCGCCCAACCGCCTTGACCATGAATATATACACAGTGACCAGCGGTGATGATTGTGCGGGGACCAACAAAGAATCCAGTACCTAAATAAGATTTGCCATTGGCAGCTTGAATCTTCAGATGGCAAATGCGCTTCATGGGAATGACTTTAGTATTCATTACCCGAACGCGATCGTCTGTCCCAATCACAACCTCTAAAGACTCTAGTTGTTGTTCCAGTTCAGCCAATACAGCTTCATCAATTGCCTCGTCGGTTTCTTCACCTGTTTCCTTGCGGCGGGTCGGTTTGATGCCCAAGCCTTTCAGGCGACCGAGAATTGCACGCAGTCTAGGGCTGAGCTTGGCGACCCCTTGCTGGGCAACGGCACTTGCCAGGGCAGGAAGTGCTGCTTTCAACAGGGGCGCTGCGATCGCCGCGATCGCAGGGAAAAACTCCTCACTCGCTTCAGCGTCAGCATAATACGCTTCAATTAGCGTCTCTTCCCCAGTAGACTCTGTGGGTTGGCTTTCATCCCAGCCTGGTACCGTTTCAAACAGCGATTCGGCATCAGCCGCCTCGTCGAATTCATCTTTTTTGGTCGGCAGCATCACCACAGGTGGATTACTTACTGAGACATGATTGTCTGCCTCTTGAGCTTCTGTGGTTTCTTCGCCTGCTTCACTCGTTTCTGTTTCAACCGCATCGCTGGGGCTAGAAACTTCATCAATAACTTCCTCGGTAGCTGCTGCTTCACCATTCATTTGAGCGGCACTCAAGCTCTCAAACGATTTACCCTGCAAAGGTTGGTCAGAATCGAACTCATCCTTATAGGTAACGTTCACTCTGTTTGCCGATGCTGTAGGCATAATTGTGGCTCCTTCACTAGTTTCGTTTTTGATTGACTGAGGTTTAATAACCTACTTCAACCAACTTATGCGAAGGAAAAATGATGCAACAGTCGCACAATTTAAGTCATTTAGAAGAAGTAATTCATCTGCATGTCAATTATTTGTATGACTGCAATTGTGTTTAATTCGCGCTATAGAAATCTGCATAAATCCTGTTTAGTCAACGTGAAATAGATTAACTTAACCTACAAGCACTGTCATAAAAAAGAATGTGTTAAATATTCCCGTAATGGCTTGGTTAAATTGTGTTATTACACTAGTGTTGGAACGCAGCAAGCCGATGCGATTAAGGTAATATGCCCTTTGCAGCCTTGATGTATCACTCCCAGCTACATCCATTGTGCATTGCTAATCCAGTTTGTAAATCAACCCTGTCCAACTCAGAAGCTGGAGGCTTTGCTAAGGAAGAACTGAAGATTTAGCCAGGGACAGGAACCTAATTAGATTCACCGAATTATTTGCCTTTCTCTGGTAACAAAGAAGCTTTTAATTTAACCATCGTCTTGAAGGAGAATTAACCTAACCTAGCAAAGTACCCTTAAGGGTGATAAAGCTTTAGTCAGCATCAATTAAATTAAGGCTATTGTGTAGTGCAGATTTAGGTGAATTAAACCAATCTGTGAAAAGAAGATTGTGCAAATTGGCTTGAAAATCGCTCAATAGGACTTTGGACGTTATTCAATATTTTTGTGGTTTAAGTTAAAGCAGAAGGTGTGATTTTTTAATGGTTGTTTTTGGCTTGTTTTATTTTGAAAATATCCAAGTAGATGACTTGGTAAAGCTACAGTGATGAAGCGATTTTTACAGTTAGAGGACTATTATGATGCCCCCAAATAGTACCGATCTCACTGCCTCGCTCAGCTATCAGGGTGTTTTCATTCCTGAGGCGGAAAGGTTACTCAAACAGCTAGTAGAACGAGTGGATGCTGCAATTGACGCAAAAAAACCGCAAGGCTTTGATTTGATAGAAGATCAAGTGATGTTTGAATCTTGCATCAATGGGCTTCAATATCAGCTTGTACGTTGCCGTCCTAAATGTCAGCAGGTGAGTTTGAGTCCGCGAGAACTGGAGATTGCTGGTTTAATTGCTCAAGGCTTACCGAACAAATGCATTGGTAGCGTCTTGAAAATTAGCCCCTGCACCGTATCGACCCATCTACGACGAATTTTCGTCAAGTTAGGTGTTACGTCGAGGGCGGCGATGGTGGCTCGATTGATGGAAGAGAATTTATTGAGGGATATGGCAAAAGCTCAGTAGGTTATCAAAAGATGCCTGAGCGCCCAAAGGGGCAGGGATTTCTCCCTAAACTTTGGGTGATCGCAGCAAATTGACAGCCATTTTCATTTGCATCAACCACAACCTTTCCCTACACTCCAACTCGCGGGCTAGGGCTGAACTGATCCGAAAATCGCTGTAAGTCAGGCTATGGAACAGGAGTCAACACCTTATCCGCCGCCGCTTCGGGGTTGACTTCCGGCGCATCCTTTTCGGAGGGAGGTACCACCTGCCAGAATTTGGGTAAGTATTCTGTCCAGCGATCGAGAATTTGTTTTGCCTTCGGGCTGCCTGTTTTATCTGCGTGTGCCTGAATCAACTCTTTCAACTGCTGTTCGCCCACAGACGATGCGATCCGCTGCGGTTTGACAATTTCAGGGTTGACTTTTTCTAAGAAACTGTTGTCTTCGTCCAGGAAGTAGGCGAGTCCACCTGTCATTCCTGCGCCCACATTTCGTCCAGTTCTACCCAACACCACAATCACGCCGCCCGTCATGTATTCGCAGCAGTGATCCCCCGCGCCCTCAATCACCGCTTTGGCATAGGAGTTGCGGACTCCAAACCGCTCTCCGGCTTGCCCCAGCGCATACAACGTGCCCCCGGTTGCACCATACAAGCAGGTGTTGCCGATGATCACATTTTCAGAGGGGTTGTAGGTGGCTTCAGCGGGAGGCGCGATGATAATTTCGCCACCGTGCATCCCTTTACCCACGTAGTCGTTGGCTTCTCCCTTCAAGTTCAAAGTCATGCCAGGGAGATTAAAGGCTCCAAAGCTTTGACCGACTGCGCCTGTGATGTTGAGTGTGATTTGTCCCGAAAAGCCGCTGTTGCCATGCTGAAGCGCGATCGCTCCGGCTAGCCGTGCGCCCACTGTGCGATCGGTGTTGACAACGGTGACGGATTTGGCGACGGTGCCCTGATGGGCGATCGCCGCTTGAATAACGGGATCTGCCAAGAGTTCGTCATCCAATACGGCACCGTTGGAGTGAACCTCCTCATGCACCAACCAGGCACGATCGCTGCGGGTATCCGGCAGCTTAATCAAACAATCCAGTTTAAGGCTTTGGGTTTTGGTCAGCTTTACGTCGTCGCGCATTTTCAGCAAATCAGCCCGCCCAATCACCTCGCTTAGTGAGCTATAGCCCAACCGTGCCAACAGCGATCGCACCTCTTCCGCCACAAACAGGAAGAAGTTGACAACGTGTTCGGGAATGCCCGTAAACCGCTTCCGCAGTTCTTCTTTTTGGCTGGCAACACCCACAGGGCAGTTATTCGTGTGGCAAATCCGGGCCATGATGCAGCCTTCCGCAATCATGGCAATGGAGCCAAAACCAAATTCTTCGCCACCCATCAATGCTGCCATCAACACATCCCAGCCCGTTCGCAAGCCACCATCCACTCGCAAGGTGACGCGATCGCGCAGTTGATTCTGCATCAGCACTCGGTGAACCTCCGTCAACCCCAGCTCCCAGGGGCTACCAGCGTGTTTGATAGAACTCAAGGGCGATGCCCCGGTTCCGCCTTCGTGCCCGGAAATTTGAATAATATCGGCGTTCGCTTTGGCGACCCCAGCGGCGATCGTGCCAATTCCAATCTCAGCCACCAGTTTTACGGATACCTGAGCTTTTGGATTAATTTGGTGCAAGTCAAAAATAAGTTGCGCTAGATCTTCAATCGAGTAAATATCGTGGTGCGGAGGAGGCGAAATTAGCGTCACACCTGGCTTAGAGCGACGCAACATAGCAATGTATGGACTCACCTTGTTACCAGGAAGTTGCCCACCTTCACCTGGTTTTGCCCCTTGCGCCAACTTAATTTCTAGCTGTTTGGCATTCATCAGATACTCAGGCGTAACGCCAAACCGTCCAGAGGCAATTTGCTTAATCGCAGAACTGACAGAGTCCCCATTTTTCAAGCCTTTCAAATGAGGGAAAGTGGCGGATTGCCCATCTGCGGTTACGTCACTCAATGGTCGGAAGCGGATCGGATCTTCACCGCCCTCGCCAGAATTGGACTTACCGCCAATCCGGTTCATGGCGATCGCCAGGGTTTCGTGCGCCTCCCGCGATAGTGCCCCCAGCGACATTCCACCCGTGCAGAAGCGTTTGACAATTTCAGTGGCGGATTCTACCTGTTCAATTGGAATGGAAGGGCGATCGCTCTTGAAGTCGAGCAAATCTCGCAACGCTGTGAGTGGGCGGTTACCCAGGTACTTCTTATACAGTTCGTAGTGGTCATAGGACTTTTCATCTACGGCTTTATGCAGGTACTTTGCCATCTCCGGACTGTTGATGTGGTACTCCCCACCAGGACGGTAGTTAACAAAACCAAAATTCTCCAGTTTCTTGATAGTTAACTCCGGGAAGGCACGGCGTTGAAGCGAGAGGACTTCATTTGCCAGGTCTTGAGTGGTCAACCCGCCCAAACGAGAGGTTGTGCCAGCAAAACCCAGATGGAGCAAATCACCGCCGATGCCGATCGCCTCAAAAATCTGTGCTCCGTGATAGCTGGACAACAATGAGATGCCCATTTTGGAGAGAATTTTCAGCAGCCCGTCTTCAATCGCTTTACGGAAGTTGGTTTCAGCAGTGGACAGAGTAATCGCCTTCAGCTTGCCGCGTTCCATGAAGCTTTGGGTTTTGGGATCGAGCCACCACTGCCGCACCGTTTCCAGCGCCAGGTAAGGACAAACAGCACTGGCTCCATACCCAATCAAGCAGGCAAAGTGATGCGTGCTCCAGCACTGCGCGGTATCCACCACTAAGGAGGCTTTCATCCGCAAACCTTGCCGCATCAGATGATGGTGCACGGCTCCCACTGCCAGCATTGGCGGAATGTAGGTGTGGTCTGCTGTCAAGTTTGTCAGGGTGCCATCACTGCCTCGGCGATCGCTCAAGATCAAAATTGTTTTTCCAGCACGAACCGCTTCGGTGGCTTTTTGACACAGGTCGTTCACTGCCTTTTGCAACCCAGCCGGACCCAACGCAATCTCAAACAAAGTAGAGAGATCAGCAGTTTCAAACCCAGAGGTGCGGATTTGATCGAGTTCACCATCATTCAATACCGGAGATTCCAACTTAAACAGATGAGCATATTCCGGCTTTTCTTCCAGCAAGTTTCCGCGCTTACCCAACTGCATCGCTAACGACATCACCAACCGCTCCCGGTAAGGGTCGATCGCTGGGTTGGTCACCTGGGCAAAGCGCTGCTTAAAGTAGTCGTAGAGTAAATGGGGCTTCTCAGACAGAACTGCCAGCGGAATGTCGTCTCCCATGCAGAAGGTTGGCTCTTTGCCCTGCGCTGCCATTTCTTGAATGGTCATCTCCACATCTTCTGCCGTGTAGCCAAAGGCAGTTTGGTGCCGCAACAAGTCCATACCAGAAAGATAAGGCGTTTCATCGGTAGCCTGCGGCTTCAATTCCTGGCGGAACTGCTTCAGCCACTCTCCGTAGGGCTTAGCACTAGCAATTCGCTGCTTGATCTCCCAATTCTTCAGCAGTTCGTGGGTTTCCAGGTTGACGGCAATCATCTGCCCCGGACCCAACCGTCCTTTCTCCACAATGTCGGCTTCGGGAATGTCCACAACTCCTGCTTCCGAAGCCACTACAATGTAGCCATCCCGTGTGACAACAAAGCGAGCCGGACGCAGCCCGTTTCGGTCGAGCGTTGCGCCCACTATCTTGCCATCGCTGAAAACGAGTAACGCCGGGCCATCCCAGGGTTCCTGAATACCGCTGTAGTACTCATAAAAATCAATGATTTCAGGATGGTCTGTCAGGTCAGGCTGATTTTTGTATGCTTCTGGCACCATTAACATCAGGGTTTCTTGCGGACTCCGGCCAGAACGCACCAGCAACTCAAACACGTTATCCAGGTTGGCGGAGTCGCTGTTTTCCATGCGAACGGTGGGCATCAAATCTGGCAAGCGATCGCCCCAACATTCATGGCTTAAATCTGCCTGCTTCGCCATCATCCAATTAATGTTGCCCAGCAGCGTGTTGATTTCGCCGTTGTGCCCCAACAACCGCATCGGTTGAGCGAGGGGCCACCTGGGTAGGGTGTTGGTGCTGAAGCGGCGATGGTAGATGGCAAAGGCACTTTTATACTCCGGTTGTTGAAAATCTTGATAAAACTCTCCCAGAACCACCGATCGCACCATCCCCTTATAAACAATTGTGCGATTGGAGAAGGAGCACATATAAAAGTTATCGAAGGCGTTGGCATCTCCAAGTTTGCTAGCCTCCGCAGCCGCAACCTGTAATACCCGTTTCCGAATTAAATAAAGTTGGCGTTCCAGGTCTTCGCCCTGTTGCTCAGACTGAACAAACACTTGCTCAATCTGGGGTTGATTCTCTTTCGCCTGAACACCCAAACAATCAGGCTGAATGGGAACAATTCGCCAACCCAGGAGTTTAACGCCTTCTTCGGTTGCCACCTGCTCTAAAATTCGCCGAGCGATCGCGGCAACTTCCGGTTCACGGGGTAAAAACACCATGCCAACGGCCAAATGTTCTGTGGCAGGCATGGGGATATCGTTGGCAGAAAACCACTGGCTGAACAAATCCCACGGAATGGCAGTCATCAACCCAGCCCCATCACCAGAGTCATAATCAGCGCTGCACCCGCCCCGGTGCTCCAGGCAGGTCACAGCACCCAACGATTTTTGCACCAGGTCGTGGCTGGCTCTACCCTGTTGGTCTGCAATGAACCCAACCCCACAGGCATCTCGCTCTTCTACTAACCAGCGCTGCCCCTCGTAGCCAATAGATGGATTTGATTGATAGCTGTCCCGATTCACTGTTGTTTTACCCATGAGATAACGTGCGTCGTTCATTGATTACGGTCGAAAATATGACAAGCTCCTCGGTGAATTACAGATGCGACCTCTGTTTAGATCCTCAGGACAAGGAAGTGCTGGGTGCCTTGCAGGTTACCTGGGAGACGTGATTCCAACTAGATATTAAGAGGGATGAACTGAAAAAAACTAGAGCAGACTCATCCACACTATCGGCAAAGCAGCATTTGAAAAGTACAGCGGGCACCAAAAGCGCGACTTATCAGTCGCAAATCTAACCTGCTTGCCTTCAATCAAGACACTGTTAAGGTTGCCGACGGGGCTTAAACCTGGAGATACAGATCGTAGTGGAAAGTGATGAAACTTGACAATGCTTGAGCGGATTGTCATAAAGTGTGAGCGGATAATGTGTGGGTTTGGGTAAGGATGCCAACCAATGAAACGAGCTGACCCAATTTTTCAGGCTTCCCAGGGTGTGCAGGCTGTAGGTTCTGATCAATCCACAATCTCGTTGCAACAGCAACCCCACACCGTTGCTCCACGAATGTATGGATTGAGTTTGTTCGGTGGAGCGACACTGGGCGCGATCGCGGCATTTTGCCCCACTCTCGCCTTCGCGAATCCTATTGCATCCAGTCCCTCACCCCTCCAGCTTAGCCAACAAAATTCGGTTTCAGTGACGGTTCAACAAGGAACGCAAATTCAACTGAACGGTCGCATCTTCTCGGCACCGTGGCAGCAATGGCAAACTGCAAATGGGAGCCGGATTGGGATCAGCGATGTCGGACTCATACGAACCACTGGACTGCAACTCTTGAACTCCAACACTGTTACGCTCCAACCTGTTCAGTGGTTCACTCCAACTAATCAAACCCTGTCATTGCCAACTCAACTCACGAGTACCCTGCGTTACCTGGATATTGCCGATCTGGTGCGGCAGTTTGGTTGGCAACTCAGCACCCGTGGCTCTGTTCTCCAACTTTCAACACCAATGGCGCGGGTGTTGGGTTTGCGGCAAGGGAAACAACCCTGGGGCGATCGCCTGGTGATTGAACTGGATCGTCCCACTCCCTGGCAGTCTGAGCAATCATCTCAAGAGCTAGCCGTAACATTAGACGCTCAAATTGATGCCGCTGTGCTGCAACAATTCAAACCCTCTCCTGGCAACTATATTCAGTCCATTCAAGCCGAATCAAGTGCGAATCAAACTCGTCTCCGATTGACCCTGTCCTCAACAGTCCGCAGTCGCATTTGGAGCGTATCGGCTCCAAATCGCATCGTGATCGATACCCGTCCAGATAGCCTGGTCGAACAAAATATTCTCTGGGCACCCGGACTCCGCTGGCGACAGCAACTGCTGCCTTCAGGCAATACAAAGGTTCCAGTTGTTTGGTTAGAAGTCAATCCCAGGCAACCTGGACTCACGCTTCAGCCGATTGTGCCCAACCCAGGCACTATGCTGGGTACGGCTCCCCTGGCGCAAACGGCTCAGCAAGCACAGGTCGCTGCCGCGATTAATGGCGGGTTTTTCAATCGCAATCGCCAGTTGCCGCTGGGTGCGATCCGCCTGAATGGTCGCTGGTTATCGGGTCCAATTTTGAATCGAGGCGCGATCGCCTGGGATGCTGCCGGAAACGTCAAATTCGGTCGGCTTACCTTGCGAGAAACGGTTACCACCCAAACGGGTCAACGGTTTCCACTTACCCATCTCAACAGCGGCTATATCCAAGCTGGGATCGCTCGCTATACGCCCGACTGGGGATCAACTTACACATCCCTATCAGATGGCGAAATTATTGTGTTTGTTCAAAACAATCAGATTGTTGGACAACAAACGGTTGAAAAAGCTGGAACGGCTGCGGTTCAGATCCCACTCAACGGTTACATTCTAGTGCTGCGATCGATTCGCTCGGCGGCTACAGCGTTTATTGCAGGTACTGCTCTACAACTTGAAAGCCTGACTGACCCGCCAGATTTCAATACTTATCCCCAGATCATTGCGGCAGGTCCGCTGCTGATTCAAAATCGCCAACCAGTGCTGGATGCTAAAGCCGAATCGTTTAGTAATGCGTTTGCAATTGAGTCTGCTTCCCGTAGCGCGATCGTCCAACAAGCGGATGGCTCCCTGCTTCTGATTGCCACCCATACCCGTTTAGACGGTACTAGCCTAACACTTCCAGAATTCGCTCAACTGCTTCAGCAATTTGGAGTAATCAACGCCCTAAACCTGGACGGCGGAAGCTCTACCACCCTCTACCTCGGAGGTCAAATTCTGGATCGACCACCCCGCACAGCAGCACGAGTTCATAGTGGCATCGGTATCTTTCTCAAAACAAACCCATAAACTGCCTCAAACATCTTTTACAGCCCAAATAAAGTTTGTATAAAGCTCAGTTGAGCAATCAACAGTCTTGCGTGTAATCTCGATAAACCTCGCCCAACTCCAGATGGCATTTGCATTCACAAATTTGCTATGGTAACCCCGGAGACTTCGGCTATATCTCCCCAGACTGCATAGAAGGACGATGAGTGACATCAAGGAGGAGTAATTATGGCTTCATCTCAGGAAGCTCAACAGGTAACAACCGTTGCCTTAGCAAATTCAGTAGCGATCGGAACCATCGCATCAACTGAGCTACGTCCTTGGGGTTCATTCACGATTCTTGAAGAAGGACGGGGGTACAAAATTAAACGAATTGAGGTGAAACCAGGGCATCGTTTAAGTTTGCAGATGCACCACCATCGCAGTGAACATTGGATTGTGGTATCTGGAACTGCTAAAGTCACCTGCAATGAAGTTGAAAGCATTCTGCACGCGAATCAATCCACCTACGTCCCTCAGTGCACTCGTCATCGGCTAGAAAATCCTGGCGTGATCCCCCTGGTGCTCATTGAAGTGCAAAATGGCGAATATCTCGGCGAGGATGACATCATTCGATTTCAAGATGACTACGCTCGTACACCTGCTTCCTGACCCTGCTTAAGCTGAACTTGTGAGAGTAGTCACCTCTTTGTGTTATTCGTCTGGTTAGGTCTCTAAGTTCATACCCTTCAAAGCTTGAACTTAAGAGTAACGAAAGTCGCCTACCAATGGAGTCGAAAAATCATGATTCAGCTTAGTCAGGCAGCAGTCCACGAGATCCTACGTCTTCGTTCAAGACATCCTTCCCGCTCCTCCAAACTTCGCATCTCTGTCTCATCGAGCGGATGCCATAGTTTCTCCTACAAATTAGCATTTGACGACTCCTCTCAACTTAATGACCTAATTTACTCTTCTCAGTATGATGAAAGTCTTGAGGTCGTTGTTGATACCGTAAATTTGCAGTACCTCGACGGTCTAGTCGTAGATTATTCCGAAGACATGATGGGCGGCGGCTTTAGATTCTATAACCCTAAAGCAGTTCATGTTTGTGGATGTGGTAATTCCTTTTCTGTTCAGGATGATTAAAAGGCTCCTCCTGATACCTTTTTACTAAATCCTTTCTGGACTTTGATATCAACGTCCCAATCAATAAGTTGACACCATGCAGGAAGAGTTGGTACTGTGTTAATTTGGAAAATGTTGAGAAGCGAGATTGCCGCACACATTAGAACATGCCCACAATTCAACAACTCATTCGCAGTGAACGTCAGAAATTAACCAAGAAGACTAAGTCGCCAGCTCTGAAAAGCTGTCCACAGCGTCGTGGAGTTTGTACAAGAGTTTATACAACTACTCCCAAGAAGCCAAACTCAGCGCTCCGTAAGGTTGCCAGGGTTCGTTTGACTTCTGGATTTGAGGTTACAGCATACATTCCAGGTATTGGACATAATCTTCAAGAACACTCTGTTGTGATGATTCGCGGTGGTCGTGTGAAGGATCTACCCGGTGTGCGTTATCACATTATTCGTGGAACCTTAGATACTGCTGGTGTGAAGGATCGTAAGCAAGGTCGCTCTAAGTACGGAGCTAAACGTCCTAAGTAAAATCCTGATTACTTTCAACTCTTGGTTTTTATCTTTGGTGTCTGGAATCTAAGCAGCGCAAAGCTAAAGTTTCGTGGCGATTAGCCCTTCGTTTGTCAAGGCGATTTATTTTTCTAAGTTTGTTTGAGTGTCTTAAACACTGTCTCTGTCGCAAAGGTTACTTATGTCTCGTCGTACTGTTATCCAGAAACGTCCTATTCCGCCTGATTCGGTTTACAACTCTCGTCTTGTTACGATGATGGCAAGACGCTTGATGAGAAGTGGCAAAAAATCGCTTGCCTCCCATATCATCTACGATGCCTTTAAAACAATCGAGCAGCGTACAGGTTCTGATCCGATTGGTGTGTTTGAACAAGCGGTAAAAAACGCAACTCCGTTGGTTGAAGTTAAGGCTCGTCGGGTTGGTGGTGCAACATATCAGGTTCCGGTAGAAGTTCGTTCTGACAGGGGGACTGCACTGGCGTTGCGCTGGCTAATTCAGTTTGCTCGCCAGCGAACAGGAAAAACAATGTCTAGTAAGTTAGCGAATGAACTGATGGATGCCTCTAATCAGACTGGTAGTGCAATTCGCAAGCGTGAAGAGACCCACCGCATGGCTGAGGCAAACAAGGCGTTTGCTCACTACCGCTACTAGGCGGATTATGGAACTTCAAACTGTTTAACGATAAAAAGTATAAAATCTTAACAGTGTGGAGATAGAAACTATCTGTCTTTTTACGGCAGAGACTAAGGAGGTAGCTGTGCCACGTACAGTTCCGCTCGAAAGAGTAAGAAATATTGGTATTGCAGCGCATATTGATGCTGGTAAGACCACTACAACCGAGCGAATTTTGTTCTATTCAGGTGTCGTTCACAAAATGGGTGAGGTCCATGAAGGGACTGCTGTGACGGATTGGATGGAGCAAGAGAGGGAGCGAGGCATTACAATTACGGCGGCGGCGATTAGTACGGCGTGGACTCGACGTGACCCAAGCAACCCAACTCAACCTTTGGCAGGAGAGCCGGAATATAAGATCAATATTATTGATACTCCGGGACACGTGGACTTCACAATCGAAGTTGAACGTTCTATGCGGGTGTTGGATGGGGTGATTACAGTTTTGTGCTCGGTAGGGGGTGTTCAGCCTCAAACCGAAACAGTTTGGCGTCAAGCTGACCGTTATAGAGTTCCTCGAATTGTTTTTGTCAATAAGATGGACAGGACGGGAGCGAATTTCTTTAAAGTATATGAGCAGGTTCGCGATCGCCTACGAGCTAATGCCGTGCCGATTCAAATCCCGATTGGCAGCGAGGATAATCTTCGAGGAATCGTTGACCTCGTTCGGATGCGAGCTTACATTTACGCAAATGACCTGGGAACCGATATTCAAGATGCTGAAATTCCTGAAGAGATAGCTGAATTAGCTGAAGAATATCGGCTCAAACTGCTTGAATTTGTCGCCGAAACAGATGATGCCTTAACTGAAAAATATCTTGAGGGAGAAGAGCTAACAGAAGCCGAAATTAAAGCGGCTCTTCGGAAAGGAACGCTAGAAGGAACAATTGTTCCGATGCTGTGTGGCTCTGCTTTCAAGAACAAAGGTGTCCAACTGCTTCTGGACGCTGTGATTGATTATCTACCTGCTCCAATCGATGTGCCAGCTATCCAGGGAACTACCCCTCAGGGTGAAACGGTAGAACGAGTCGCAGATGATGAACAGCCTTTGGCAGCACTGGCGTTCAAAATCATGGCAGATCCATACGGGCGACTTACTTTTGTTCGAGTTTACTCAGGAGTGCTTCGTAAGGGTAGTTATGTTTTGAACTCAGCAAAAAACAAGAAGGAACGAATTTCTCGCCTCATTGTGTTGAAAGCGGACGACCGCATTGAAGTGGATGAACTTCGTGCAGGTGACTTGGGCGCTGCCCTCGGTCTTAAGGATACCTTCACGGGAGATACCCTCTGTGATGAAAATGCTCCAGTCATTCTAGAGTCCCTCTTTATTCCAGAGCCTGTCATCTCCGTGGCGGTCGAACCCAAAACTAAGCAGGATATGGAGAAGCTTTCTAAGGCACTCCAGTCGCTTTCAGAAGAAGACCCGACCTTCCGTGTTCATGTTGATCAAGAAACGAATCAGACGGTCATCTCCGGGATGGGTGAGCTGCACCTGGATATTCTTGTAGACCGAATGAAGCGGGAATTTAAGGTTGAAGCGAACGTCGGTGCACCTCAGGTGGCATACCGTGAAACAATTCGTAAACCTGTCAAGGCTGAGGGCAAGTTTGTTCGACAAAGTGGTGGTAAGGGACAGTATGGTCACGTCGTGATTGAACTGGAGCCTGGGGAACCTGGTAGCGGATTCGAGTTTGTCTCTAAAATTGTGGGTGGGACGGTTCCTAAAGAATACGTTTCGCCCGCTGAACAAGGGATGAAAGAAGCCTGCGAATCGGGTATTGTGGCTGGTTATCCAGTCATTGACCTCAAGGTTACCCTGGTTGATGGGTCTTACCACGAGGTCGATTCTTCGGAAATGGCATTCAAGATTGCTGGTTCAATAGCAATTAAGGAAGCCGTTATGAAGGCAGCTCCGGTTTTGTTGGAGCCGATGATGAAGGTGGAAGTTGAAGTTCCGGACGATTTTGTTGGTAATGTGATCGGAGACCTGAACTCTCGTAGAGGACAGATTGAAGGTCAAGACAATACCAACGGAATTGCTAAGGTAACTGCAAAAGTTCCATTGGCAAACATGTTTGGATATGCTACAGATATCCGAACAAAGACTCAGGGACGGGGGGTCTTCTCGATGGAGTTTAGTAACTACGACGAAGTCCCTCGGAATGAAGCTGAGGCAATCATCGCAAAGAGTAAAGGGAACGCATAATCAGGAAAAGGAACGCATAGATCAATGGCACGCGCAAAGTTTGAACGAACTAAACCCCACGTTAACATCGGCACGATTGGTCACGTTGACCACGGCAAAACCACGTTGACTGCTGCAATCACCATGACTTTGGCAGCCAATGGTCAAGCTCAGGCTAGAAAATACGACGAAATCGATGCTGCACCTGAGGAAAAGGCTCGTGGTATCACGATTAACACAGCTCACGTAGAGTATGAAACTCAGAATCGTCACTATGCTCACGTAGATTGTCCCGGTCACGCTGACTATGTGAAGAACATGATTACGGGTGCTGCTCAGATGGACGGTGCGATCCTAGTCGTTTCTGCTGCAGATGGACCAATGCCCCAAACTCGTGAGCACATTCTGCTTGCTCGTCAGGTTGGGGTGCCTCGCCTGGTTGTGTTCTTGAATAAGAAGGACATGGTTGATGACGATGAACTTCTGGAACTGGTGGAACTGGAAGTTCGCGAGTTGTTGAGTTCCTATGACTTCCCAGGTGATGATATTCCTATCACCGCTGGTTCTGCCTTGCAAGCTCTGGAAACCATGACCGCAAATCCTAAAACCCAGCGTGGTGAAAACGAATGGGTAGACAAGATTTATGAACTCATGGATTCTGTGGACGATTACATTCCTACTCCTGAGCGGGAAGTTGATAAGCCTTTCTTGATGGCAGTTGAAGACGTGTTCTCGATCACAGGTCGTGGTACGGTTGCGACTGGCAGAATTGAACGTGGAAAGGTGAAGATCCAAGATGAAATTGAAATCGTTGGGATCAAGCCTACCCGTAAGACTGTGGTCACGGGGATTGAAATGTTTAAAAAACAACTGGATGAGGGGATGGCAGGCGACAACGCTGGTATTCTTCTCCGAGGTGTTCAAAAGGCTGATATTGAGCGTGGAATGGTGCTGGCAAAACCTGGTTCCATTACTCCCCACACTCAATTTGAGTCTGAAGTGTACATTTTGAAGAAAGAGGAAGGTGGTCGCCATACTCCTTTCTTCCCTGGTTATAAGCCCCAGTTTTATGTACGGACTACAGATGTGACAGGAACTATCAGCAACTTCACCAGTGACGAAGGTAGCGAGGCTGAAATGGTGATGCCTGGAGATCGCATCAAGATGACTGTAGAGCTGATCAACCCGATCGCGATCGAGCAGGGAATGCGCTTCGCAATCCGGGAAGGTGGTCGGACTGTTGGTGCAGGGGTTGTTTCCAAAATCCTGAAGTAGTACCACTGTACTTCGGTGTTTGAAGCTATTAGCACTCATACAGAGATTGCTAATAGCTTCATAGTCTGTTTAGCAAAGGTTGTGGAGATTAGCTTCGAGTATTGATGTCTCAATACCTTTCGCTTTGTTTTTCTGAACCTTGACAACTTAACTGGTAAATTTAATGGCAACTATTCAGCAACAAAAGATTCGGATTCGGCTTAAGGCGTTTGATCGTCGCCTTTTGGATACATCCTGCGAAAAGATTGTAGATACTGCCAATCGCACCAATGCTACGGCGATTGGTCCAATCCCTCTTCCTACACGGCGTAGAATTTACTGCGTCCTGCGTTCTCCTCACGTCGATAAAGATTCGCGAGAGCACTTTGAAACCCGTACCCACCATCGCATTATCGACATTTATCAGCCATCATCCAAGACAATTGATGCGTTGATGAAACTAGACCTCCCTGCCGGAGTTGATATTGAAGTGAAGCTGTAAGTTTAGTTGGTCATTTTGGGTTGAGTTAAGCCTCCAGAAACTGATTCTTGGAGGCTTAATTGTTTGAAATTCCCTACCGCAACGGCTCAACAACAGCTTGAAGCCCTTGATCGCTAAGTGCGGCAACAAGTTGTTCTGCTTTTGTGCGATCACCAAACGCTCCCGCTTGCATAACCCTTTGCCCTCGATAAATCACTGGGAAGGCGTTGGGCACAAGGGAACGGGTTTGTTCCTGCTGGATATTGTCGGTTGCTACTACAATTACCCGATATTTAGCTACGCCAACATTGTTTGTTCCCCATCCAGACCTGCTCTGATTCAAACCACCCTGAGCTGAATAAACGCTGGGCATATCTCCGATGTTACCCAGAGGGATGTCTGAATTTGGTACTGGAAGGAGACTCCCTAATCTAGTAACTGATTGAGTATCCAGTGTTTTAGGTTGGGACGAGATAGGAAGTGGAACGAGTTGCGGAGGTGCAACCTTAGAAGCTGGCACCATTTGTACAGTCTCAGGTGGTGGTACTGGAATAGGAATTGAACGGCTTGATACTGGCGCGATCGCTCTCCGAGATAAAGCAGGTTGAGGCGAAATGAGTTGAGCTGATGGGATCGTTGCTTTACGCGAAATTGGCGGTGGAGCAGGAATGTCATCGGGGGAGGCTGCTGGTGGAACGGGCAATAGCAGCGGGCGTTGAGGCATGGTTCTTGGGGTCTGCTCATTTCTGAGCTGGCTGGCAACGGAAGGAACTGGGCGCAGAATTGGTTGTGTTTGCGGACTTCGATTCACCTCAACACTATCTGGAGCTTCATTTGATGCTGAGGGCAGATCGGCGGGTGGCTGCTCCATTCGTACAACTTGAATTGGCTTCACAGGCTGCAAGCTTGAGTCGCGATTAGACAATGCTGTAGGCGTTGGAAATGCTGCCGATGAAATTCTACTAGCAATGCTGGCTGAGGGGAAAGGCTGGTCAGGCTTTGCTGATAATTTTGGTTCTGTTGAGGGGGCGAGGGGCTGACGAGGAGGAATGGCAGGTGGGCGATCGCTCCTCCCGCCAGGCGAGACCGCAGGCTGGGCAATGGGAACAACTGGAACAACGACGTTGCCAACTGATCTAGGCTTTGGAGTTTCTGGCTGAAGCGAAGCAGGAGATGCGGGTTTTGTTTCAGCCGTGTTTTTTTCTGCTGTTTCGACAGAACGTTCTCCTTTTTTCTCTGGAGTACCGGTGACTGCTGATTCTCTGGAGATGTCTTGCTTGCCATTATTGCGGAAGAAGTTTGCATCGGCACCAGAGGAGGCAACATCAGGCTGCGATTTTGCGATCGCTCGTAGCCCATAATCAGCATTATTTTCAACCGAATTGTTGCGAAGTCTTGGCTGTCCCTTGCCTTGTACCATCACACCCGTTTTATTTTGGGTAATTCGGTTGTTCTCAATCAGAGGCGAGGCGCTATCATCCACGACAATGCCAATCTCCGTTTGCTCAAAGATGTTTTCTTGAATTGTGGAACGTGCTGTGCCGTTGACGCTAATACCATTCGCACCATTTTGATAAAAGAAGTTGTTGCGAATGAGCGAGTCACTGCTACCAGCGAGAATAATGCCACCACGACCGTTTCCTGTAAATGTGCTACTAGCAATGGTGGGATTGCTGGATTCGATTTGTATGCCATAACCATCTGGATTGGGGTTTGTGATGGTAATGCCAATCAGCGCCGCGTGATTTGCGCCCCCCAAAATGGTGATGGTTTGGCGAGGCAGATTGGGACTGGCAAATGTGCCACCCCCTTGAATTACTACATCCTGCCCACGATTATCAGCATTGCCTTGCAGCGTTACTCTTGGTTTCAGGGCGATTGGGAAACTTTCTCCAGTTTGAGTGCTATAAGTGCCAGGAGCAAGTTGAATAGTCGTATTGGGTTGGGCAACTTCGAGGGCACGAGTGATGGTTTTGAAGGGAGCCAGATCGCTTCCATCGGCGGTGGTGTCGTCACCATTGGTGGGATTGACATAAAGGACGGTTGCAGCCTCCGAATTGCTTGTTTGAGCTGTTGAAAACTGCTGTGATATTTGGGATTGAGCGATCGCTGGCTCAGGTTTCAATCCAATTGTCAGCAGTAGAACCAATCCTGCACTGAGCCAACCGGAAGACCATAAGGTGAGAACACCGAGCGCTTGATCAATACCATTAGGATGACGATTCTGTGGAGTGATAGATTTCATCGCCCTTCTCCTAGCACTCATAATGTTGAACATCTCAGCCCTGATAAAACCGCTTCGGTAGCGATGGGCTTGAACGAGAATAACTCAAACGTTGTACTTCATTTCAGAGCAGATGAACCACTAATTTTTGCGATTAGTTAGCCGTTCAACCAGGCGCTGCGCTCAGTATGCTTAAAAAGTTGAAACTGTTTAAACGGGCGTAATGCATAGCCGAAATCGCTTTATTCAACCATCGCTGTATCGTATTTTGGATGCCAATTTGGATCGGGCACGAGAAGGGCTACGGATTATTGAAGAGTGGTGCCGCTTTGGCTTGGACAACGCGCACCTGACCGAAGAATGCAAGACATTACGCCAGGAATTAGCTCGATGGCATACTTCAGAACTGCGAGCAGCAAGGGATACTCCTGGGGATGCCGGAACCGAGCTAACTCATCCTGGTGAAGAGCAACGGACAGATATTCAGCAAGTGCTTCAGGCAAATTTGTGCCGAGTTCAAGAAGCCTTGCGAGTCTTGGAAGAGTACGGCAAAGTGTATCGATCTGATATGGGCATCGCCTGCAAGCAAATGCGCTATCGGGTGTATACGCTGGAAAGCCAACTGATTCGGTACGAGCATCGCCAAAAACTCCAGACGGCATGGTTGTATCTGGTCACGTCTCCGTCAGAAAAGCTATTCGCCACGGTCGAAGCGGCTTTGCAAGGCGGTTTAACGTTGGTGCAGCATCGGGACAAGGAGGCAGATGATGAGATCCGGTTGGCAACTGCTGATCAACTGTGCCAACTCTGTCATCGGTATGGTGCGCTGTTTATCGTCAACGATCGCGTCGATATTGCCCTGGCGGTGGGAGCTGATGGTGTGCATTTGGGGCAACAAGATTTGCCACTACCCCTGGCACGACAATTGCTGGGTTCACAGCGCATTATTGGACGCTCTACTAAAAACCCGGATGAAATGCATCGTGCGATTCAAGAAGGGGCAGATTACATTGGAGTCGGTCCCGTTTACGAAACGCCCACCAAAGCAGGTCGAGCTGCCGCTGGATTGGATTATGTTCGGTATGCCGCAGAACACGCGACGATTCCCTGGTTTGCGATCGGTGGCATTGATACAACCAATATGCCGGACGTGTTAGCCGCTGGAGCCGATCGAGTTGCCGTCGTGCGGGCAATTATGCAGGCAGAAGAACCGACGATCGCAACTCAACAGATTGTGAGTCAAATCAAGGGAAAAATATAAGCCAGACAAAGTTTTTGAGCACTCTATGAATGAACCTTTGACAATCGCCAAAACCTTGAGCCAAATTCTCAATCACACAGCCAGGGTTAATCCTCGACTTAGAGCAAGTTTACGCAAAGGACTATCGAAAACGCAGATTAAGGAAAAAACTCGTACTTTTCCATTCCGCTTACCCAGAGAAGTTGAAGAGTTGTATCAGTGGCGGGATGGCATGGAGCTTGACGCACAAAATGATTTTCTATTTCACTACCACTATTTTCTTCCATTACACAAAGCCCTTGAAGAGCGCAAAATGAACATTAATTGGAGAGTGCTTGGCGATGACGATCCCACGATTGTCCCAGAATTGCTCCCTCTATTTAGTTGTAATGGCGAATTCTACGGTGCTCGTTGCCGTCGTGAGAAGCTAGACACTGCACCTATTTATTTTGTTTATCATAGCGAAATCCAAGTCTACAATAGCCTCACATCAATGCTGTCAGCTATTTTGGAGTGTTATGAGACTGGCGCTTACCAACCATCAACAACAGAGAATGGCTTTGCTACGACTATTGTTGATAAACAACTCGTTGCAGAGATTAAGCTTCGCTGGAATCCTGTTCGCCATGAAGTTTATCAAGATAGGTTGAAACGGCATGACTTCTACTACTGTCATCCCTAATTGCATGATCTTATAAAAAAGTTTTAATTCATTTACAAGCGGCGCAATGGAATTCCTACTTTCAGTAAGCGAGTTCAGCAGCCCAGGAGATGGCGACACCGAGGAGAGAGCCTGCAATTACTTGAAAGGGAGTGTGACCTAGAAGCTCTTTGAGGCGGTCTTCGTTGAAATGGTGATCACCTTGAAAGAACTCATCAATGATCTGGTTGAGGACGCGGGCCTGCTTTCCGGCCGCTTGCCGTACCCCTGCCGCATCGTACATGACAATTCCGGCAAACACCGCCGCCATGGCAAACTCTGGGCTTGCCCAACCAAGCGCCTGACCCACTCCACTGGCGAGAGCCGTGACAAACGCCGAATGGGCGCTGGGCATTCCTCCGGTTTCAACTAAGGAGCGAACGTTGACTTTCCCGTTCTTAGCTAGCTCAACAAACACTTTGAATACTTGAGCTATTAGACAGGCTGCAATAGCAACCAGCAGCACCTGGTTGTTGAGAATGTTGCCAAAGTCCTGCATGTTGTTTGGGTGGGTGAGAGTAGGTGTGCCGAGAATAGAAAACGGTGGTGTGAGCGATTCAACAACCAGACTGGAAAAAGTTAGTGAGTTCGAGAAGTGATGAAGTCTGCGATCGCCACCAGCGCGATCGCCTTCTCTCCAAATGGAGCTAGCTCTAACTTGGCATTGCTGATTAATTTATCAGCCTGCTGCCGCGATTCCTCCAACCCCCAGATGCTGGGATAGGTCGCCTTTTGCGCGGTTAAATCCTTGCCAGCCGTTTTGCCAAGCTCTTCTTGAGTGGCAGTAATATCCAAAATATCATCCACGATTTGAAATGCTAAGCCAATGTTTTGGGCGTAGCGCAGCAATCGTTGCACATCGTCATCGGGTGCCCCTGAAAGTACGGCTCCGGAGGTTACCGATGCTTCTAACAGAGCAGCCGTCTTGTGATTGTGGATGAAATTGAGCGTTTCTAAGGAAACATCAGATTTACCTTCGCACTCTAAATCGACGACTTGTCCGCCGACCAGCCCGGCAGCTCCTACTGCCCGCCCTAGCATGGCAACCACTTTCAGTAGTTGTTCAGCCGCAACCCCTTTGGTTTCGATCGCGACGTGTTCAAAAGCATAGGCAAGCAAGCCATCGCCTGCCAAAATTGCCACATCTTCTCCAAACACTTTGTGATTCGTAAGTTTGCCGCGACGATAATCGTCGTTATCCATTGCGGGCAGATCGTCGTGAATCAGCGACATAGTATGGATCATTTCCAGGGCACATGCGGTTGGCATTGCCATTTCAACTGTGCCGCCGGTCAACTCGCAGGTGGCGAGGCATAAGATTGGGCGAAGCCGCTTACCGCCTGCCATCAGCGAGTAGCGCATCGCTTCGTAAATCTTCTCTGGGTAAATGACTGGCAGGGAGCGATCAAGGGCTGCTTCTACTTGGGCTTGACGCTCTGCTAAATAGGTTGCCAGGTCAAATTGGAACTCCCGTTGGGTCGCCCGTAAGTCGCCCGTCATTACCATGCCTGTAGCCTCCCAGTTTCTTATCCGTTGATTGATTCAATCCTGTTATCCAGGTTTGTATTCTCAACCATTTTACGGAGCTTTCTGTACACCTGCGTCATAAAGTATCGTTTTGGTCAGAAAGCTTGATAACTTTGAAAGGTGTTTTGCAACAACATGGTGACGGTCATGGGACCTACGCCGCCGGGAACCGGGGTGAGATAGGCTGCGATCGCCCTCACCGCTTCAAAATCCACATCCCCCACCAGACGAGATTTACCCTCGTAATCAATAATCCGGTTAATGCCCACATCGATCACCGTGGCACCAGGTTTCACCATGTCAGCTTTGATAAAATCGGGACGACCGATCGCGGCAATCAAAATATCGGCGGAGCGAGTGATTTCGTTTAAATTTGCGGTTTTAGAGTGAGCGATAGTGACGGTGGCATCGGCTTCTAGCAATAGCAGGGCTTGGGGTTTGCCAACCAAAATGCTGCGCCCAATCACAACGGCGTGCTTGCCTTTGGAGTCAATCTGGTAATCTTGCAAAATTCGCATCACGCCAGCGGGGGTACAGCTTCGCAGTCCGGCTTCTCCCCGCACTAATCGCCCCAAATTCACCGGATGCAAACCATCTGCATCTTTATCGGGGTGAATTTTGTTGAGCAGCGCCACAGAATCTAAATGGTCAGGGAGGGGTAACTGCACCAAAATGCCATCAACGCGATCGTCCTGGTTCAATGCCTCAATATCTGCCTCTAGCTCTGCCTGAGAAACGTCTGCCGAGTAGTGTTTACCAAAAGACGCAATGCCCACCCGTTCGCAGGCGCGTTCTTTATTTCGCACGTAGGCAGCGCTGGCGGGATTGTCGCCCACCATTAATACGGCTAAACCAGGGGCGCGACCTTTTTGACCTTGAATTGTCTGGATTTGCTCAGCCAATTCTGCTTGCATTCGTTGGGCAAGGGCTTTTCCATCCAGCAGTTGAGCAGTTTGGGTAGACATATCCGTGTTTGGGTGAGATGACGTTTGGCAGGCGGGCGATCTATGCTATCACTGCGAGCGGCTGTCAAGGACACTTTTTCAGATTGAATTCGGTGATGCTTTCTAGCAAATGGGTTAACTCAATTTGGCTCACGTCCCCCCATCGGACTCATGCCATCCTCCTGCTGGGGGTGATGCTGCTGGTGGGGTGTGGTAGTTTATCTGGTTCGGAGCCGCAGAAGCCGTCACCCACGGTGCAAACTACGCCAATTGAAGTGTTGTTGAAGTTGCCCAAGCAAGCGTCAACGGTGTACCTAAAGGGAAAAGTGGGCGATCGCGTCCCTCTCCTCGGCGGAACGGTTTACAAGTTGCAAGACTCCACAGGCGAAATTTGGGTGCTGACTCAACAACCACCTCCCAACACTGGAGAAGAAGTTGTGGTGAAAGGCACGCTTCGCTATCAAAGCATTTCCATCAACAATCAGGAGTTGGGTTCGGTTTATGTGCAGCAGGAGTAGGAATGGGGAATTGGGAATTGGGAATGGGGCAAATGTCGATGCTTTACGGGATCTTGGTAAAAATTGTGCTGAAATTACATTCCATACTCAATTGAGCGATTAGAGATTGGCATAACCAGACCTATTGCGAGTCAGCGATTCACGAGAATCAGTTGCTTGACTGAGGCGATCATTTCCAGTCTTGCTACTATCAAAACAACGAATTAGATACGCTTATGACGTTAGCGATTACTGCTGAACTCGCCCCATTGAGGATTAATGAAAATGGAGTTGTCCTTGTTGGTAAAACTCGCGTCACATTAGACACTGTAGTTGCGATTTTCAAACACGGTGCAACAGCAGAGGAAATTGTCTATCGCCTCCCATCGCTAACGTTAGCTGAGGTTTACGCTACAATCGCCTTCTATCTCAGTCACCAGTCAGAAGTAGAAACTTACTTACAACAGCGACAACAGCAATCTGAGGACGTTCGTATTGTGAATCAAGCACGGTTCGATTCTCAGGGCTTGCGCGATCGCTTGCTTGCTCGCAAAGCACCACAAGAAGCATGTTGAAGTTTCTTGCCGATGAAAACTTTGACAACACCATCATTAGAGGACTCTTTCGCCTTCGTCCAACTATTGACATCGTGAGGGTACAAGATGTTGGACTATCTAGGAGAGACGATCCAACGGTTCTGGATTGGGCTGCTTAAGAAAGGCGCATTCTACTAACTCATGATGTTTCTACAATCACTCGCTATGCATATGATCGAGTCAAGCAGGGACAAGCAATGCCTGGTGTTGTTAAAGCCAGTCTAGACGCTCCTATTGGGCAAGTGATTGAAGATATTTTTGTACTTGCAGAGTGCAGCCATGAAGGAGAATTGGAAGGTCAAGTTCTCTACCTTCCCTGGTAAAGCTGCTCCTCACCTCAGATAACTCACCCATTGTTCCAGCATTCCCGGTGAGCCATACCAGAGGCGATTAGCTTTGGGGGCGTGAGTGGCTCCTTCAATGATCAGGTTTTCGGCTCCTTCCAGGTGAGCAGACTCAATCGGGGTAATGCCGTCGCCCCAGGTGTCACCCCGTCCACAGGTCATCTTGTAGCTGCTGTAAGCCAACCAGCTTCCCGGTTGGCGTTTGCCGAAAATCGCTTTACCTGCCACACACACATACTTCACGTCGGTCAGGTAAAACGCACCGGGATAGGTCTGATTCACAAAGTCGAGGTTTTTGCGCGTCCAACGTTCCAGACTGGTATGGGGAGTGCCCAGCGTCACGAGGGTTTGGATGAAGGGGCGGGCATGCCAGGCACAGTTTGCGGAATCAACCGCATGAACGCAGTAGGGTTTTTCTCCCAGGTAGATCCGTGCCAACCAACCGCCTGCGGAATGTCCAATTAAGTTAATTTTGCTTGCACCTGTTTGTTGCCGAATCTGCTGAACGGTGGCATCGATTTTGCGAATAATTGGTGAAACGGAACGTCCACCAATGGTCGGAACCCAGTCTTGCCAGTGGATTGGGACGGTTGTGGCTGGAATGCCGAGTTGGTTTAACCTTTGTTCTAAAGCACGATACTCGATCGCACCTGCAAGGTAACCCGGAAGAATGACGGAGGGTAACGTCATGGCGATCGCTCAGAAAGGTGATTGGTAATCCATTTAGAATCGTAAAGCACTGGATTGAGTACTGGGGGTTAAACGCTGCGATCGTGTCAATTGGGACTCTTTACGGAATTAGCGCGGGTCCAGGTGATCCAGAACTGTTGACGATGAAAGCCGTGCGACTGCTGCAACATTCACCCGTCGTCGCCTATCCGGCTGGGATTCGCGACAAGCCCGGCTTTGCAGAACACATTATTGCCCAATGGCTGTCTCCAGCCCAAACCCGGTTGTCCCTAGCCTTTCCCTACGTGCAAGACCAGGATTGTTTGGAAAATGCCTGGAAAGCAGCGGCAGAAACAGTTTGGCAATACTTAGCCCAGGGACAGGATGTGGTGTTTGCCTCGGAAGGCGATGTCAGCTTTTACAGCACCTTCACCTACCTGGCTCAAACGCTGTTGGAACTGCATCCTGAAGTCCCAGTAGAAGCAGTCCCGGGAGTCTGTTCGCCTCTAGCATCCGCCGCCGCATTAGGGTTGCCACTGACAATTCGGCACCAACGGCTGGTTGTGTTACCAGCACTCTATCAACCAGAAGAATTGGAAACCGTGCTGGCATGGGCGGATGTGGTGGTGTTGATGAAGGTAAGTTCCGTTTATTCGCAGGTGTGGTCGTTGCTCAAGCAGTATGAGGTGCTGGAGCGCAGCTATGTAGTGGAGTGGGCAACGTTGCCGCATCAGAGAATTCATCGGAATTTGCAGGAGCAACCCGACTTAAAGTTGCCCTATTTTTCCTTACTGATTGTGAATGTGACAACTTCACCGCTGCCCGATCTCTCCTGTGAACTTCCACCCCATACGTCTACAGTCGGTTAAAGAGTTGTGTGGTGCAGAGTAAGCCGTGCGATCGCGCAACTTTCCGGGTATTCACCCGTCTGAAGGGAAAAAGTGACTAGCCTCATCGCATCTGAGCAAAAGTGTAACCCTTTGCCACCACGTTTCCTGTTGCGTTGACTAAGATTGTGCTAAACCATTTTTTAACCCAGCCGGATTCCTCCGCCTCCACTACTGATTTGCACCATGTCGAACTTTCCGCCACTCAAGAATGTGCCACCCATCCTGCAAAACCAATCGGCTGAAACCCTTTGGAAGGCCCTACGCCAGCCCTTTTCTCTAGCGGTTTTAGCATCCCTGGGAGTTCACACATTGCTGTGGTTTGGGTTACCGCTATTGCCCTCATCCAGCGCCAAACAGCCAGAGCAGCGAACCTTAAGCGTGGTAGAACTCAGCCCGCTGGAACAGGCTGCCCGCTTACCGCAAACATCTCCCAATCAGCCCTTTAACCTGTCACCTAAACCCAACTCTTCAAAATCCTCAAATTCAACGGCTTCGAGTGTTCCAATGGTTCCCCTCGATCCCACGCTGGTTGATCCCAATACTTACTATCAAATTCCAGATACTTCCAACACAGACTTCACCACTGGTAGCACGAGTGACACTTCTAGCACCCGCTCCAAGCCGGACCAAACTAAGAGAACCGGGACAGATTCTAAGAAAACTGAAAATCAAACTAAAAAACCGGATAAAACTGAGGATGCAGACGAGACTCAGCCAGAGGGAGCCTCTAATCGTGCAGGAGATCTGACCTCTCCCGATGGCAAAGGCTACAGTAAAAGCAGAGATGATCAGGACAAACTAGCGGTTCTGCAAAAGCTGTTTGCCTACAACGCAGCAGGCACCTCCAGCCAAGACATTAGCGACAACATGAAAGCTGCTGGAGACAAAATTGCGGAAACATTCAACGTTCGAGATTGGAAAAAACCGATCGCAGTTCGCGCGGCTTACCCCAAAGATGCCTGTCAGTTTCAGCATGAAGGCAAACCCATTCAAGGAACTACAGGGTTTGTTGTGGTGTATCAACCGGATGGCACCCTGGCTGATACTGTAGTAATGCTGAAATCGTCGGGTTTTAAGGGGTTAGATGAGTCCGCCCGCCAATTTGTTGAAAAGCAATGGGGCGAGATTGCCAAGCAAAATAATCTGGAACCAGATAACAAAAACCCCCAGGCATTTCCGTTAGAAATTAAGTTTGAACCAACAGAAGAGGAATGTGCAGGAGCGACAAAGCCGGTTTCTTAAGAAGAGGCAGAAAAGGAGCCAGGAGACAGAAGCCAAGAAAAGGTGAATGACGTATAGGGTTTGGGGATGAGGGAGATGGAGAGGCTGGGGAAGCTCCAATCCAAAATCTGCAATCTCAGATGCTTCTGGCTCCTGACTTCTGACTTCCCTCCGCTTCCCCACCTCCCCTTACTCCCCACTCTCTCCTGCCCGAATTCGCTTGTAGTACTGCTCGGCAGGCGTTAAAGGTTTCTCAGGCTCTGGCTTCGGTAGCTTGGTTGTGACCTCTGGTTGGGGGGAAACGGTTGGAGCAGAGATGGGCGATCGCGCCGATGGCGCTTCCACAACAGGCTTAGGCGGTGCAAAGGGCGTAGGAGTAGATTTTACCTGTGGCATCACAACAGGTTTGGGCTGAGGCGATGGAACTGGCTTGGGGGTGGTTGCCTGCCGGAAGCGATCGCGGAGCTTATCAAATTGAGACGTGACTCTAGTTTTCAATTGGTCGGTTTTCTCCGTTCCCTGAGTCTGCACATCTTTTGCGGTCGGGCTGGGCTTCACAACTGGACTCGGTTCAACCGGGCTAGCCGTTGGTTCTGGGGTAATTTTTGGCGGAACTGGAGCCGGAATCACTTTCGGGGTAATGGTTGGTCTGGGACTTAGTGCAGGTTCTGGCTTTACTGGCAGCGGTGAAACGGCTTTAGGTGACTCCACAGGCTTGGGACGCTCTACCGCATCCGGTTTGGGAACAATCTCCACAGTTTTTGGCAGGGCAACGGGAGAGGGAGATGCAACCGGTTTAGGTGTAGGACTGGCTGAAGGCGTAACCGCAGGGGTGGGAGACGTTACACGAGTTGGCTTTTCCGGCTTCTTGCCCTGGAACCGATTCAAGAAGTCTTTGACCGGAGATTTGGCAGGTTTTGTCTCAACTTGGGGTGCGGGTGTGGGTGTGGGCGCGATCGCCTTTGATGTAGGAGAGGCTTCCGGCTTTGGACTCTCAACCACCTGCGGGCTTTCAACTGGTTTTGGCGATGGGCTGGGGCTAGGTTTACTTTCTGGTGACTGTTTTACCAGTGGCACAGGGCTGATAGAAGGGGTGGGAGTAGGAGTCGCTTTTACCCTGGGTACCACAGGTAATGGAACAGGTGTAGAACTGGGAGTGGGCTTCGCGATCGGGCTGGCAGCGGATGAAGGGCTGGGCGTAGGCGCAGGCGCGGGGGGCTTGTAAGTGGCATCCACAATGCCGCGAGCATCGTTCGCACTTATATCTCCCCGCACCAGTTTAGACAACGTATCTTTACCACCAGGTTCATAGTTAATCACTCGAACGGTGTTGTTAAAAACATTCTTGATAGAATTGCCGTTTTCATCCAAAAACTCAAGTTGCACCCAGTTTTTTCCTGGTTTGAAGCCTTTGAGATAGATCGGTTGCCATTGATCCAGTACAAAACTATCGCCGTTGACAGTGCAGCGAATTCTCCAATCAGGAATGTCATCTTTTTTGTCTTCCCTTGCAACCAGGTGGAGGGGCGCATTAGTCAGATAAAAATCCAGCATGATTGGCTCTGCTCCGTAGGTCATCTGAGGACGGCTGTAGGTAAGCAGGGGCAAATCAGGATTGGGGCTGTTGTCGCCAGTTTTTGTATAGATGTGGAAGGTGGTTTGGGCGTAAGCCCCTTCATTTTTGAAGCTTTCGTGCCAGGGGCGAGACGCAAAGGCGCGAATGGTATGGGTACCTGGTGCTAGCTTTTCGAGAACAAGCGGTTTCGTAGGATCGTAAACGGCTTGATAGGGCTGGTTATCCAAAAAAACGTGGAGGTGTGGACCCAGCCCTAAAGTACTGTCCTTAAACAGAGGCAAATCTTTGACTTGAAACTGAATTGAGACAGTATCGTCCGACAAAACCTCATTGGGGCGTGGACTCAAAATACTAACCTGAGGTTTATTGTCGTCAAATTCCTGACGCAACTCCTGAATTACGGCGGGCGGAGCCACCTCTGTGAGTTTGCCGGAGACTTTAGTCGGTGGAGCTACTTCATCTGTCCGCTTTTTGCCGCGCGCTGCCAGTGCTTTATTCGTCGCGATCGGGTTGAAAGTGAGTAGCAGCACTAATAAGGTCGCGGTTGAAACTTTCGCAATTTTGCACCAATCCATCGTTCCAAGCACCAGCTATACACTCCTTTCGGCTATCCATAGGGAACTATAGCGGAATCATTGGGTCACACGTGATGGATCTCATAATTGTTGTCATTCACATTGCGCTGAATTGCTAGGAACAATAGACCGTCGTTTATAGAGAAAAGCCCGTCTGTTGATTGTGATGTCGGTATTGCCTCCATCTTGCAATCAAAATTTTTGATACTACTTAATATAAAAATCTCTATGCCGTCACTTTTAATAACAAAACCAACAAGATTTTGCTTAACAAGTTTTAACGATTTAAAGGGTTGAAGATCTTTTTTCCAATGGGCGATCGCGCCCGTTGTGTGTATTCACAACCGCTCAAGCGGTTCGCATAGAGATTTAACTAATACGAAATCGGCAAAATTCAATCTTTTAAGCCTTAATTTCTTGATATCCGCTCCTTAAGTGTTTTGTAATGTTCTATATTGTTGCGTTTTGTTGATTTGGATAGATAAAGTCTTGACTTTTACCGGGTGGCATGGGTTCGCAACCTAAGCCACACCTTCAATTCAGCGGTTTTTAATTATTGTTAATCCATCTCAAACAGGTGTGAAGCGATCCTATAATGTCACGATGAGAACCCCGATCAGGCTTCTGTCGCTCCTTTGAGACTTTTCACGGTTTTGATGGTTGCGGTCACTCCGATCTCCTGATTCCCTAAAAAGGGCATTGGACGGTTCTCTCCGCGATGCAGCAAGTCTGGACTCATCCCATTTGTTTTCATACTCTGCTGTGATGCCTTTTGGAGGGAACATCTAACTATTTCGGAGTGGGTCTGCGTAGGGGGGATTCCTCGTTCCTTGTCTAGAGAGAGGAGAGTCTCAATGACAACTACCCCACAGCGGGAAGCACCCGTGAGGGTTGTCGTCGATAAGGACCCGGTTCCTACTTCGTTTGAGAAGTGGTCGCAACCAGGGCACTTTGACCGCAGCCTCGCGAGAGGTCCCAAAACCACCACCTGGATTTGGAACCTTCATGCTCTCGCCCACGACTTTGATAGCCATACTTCTGACTTAGAAGACGTATCTCGTAAGATCTTCAGCGCTCACTTTGGTCACTTAGCCGTTGTTTTCATCTGGCTGAGTGGTATGTATTTCCACGGCGCGAAGTTTTCAAACTATGAAGCCTGGCTGGCTAACCCGACCGCAATTAAACCAAGCGCTCAGGTTGTCTGGCCCATTGTTGGTCAAGAAATTTTGAATGCGGATGTTGGTGGCGGTTTCCACGGAATTCAGATTACATCTGGATTGTTTTACCTGTGGCGCGCTTCTGGCTTTACAAACAGCTATCAGCTCTACTGCACCGCGATCGGTGGTCTGGTGATGGCAGGCTTGATGCTGTTCGCAGGCTGGTTCCATTACCACAAGCGGGCACCCAAGTTGGAGTGGTTCCAGAATGCTGAGTCTATGCTCAACCACCATCTGGCTGGCTTGCTAGGACTGGGTTCTCTATCCTGGGCTGGTCACCAGATTCATGTATCTCTGCCTGTAAATAAGCTGCTGGATGCTGGTGTGGCTCCTAAGGATATTCCTCTGCCGCATGAGTTCATCCTTAACAAGCAGTTGATGGCGGACTTGTATCCCAGCTTCAAGCAAGGTTTGCTGCCGTTCTTTACGCTGAACTGGGGTGTGTACTCAGACTTTCTGACCTTCAAGGGTGGTTTGAACCCTGTGACTGGTGGTTTATGGCTGTCTGATACAGCTCACCATCACCTGGCGATCGCAGTTCTGTTCCTGATCGCTGGTCATATGTACCGTACCAACTGGGGCATTGGTCACAGCATCAAAGAAATCTTGGAAGCTCACAAGGATCCCATCATCATTACTGGTGAAGGTCATAAGGGACTTTATGAAGTTCTCACGACTTCCTGGCACGCTCAGTTGGCAATTAACCTGGCAATGGTTGGCTCTTTGAGCATTATCGTTGCCCAGCATATGTATGCCATGCCACCTTATCCCTACATGGCAACCGATTACGCAACCCAACTGTCTCTGTTTACCCACCATATGTGGCTCGGAGGCTTCTTCATCGTGGGTGGCGCAGCACACGGAGCCATTTACATGGTGCGTGACTATGATCCCGCGGTAAATCGTGGCAACGTTTTGGATAACGTATTACGCCACAGAGATACCATCATTTCCCACTTGAACTGGGTCTGCATTTTCCTGGGCTTCCACAGCTTTGGTCTGTACGTTCACAACGACACCATGCGGGCATTAGGTCGTCCTCAGGATATGTTTTCCGATACAGCGATCCAGCTTCAGCCGATCTTTGCTCAATGGGTGCAAAACCTGCATACTCTAGCTCCCGGCGGCACCGCTCCCAATGCTCTGGCTCCTGCCAGCTTCGCATTTGGTGGTGATGTTGTCGCAGTGGGCGGTAAAGTTGCGATGATGCCCATTGCGCTGGGAACCGCTGATTTCATGGTTCACCACATTCACGCTTTCACAATCCACGTTACTGTGCTGATTCTGCTGAAAGGCGTGCTGTTTGCTCGTAGTTCTCGTCTGATTCCAGACAAGGCTAATCTCGGTTTCCGCTTCCCTTGCGACGGTCCTGGACGCGGCGGCACCTGCCAGGTTTCTGGTTGGGATCACGTTTTCTTGGGACTGTTTTGGATGTACAACTCCATTTCGGTTGTCATTTTCCACTTCTCATGGAAGATGCAGTCGGATGTATGGGGCACGGTGAATCCAGACGGCTCTGTGGCTCACATCACGGCAGGTAACTTTGCCCAAAGCGCCATCACCATCAACGGTTGGCTGCGTGACTTCCTGTGGGCACAGGCAACTCAAGTGATTACCTCTTACGGTTCTGCCTTGTCTGCTTACGGTCTCATGTTCCTGGGTGCTCACTTTGTTTGGGCCTTCAGCCTCATGTTCCTGTTCAGCGGTCGTGGCTACTGGCAAGAGTTGATTGAGTCGATTGTTTGGGCACACAATAAGCTGAAAGTGGCTCCTGCCATCCAGCCTCGCGCTCTGAGTATCATTCAGGGTCGGGCAGTTGGTGTGGCTCACTATCTCCTGGGAGGCATTGCCACGACCTGGGCATTCTTCCTGGCTCGGACATTGTCACTGGGTTAAGCGAGGAGAACAAATAAAAAATGGCAACTAAATTCCCTAAATTTAGCCAAGACCTCGCTCAAGATCCAACAACTCGTCGGATCTGGTACGGGATAGCTACAGCCCACGACTTTGAAAGCCATGACGGCATGACAGAAGAGAATCTTTACCAAAAGATTTTCTCCTCCCACTTTGGGCATGTTGCCATCATCTTTCTGTGGACTTCTGGACTCCTGTTTCATGTAGCTTGGCAAGGCAACTTTGAACAGTGGACGAAAGATCCGCTGAACACCCGTCCCATTGCTCACGCGATTTGGGACCCTCAATTTGGTAAGTCTGCGATCGATGCCTTTACTCAAGGCGGCGCAAATTACCCCGTAGACATCTCTTACTCCGGTGTTTACCACTGGTGGTACACGATTGGGATGCGCTCCAGCGGCGATCTCTACAGCGGCGCAATCTTTCTGCTGATTCTGTCTGCTATCTTCCTGTTTGCTGGCTGGCTGCACCTGCAACCCAAGTTCCGTCCCAGTCTGTCCTGGTTTAAGAACGCTGAGTCTCGGCTCAATCACCACCTGGCTGGTTTGTTTGGGGTTAGCTCTTTGGCTTGGGCTGGACACCTGATTCACGTGGCAATTCCTGAGTCTCGTGGTCAGCACGTGGGTTGGGACAACTTCCTGTCCACCATGCCTCACCCTGCTGGTTTGGCTCCGTTCTTTACGGGGAACTGGGGTGTGTATGCTGAGAACCCAGATACGGCTGGTCATATCTTTGGCACTGCAACGGGTTCTGGGACTGCGATTCTGACGTTTCTGGGCGGCTTCCATCCTCAAACCGAGTCTCTCTGGTTGACGGATATGGCTCACCACCACCTGGCGATCGCGGTGCTGTTCATTGTGGCTGGTCATATGTACCGCACAAACTTCGGCATCGGTCACAGCATCAAAGAAATGCTGGATAGCAAAGCTGGATTGGTGGGTGGACGTAGCGAAGGGCAGTTCAACTTGCCTCACCAAGGCTTGTACGAAACCTACAACAACTCTTTGCACTTCCAGTTGGGCTTCCACCTGGCAGCCCTGGGTGTTGTCACCTCTCTGGTGGCACAGCATATGTATGCATTGCCTCCCTACGCCTTCATGGCAAAAGACTTCACCACACAAGCAGCGCTCTACACCCATCACCAGTATATTGCTGGATTCTTGATGGTGGGTGCGTTTGCTCACGGTGCCATCTTCTGGGTACGTGATTACGACCCAGAGCTGAATAAGGGCAATGTGTTAGATCGAGTGTTGAACCACAAGGAAGCCATCATCTCTCACTTGAGCTGGGTTTCTTTGTTCCTCGGTTTCCACACGCTTGGTCTGTACGTTCACAACGATGTTGTGGTGGCTTTCGGCACACCTGAGAAGCAAATCCTGGTTGAGCCTGTGTTTGCCCAGTTCATCCAAGCCTCTCATGGCAAGTTGGTCTACGGCATGAATGCACTGCTGTCGAATCCTGACAGTATTGCCACCACTGCTTGGCCTAACTACGGTAACGTTTGGCTACCTGGCTGGCTGGATGCGATCAACAGCGGTACCAACTCCTTGTTCTTGACTATTGGTCCTGGAGACTTCCTGGTACACCACGCGATCGCGCTGGGTCTGCACACCACCACCTTGATTCTGGTCAAAGGTGCTCTGGATGCACGCGGCTCCAAGCTGATGCCCGATAAGAAGGACTTCGGCTTTGCCTTCCCTTGCGATGGTCCCGGTCGAGGCGGTACTTGCGACATCTCCGCTTGGGACTCCTTCTACCTCTCCATGTTCTGGATGCTGAACACCATTGGTTGGGTCACCTTCTACTGGCACTGGAAGCATCTGGGTATCTGGTCGGGTAACGTATCTCAGTTCAATGAAAGCTCAACCTACCTGATGGGTTGGTTACGCGATTACCTCTGGCTGTATTCCGCTCCGCTGATCAACGGTTATAACCCTTACGGCGTGAATAACCTGTCTGTCTGGGCTTGGATGTTCCTGTTTGGACACCTGGTTTGGGCAACTGGATTCATGTTCTTGATCTCCTGGAGAGGTTACTGGCAAGAGTTGATCGAAACCCTGGTTTGGGCACACGAACGTACTCCGTTGGCTAACCTGATCCGCTGGAAAGACAAACCCGTTGCGATGTCGATCGTTCAGGGTCGTCTCGTTGGATTGGTTCACTTTACGGTTGGATATGTGTTGACTTACGCTGCGTTTGTGATTGCTTCAACCGCTGGTAAGTTCGGTTAAGTCTGAACGAATTAGCTCACTAAAAATCCCCCGCCGCGAGGTAGGGGGATTTTTGTTTGAGAAAACTTTACACTTTGGCAATTAGGATAACACTGGTATAGCCGTAGCCATCTGTAACGTGGCTATGGCGAGTCAGAACGCCTACCCAGCATTGGCTTTGCCACTTTTTCCTATCCTAAGCGTTCTGACCAAAGCTATATATTTCAGCCCATCCTTGCCAGGGTTGGGTTGGAAGGAGTTCTATCTGTCGTGCTTTCAAAGCAAAGTGGTGTAATCTTTTAAGAAAAAGTTGCCCGGCAAACTTTAAGATAATCTTAACTTCTGTGGGCAGCTTTATGGTCGGTGACTACTACGGTATTCAGATTTTGTCTGTTGCGCTAAGCGATCGCTGGAAGTGGCAGGTAATTCTTCCAGTTGGAGTCTCTGTCACCTCGATTGATAATTACGACACTCCAGAACAAGCGCTTTATCACGGTAGATGTTGGGTTAGTGCAGAAACCGCCTTTTATGCCCTTGACCACTGTCTTTCTGAACTGTGTCATAAAGGCTCAATCCATACATTGGAATACCAGAGTTTGATTCAATCGCTACTACAGATTACCCAACGTTGTTTTTAACCTGATAACAAAAATCAGCATTGCCAGAACAATCGGTATGGTATGCGCTATTAAGCACGAAAGTTTTGCCAACAAATGTAGGTGTTCTTAAATTGGTGCAAAGAACTAACACAAACTGTAAAGCTGAGAGTTTGATCACCAGTTGTGTGGCAATCATGAGAGCAGTGGGATTGAAACTTTGTTCAAATTTCCCATGCAAAATGCTTCGAGGATAGAACCATGATGACAATTTCTCCCCAAACGGCTTACGATAATCTCCGCTTGCTTGAGAGTGTTGATATCGTCAGTAGTGCATTTTATCGGCAACTTGCTCAAGACGTATTGGCGGACTCTAAAGTAAGTTTACGCTGGCGACAAGCGATCGCAGATCGGTTGACAGAAGCAAATCATTTGCTTGGTATGCGATCGGTTGGTAGTACAGACGACAGCTACTAACCATTCAATGAATCAGGGTTGAAATTGAATCAATCAAAACTGCAAGCAACAAAACTATTGTCAACGTTTTACTAAGATATGTAGCGATTCTGGACAAGACGAGGGGGATCCATCTCTTATCACTTGGCTCAAGCGGTTATATATCACTTAAATGAGAATTGCTATACAACCTCTCATCCTTAGTTTAGGTGAGAGTTTTTGTGCTGAGTAAGTTTCGTTAAACTAGCCTATAAAGCGATTGCACTGCGTTTTTGATTGTTTTTCAAATGTTATGAAATAGAGACATTTTTAGCTCGTATTTAATAAGAAGAGCTAAAGGCATTCTTGATTTCTAGAATCAGAATGGAGTTGCTCCCAGGTTAGATCTGACATTTTCCTTAAGACAACCCCCATCAACGGTGGATTGATGGAAAATTCAAACTAGCTAGAGTAGACCTATTGCTTTTTGTAAGATCGAAATCGAAAGGTCACTTTTTGTCATGAAATTCGATTTCTGTAAAAAGGTCTAATTTATAGCCTTTTATTTTTTCAGTTGCTCTCTTCCTTTCGCCATTTTTAGGCACCACAATGAACAACCATCTATTGCCAACCAAACAGGGTTTATACGATCCACAATTTGAGCACGATGCCTGCGGGGTTGGGTTCATCGTGCATATGAAAGGAAATAAATCGCACGACATCGTAGAGCAAGGTCTAACAATTCTGCTGAACATTGACCATCGCGGAGCCGTGGGTGCTGAGGTCAATACAGGGGATGGTGCGGGCATTTTGATGCAGATCCCCCACAAATTTTTGCAGAAAGTAACAGCGGCAGAAAACATCACCCTGCCTGAACTGGGGCAGTATGGGGTGGGAATGGTTTACTCATCCCCTGATGCCAGTCAACGAGAAGCCGGACGACGAGCTTTTGAGCAGGTAGTGGCAGAGGAAGGTTTGAAACTGCTGGGTTGGCGGAATGTGCCAACAGATCATTCTTCGCTGGGGAATACGGCAAAATCCAGCGAACCCTTCATGCAGCAGGTATTTATTCAACGTAGCCCTGAACTGGTAGATGACCTGGCGTTTGAACGGAAGCTATATGTGATTCGCAAGCGATCGCACAACGCCATCCGGGTGCCGCAAATTGATCCCTACTGGTATCCCGCCAGCATTTCTTGCCGCACGATCGTTTACAAGGGGATGCTGATGCCCGTGCAAGTGGGGCAGTATTATCCCGATTTGCATGATCCTGACATGGAATCGGCTCTGGCGCTGGTGCATTCCCGCTTCAGTACCAACACGTTTCCCAGTTGGGAGCGATCGCACCCCTACCGCTACATTGCCCATAACGGCGAAATTAACACCCTGCGCGGCAACATCAACTGGATGCACGCCCGCCAATCATTGTTTGAGTCCGATCTGTTTGGCGAAGACACCAAAAAGATTCAACCCGTCATCAATATTGACGGCAGTGACTCACTCATTTTTGACAATGCGCTGGAGTTATTGACGCTGGCAGGTCGCAGTCTGCCCCACGCTGTGATGATGATGATCCCAGAACCGTGGACAGCGCACGAATCCATGAGTGATGCGAAGAAAGCCTTTTACGAATATCACTCTTGTCTAATGGAGCCGTGGGATGGTCCCGCCTCGATCGCCTTTACCGATGGCACGATGATGGGGGCAGTCCTCGATCGTAACGGTTTGCGTCCCTCTCGCTATTACGTCACCAAAGATGATCTGGTGATCATGGCATCAGAAGCCGGAGTTTTGCCGATCGAGCCAGAACGAGTTGCCTACAAAGGTCGCCTGCAACCGGGGCGGATGTTCCTGGTGAACATGGAAGAAGGGCGGATTGTGGCGGATGAGGAAATTAAAAACTCGATTGCTACTGCTGAACCCTATCGCGACTGGCTAAACCAATATTTGGTAGATCTGTCTCAATTGCCAGAATCAACCCTCAATCCTCAGCCCTTGCCCCCCGGCTCCTCCACTATCAACCTGCAAACTGCATTTGGGTATACTTTTGAAGATCTTCGCATCCTTTTAACTCCAATGGCGCGAGATGGGGTAGAAGCGGTGGGATCAATGGGTTCAGATACCCCGCTGGCGGTGTTGAGCGATCGCCCTAAACTCCTATACGACTATTTTCAACAATTGTTTGCCCAGGTGACGAATCCGCCGATCGACTCGATTCGGGAGGAGATTATTACTTCAGCAGAAACTACATTAGGAGCCGAAAAAAATCTACTCAAACCGGAACCAGAAAGTTGTCATTTGATTCGGTTGAAAACACCCATTCTCACCGATGCCGAACTCGCTCAGTTGAAAGGACTAAATCAGGATGGGTTTAAGTCTGTCACGATCGCATCTTTGTTTGACCCGAAAGCCGGAGTTGCAGGACTAGAGGCGGCGATTCAAGCCATTTGCATTCAGGCAGATGAGGCAATCGCAACTGGGACGAATATTTTGATCCTGAGCGATCGGGGTGTGGATAAAGATCACGCGCCAATCCCGGCTTTACTGGCAGTCGCCGGACTACACCATCACTTAATTCGCAATGGCACTCGTACTCGTGTCGGACTTGTCCTGGAATCGGGCGAACCCCGTGAGGTGCATCATTTTGCGACGTTGATTGGCTACGGTTGCTGCGCCATCAATCCGTACCTGGCGTTTGAGTCGATGCGGGAGATGATCGATCAGGGCTTGCTCGTTGGCGTGGAGCATTCTACCGCTGTGAAGAACTACATCAAAGCGGCGACTAAGGGCGTGGTGAAAGTTGCATCTAAGATTGGGATTTCCACGATTCAGAGTTACCGGGGTGCCCAAATTTTTGAGGCGATCGGGCTGGATCACACGGTCGTAGACAAATACTTCACCTGGACTGCCTCTCGCATTGAAGGCGCAGACTTGAACGTAATCGCTCAAGAAGCGATTCTGCGGCACAGTCACGCCTTCCCCGATCGCGAGGTGAATGGTCACACGTTGGATGTGGGTGGTGAATACCAGTGGCGCAAGGAGGGAGAAGCACACCTCTTTAGCCCCGAAACCATTCACACCTTGCAAAAAGCAGTGCGGACTGGGAAGTATGAGTTTTACAAAACTTACGCCGGACTCGTGAACGAACAAAATCAGAAACATTTCACGTTACGCGGCTTACTTCAATTTAAACAACGTGAATCGATTCCGATTGAGGAAGTAGAGCCGATCGAAGCCATCATGCGCCGCTTCAAAACCGGAGCCATGAGTTATGGGTCAATCTCGAAGGAAGCGCATGAAGCCTTAGCGATCGCCATGAACCGCATCGGCGGCAAATCCAATACGGGCGAAGGCGGCGAAGATCCCGAACGGTACACCTGGACGAATGAACAGGGTGATTCTAAGAACAGCGCCATCAAACAGGTGGCATCCGGTCGCTTTGGGGTGACGAGCCTCTACCTGTCTCAGGCGCGGGAAATCCAGATCAAGATGGCACAGGGGGCAAAACCTGGTGAGGGTGGACAACTTCCTGGCAAAAAAGTGTATCCCTGGATTGCCAAAGTGCGCCACTCGACTCCCGGTGTCGGACTGATTTCGCCCCCACCCCACCACGACATTTACTCGATCGAAGACCTGGCACAATTAATCCACGACTTGAAGAATGCCAACCGCGAGGCGCGGATTAGCGTCAAGCTGGTATCGGAAGTCGGTGTGGGCACGGTGGCGGCAGGGGTGGCCAAAGCTCATGCCGATGTCGTGCTGATTTCTGGCTTTGATGGGGGCACGGGCGCATCCCCGCAAACCTCGATCAAACACGCTGGACTGCCGTGGGAATTGGGCTTGGCAGAAACCCATCAAACCCTGGTGCTGAACGACTTGCGATCGCGCATCGTGGTGGAAACTGACGGACAAATGAAGACCGGGCGAGATGTGGTGATTGCGGCACTGCTAGGGGCAGAAGAGTTTGGCTTTGCCACCGCTCCCCTCGTCACCCTGGGCTGCATCATGATGCGGGTTTGCCATCTCAATACCTGTCCCGCTGGCGTGGCGACGCAAGATCCTTTCCTCCGCCAGAACTTCATCGGTGATCCCGACCACACGGTCAACTTCATGAAATTCATTGCCCAGGAAGTGCGAGAAATTATGGCAGAACTCGGCTTCCGGACATTGAACGAAATGGTTGGGCGTACCGATGTGTTAGAGGCAAAGCAAGCGATCGCCCATTGGAAGGCAAAAGGTTTGGACATTTCGCCAATCCTCTACCAGCCCGACGTACCCGCCACGGTGGGACGCTACTGCCAGATGGCTCAGGATCATGGGTTAGACAAATCCCTCGACATCACCCAGTTGTTGGAGTTGTGCCAGCCTGCGATCGACCGCGGCGAAAAAGTCACAGCCTCCCTCCCGATCAAAAACATCAACCGCACCGTGGGCACGATCCTCGGCAACGAAATCACCAAACGGCATTGGCACGGCTTACCGGAAGACACGGTTCAACTCAAATTCCAGGGCAGTGCCGGACAAAGTTTTGGGGCTTTTGTGCCAAAAGGCGTAACCCTGGAACTGGAGGGCGATGCCAATGACTACTTTGGCAAAGGGTTAAGTGGTGGCAAACTTATCCTTTATCCGCCCAAAAACTCCAGCTTTGTTGCAGAACACAACATCATCGTCGGTAATGTTGCCTTGTATGGTGCCACCGCTGGCGAGGTCTATATTCGCGGCATTGGTGGAGAGCGGTTTGGCGTGCGTAATTCCGGTGTGAACGCCGTTGTCGAAGCGGTGGGTGATCACGGCTGCGAGTATATGACCGGTGGCAAAGTGGTAATTCTCGGTACGACGGGACGCAATTTCGCGGCGGGCATGAGTGGCGGCGTGGCTTATATCCTGGATGAAGCTGGCGATTTCGCGACTCGTTGCAACATGCAAATGGTCGGTTTGGAAACCGTTGATGATCCGGAGGAAATTGCGGAACTGCATCAACTGATCCAGAACCACGCGAACTATACCGGAAGCGAAAAAGCTGCGGCTGTTCTGGCAAACTGGGATGCCATGTTGCCCCAATTCGTGAAGGTGATGCCAAAGGACTACAAGCGCGTGTTGCAGGCTATCAAAGATGCGATCGCCTCTGGCTTAACCGGAGACGAAGCCCTCTCTGCTGCCTTTGAAGCCAATGCCCGCGATGTCGCCCGCATCGGCGGTAGCTAACCTGCCCTCAGATCTCCGATTTTTTGGTGAAGCTTTGTTTTATCACCCAATAGCTACCACAAAAATCGGAGGTCTTTGCACAATTGAGTCGAGGTTACAAAGATGGCAAACCAAGAATGGGAAACCGATGAAGATAAGATGATTCACCATTATCAAATTCATCGTGATTTGATTGGTTGGCTTATTGGTATTTTGGAGAAGGAGGGAGTCTCATGTCAGCGGACGATCGGAAATGATGCGAATGGGGATATTTTTTATCCTAACTTGGAGGATGAACCACGAGTTAAACAGATTATTCGCGAGATTAACATCAGATACAATTCCTAGTAATGCCGTACATTGAAATTAAGACTCGTGAAAAAATTGGTTTAACAGTTGTTCGGCAAATTGTTGCTAGAGGTTCCACATCAGGCATTTTAACAACTGGCAAGATTACTAATAGAGCTAAACAATTTCTTACTGAAAATGATGTTGCCTATGCAGAAAATATTCCTGAAGAGGATCTGATAAAACCATAAGCTACGGAGGAGAAATCATGATTGATATCATCTTTTTCTCACAAGATAAAGAGGAAGTAAAAAGTATAGAAGTGTCTACCGAGTTTTATCAATGGTTAGCTCGATCAGAATTTTCCAGAATTGGCAAATCTGAAGAACACGATATGACAATTGACGGAGAATCTGTAACAGTTCCAGTTATTCAGCTTGAGGGAAATTATCGCAGAAAGTTTAGTGATTTTTTTCGAGATGCGATCGTTCAAGAGAGTGATTTAGTTCTAGAAGCCTTATCAGAAATTGCTTCCAAAACAGACTATCAGCAGATGATTTATCGTTTGTCCACTCTGCAAAAACTACGCAAAACTATAGAAGATGAGCAATACAAATACTTACAAAGGTTTTAGAGGTAGCGTTTATCAAGTGATGAATCAACCCAAGTTGTTAGATACTGTTGAACTTTTAGAAGACTTACCCAGCGATCGCTTATCGCTGGTAGAGACGAATGTTGTTTCTGTAGATCACTTACCCAGTGGTTTAGTGGGAACGATCGTTCATATTTTTCATCAGAACGACAACGAACATTACCTAATCGAGTTTGCCGACGTTCAAGGGCGCGAGTATGCCACAGCAACCTTAGCCGCAAACGAATTCCTGATTCTCCATCAAGAGCTTCAATTGAGTTAGTGAATAAATACTATGAAAAAGCCAGAATCAGTAAAAGCCTTAGAAGAGCTTGGGCGAGTGCAACTTTCCAAAAGCTTTTTTATGCGTGAATTTTTGTATTCTGAAATTTCTCAGATTGAAAAAATTCCCAATATTCCTGATGATCCTGGGTTAGCTATCAAAGTTGGAAAACAACTTTGCGAAAATGTTCTTGAACCCATTCAAGATGCTTTGGGTCGAATTACTATTCGTTCGGCTTATCGATCTTGTGCAGTGAATAAGAAAGGTGCAGAAAATAAGAATCAGTATAACTGTGCTGCTAATGAAAAGAATTATGCAGGTCACATTTGGGATCGGCGAGATTCAAAAGGATTCATGGGGGCAACAGCTTGTGTTGTTGTAACTTCATTTATTCCATACTATGAGCGCACTCATGATTGGACAGCATTAGCCTGGTGGATTCATGACAATATAAAAGCTTATGCAAACATGACATTCTTTCCAAAACTTGCAGCTTTTAATATTACCTGGCATGAAGATCCAGATTACCCAAAGTATATCTATAGCTATATTGAAGATCCAAAGACAGCTAAACATAGCGGCTATTTAACCAAAAAAGGGATGGATAATTTTGAAGGGTCTTATGAAGAATATTACAAGGACTTTATTCAGCAGTTGAGGAATGCAGCTACCTAATAGGAAGAGCGATCGCACTTTATCAGTATGAAAATTCCTGCGGATGCTGAAATACTCGATCCAAAACTTACAAAGTATTTTCTTATTTTTAAGTCCCGTAATGACAAGTCCCAATTTTTAGCTCAAGCAGGTTTTACAGAAAAAAATCCAGAAACTTTGAAAGCAGCTATCAGAAGTTTAGTTAGTTCAATAGAGGCAGTAGAGGATGGGGAAAATGAGTATGGTCAATTTTATCGTGTTGATGGAGACCTAGATGGAGTGAATCAGACAACTTTGTCAGTAGCTACAATATGGATACAGCGGAAGATTGATAATAAATTTCAGTTTGTAACGCTAAAACCACTTAGGGAGCCTCATAGTAATGCTTGAGCTATATCAGGAAGTTACTCTAACTCGTGATGTCCCAGAAGAACAGCTAAAGGCAGGAGATATTGCGGTACTTGTTGATTTTGTACCTCATCCCAATGGTGGTGATCAGGGGTGTATTTTAGAGGTTTTTAATGCAGTAGGAGAAACAATCGCAGTTGTCACAGTTCCGATTTCTGCGGTTCAAGCATTACAGTCGGATCAGGTTTTGTCAGCGCGATCGCGCTCTAGGTATTAACAATGGCCATGGTATTAGAAAAGGTCGTGCCCTTTGGGCGATCGCTGGATGAGTATCAAAAAATGTTTAATCTTACCGCTACCGATTTCGCGAAACCCATTTTAGGAGTGGGAGATGGCCCTGCCAGCTTCAATGCTGAAGGAACAAAGTGCGGTTGCACTATCACTTCAATTGATCCCATTTATGAATTTACTGGAGCTGAAATTCAAGCCAGATTTGCTGCGGTTGTAGATGACATTATTGCTCAGATTGAAGCAACATCGGATGATTGGATCTGGTCTTATCATGGCTCACCAGCGGAACTGAGAGCCAATCGAGAGAAAGTTTTAGCAGCTTTTTTAGAAGATTACGAAATTGGTAAACAAGAAAGACGTTACATCACCGCAGAACTACCAGTTCTCCCATTTGAATCAAAGCAATTTCCCTTAGCCCTTTGTTCCCATTTCTTGTTTCTATATTCTGATCATTTTGATGTAGAGTTTCACATTCAATCGATTCAGGAAATATTACGAGTTGCTGATGAAGTTCGGATTTTCCCACTACTGACGCTAATGTTAAAGCGATCGCCCCATCTAGATCCTGTGATTCAATACTTTCAAAAAAGTTATGATGCCTCGATTCAACCCGTTGATTATGAATTGCAGAAAGGAGGGAATGAAATGTTAGTAATTCGTGAGGTCATTGATATGAGCTAGATAATTCTTTACCCCGCATTTGAGGCTGACAAAGCTGTGATAATAGCTGTAAACGCAGGAGTCAAACCAGAAAAGATGACTGCCGAAACCGTAGCAATAATGATCGTTGTCGCCATTCTTACCATGCCATCTGTCCCTTTCTGACACGTATCAAACTTGTAGTCAAGTTTCTATACCTTGTCATCAAATCTGTCAACTTTATCACTTAGCTGACTAACTTGATTACCTAATTGGATCAAAGCTTCTCGAATGTCGTTATTGCTTGGATTTTCTGGTACCTGCATTGTCATAGCGTTCTTTCTTTAATCTCCCCAAATTAACCGATCCCTTCTTCTACCTAGCTTAACTCCAACACGAGGAACGACTCATGGGCAAACCCACTGGCTTTATTGAATTTCTGCGCGAAGCTCCTTCGGAATTAGAACCGCTGACTCGCATTCGTAACTGGGACGAATTTCACCTCCCCATGCCAGAAGAGCGGTTGCGGAATCAGGGCGCACGCTGCATGGACTGCGGCACACCTTTCTGCCACACTGGAACCCTAATCAGCGGCATGGCAAGCGGTTGTCCCATCAATAACCTAATCCCCGAATGGAATGATCTCGTCTATCGCGGTTTGTGGAAAGAAGCCCTCGATCGCCTGCACAAAACCAACAACTTCCCCGAATTCACCGGACGGGTGTGTCCCGCTCCCTGCGAAGGGTCGTGCGTATTGGGCATTCATAATCCGCCCGTGACCATTAAGAACATTGAGTATTCCATCATTGAGAAGGGTTGGGAGAATGGCTGGATTGAGCCGCAAACACCTAGCAAGCGCACCGGGAAGAAAATTGCCGTGGTTGGCTCTGGTCCGGCTGGTTTGTCAGCAGCGGCGCAACTGAATACGGCGGGTCATTGGGTCACGGTGTATGAACGCGCCGATCGCCCCGGTGGTTTGCTGATGTATGGCATTCCCAACATGAAGCTGGATAAGGAACAGGTGGTGTTGCGTCGCCTCAAGGTGTTGGAAGCTGAAGGCGTAACATTCGTTTGCAACACCGAAATTGGTAAGGATATTTCGGCGGAACAATTGCTGAACGACTTTGATGCTATCGTCCTGTGTACCGGAGCCACCAAGCCCCGTGATTTACCGATCGAAGGGCGGGATTTAAAGGGGATTCACTTTGCAATGGACTTCCTCACTGCCAACACTAAAGCGGTGCTGGACAACACCGAAACGCCTCTCTCTGCGGCTGGCAAAGATGTGGTGATTATTGGCGGCGGCGACACGGGAACGGACTGTGTGGGCACCTCGATTCGGCATGGCTGCAACAGTGTGACCCAGGTGGAAATCATGCCTCAACCGCCGATGCAACGGGCAGCCGACAACCCCTGGCCGGAATGGCCCAAAGTTTACAAGATGGACTACGGGCAAGAAGAGGCTGCGGCGAAGTTTGGGGACGATCCCCGTGTTTACATCACCACGGCGACCAAGTTTGAAGGCGATGAAACCGGCAATGTGAAAGCGGTGCATACAGTTGAGGTGCAGTGGGAGCGGAACGAGAAAGGGGCATTTATCCCGAAACACGTTCCCGGAACAGAGCGGGTGGTTCCGGCCCAACTCGTGTTGCTGGCGATGGGCTTCCTGGGTCCTGAACAACCCTTAGTCGATGCCCTGGGACTGGAAAAAGACGTTCGCAGCAACATCAAAGCTGAGTATGGCAAGTATGCTACCAGTCTGGATAAGGTGTTTGCCGCAGGCGATTGTCGTCGAGGGCAAAGTCTGGTGGTGTGGGCAATCAATGAAGGACGAGAAGCCGCACGGGCGTGCGATCGCTACCTGATGGGTCACTCTGATTTGCCCTGATAAATGAGCCTTTGATGAACCTACGCCCTGCCACACTCGCCGATCTTGACCTGCTGCATCATTGGGATGAGCAACCCCATGTGATTGCCTCCGATCCCAATGATGATTGGCACTGGGAGGTAGAGCTAAATCGAGATCTCGACTGGCGGGAGCAATTAATTGCTGAAATTGAAGGTCGCCCTATTGGTTTCGTTCAAATCATTAATCCAGCCCATGAGGAGAGCCACTACTGGGGCAATGTCACAGAAAATCTTCGCGCCATTGATATCTGGATTGGGGAGGAACAAGATCTAGGTAAAGGATACGGCACAAAAATCATGCGGCTTGTCATTGCCCGATGTTTCGCTAACCCTACCGTGATGGCGGTACTGGTTGATCCGCTTGCCAGTAATTCCCGGGCCCACCGTTTCTATGAACGCCTGGGATTCCAATTGGTCGAACATCGGCGGTTTGGTGAAGATGATTGCGACGTGTATCGCCTGAACCGAGCTGATTGATATCGGCGATCGAGTTGAACCGCACTCGATAAGCTACCGCTACTGTTAGCTTCAGTTGCAGTGCGGTTAACCTCTCCAACCATAAAAGTTCCACATATTTGCCCAAGCAATTCAAGTAAATTGTTTGCACTATTCAGCCATACCTTATACAAGAGTGCTAAAGGCATAGATGGCAAAAGCTCATCCTCATAAACTACTTGATCAAGTGCACGATGCGATCTAAGTTAAGCATTAATCGTACAGTCTGATTTAGGAATGCTTGACTGCAAGAGTAAGTCCATCAGCAATGGGAACTAAGCTGAGGGTAATGCGTTTATCTTGATGCAGTTTTTGGTTTAAAGCTCGAATTTTTTCGGTGCGGTTATCAGTCACTGCGGGGTCGGCAACATCTCCAGACCAAAGTACATTGTCAATCGAGATTAATCCACCGGGACGAATTAATTGTAGCGATCGCTCATAGTAGTTCTCATAATTACTCTTATCCGCATCAATGAAGGCAAAGTCGAAAGTGTTGATTTGTCCAGCGGCGATCAAACTATCTAAGGTTTCCAGAGCAGGAGCAATGCGTAAATCAATCTTGTGAGCGACTCCGGCTGCTTCCCAATAGCGACGCGCGATCGCAGTGTATTCCTCACTCACATCACAGGCAATGACTTTTCCATCGGGGGGAAGTGCCAACGCTACCGCCAATGAACTGTATCCAGTAAAGACTCCCACTTCCAACGTTTTCTTCGCGCCCATTAACTGCACCAACAACGCCATGAATTGTCCCTGCTCTGGTGCAATTTGCATCTGGCTCATGGGATGGGTGGCAGTTTCCTGCCGTAGTTCCCGCAAAACATCTGGTTCGCGTAAGGAAACAGATAGCAAGTAGTTGTAAAGGCGATCGCTGAGTCCTAGCGTTTTGTTTGACATTTCATCCAACGTGAAATGGAATCGTCATTAAGGGGAGCAACACAAACAATAACCAAGTCATTGACCATCCATTGGTGGACGTGGCTGGGGCGGAATCTGCCAGAAGGGTATCAATGCGCTCCGTCAAGCGATCGCGAGAAGCTGCCCAACTGAACGCGGCACAAACCTCCGGTTGCATCAACGGCGCACTCACCACCAACAGCAAGGATTCTGCCAATACTAAGGAATCAACTTGGGTTGCCGCGTGTTGGTCGGCTCGGAGTTCGCGCAGCATCAACAGATCTTGCCAGAGATCTTCGGTATGGGGCAACCAGCACGTGAGACGGCGCAGCCAGCCCAGCCAGAAAAACCAGAACGTGTCGTGGTAGTGGGCGTGGGCGTGTTCGTGAACCAACACGGCTGCTAAATGTTCCTCATCCAATGTCGCCAGCAAGCCCTGACTCACAACCAATTCTGGTTGCCAGAAGCCCACCTGAGCGCTATAAAGCTCAGCCGTATCCAGTAAACGGGCAGGGTTGCCATTAACTTCAATCACCGGATTATGGCGAAGTCGTTGAACGGTTTGATGTCCTTCCCATGCCAGTTTGATGCCAGAGGCAACCGCCCACACCAGAAACCCCAGCGCCAGATCGTAGCTCAACCAACCTTCCCAATGCCCCAGCATTTGCCCGGTTGGACCCATGCACAGGATGGCGATCGCGGTCATCAGCAATAGCAGCGGCGAAAACAAAAATAAGCCCAATGTTTGCTGCCAGCGTTTGGCTAAGTTACCCGTTGCGCCACTGGCAAAAGAACGAACACTCCATGCCAGTCCCAGTCCTACAATCATCATTAGGAAATGCATTACTGTGCCTCCCTAGCTTTGCGAACGGCGCGGAGTTTGGCAGCGATCGCTTCCAGTTGCTCCACACTGGTTTGATCCAAACTATCGGCAAATGCCGCCACCACATCCGGATTACTCACCGCCAAAAACTGATTCAACTGCTCATAGGATTCCAGCGCTTTCGCCTGATCCTGTGAAATCAGCGATCGCCAGGTAAAGCTGCGTCTCTGCTTATCACGCGCCAGCCAACCCTTATTCGTAAGCCGATTCAACACCGTTGTGACGGAAGTGTATGCCAGTTCGCGATCGGGATCTGCCAGAATACGATCGTGCACATCTTTGACGCTAACGGTTCCCAATTCCCAGACGATGTGCAAAATTTCTCGCTCTAAGGGACCGAGCGACAGGTGTTTGGGGCGATGGTTCGGTAAGGCAGCCATGAGGTAATGACGGAAGCAATATCTCATTAGGGTACCGCGAAATCGAGAATGATAGCGAACGGCTATATACGCCAAGTTTGACAGTCTGTCTTTTGACGGTGGCAACCACTCACCGCATGATAATCAGTATCTACAGTTTGCTTCTCGAAAGCATCTATTCCTGGTTCAGGGGCATGACCTTAACCATTGCCCCTGACAGGTTTTTACAGACTTTTAGAAAGAAAACAGCAGAAAACTGCCGGAAAGGAGGAGATATGAGCAAGGTTCTTGCAACCCTGGCGATCGCGATCGCTCTATTTTTGCTAATGATCCGTCCAGTGTGGGCAGAAGCTTCAGCCGATGTGTTGGCAACTGGAGCGAACGTATTTAATGCGAACTGTGCTGCCTGTCATGCAAATGGCAACAATGTGATCAATGCCAGCAAAAATCTGAAAGCAGAGGTATTACATCAATATGGGATGGATTCACTGGATGCGATTATCAACCAGGTTACGAATGGAAAAAGTGCCATGCCCGCATTCAAAAATAGACTCAGTGATGCACAAATTCAAGCAGTAGCAGAGTATGTACTCAATCAATCAGAGCAGGGGTGGAAAGCTTAATGAGAATGGTTATGTTGGGAGCGGCTGCGATCGCTGGCAGTCTTGTGGTCAACTCCGGATCACTTGCTGCCCATGAAACTAAACCTGGCACGGATCATCGGCATCATTCTGGCGCAACCCACAAACATAGAGCAGTGGAAATTTCGGCAGGGCAACCAGTACCAACGGTAAATTTGGTTGTGCATCCTGACCCAATGAACGGTTGGAATCTAGAAGTGAAAGTCACTAATTTCACCTTTGCGCCTGAACGAATCAACACCAAGAGCGCTCGTTCAAACGAAGGACACGCTCATTTGTATATCAACGGTCAGAAAGTTGCCCGTTTGTATAGCACCTGGTATCACATTCCAAACTCTAGCCTCAAACCAGGTGTTAACAAAATTATGGTAACGCTCAATACCAACGGACATGATGATTTGGTGTTTCAGGGCAAACCAATTCAAGATATGGAAATTGTTCAAGTTGCGGCGAGTAAACAATAGGGCTTAGGGTCGTATTTCTACCCAATCGACTGCACACAGATCTATCTTGAGGAGCTATTGCAGGCGATGAAATTTCTCTACTTTGTAGAAGTGAATTCATGCAGGTAGGAAAATTGAGATGACAGCTAACATGACAAACGACACCCGCAAAGTTAACAGCCCCCTGTGGATGGGAATTGTTTTAGTTGCCATTGGTTTACTGGCGATCGCGCTACCACGAGTTTCAACTATCGTCACTGAAACCTGGATTGCGCTGATTCTAATCTCCTCCGGTGCAACCAAGCTATTCTATGCCTTCCAAACTCGCGAACAGGGCGGCTTCATCTGGAAATTGCTGTTGGGAGCGCTCTACGTTGCCACTGGCATTATGCTGTTTGTCAACCCGCTCACAGGTGTATTGACGCTGACGCTGTTGTTAGGTAGCTTCTTGCTTACAGAAGGCGTATTTGAACTGATTTTGGCGTTTCGTATTCGGCCCCAACGCAACTGGACTTCTGTACTGGCAAATAGCATTGTGACGCTGTTGCTGGGCGCGATCGTCTGGTTTCAGTGGCCCTCAAATGCGCCCTGGTTGTTAGGAACGGCAGTGGGAGCTAGCGTCATCTTCACTGGCATTTCGCGGGTGATGCTGTCGGTCAATCCTGGTGCAACCGCCACGAGTCCGGATCAAACCACTGCTGCTTAGGGTATGCCAATTGATTTGTGCAGGCGGGTTTGGAAACGCTATTAGTGTTAAGACAGGCGACTCTAACTTAAACCCGCCTCTACGGAATTACGGAACTGGGGAACTGTTCTTGTAACACCAAAAAAACAGGACTGGGTTTGCGATCGTCTACGTTTTCCGGTTTGTTCCAGGTGAAGGGTGCTTGACTCGCGGCAGACATCCACAACAGACGTTTGGCGCGGGTCATTGCTACATAGAGCAGGCGAAATTCTTCGGCTGTTTTCAGATTTTGGGCACGTTCCCAGGCAGCGGGTGTATCGAGAAAAGTAGGTTGCTGGTGCAGGTAGGCGCGGATTTGGGCACGGGCAATTTCGGACAGGGTGAAGTCGCCTAAGAACTGTCCCTGTGGCGGGATGCGGAATCTGCCGGGAATGAAGCTGTCGTGCAGGAAAGGCAGAAACACGTAGTCCCAATCCAACCCTTTCGCTTTATGCATGGTGATGATGGTGAGTTGTCCGGGTTGGGTGTAGCGCTGATCATTGTCATCGGCATTGACTGGTTCAAACCGCTCAGATCCCACAATGTCATTGAGGACGCTGATCATGGCAGAGAGGGTATTTTCGCCTTGCATTTGCTGGCTAATGCGATCGCTGAGTTTATCCGCTGTTGCCAGCTCGTTTTGCTCGTAGCGCAGAGTGTAGGCAAAGAAGGGAATCAATTGATAGGCGGGCAGTTCCAGCCGTGCTTGCAAGAGGCTGATGCAGAAACGACGGGCTTGTTGCACAGGTTCATCCTGGGGTGGGTCAAGCGGTCCAGGATAGAGGAATTGTTCGGGAAAACTGGTGAGCGCATTCAGGTCTTGAGCGGGAATCAGTTTGCGTTCGACTAAGGTGCTGAGAGCGGATTTCAGGTAATCCGGTGAGTGTGGGCGATCGCAAAATTGCAGCAAGGTCAGCATTTCGGCAGGCACGTGAGATTGCCGTTCCAGTCCGCCCACTTCATACAGGTTAAGAGCTTCGCCATACCAGCGATAGAGTTCTCGCGCTACGAATTGTCCCTGTCTGTTTTCCCGCACTAGCACGGCAGCGGTGGCTTCGGGATATTTCTTGAATAATGCGATCGCCCGTTGCCCAATCAATTCCACGGTTTGATAGGTATCATCTGGCGTGTAAAGTTCCAGTCCCTGCCCTTCCACAGGTGGGTTAGGCTGGGGGTCTTTTGCGCCGACGGGCTGAATCAGTTGATGGCGGAAGGGTTCTTCGTTGCCAGTCAGTTTGGCGGCATTTGCCCATTGCAACACAAAGTTAGCCGCTTCCATGACCGTGCGAGTGCTGCGTCCAGCTTGGGTCATAGTGGCGAGGCGGCGTTGTTTGCGGCAGCGATCGCAGAATTCACGAAAAAAGATTGGGTCGGCGGGAGTGAAGGTGGAGTTGATTGCCTGGTTGGGGTCGCCAACTCTGACCAGATTCTGTTTAGCGAGATTGCTGGGGTCATCGGGGTCAGCCGCCAGAATTTCCAGCAGGCGAGTTTGCAACGGGCTGGAATCTTGCGCTTCATCCTCAAACACGGCAAACACCTGCGTTTGCCAGTAGTGCCGCACGGTTAGATCATCCAAGACGCGCAGGGCAGCCAGGATCATTTCGTCGTAGTCCATCCAGTTGCGGCGGCGCAGTTGCTCCTGATACAGCTCGTACAAGCCAGCCGCGATCGCCAGCACCGAGTAATCATCGGTCATTTCATCTGCCAGGCGGCGCAAATCAGCCGGAAATAAACCAGAACTTTTTGCCTCACGAATCGTAGTGCTGGCAAGTTCTGGTAAGACTTCGGTACGCAGAACAGATTGTCGCCGCAGGCGCTCAGTTTCTTCCCCATCAAACTGTCGCCCTTCCAGCAAGCGCTGATAAAGCTGAGGATTGGTGGCGATCCACTGTTCCACGCAGGTGCGGATGAGGCGATTGTTCTGCGTCGGGGTGACTAGAACACTTTCATTGTTGAGTTCGGTCAGTTCCAGATGGGTACGAGCGATCGCCCAGCCCAGCCCGTGCAGGGTGTAGACCTGGAAGCCTTGCTGCGGCACTCCCAGGTCTTTTAAATTCTGTTTAATCTTGGCTTTGATATTGGCGGCGGCGGATCGCGTGAAGGTTACCACAATGAGTTGCCGACGCGCATGAAGCTGATGACGGGCGATCGCGATCGTGGCAGCAACTGCCATCCCAGTCGATTTTCCGGCTCCGGGCACGGCTGAAACAGCTAAGGGTCCACCGTCCCAGTCTGCTAGTTCCCGCTGACCGGGTCTGAGGGTTTTGCGGAGATCGTCAACAGTTTTGATAGGAGCGATCGTGGGCATGGGGAAGGTAGGGGAGATGGGGCGATGAGGAAGGAGTTATTCAGACTGGTCGAGGGAGGAGCGTCCTTGCAGGTAGTTAGCGACGAGGATGCGGAGTTCAAGTAGTCCGGCAGTGAGTTGGTTGAGTTGCTCCTGGTTTAAGTCAGCCAGTCGTTGGGTTGCTTCAACACTCCGCTGATGACGTTCTTCAAACTGCTTGCGAGCTTCCTCCTGTTGTTTCAACGATTCGCGAAATTCTGCCATTTCCCGCTGATGGCGATCGCTGGCGATTCTGGAAGATTCACGAAATTCTGCCATTTCCCGCTGATGTTGTTCCTCAAACTGCTGGCGAACTTCCTCCTGTTGTTTCAACGATTCACGAAATTCTGCCATTTCGCGTCGATGTTGTTCGCTCGATAATCTTAAGGATTCACGGAATTCCGCCATTTCGCGATCGTGGCGGGTGAGGATGGTTTGCTGAACGGCGGCGAGTTGGGTCAGTTCTTCGAGGGTCATGGGCGAAAGCAGTTCTGATGATGAGAGGTCGAGTACAGAAAGTCTAGGGCAATTTTTGAGGGTTGGAGCTGAATTTTAGTTAAACAAATCCAATGGCAAATGCCCGAAGGTTTCGTTGACATCGCCATCGTAGGCAGACTGGCAGGAAACCAAGACACCGCGATGATTGCCGTCGTAGGGTTCTAGGTAGCACAGCCCCGTTTTGGGATTGAACTTGAGATAAACAACGCCTTCGATGGGGGATGGTTGGGGCAGGTCTGAAAATCCAAAGGCGGTGAGGTAGGCATGGAGTGTGGCGATCGCTTGCTCTGCCGTATCTGCACAAATCCCTAAAATTTGATAATCAGAATGGTCGCGAACGAGCATCACTGCCTGTCGAATTGTTGCTTGATTCGGCAACCGTTCTGATGGAATCCGCTCAATGCAAATAAACTGTCTGAGCAACTTTTGGGCAGATTCTAACGTCAGCATTGCAGGATTCGATGTCATGACTTGTATTTGGGGCTAAAAGGGCTAGGGTAGTATAAGCTAAACGTCCCATGCGTGGTTTGAGGCATGACCACCGATCCCAAGTTCTCAAAATCTGATAATACTCCTGGCAACGGGATGCCCAACGGACTCACTTCTGGCGAAGGAGAATCGTTGCGAACCGCCCTTTCCGCAGAAGAGATTGCGGCAATTTCGCAAAGGAATCTCATGCAATTGGCTGAAGCCCGATCGCTTCCTTCTAATTCTAAGCCGTCGGCGTTGGAAGCCATGCTGCCGGGAAATCAGCCACCACGAGTGCTGATTCTGCTGCTGGCAATCACGATCATGTTTCTGGGGCTAGCTCTAAATAGCTTCTGGGTGAGCATCGCCGGATCGACCGTTGCACTGATCATTTCCATCCAAATTCTGTGGGTACCCTTACGCCGTGTCCTGGTCGAGTTCATTCCCGAACAGGAACGCGCCATTCTGTTTGGTAGCGTGTTTGGGGCGATCGCGCTGCTGGGCTTTTTGAAAATCACTGGGGTCTTTCGGCGAATTGGCACCTCACTTGCCAACCTGGGCTGGGATGCGATCGGGGCATTGGGTGAAGTGCTGGGCGCGGTTGGGCAAATTTTGATCGCAATCCTGGCAGTTTATATCGCATGGCGGCAATACGTGATTTCGCGGGATTTGACGATTCAACAAAACACCATTACCCAACAGCAAACCATTGATGCTTATTTCCAGGGTGTGTCAGATCTAGTGCTGGATGAAGAAGGCTTGCTGGAAGATTGGCCCCAGGAACGAGCGATCGCCGAAGGACGCACTGCCGCCATTTTTAGCAGTGTGGATGCCTCCGGTAAAGCTAAAATCATTCGCTTCCTTAGTCGTGCTCGCCTGCTCTCCCCTTTGCGACGGGACTTGCGGTTAGGACGAGCCATTTTAGACGGAACGGGTGGATACGAAGAAGACCGGATGCGGGGAGTGCGCGTGATTGACCTGGGTGTAATGCTGGCAGGAGCTGACTTGTCTGGAACGGATCTGCGCTGGACAGATCTTAGTGAAGCCAATTTGATTCGCGCCAACCTCAGCCGCTCTGATCTGGTCAAAGCCAACCTGGCACGGACAATTTTGTGTGATGCCAAACTGCGCCATGCCGACCTCAACAACACTCGCTTCTTCTACGGCAAAGCAGAAGATGCCAGTCCCCGCAGCCGCATCGAGCCACCCGACTATCGCACAGGCAAACACACCGGAGCCGTAATTGAAGGTGCTGATTTCACCGGAGCCGAGCAAATGACCGACGACCAGCGCTATTACTGCTGCGCCTGGGGTGGTGCCAAAACTCGCAGTACGATTCCCGGTGGCTGTGAGGGGATTCCGAATAAATTGGGCAGGTGATGGGGTGATGGGGTGATGGGGTGACGGGGTGTTGGAGTGTTGGAGTGTTGGAATTTCACGCACCCATGCACCCGCATACTCCTCTACTCCTCCACCCGCATACCTCTCCACTCCTCCACCCGCATACTCCTCCACTCCTCCACCCGCATACTCCTCTACTCCTCCACCCGCATACTCCTCTACTCCTCCACCTCCTGACCCCTGACTTCTGACTCCTTTCCTCTATGGTTCTCAAATACTCGTTTATTATTCCGATTTATAACGAAGAGGAGACGATCCCAGAGTTGTATCGTCGCATGGCGGCGGTGATGGATGGGCTGGATGGAGCGGTGGAGTTGATTTTGGTGAATGATGGTAGCCGCGATCGCTCGTTGATGTTGATGCGAGAATTGCGAGAACAGGATACGCGAGTGTGTTACCTCAGTCTTGCCCGCAATTTTGGGCATCAGGTGGCAGTCACCGCCGGGCTGAATTTTGCTCGTGGACAAGCGGTGGTAGTGCTGGATGCGGATTTGCAAGACCCGCCGGAACTGATTCCAAAACTGGTGGAGCAATGGCAGCACGGGTTTGATGTCGTCTATGCTCAGCGCATTCAACGTCGGCGAGAAGGTTGGTTTAAGCGGCTCACAGCCTTTGTGTTCTACCGTGTGTTGAAGCATCTGGCAGATGTGGAAATGCCCACCGATACGGGGGATTTTTGCTTAATGGATCGGCAGGTGGTAGACGTGTTGAATTCCATGCCAGAACGAAACCGCTACATTCGCGGGCTGCGATCGTGGTTGGGGTTTCGCCAAACTGCGGTTCCATTTGAGCGTGACCCTCGCTTTGCTGGAGACGTGAAATACACCTTCCGTAAATCCCTGGGATTGGCAATCAATGGGCTGGTTTCGTTCTCCACTGTGCCCCTGCGACTTTCTACCTATCTGGGCATGTTTTCTGCCTGCGCCGCTCTGGTGATGGCGTTTCTGGTGATTTACTGGCGCTTGTTCTATCCAACCTCTCCTTTAACGGGATACGCGATTATCGCCGCTGCCATCTTCTTTTTGGGGGCAGTGCAACTCTTCAGTATTGGGATTTTGGGCGAATACATTGGGCGGATTTATGATGAGGTGAAAAATCGCCCCCTCTACACCCTCTCGGAAGCATCCGGTTTTACTGAGTTTCAGTCCCAATCTAAATCTCGCCGCACACCCCCTGAACTGCAACAGCGATCGCTAGAGCAGTAGAAGCTTGTTAAATTAGATAGGCGCATTTATTGCTGAATTCATGAAATCCACGATCGCCTATCTACACACGGCTCTCCAATCTGCCTTAGTCGCAGCTTTTGGGGATGACTTTGCCACCACTAACCCGATGTTAGTGCCAACCAGCAATCCCAATTTTGGTGATTATCAAGCCAACGTGGCAATGTCGCTGGCAAAGCCATTGGGCAAAGCACCCCGCGCGATCGCTGAACAACTGGTGCAGCATTTGGATGTGAGCGAACTCTGCGAACCGCCTCAAATCGCCGGACCCGGATTCATTAACCTGACGCTGAAACCAGCGTATTTGGAAGCGCAACTGGCAGTGACGCAGGCGGATGCGCGGTTAGGTGTGGCACCTGTGAAGGAACCCCAGCGTGTGATTGTGGATTTTTCCAGCCCCAACATTGCGAAGGAAATGCACGTGGGGCATCTGCGATCGACCATCATTGGCGATTCGATCGCGCGCATTCTAGAGTTCCAGGGGCATGATGTGCTGCGCCTGAACCACGTGGGCGATTGGGGCACGCAGTTTGGCATGCTGATCACCTACCTGAAAGAGGTTGCCCCAGAAGCCTTAACCACAGCCGACGCGATCGATCTGGGTGATTTAGTCGCGTTTTATAAAAAAGCCAAGCAGCGCTTTGATGAAGACGCAGCCTTTCGCGAGACGGCACGCCTGGAAGTGGTGAAGTTGCAGGCGGGAGATCAGGACAGTCGGCGTGCCTGGGAATTGCTGTGTGATCAGTCGCGGCGAGAGTTTCAGGTAATTTACGACTTGCTGGATATTTGCCTGACGGAGCGAGGTGAATCGTTCTACAATCCTTTGCTACCAGGAGTGGTGGAAGATCTGGAGAAAGCGGGCTTATTGGTGGAGGATGACGGTGCCAAGTGCGTGTTCCTGGAAGGTTTCACCAATAAGGACGGCAATCCCCTGCCGCTGATTGTGCAAAAGTCGGATGGCGGTTACAACTATGCCACGACTGACCTGGCAGCCCTGCGCTACCGGATTCAGCAAGACCACAGCGATCGCATCATTTATGTCACCGATGCTGGACAGGCGAACCACTTTGCCCAATTCTTCCAGGTGGCGAAACGGGCGGGTTGGCTCCCGGATACGGTGGAAGTGGTGCATGTGCCGTTTGGTTTGGTGCAGGGAGAAGATGGCAAAAAGCTGAAGACGCGATCGGGAGAAACCGTGCGCCTGCGAGATCTGCTGGATGAAGCGGTTGACCGTGCTCGTGCAGATCTGGAAACTCGGATTCAGGCAGAAGGACGGCAAGAAACGGCAGAATTTATCAACCATGTAGCGCAGGTAGTCGGCATCAGTGCTGTCAAATATGCTGATCTGAGTCAAAACCGCACCAGCAATTACATCTTCAGCTTTGACAAAATGTTGGCGCTGAATGGTAACACTGCACCCTACATGCTCTATGCCTATGTGCGGGTGCAGGGTATTAGCCGCAAAGGGCAAATTGATTTTGAAAAACTCGGTGCGAATGCCAAGATTTTGCTGCAAGAAGACACCGAATTTACATTAGCAAAACATCTATTGCAACTGGATGAAATCGTAGAAGAAGTCAGTCAAGACTTATTCCCAAATAAACTTTGTCAATACTTATTTGAACTCAGCCAAAAGTTCAACCAGTTCTACGATCGCTGCCCCGTATTGCAGGCAGAAGAACCGCTGCGAACTTCCCGCCTTGCCCTTTGCGACCTCACCGCCCGCACCCTCAAACTCGGACTTTCCTTGCTAGGCATCCCCACTCTCGAACGAATGTAGGAGGATGGTTGCATGAACGAAGTACTCAACTGTCAATCATTGTTCAAGTCCTCTCAGTACATTCCACGATTTCAATCGCGCTCGTGCTGTTTCTTTATCTAATTTTCCGTAGAAGTACCTCTTACAACTTTCCTCAAAGCGCAAGATCCTGGTAGGGATAGGCGTAGCCATATGTAACGTGGCGAAGGTGAGTCAGAACGCCTACTCACCATTGGCTTTTCAGCTTTTCCTTGTCCTAAGCGTTTTAACCAAAGCTACATCTCAAAAAGGATTTTTCGGCTGTGAGGAAAACCATTCAGTATCTTCTGGCAAACTTCCCCCTGGTTTGTCTGCTAGCAGTTGTGGCACTTTACATTGAGCAACCCCCTGCTAACGCCTCGGAACCAGAAACTTCTGCAACATACAACGACTCCGCACCTCCCAAAACGCTCAAGGATGCTGGCATCGCTTCCACCGAAATCCTCACACAAACGCCTTCTGAATCTTCCCCTGAACTCCCCACATTCCCCACCCCTGCTGCGGCTACTCCTTCTGCCTTTCCTCGAATCCCAGAACAGATTAACGGCACCTTCACGAGTGGTTCTGGAAGCGGGTATGAGCCATCCTTTTTAGGAATTGATGGATTTGTTCCTCTAGCTCAAACACCTGGCAAAGATCTGGCTTATCTGCAAGGTCGTTTGCTTCTATCAACTGAAGGTAAAACCGGTGGGAATGTAGTGGTAGGCTATCGTCGCTTCAACCCTGCTCAAAACTCCATCTTAGGCGGATACGTGGGTTTTGATGTGCGAGACACTGGTAGAGCAACTTTTAGCCAACTCGGTGCAGGAGTAGAAGGTATCTGGTCTGGGTTTGAGGTGCGATTGAATGGCTACTTACCTGTAGGCAGTACTCGTCAAACGGTAGACAGCCAAAACTTTTCCAGTTCCACCAGCACTACCACTACAAATAGAAGTTCTACCCCAACAGGAGCATTTCGATTTCAAGGCAATAATCTTCTATTCGACATCGCTCAAACCACAAACACTACTGTCATTACTAATACGACCCAATTCAATCGCAGTAGGGATGAGGTTGCTTTAGGTGGGTTTGATTTAGAAGCAGGGTTAAAACTGTTGCAATGGAAGCCAGATGGTGATTTGCGATCGTACCTGGGCTTGTATCACTACTCTGGTTCTAATATCAACGGCTTTGTTGGAGTTCGCGGGCGTTTGGTTGCGCGGATTAATCAGTATGCCAGTGTGGGGCTTTCTGTGCAGAGCGATCGCGAATTTGGCACCACAGCCGCTGTAACGGTAGGTTTGACGTTTCCAGGTATGAGCCGTGTCCACACGTCGGAATCAACATCCAACTGGGTACGGATGGGAGATAGCGTCAGCCGTAGCAATATCGTTGCTATCACGGAGCGTACCCGTACCAGTAGCTTTGGCATGACCACAAGCGCCAGCACGAGCAACATTACCACCAGTGCTGAAGCAGCACTCAATCCTACGACTGGGGAACCCTACGTGTTTGAGCATGTGGTGTTGGGCAATGCAGCAGGGAATGGCACTTTTGAAAATCCTTTTGGTACGGTCGCAGCGGCACTGACAGCCGTTCCAGGAGATGGTAATGGCATTGTTTATGTACAACCAGGAACTAACCCAGGAATCCCAGCTTTCACCGTCAAAGATAATGTTCAGGTGTTGTCTACCGGACCTGTGCAAACCTTAGCAACGGTGCAACTTGGCACTGTGCAATTACCGCTCTCAGGCGCAGGAACCCTACCTAGTGTGACGAACACTGTGACAATGGGCAATAACACTGTGTTGTCTGGCTTTGCCGTAACACCTCCCACTGGCAATACGCCAATCGTGGCGAATGGGGTGCAGAATGTAACGATTCGGGATAATCAGGTACAAGCGACTGGAAATGATACACCGGGAATTCGGTTGCAAAATGTATCTGGTACAGCAATCGCAACCAATAACACGGTGTCTACAGCAGGGGCTACCGTTGTATTTCCAACAGGAGCCTTTGGCATTTTTGCCGACATTTCAAACACAACACTGCCAAACTTGATTTTGACCAATAACACTATCACTACTAGCGGAAGTGCAGGACATGGTGTTTCGGTTACGACTCGGAATACGGGAGCGATCGCAAATGCAACAGTTACAAACAACACGATTAAAACTACAGCCACTAGCGGCTTGGGCATTTTGGTACTTTCACTTAACACCAGTTTGATTGATACCGTAACACTTGCTAACAACACCATTAATACTGGTAATACTTTTGCGTATGGTGTTTCGGTCAATCCGCGAGATACCAGTTCAATTAAGACCGCGATCGTTTCGGATAACACCATCACAACAACAGGAGGTGATGCCTACGGCATTATCGTGAATCCCAGAAATAGTGGCTCGATTACAACCATGACAACATCGAGAAATACTATTTCAACTAGTGGAGCCAATAGTTTTGGCATTCATGTCATTCCGATTAATAGTGGTGTGATAACAACCATGACCGCCTCGGACAACAGAATTTCAACGAGCGGTGTAGGCGCGAGTGGTATTTATGTCATTCCTCAAAATACTAGCGCGATCGCAGACCTCAGTATTTCAAACAACACCATCACAACCGCTGCGAACAATGCACGGGGAATATTTTTAGACATCAATCAACCTGCCACCAATCCGCTGCAAGTTAGAATCGCAAATAACACCCTACCTCAAACTGGTTTCTGGGGGATTCAACTGAATTCGGCAGGCAATAGCCAAACCTCTGCAACTATCGCAAACAATACTATCAGCAACGCCGTTGGAATTGGGATTTTAGCAATTTCATTGAACAATTCTCGGTTGCGAACGCTCATCGATAATAACCAAATTTTCAATGTCATTAACGCAAGCGGACTTCAGTTAGGACTCTCCGTTGAAGCGGGTGGCACAAGTCAATTATTTGCTTCCGTGACGAACAATCGAGTCACCAATCCAAATCCTTTTGTAGCTAGCGATCTCGTTGAATTCAAAGCTCAAGTCGGCGTGTTTGGTGGTTCTACTACTGCAAGTGGTTGTGTTCGCTTCTCAAATAACACCGCAAGTAATTCTGGTTACTTACTCAGAAAGAACTTGGCAACTACTGCGTTACAGTTGGAACCATTCACCGCAAATGCAGGCACTCGCCAAGCAGATATTGGCGTGATTACCAACGTTGCTGCCGGAACCTGTGGGTTCTGAAGTAGGCAGTGGCAGCACCACATCAATAGCTGGGTCAAAAACGAGGTTTCTTTAAGGCGAATTTGGAACTACATTGAGAACAATCCTGCCAACTGGCAAATGGATCAACTGCGCGATCGCGCAATGTGACCAAATTTTGGCAATAGTGATCAGATATTCGATGAATTAGGGTAGAAAGAGAGAGTGATTCTCTGTTAGGTAGAGCAGAACTTCGGCTATGAGCTTCTGCCGCATAGTGTGGGGGTGTACGTCAATGAGAACCGAGATTGAGGCATTTCAGTATTTTTGGGAGTGTATCGGTGGGCGAAAGAGAACAAAGACTTTCCATCCAAAATCAAGCTCAAGACTCTACCCTATCTCCCGCTGAAGCGATTGACTTATTCAACCTATCGCCAGGTTTGCTAGGGGTGTTGACCCAGGATGGCACCTTTCAGCAGGTGAATCCAGCATTTGAACGGCTTTTAGGGCAATCTGCTGAGGAACTGCGCGATCGCCGCTTGCTGGAATTCATTCACCCCACCGATCAGGCTTCCTTCAACGCCGCACTGACCAGTCTCAAGACTGAAGCGAATTCCTTGCAGATTGAAACTGGCTGCTGTGGCGCTGACGGCACCTGTCAATGGATCACCTGGATGCTTGCCTCCAGTAGAAATTCGCAGTCAATCTACGTAACAGGGCAAACCCTCCGCGATCGCGCCTGGTCACAGGTGGAACAACCCACCCCACACATGACAGATCGCACCGTTCAACTTGAACATGAAAATCGGTTGCGGCAAGTGATTGAGCAAATGCCTGTTTTAATGAACGCCACCAATGAACAGGGTGCATTTGTGCTGTGGAATCAGGAGTGCGAGCGGGTGACCGGGTATAGCGCTGCGGAAGTGCTGGGCAGTTCGGACATCATGAAACGACTCTACCCGGATGAAGAGTACCTTCAGCAGAAGTTAAAAGCATGGGAAACCCAAACCAACAATTACCGCAACTGGGAGTGGACATTAACCGCAAAAGATGGCACTCGCAAAACCATTGCCTGGTCAAATATCAGTGCTCTTTGCCCAATTGCAGGTTGGGCTGGCTGGGGCATTGGGGTAGATGTTACCGAGCGTCGGCAGATAGAAACGGCTCTGAGACACCAGAAAGAACGGTATCGGTATATTTTTGAAGCGACAGGAGTATCGTTATGGGAAGAAGATTTTTCAGCGATTAAGATAGAGATTGATCGTTTGAAATCTCAAGGCATTCAAGATTTTCGTCAATATTGTGCAACGCATCCTGATTTTGTTCAGTGGGCGCTGCAAGCGGTCAACATTGTCAACGTCAACGAAATGACGATGCAATTGTTTGAAGCGCACGATAAAACAGAACTGCTTGAATCATTACACTCAATATTTCTGCCAGAAACTCTGGGAGCATTTGTAGAAGAGTTAGTTGCGATCGCAGAAGGACGCACATTTATTCAGACTGAAACAGTTTTGCAAACGCTACAAGGCAACCGGATTGATGTCCTTTTTACAGTAACGTTTCCCATTTCAACCGAATCATTTGATTGCGTGCTGGTTAGCATTACTGATATTACTGATCGCAAACAGGCAGAAGAAGCGCTGAAAGATGCCTTACAAAAGCTGACATTCCATGTCGAAAATTCACCACTGGGGGTAATTGAATGGAACTCTGAATTTCGCATTGCTCGATGGTCGGATGAGGCAGAACGAATATTTGGATGGAGTGCAGAAGATGTTATTGGAAAGCGATTTGATGAGTGGCAATTTATATTTGGAGATGATGTTTCTCAAGTAGAAGCAATTGTTTCGCAGTTAAGTGCTGGAACAGTGCGCCGAACTGCTTCTTCTAATCGCAACTATACCAAAGATGGTGGGATTGTTTATTGCACCTGGTATAACTCCACGCTGCTAGATGAGTCTGGTAAGTTGGTATCCGTGTTGTCATTAGCACAGGATATCACCCAGCAAATGCAGCTTGAAGAAGAGCACGATCGCCTCCTAAAACAAGAGCAAAGTGCCCGTCAGCAGGCTGAGCAGGCAAACCGCATCAAAGATGAGTTTCTTGCCGTTCTTTCCCATGAACTGCGAACACCATTAAACCCGATCTTGGGTTGGGCAAAATTGCTGCAAACAGGTAAAACCAGCCCAGAGAAGCTTCAAGCTGGGTTAAGCACTATCGAGCGCAATGCCAAACTTCAAGCACAACTGATCGACGATTTATTAGATATTTCCCGAATTATTCGTGGCAAACTCACCCTCAATCTCACTCCTCTTTCTCTCTCTGGTTCAATTACTGCTGCCATAGAAACGGTTCGTTTATCAGCAGAAGCTAAAGCCATCCAGATTGAAACTCTGCTGGAGCCGGATGTGGGAACTATGTTGGGTGATTCAGGAAGATTGCAACAGGTGGTGTGGAATTTGCTATCCAACGCAATTAAATTCACGCCAGAAGGCGGACGAGTGCAGGTACGGCTAGAACGGGTAGAGAGTAAACAAGTGGGCGAGCAGATGAGTGAGCCAACAGATGAAACCCTACCCACCTACCCACTAGCCTCCTCCTACGCCCAAATCACCGTAACCGATAACGGTAAGGGTATCAGTCCAGAGTTTTTGCCTCACGTGTTTGAGTTGTTTCGCCAGCAAGATAGCTCGACTACGCGACAATTTGGTGGATTAGGATTGGGATTGGCAATCGTACGGCAGGTGGTTGAAGCGCATGGTGGTTCTGTTGCAGTCGATAGTCGTGGTTTAGGACAAGGGGCAACTTTCACAGTACGATTACCGCTGGTCGTTGCCTCTGCCCGCACTGCCCATCGAGAGCATACCAACTCAGCCGGAGATTTCAGCGGCATTCGCATCCTGGTGGTGGATGATGAACCCGATTCGCTTGCGCTAGTTGCTGTTCTTCTGGAGCAGGAAGGCGGTACGGTAACGGCGGTAAGTTCTGGACAGGCAGTTTTGGCAGCATTAGGGAATGCTTCGTTTGATTTACTCATTAGTGATATTGGAATGCCAGAGATGGATGGTTATGAGTTAATTCGTCAGGTACGATCGCGTCCTGCCTGGCAAGGTGGAGGAATTCCCGCGATCGCCCTAACTGCTTATGTGGGTGAAACAGATCAGCAAACTGCTTTAGCCGCAGGTTACCAGGAACATTTGACCAAACCCCTCGACCCCGATGCGTTGAACGCTGCGATCGCCCGCCTCTGTTCATTGAATCCTTAGGCTGAGAGGAAGCGGCTATGGCAGAATGAACGGGTACGCGTTCAACCTGCCATCGTCTAAGGCGTTTTATGACTAAGTTTGTATTTGTAACGGGTGGAGTAGTTTCGAGCATTGGCAAAGGGATTGTGGCAGCGAGTTTGGGTCGCCTTCTGAAGTCACGCGATTACTCCGTGTCAATTCTCAAGCTTGACCCATACATTAACGTTGACCCCGGCACAATGAGTCCGTTTCAGCATGGAGAGGTGTTTGTCACAGAAGATGGGGCAGAAACCGATCTGGATTTGGGGCACTACGAGCGCTTCACAGACACTTCCATGTCTCGCCTCAACAGCGTTACCACCGGGTCGATTTATCAGGCAGTGCTGAACAAAGAGCGACGCGGCGATTATCAGGGCGGCACAGTTCAAGTGATTCCTCATATCACCAACGAAATTAAGGAACGGGTGCTGCGAGTAGCTCAAAACACTACGCCTGACGTGGTGATTACAGAAATCGGAGGCACGGTGGGCGATATTGAGTCCCTGCCTTTTCTAGAAGCGATTCGCCAATTCCGCAAAGATGTGGGACGGCAGAACGTGCTCTATATGCACGTCACACTAATTCCGTGGATTCCGGCAGCGGGTGAAATGAAAACTAAGCCCACTCAGCACTCGGTAAAAGAACTGCGCTCAATTGGGATTCAGCCTGATATCTTGGTTTGCCGCAGCGATCGCCCCTTACCTCCTGGCTTAAAGGAAAAAATCTCCGGCTTTTGCGATGTGCCAGCCGCCTGTGTAGTTGCCTGTCCCGATGCAGACAGCATTTACGAAGTCCCCCTAGTTCTGGAGCGAGAAGGATTGGCCAATCAGGCGTTAGACCTTTTACAACTAGAGCAACGCAACCCCGATCTAACGCAATGGGCCACCTTAGTTGATCGCCTTTATCATCCGGCACGCAAAATAGAAGTTGCAATTGTTGGTAAGTATGTGCAGTTGGGTGATGCTTATCTTTCTGTAGTGGAGGCATTACGCCATGCAGCGATCGCTCTAGATAGCGCCCTCAATATTCGTTGGGTCAACTCTGAAGAAGTGGAAGTTCGAGGAGCCGAAACGCTGCTACAAGGAGTCGATGGAATTATCGTGCCGGGTGGGTTTGGACCTCGCGGAGTAGATGGCAAGATTGGGGCAATTAGTTACGCTCGGCAGAACAAAATTCCGTTCTTAGGGCTTTGCCTGGGAATGCAATGTTCTGTGATTGAGTGGGCACGGAATGTATCCCAGCTCCAGGAAGCTAACAGTTCAGAATTTAACCCAGCGACCCAAAACCCAGTGATTAATCTCTTGCCAGAACAGCAAGATGTTGTCGATCTTGGCGGTACAATGCGGTTGGGTCTCTACCCTTGCCGCCTGGCACCCAATACTCTTGCATTCAAGCTCTATGGAGAAGAGGTAATTTACGAGCGGCATCGGCACCGTTACGAATTCAACAACGCCTATCGCAATATTTTTGTGGAATCAGGCTACACCATCAGCGGTACATCTCCCGATGGGCGCTTGGTCGAAATTATTGAGCTTCCTGATCATCCATTTTTCGTCGCCACTCAATTTCATCCGGAGTTCCAGTCCCGTCCCAATCATCCCCATCCTTTATTTAGAGGATTTGTTCAGGCAGTGTTGTCTCAAAATTCGTCGATTTCTTTAGAGAGTGACGAGGCGCGATCGTCCGATGCCGTCCACTTCGCAGAAGCAGAAATCGGAATGCAGGGTGCAGGTCTGCGCTAAACCAACTTCCACTCCAAAACTAAAGGTTGTTCCCAAAGAACACATGGGGTTGGGCGTGGACGACGTGTAATTTCCCGAATTAGAGTCTTGCGTGTGAAGTATCTATTTAGACCCATACTGTTAAAACGCAGGATGTGAGAAAGCCTTGTGACTTACTGGATCAAGCTGCTCTACGACCGTAATACCTACATCATAGATTTAGATCGAGTGGGTGCATTTTGTCACACGCCCAATGGTCGAATCTCATTTTCAGTGATGGATGGTAGCACCACAATTGTTGTCAATCAGCAAAGCGATCCCGCATCTTACCAGGCAATTTTAGATTACATCGAGAAAAAAACGGGTTTATCGATCATCTAACCACGCTAGGACTGATTTAAGGAGAATAAATGAATAATTCAAAATGTAAAATTAAAGGTGGCAAAACCTTACTGGAAACCATTTTCAACTTATTTCTCACTCCTAATTGGCAATTGGTTGAGCAGTTCATTCCCACTCCCTATCCCCTACACCCCATCCCCATTACCTACTTCCCATTACCCATTAGCCGCCACCAACTGCCACGCCAGTTTTGCCGCGCCCACAATTCCAGCTTGATTGCCCAACTCTGCCTTTAGCAGTTGCAAGCCCGCACGAGAACTAGGTAACACCCGACGTTCAATTTCTGCCTGCACCGTCGGCAAAAAGAAATCAGCGCTGGCACTCACTCCACCCCCGATAATAATTGCTTCGGGAGTTAAGACGTAAATTAGGCTAGCGAGTCCTGCACCCAAATCTTTGCCGTAGGCTTGCCAAAACTCCAGGGCTTTGGGATCGCCTGCTAACGCCATTTTGCCCAGTTGATTAGGTTCTAACCCCATACGCCGCCGAATTGCCTGTACAGATGCGTATTGCTCCAACGATCCCTGATTACCACTGTTGCACGGTGGTCCATCAGGATTTAGCGTAATTAATCCCAGTTCTGCCGCTGTGCCGTGATGTCCCACAAACAATTTGCCGTCCAAAATTATCGCTCCGCCCACTCCCGTTCCTAAGGTCAGCAAAATTAAGTTGCGGTACCAGCGTCCGGCTCCCAACCAGGCTTCTCCTAGCCCGGCACAGTTAGCATCGTTTGCAATGACGGTGGGGCGATTGGTTTTTGCTTCCAACCAGTCTGCGAGGGGCACATCATGCCAACCGCTGAGGTTAATGGCAACGCGAGCAATCCGACCATTGGCATCGGCTGGTCCGGGTGTACCAACGCCGATCGCGATCGCTGCTCGCTCCGGATCTAATTGCGCGATCGCCTCTGCCATTACCGCAACCACTGCCTCCGGAGTTGCAGGTTGAGGTGTGGCAATACTTAAAGACTTGAGACAAGTGCCATCGGCACCAAAGCAACCAAGTTTGATAGCAGTACCGCCCAAATCAATCCCTAAAACTTGAGCGACGTTTGTAGATGGAGTTGGGAAAGTTCCCATGATAACGATATGACTAACAGCTAATCAGCCATTTTATTCGAGGAATGGGTGAATGCTTTGAATTCTTCGAGTGCGGTTTGATAGTCTTTTACTGTTTGATTGAAAGCGCCTCGTGAAATTTTGCCATCCTCGTACCGTTCTCTTGCTAAATCCAACTCCAATTTCTTGATTTGATATTTCTGTTGCCTGAGCGTTCCCTCTAGGGAATTGGGGCGATTCTGTAAAAGTAAATCGTGCCCTAGGGGAAAAAACTGGTTGGAGTTGGTGTCCTGATTGGTTAAAACTGTTTGGGTACGGCGAGAAGTGAGCAAAGACTGAGAATTGCGATCGCTCTGCCACAGAGGATAATCCAAAGACAGGCGTTGGGTTAGCGTGTAATTGATCAACTCTTCGGACTTAGCCGCATTGATTGTAAATGGTTGCCCTGAACGAACGTAAGACTTTTCACGGCGGGTTAGTAAGCTAGGATGCAGCGACTTCCGCTTAAATAGGTTAGCAGTCACTTTGGCTGCATGGGCAATCTCAGGATTCCAAAGTTGTACCGCCGACTCACTTAGTGGAATAGCCGCCACTAAAGTGAGAGTTGACACACTTACTACGGTTAGACAAATAGCCTTCAGTCTCATCAGATACCTTCCAGTCGCAAGGAGGAAACGGTATGTCTACAACTACGGATTCAAGCCAACCTTTTCCGGGTGGGAGAGAATACAACATGTATCTCTACAGGAAATAAAACCGCTAACCAGAAACGTGCTCAAATCGAATCATTGTGGACTGCCTATATAACAATCAGGAGGATGGCAGCGCTTTATGCACCTTCAGCCACTCAGTAGGGCATTGAATTGTTAGGGCTACAGCTTGATCTGTCTGATGTTTTTTGTACTTCTAGCATTCCCTTCTTACGTGTCAAAAACACTACCCGCATTTATCTTCTTATCAAGACAATCAGGAATCTGTCTGTTAATCAATTGGCAAAATTGCGAGATGCCGTTAATCTACGTACATTGCCCTGGAAACTATCGCCTGAGAATGGCTAACCTATTCATCTGAACATGGGGCAATAAAATAATAAATCGTATTGCTTTCTAAAATGTAAAGAGTGTGCGGTTTTGATTGTCCGCATTTATAAAGTTGGGGTGAATCTTGCCAAGTAAAACTTGGAGAAGACGGAAGATAGCATCGTGCGTACTGCAACTCCATTGACTGAACCACTCAAGCTGATTATTCAGCCCGATAGTCCGGAGACTCGCTATATCCTGAGCAATCTTGGATTTTGCTCGGTTCCTCAAGTTTCTCAACTTCTGTATCAAGTAACACTTCAGCATCAGCTTTCGGAAGTGTTTACCCAGATTAGTCAATCCTTGTCCGATTTCAGCCAAACTCAATCCCGGTACTGCATTACTCGTTCGTCGCTTGATTCTCAAGCGCTGTTGTTGGATTTCTTAGATGCCCAACCGTTGAGCACGATTACCGTTTCAGTCAAACACGCCTGGTTTTTACGGGTGCTGGCGCAGCAACGGCTTTTCTTTAATTACCAGCCCATTTTTGATTTGCGTCACGGTCATGTGATTGCCTACGAATGCTTGGCGCGGGCCTGTAGTGACCAGAACGACGCGTGCTTTACTGGGCAACAGTTAATTGATGGCGCTGTTTCTCTCAGCTTGACGAGTGAGTTTGATGAACTGGCATTGGCAACTTGTCTGCAAGCGATCGCCAACACGGGCAGTTCAGACACCTTTTACGTCAATCTGTTGCCGAACGCGATCGCCAGCAACCCCCACTTCTTAGAACAAACATTGCAGCAGGTGAAAGACTTAGGGCTGCATCCTCAACAAATCATGTTTGAGCTAACGGAGGTCGAGTCGCTGCTGCACCATCACACGCTGCCAAAACTGATTGATGAAATTCAGCAGTTAGGGTTTGGCATTGCTGTGGATGATCTGTATGGTAATGTTGCCATTGATCATTACTTCATGGAGTTTCGCCCGGATGTAATTAAGCTCGATCGCCTGATGGTATCTGGCTGCGGCCGTCACCCGTTAAAGCAGATCTTGGTGAAAAATCTGGTGCGATCAGCACATGAACTAGGCGTGCCTGTGCTGGCAGAAGGCTTGGAAGATTCCCTGGATATTCAGTTTTGCCGAGATGAGGGGGTGGATTATGGACAGGGATTTGGATTAGCCAGACCCAAAGCTGTTTTGCAACTTGCTTCCCTGAACTGGAAAGAGGTTTTAAGCGCAATGTAGGCAATTGAGCAGTTGGAATCGGCGCGATCGCCCTTAAAATCAGGAAATGCAAAATCATCCGCCTACCCCTGTCATCCCTGCTTGCGCCTGGAGTCGCCCCATCGGTCTTGGTTGGGAGCGTCCTTATACCGTTCGTTATCCCAGCAATTTAGACGACGGTCCCTTTCATGGAATGCCTCTGGGCGGATTTGGCGCGGGATGCATTGGTCGCTCTCACCGAGGAGATTTTAACCTCTGGCACATTGACGGGGGCGAACACATTTTCCAGTCCATGCCTGCCTGCCAGTTCAGCATTTTTGAAGGTGTTGACAAAGACGCTCAAGCCTTTGCTCTTTGCACCGAAGCACCTGGGGATGGCAGTCTAGCAAGTTGGCGCTGGTATCCCACCCTGGAAGATTCTGCTGAGGCAGGCGACACGTTGTTTGATGCCGTGCGATCGCAACTCTCCCCCCACACGGGGACTTATCACGCCCTCTACCCGCGCAGTTGGTTCACCTACCAAAATGTGTTTCTGGCAGAACTCACCTGCGAACAGTTTTCGCCCATCCTGCCCCACAACTACCAAGAAACCAGCTACCCAGTTGCGATCTTCAAGTGGACAGCCCACAACCCCACTGACCATCCCATCACCCTCAGCATCATGCTCACCTGGCAAAACATGGTGGGCTGGTTTACTAATGCGTCCAAATCACCAGAGGTGCAGGTGCGGGACGATGGTAGCCCTGTGTATGACTATCAACCACGACTGTATGAGAGTGTTGGAAATTGGAACCAGGTCACTGAGGATGGGCAACGCGTTGGCATTGTGATGGCAGGAGCCAGCCGCCAGCCGCCAGCAGAAGGGGATGGGCAATGGGCGATCGCGGCGAAGCTACCCGCTCAGGCGGAAGCGTTTTACCACACGTGCTGGAATCCAGTGGGGGATGGAGCAGACGTTTGGCAATCCTTCTCTCAGGATGGTTCGCTAGCAAATGTGAGTAATACCACTCCTGCAAAAGCAGGCGAGCAGATTGCGGGCGCGATCGCCGTGCGGTTCACCCTGCAACCAGGCGAAACCCTGCAAATTCCCTTTGCCCTCAGTTGGGATTTTCCAGTGATGGAGTTTGCGGAAGGGGTGACGTATTTCAAGCGCTATACCGATTTTTTTGGACGTAATGGGCAGAATGCCTGGGCGATCGCCCAAACTGCGCTGGAACAATACTCAATCTGGCAAGAACAAATTTGCACCTGGCAGCAACCAATTCTGGCTCAAACCGATTTGCCCGATTGGTTCAAAATGGCACTGTTCAATGAACTCTACAACCTGACGGATGGCGGAACTGTGTGGAGTGCCGCAACCGAGCGCGATCCCGTTGGGCAATTTGCGGTGTTGGAGTGTATTGATTACCGCTGGTATGAAAGCCTGGATGTGCGGCTATACGGCTCTTTTGCCCTACTGATGCTGTTTCCAGAGCTAGAAAAGTCTGTCATGCGAGCTTTTGCGCGAGCCATTCCCGCCAGCGACGATAGCACCCGGATCATCGGCTACTACTACACCATTGGTGCAAACAGTCCCCAAGCCGTGCGAAAAGCCGCCGGAGCCACCCCCCACGATCTAGGCGCACCCAACGAACACGTTTGGGAAAAGACCAACTACACCAGCTATCAAGACTGCAACCTCTGGAAAGATTTGCCCTGCGATTTTGTGCTGCAAGTCTATCGGGATTTTCTCTACACAGGCTCGAAAGATATCGCCTTCCTACAAGAATGCTGGAGCGCGATCGCCCAAACCCTGCATTACCTGAAAACCTTTGATCACGACTTCGATGGCATCCCCGAAAACAGCGGTGCCCCAGACCAAACCTTTGACGATTGGAAACTCAACGGCATCAGCGCTTACTGTGGTGGCTTGTGGATAGCGGCGCTAGAAGCTGCCCTGGAGATTGGTCGCATCCTTGCCGAACACACCCCTAACGTCCGCCAGCTCACAACTATCTCAAACGACATCGGCAACTTCCAGGTGTGGTTAGAACAGGCGCGATCGATCTATCACGATACCCTATGGAACGGGCAATACTATCGGCTCGACAGCAACAGCGGCTCCGACGTGGTGATGGCAGACCAGCTCTGCGGACAGTTCTACGCCCGTTTGTTGAATCTGCCCGATGTTGTTCATCCTGACTGCGCCCGAACCGCCCTTAAAACCATTTACGACGCTTGCTTTATTAAGTTCAATGACTACCTGAAATCCGGTGCTCTTAAACTACAGCAATTCACCACTGTTCAAGAAGCGAGAATTGCAGAACAGCAGGAGACAGGAGACAGACGGCAGGAGCCAGAAGGCAGCAAGCAGGAGCCAGGAGGTGAGGAAGGTAAGGGAGGAGAAATTCAAAATTCAAAATTCGGTTCGGCTGACTCACCGGAAGCCAAAATTCAAAACTCTCTAACTTCTCAATCTACAATCCCCAATCTTCAATCTTCAATACCTTCTCCCTCTCCTTCCCTCTTCCCCCTCGGTGCCGCAAATGGTGTTAAACCAGATGGTTCTCCAGAAAATCCCAATTCAACCCATCCTTTAGAAGTGTGGACAGGCATCAATTTTGGATTGGCAGCATTTCTGGTGCAGATGGGAATGCAGGATGAGGCAATGGAGTTGACCCAGGCAGTGGTTCAGCAGGTTTATGACAACGGCTTACAGTTTCGCACTCCAGAAGCAATTACGCCGTCTGGGACTTTTCGCGCCTGTCATTATTTGCGGGCATTGGCAATTTGGGCAATCTATGGTGTTTGGAGTGGCGATTTGAAGTAGCGAATACTTGTTTCTACGCTCATTTCAACTGAACAGAGAGCAAAATCGGCTCAACCTCACGTGGGTAAATTAACCAAGCACGTTCATAGGGTTGAGTCAGGGTCTGAATCAGAGGAGAGAGTTCGCTGATTTGGTCTAAACCGGATGCGGTCTGAATTTTGATCCCTTTTTGATAAAGTGTGTAGCCGCGGCTGAAGGAGATGCGAATGCCGCTGTAGTAGGGAGCGTTGAAACTAGCTTCTGCCAACCAGTGATGGGTTTTGCTAAGGAGAGTTTCCCGCTGCTCGTGATTTAGATGAGTCACATCTAAACATTTGAACAAGTCGCGATCGACGAAGCGCCGACACAAATCAGTCAAAATGGGATCAGAATGGTGTTGCCAGCGTTGCAAGTGGTACGAGAAAACACCGTCATCTGCGGCAAGATACTCGGTGAGTGAGAGGCGATCGCAATCACCCATCAGCCACGCTTGTACCGTTTCATCGGCAACTAGCTGCCGTTTGTTTAATAATTCTCGTGCCCGATTGAATGCTTGTTCCAAAATCCAGGTGGCAGCAATGTTTTTGGGATGGTTATACACCTGGGCATACATGAAATAGCGCACGATCAGATAATGCTCAACCGCAGCCATGCCTTTGCGGGCAACCACTAGCTGCTGCGAAACGGGATCGTATCCCAGCGCCATGAGAATTCGATCCAGGTCGATTTTGCCGTAGGATGCTCCTGTAAAGTAGCTGTCGCGCATCAGGTAATCCAGGCGATCGCAGTCTAGTTGACTCGATACCAACTGCCACACTAGGGGGACTGGATAGCTGTGCTGATAAACCTGAATAATCTGTTCCAAAAGAGTTGGGCTAAATGTCTCTAGTGCTTGTCGAATCGGGGCTGATTCTTGCAAAATTCGTTCTGTCCAAAGTTCGTGATGACACCCGAAAATTTCCTCTGCTGTGTGGCTAAATGGTCCATGCCCAATGTCGTGCAACATTGCCGCGCATAGAACAACTGGACGGTGCGGTTTCAGTTGAGGGTAAGCCTTACAGATGCGGTCAAAAGCTCGACGCGCGATCGCCATCACGCCAATGGAATGAGTGAAGCGAGAAGACTCGGCTCCATGAAATGTCATGCTGGCAGGACCCAACTGCCGAATGCGCCGCAACCGTTGGAAAGCAGGCGTATCAATGAGGCGAATCAGCAATGATTCGGTGGGGTCGTTCCAGTCCAGCGAAATCGCGCCGTGTAGCGGGTCGTGATAGGTTCGTCCAGGGTTAGGCAGCACCAGCAACCATTGTGTGAGTGGTTAATAATTCCACTGCTGCCTCATACTGGCGATCGCTTTGCGTCCCCAGTTGAGTCATGGCAATGGGGTCGAGCGAAACGGTAACATCCGGCTTAATTCCCTGCTTGTTAATATCGATGTGTCCAGGCGTTTCATACTTCGCAACCGTCACAGCCAGCCCGGACCCATCTGAGAGATCAAACAGCGATTGAATTAAACCTTTGCCAAACGTCCGCTCACCCACAATTGTGGCACGTCCATTATCCTTCAAGGCACCAGCTAAAATCTCGCTGGCGCTTGCAGTGCCCTGATTTACCAGCACTACCAACGGGTCTTTGGTCAACGCTTGCCCAGTTGCCTCAAAGCTGCCTTCAATTCCCTGACGATTCACGGTGTAGACAATTGTACCTTCGTCCAGCCAGAGACGGGCAATTTCAATTCCTGACTGCAACAAGCCGCCTGGATTACTCCGCAAATCTAGTACGTAGGCTTCTGCACCTTGCTTTTCTAGCCGCTGAATCGCGTGGTTAACTTCAGTCGAGGCATTGGCGTTGAATTGGCTGAGTCGAATGTAGCCAATTTTTCGCTGAATGTTGTTCGATTCGCCAACTGATTGCAACCGCAGGTCTGCATACACAGGGTTCAGTTCAATGCGATCGCGGACCACATCCAGATCTGCCAGTTCTTCACTATCCCGCCGGATTGTAAGCTTAACTCGACTGCCCACAGGTCCACGCATCCGCTCAGCCGCTTCATCCAGGCTCAGCCCTGTGGTAGGTGTGCCGTCAATTTTGAGAATGGTATCTGCCGGACGAATTCCTGCTTGATCAGCCGGAGAACCCGCGATCGGTGCAATCACCTTCAATTCTCCAGTGTCACCATCCAGGGCAATTTGTAAGCCCACACCCGTTAATTCACCAGACGTATTCGTTTGTAGACTGCGGTACTGATCAGGCTTCAGCAATCGGGTGAATGGATCGTCTAAGCTGGCAAGCATCTGCTGAATGGCAGCATAGGCTTGGTCTTTATCATTCAACGGTTGCTTCAGCGCTTTCTGACGTACTAACCACCAGTTTTGATGATTAAACGTGTCATCCACATATGCTCGATCCACCAATCGCCATACTTCAGCAACTAAGCGTTGCTCCTCAGTTAACGCGATCGCAGAATCTGCTGACCCAACTGAACAGAAAAATGCAGTCATGACAACGGCTAACCAAATAACCAGTCGTCGAACCCAGACAAAACGGTTTCCCATAAATGACAGCAATCTAAAACCTAAATTAAAGCCTTTACGTTTGACGCAGCTTTCGAGACAAATCCCTCTAAAAAATAGATATTTGCCAGAGATACGTTGTCCTAGCTTAAGAATTTTCAAATCGGGATGCAACTGCTGCTTAACAGCATAAAAATCAAGAATCGAAAAGCATTTTGTAAACAATCTTAAACAATTTATCATCTTAATCCAACTGCACCGGCACCAAATCCTGTGTTGCCATGACTCTTTTGCGTTTTGATGAAAACCGCCTGGTGTCTGTGTTACATTCTTTATGAACAGCAATACATTTTTTAGGAATTCTCCCTTCATGTTCACTAAGCAGGTAACCGAATCAAAGGCTTACCAGTGGTTCGAGGAAAGACTGGAAATTCAGGGGATTGCTGATGACATCAGCAGTAAATATGTCCCTCCCCATGTAAACATTTTTTATTGCTTGGGTGGAATTACACTCGTTTGCTTCCTCATCCAGTTCGCCACTGGATTTGCAATGACCTTTTATTACAGACCTACTGTTGCTGAAGCCTTCCAATCCGTTCAGTACATCATGACTGACGTGAACTTTGGATGGTTGATTCGCTCTATCCACCGTTGGTCTGCCAGCATGATGGTGCTGATGATGATTCTTCACGTTTTCCGCGTTTACTTGACGGGTGGTTTCAAAAAACCCCGCGAGTTAACGTGGGTAACTGGCGTGGTTCTGGCAGTCATCACTGTTTCTTTTGGTGTAACTGGATACTCACTCCCCTGGGACCAGGTTGGATACTGGGCAGTCAAGATTGTGTCTGGTGTACCTGAGGCAATTCCCGTTGTTGGAACGTTGATTGCTGATCTCTTGCGAGGTGGTTCTAGTGTCGGTCAAGCAACCTTGACTCGCTACTACAGTGCTCACACTTTTGTTTTGCCCTGGCTGATTGCGGTTTTCATGCTGTTGCATTTCCTGATGATCCGCAAGCAAGGAATTTCTGGTCCTCTCTAAATTGCTTTGATTAGACGTTGCCTGCAACATCTGTCGCAGTGACATTAGACGGATTCCTGTTAGCCTATTCCAATCTGCCGACCTTACAGACTAAGGAGTACGTTCCTAACTATGCCAACTCTTAAGAAACCGGATCTAGCAGATCCTCAACTTCGTGCCAAACTTGCTAAAGGTATGGGTCACAACTACTATGGTGAACCTGCCTGGCCCAATGACCTGTTATACACCTTCCCAATCGTAATTTTGGGAACAATTGCACTGTGTGTTGGGCTTGCTGTGCTTGATCCCGCAATGGTTGGAGAGCCTGCCGATCCGTTTGCAACCCCTCTCGAAATTTTGCCTGAGTGGTACCTTTACCCTGTGTTCAACATTCTACGCCTGGTTCCTAACAAGCTTCTGGGCGTGGTTCTGATGGCATCGGTGCCTCTGGGATTGATTACGGTTCCTTTCATTGAGAGCGTCAATAAATTCCAGAACCCTTTCCGCCGACCCGTCGCTACTACTGTCTTCCTTTTTGGTACGGTAGTAACGCTTTACCTCGGTATTGGAGCAACCTTCCCAATTAGCAAAGCGTTGACTCTGGGCTTGTTCTAGTTTGTGCTTTGACAGTGTGTACACCTGCTGGCGCTTAGCTTACTTGGAAGTAGCTCAGTGTTCGGCAGGTGTTCTATTTTTGAAGATTGATTGATAATCGTGCAATATCAGACGATGCGAGTAATCGGTGTTTAGGATAGAAGAATTAGAAAGCACTGCATACAGGAGATTGCGGTGAATCAAGATAACTTAAAAAATCTGCAACTTGGCATGACAGAAGTCAGCCGATTATTGCTTCCCTTTTTGCTCATCTGGCTATTAGGCGCGATCGGACTTGGATGGCTGGTTAAATCTCTATTGATTTTGTTTGGGCTGCTTTTACTCGCGCCAATTCTGGCATTTGTCGGCTTTCGGTGGTGGATCAAACGTAATTTGATCCAAAGTGAATGCCCTGTTTGCCGCTATGAGTTTGTTAGCCTCAACAAGTCAGAATTTCGCTGCCCCAATTGCAGTGAACCGCTAAAGGCAGAAAATGGTCATTTCGCCCGCTTGGTTCCGGCAGGAACAATTGATGTGAATGCCATTGAGGTACCAGTTCAGCAGATTGAAGACTAATTTAGTTTTACCTGCAAGCCATTTACTGTACAAGAAATACCGGAAGGGACGCTGTATCCAACGTCCCTTTTTACATCACGTAGATTGACATGATGAAGATCTGCTGTCGGTCAACTTGTAGTAGATGACTCAAATCAAATTACTGGCTGCGAGAAATTAGAAGCGTATAGGAGTGATTTTCGTTGGCGCGATCGCCGACGAACACTGAATAGGTTCCTTTTACCCAACGCCCAGGAATTTCAATCTTGCCTTGTGAATAACTATCGGCAGGAACGCAAAACTTCTGACCTGTAGAGCTCCGAATCAATAGTGCAGAACTCGTTGCCCCCTGCAACACAAACCGAAGATCGGTGTCTTCTGTAACCTGAACGATGTGATTAGGCATTGGAGCAACAAATCCAGCACAATTGCTATCTTTTTGATTACCACCAGACATTCCACTCACCTGAATAGGTTGGGAACTTGGCGAAATCATAATTGGCTGACTCAGCGCTGGCTTAATCCCCACTGTTGCGATCGCCAACGCAAACGGAATTGCAGACCATCGAATTGAAAAACCCATTTCACTACCTCCACCGCATCAAACATTCTGTCTACCTCTAGTATCCCAAACCTACAACTGCTCTTCAGGACATTTGATCCTGTTGTAGAAGTGGCACTTGCAAAAAACTTGGTTCAGTTTTTGAGAAATGGGCTTAAATGATAAAGAACTCTGCCTTGCAGGGGTTAAATGAGTGAACTATGCACCATTTCAAGGGTTTCGTATGAAAAAACGAATGTCATACCTCTGGGGTAGTGGAATCTTTGCGTTTGGCAGCGTTGCCCTTGCCACTGGTTTCACTCTCGGATCCCCATCTTCGGCCAATGCCCAAGCCGCTTACGGCAGTTACCTCGGGGCTGGGGCAGCGTTTGGTGTAACCAATCAGTCCGCTATTAATGAAGATAGCAACACATCTGGTTTCTTTGCAGTTCGTTATAAGTTCTTGAGAGCGCCCATCTCTTTAAGAACACAAGTTTTGATTGGTGGCAATGGAGTCGCGGTCGTCCCGACGGTTTCCTACGACATCCCAATTAACTGGCAAGCGGATGCCTATGTTGGCGCAGGTGCATCCATTGTGCGAGGAGACAAAACACCCATCGGGAACAAGGGAAGTTTTGTAATTCAGCCTGGGGTAGATTATGCTCTACCGAACACTAGTCTGTCGTTGTTTACTAACGCTATCATCTCGTTTGATGGCTACCGTTCTAACAACGGCACGGCTGTATCAATTCAGGGTGGTGCAGGGCTACGGTTCTGATCTAAGTTCTGGTGTTTCTGCGTGCAAGTTTTTGGTAGATGCTCTGGATGATCGTTGTCCAGAGTTTTTTTATGCTTAATGTTGAGCCTGGAAGGAGGCGATCGCGTCCTGTGGAAATTCGAGCCATGTGACACTCATCACTCCCCTCTACAGATTAGGGTCATCTCAACTAACAGCCTGAATTACACTTTAGCCGTACCCTTGCCACACAGTTTGGAGGGTGTAGGTCATAACAACAGTTGGTGATTCTCACACAAAGCGACTCTTCCCATCACCTGTCACTTCTTCGTATCAAGGCAAATTAGAAGAGTCGATGCTATTGCATACTCCCCCATGAAAATTCAGATCCGGCTAGAATCTACACACCTCAACAAAGTGGTTGTTCAAAGTAAAGTGCTTATTCAGCATCTTGCCCAATCTAGCCAAGTTGACATAGAGATTGATCCCAATAACCCAAGCGCCTCTAATCACGACTCTAAACTTGTTGAGCTAGAAGTGCTGATGCGTCCTGCGTAGCTAAAACCGCTAGATGGCAGAGGGTGCATCTTCAAAACGAGTAATGTCATCTTCCCCCAGATACTCACCGTTCTGCACTTCAATCATGACTAACGGAATGACTCCAGGGTTCTCTACTCGATGCGAAGTTCCCATCGGCACATACGTTGATTGCTTTTGCACTAAGATGGTCTCTTGATCATCACAAATCACCCTAGCAGTTCCAGAAACAACTACCCAGTGCTCGCTTCGATGAAAATGCATCTGCGTGCTGATGTGTTGCCCAGGGGCGACCTCGATTCGGTTAATTCGGTAATGATTTCCCTCCTCCAGGAGCGTAACAGTGCCCCAGGGTCTAATACGAGTAATGTCGGCTGCTAGAGGCTGCAAATGAGACTGATGAGTTTGATTGCTGTTACCCATTGTTCACATCCAAAAATGCCCTTTCTTTGCTTATAAACCGACTTAATCAATAATTACAACGGGAAATCTCGCTCAAACTGTTTACGGGTGACAGGTTGCTCTAGAACCAGTCCTTCTCCACCCAATGTCTCCAGTTGTTTACCTTCAACTGACAGCCAAACTGACGCATCTGGATTTAGACTAGTGGCGGTGTAGAGAACTTGAGCTAATCGACCTTCCATCGAAACACTCCCGCCTCCAGCAGTGAATTCACGGGACAAATCAATGTGAATACCATCGCTTTTAACAGAGAAGTCAAGGAGTTGCGTACCCTTTGGAACGGTAGAGGAGACATCAGGGTTGGGAGGTCCTGCCAGTAACTGTTTAATTGCTGTTTCGAGCAAATCTTCAGGAGCCGCACTGGTTGTGAGTTTAACCGGACTGGGAGCAAGTTGAATTTTGCTATCTGATGCTTTCAGCCAGTAAACCTGTAGTGTTTTATCCGCCGTTGCTGGGAGAGGGGCAGTTTGAGCTTTTTGAGATTTGGCTGGGTCGGTTGATAAAGCAGAGTTGCCGTTGTCAGATGGCTGGGCATGTTCAGAGGCTTTGGGAACTATCGTTTCAGAATGAGATTTCCAGGTCCACCAGGCAACTCCAGTGCCAGTTGCAAGCACAAGTGCTGAAAAACCCGCAATGATACCCACGGGAATTGAACGGCGCGGTTGTTGGTCTTGCATAGGGAAACTCCTTATGAGGTGGGCACATCACATTGACAGGACTTAGCAGTGATATTCGTAGTCTAATTAGGCAACACCTATGTTGCCACAGTGCTATAGATTTACACCCGGTTTTTGGAGTTTCAGCAAAATAGTTAAGACTCTTCAGACTTTAAATCCAGCGGGGAGTCCTAGAAATGCCGCGATTTCTAAAGAGCCTTTGTAGAAGCGCACCTTAAAGATTCTTGCTCTCACTTGAAGCAATCGTTCCAGGCGATCGAGGTTAAGTTCTTGCTCAAGGTTTTCTGCCAGCCCCCTAAGCAGTTCCTCAGGAACAGGCTGTTGATTCAAGCTAACAACAGGCTTTAGCAGTTTAATCTGTCGTCCCTCTCGGATTTCAATTCCGGTTTCTATTGCGAGTTGTAGTTTTTCACCAGTTTGAACTTCCTCGATGTCGGCTTGAATTTGAATTCTGGCGTTTTCTAGAATTTGCACTCTTGGGTTAAGGAGCCGATATTCATCCAATGTTTGCCGCAGTTCTTGCAGGTTTTCTCTCAGTCCACCTTGAGCTAGAGATGATTCAAGTTGCTTGCTCTGGTTTAAGCCACGGAGTAATCGCTGAATTCGTTGGGCGACCCATTTGGATCGGAGTGCTCGTACCACATCCTCTTGCCGGATCACTGCCCGCACGCCAACACCAAATGGCTCCTCAAACAGCACTTTGCCCTTCACCAGGCGAGTGCGACTAACATTGATGGGATCAGTCTCAAGCTCTAAGGTGTCAATGCGGATGTCGTCGAGTGGGTAAAATCCTCGCCCTGCTACTCGGAGGCGATCAACTTTTCCAGCTGCAAGATTATGAATTGGGGCGTTGTCAATCCGAACGTTGATTTGCTCAACTTGCTTGAACTGAGCACGAACCGCGTTTTCTGCAATTTTGTCGCCTGCAAAATTGGCAGGGGATAGGACGCTGATGAGGCTGGAGAGGATGAGGATAAAAATTTCCATAGGTTAAGCGTTGGCGGGCAATGATTATCCATCTCATGATCAGAGATGTGTGACCAACGTACCATTCCACGTCTGATTTTTGAATGGATGAAAGTATTTGTTTGCGATCGCTCATCCTGATGGGTTTATTCCAGAGCGGCGGCAATCCATTGTTTGAGGGTAGGGACAATATCTTCAAGCGGTAGTTCTTGAGCTTCGCGGGTGGCACGGTTGACCACTTCTACCTTGCCGTCTTTGAGTGACTTGCCGGTGACGATGCGATAGGGAATCCCGATCAGGTCAGCATCTTTGAACTTGACTCCGGCTCGTTCGTTGCGATCGTCTAGCAGGGTTTCAACCCCTGCCTGATTAAGTTCGGTGTACAAGGTTTCGGCTGCCTGGACTTGAGTTTCATCACTGACGTTGGGAATGACGACGATCGCATGGTAAGGGGCGATCGCCACAGACCACACAATCCCGTCTTTGTCGTGAGATTGTTCAACGGCTGCCTGTGCCAAGCGGGATACACCCACACCATAACAGCCCATAACGAGCGGCATTTCCTCGCCCTGCTCATTTGTGTAGGTCGCACCCATCGATTTGGAGTATTTTGTCCCCAATTGAAAGATGTGTCCAATTTCGATGCCGCGTGCGGTTTGAAGCGTTTGAGTGGGGTCGTGCAGGGCGCGATCGCCAGCTACGGCTTTTCGGACATCGACTACTAAATCAGGCAATTTGAACTCACTGCCCCAGTTTGCTCCAACTATGTGATAACCAGATTCATCTGACCCTGTGGCAAAATTCTTCAAATCAACCGCTGTTTTATCAACCATTCGCAGAAATTTGGGTACCACAGAACCTGCCGCCTTCATTTCCACAGGAGCGGGTTTGGGTGGTTTGATGTAACTATCCGCCAGATCGGGTGCCATATAACCCAGTGGCAAAGGCTTTGCTGCCCATTTGGCTTGCGCCGCTGCATCCGGAACCGTAAGTGCCAACACGGTGCTGGCTCGATACTGACTGGCAAGTTTCACCAACTCGTTTTGCAGTTTGACTTCATTCACATCCTGGTCACCGCGAATGCTGACCAGCACTAAAACGGTCATGCCATTATCGTAGTTTGCCTGATACAAGACATTTTTAACCACACAGGTAGGCGAACACTGAAGGAACTGACACATTTTCTCGATGGTTTCAGTACCAGGAGTTTCGCGTTTCTCAGAGGTTGTGAAAGGGGAGATTTCGGCATCCGCTGGGAGGGAATTCGCTTTTTCGACGTTGGCAGCGTATTTTCCATCTTCTGTATAAAGAATTTCGTCTTCGCCTGCGTCTGCTAGCACCATAAATTCTTGGGAACCAGAACCCCCAATCGCGCCAGAATCGGCATCCACTGCCCGAAATTTCAGCCCAGAACGGCGCAAAATGTTGTGATACGCCTGATTCATCTTCTGATACGTCTGCTTCATTCCGGCTTCATCAGCATCGAAGGAGTAAGCATCTTTCATGATGAATTCGCGTCCGCGCATTAAACCAAACCGGGGGCGAATTTCATCCCGAAATTTTGTTTGAATTTGATATAGGTTAATGGGCAATTGACGATAAGAGCGGATCATGTCGCGAGCGATCGCGGTGATCACTTCCTCATGCGTAGGCCCTAAACCCATCTCCCGCTCCTGGCGATCAACCAGAGAAAACATGATTCCTTCTGCTTTTGTGTAAGTGTCCCACCGTCCCGATTCCTGCCACAATTCAGACGGTTGTAGCTGTGGCAGCAAGCATTCCTGAGCACCTGCCGCATTCATCTCCTCACGAACGATTTGGGACACTTTTTGCAATACTCGCCACATCAGCGGTAAATAGGCATACACCCCGCTAGCAACCCGTCGGATGTATCCTGCCCGTAGCATCAGCTTATGGCTAGGAATCTCTGCCTCTGCTGGATCTTCACGCAGGGTTACAAACAACATTTGAGACAGTCGCATTGCCAGGTTCCTTTTCCGCTTCAGTCGATCATCATCTCAGTCTAGTTCAGACGCAGCAAGTTTTAGAGGGGGTTTTTAAGCTGAGGGAACCAACCGTTTGCGGAGGGAATCAGCTCGGCGTTTAGCAGTCGTATTATTGGGATCAAGGGTGAGCACCTGCTCATAGGCTTCCAAAGCAGAACTGGTAAGCTGCTTGCGTTCGTAAGCGTGTCCCATGTTGTTGAGTGCTGTGATGTAACCGGGATCAGCTTTGAGGGCTTCTTTATACTGACGAATCGCCAGATCATACTGCTCTTGAGCAAAGTAGGCATAGCCCAGCGCGTTGTAAACTAAAGCGCTTTCGGCTTCTGGCAAATCGTCTGATTTCAAGGCTTTTTGAAATTGAGCGATCGCCTGGGCGTAAATCCGTTTGTTGAGGTAAATGCTGCCTAATTCAAAATAATCTTGAGCTGTGCCTTTTTCTTTGGAAAGTTTTTTCTGCAAACGTCCTAAGGCATTCTCAACCTTACGAGTTCTTAAAATTTGCCGAACCAAAAAAAAGCTGGCGATCGCAAGTATCCCTAGCAACAGCGACAAATACAAAACAGGAAAACCAGTATCCATATCAACAAGATCTATAAAAAGGAGTCAAAATCACATCCACACTCAACTTATCTCAAAACGACAAATTGCGTGGCAATCCCCAATAATTTGCTCGCTGTTCCAACCATCCACGGGTGTAAAGTCGGCGCAAAATCTGCTCAATTTCCTGTCGCAGTTCCTCATACTGTTGCCCTTTAGGGAAGGCAATCACCAAGTCTTGCGTAGACAAAAACGGACTCAACAAGCGATATTGCGGGAATTCTTGAACCCATCCTGCTAAAACCGAGGCATCTGCCGCAACCGCGAGTGCTTGTCCTCGTTCGATCGCTGCCTTCGCCTCCTCGTAGGATGGCACCGAGATCAGTACAGCAGTCGGCAATTTTCTCCGAACAGCTTCAACAGTGCTGGAATCATTGAGAACGGCAATGGGTTTGCCCGCCAAATTCGCCCATGTTTGAATTGCGGGATCACGCGTTGCCACCACAGCTCCATCTCGGTAATACGGTTGGCTGAGATTAAGAATACGAAAGCGAGACGGTGTAAGCGTAACTTTAGCGATCGCGAAATCAACTTCACCCGTCGTAATTACCTTAAATCGATCCTGATTCAATACAGGGCGTAACTCCACCGCATCCGCTCGCCCCAAAAGCTCTTGGGCTAGCTGTCGAGCTAGATCGATCTCAAATCCTTGAATTTGCCCATCTGCCCCCCGAAACCCCAGTGGACGCAGATTATCTTTCACTGCCACAATTAAACGCCCCCGCCGTTTGATGGTCTGAAGATCAGCCGCATCAACCCGTGAGGGCGTTAGTACTAAAAACCCTGGTGCTGTAACGCTGAGCAACAGGCTCGCCAGAACTGGCAGTTGTTTAAGCATCATGGTAACGGTCAGCATAAACTCAGCTAAACCATGTCCACCTCGAAAACTGGAGGCTTCTCTAAGGAGGAACAACAGATTTGGACATAGCAAAGTTTATTTTGCAGAGTGAGCTAGTTCCAACAGTTTGCTAAAGCCAGCGGGATCAAGGATCGCCATTTGTGCCAGCATTTTACGATTAATTTCGACATTTGCCTTTTTTAAGTTACCGATCAGTTGGCTGTAGCTCATCCCATGTAGACGAGCGGCAGCATTGATGCGAGTAATCCAAAGACGACGAAAATCTCGTTTGCGCTTGCGGCGATCGGCGTAGGCATAGCGCAACGCCTTCATCACCTGCTGGTTAGCTGTGCGAAAAAGCTTAGAATGAGAACCTCGGAAGCCTTTTGCCAGCTTCAAAACCTTTTTGCGACGTTTGCGCGCCACGTTACCGCGTTTCACCCGTGCCATGATGACGTTACCTCTGAACTTGTAGGAAATTTTCTAGATAAAGATGGTGGTGCAGCGTACCTATTTGAGCAAAGCCAAACTCAGACATGACTCGTGCCGGAGGAATCTATAATTTCGCCTCAGGCTTATAGATAAGGAAGCATCAGGTGTACGTTGGCGACATCACGCTCGTTGACAACTACCACTCCTGCGAGGCGACGACGACGAGAAGCACTCTTATGCTCCAGCAAGTGACTTCTGTAGGTTTGGCGACGCATAATTTTGCCAGAGCCGCTGGCTCTCAGTCGCTTAGCAGCCGCTTTCCGGGTTTTTAGCTTAGGCATGGAAGGACACTTTACTAAAATCAACACAGTCTACAATCCTACAACGAGTTCTGCCATCGCGGCAAGTGTTTAATTTTGGGTTTTAGCAACAAAATTCCCTGCAACTTGAAAGATGATTAGGCTACACTATGGGGTGTACTGCGATGTTCTCGCGGGACTTCCAGGTTTTAAGGAAAATGATTACTTTCTTGGAAGGTGGGTTTGTGCCCACTTTTTTGTTTTAGATGGCGTTCTATGACTCATCCGCTCATTCCACAAGTCCTAGATCTTGCTACGCCTGTAGCAGCATCCCTCGGTTTGGAGTTGATTGGGGCAGTTTTTCACACAAATCAAAGTCCACCTGTGTTGCGGGTTGATATCCGCAATCTCAGTGCCGATACCGGTTTAGATGACTGTGAGCAAATGAGTCGAGCTTTAGAATCCGCTTTAGACGAAGTGGGATTGATTCCAGATGCTTATGTTTTAGAAGTCTCTAGTCCTGGGGTTCCAGGTGTATTGAGCACAGACCGAGAGTTCACTTCCTTCAAAGGATTTCCGGTCGTTGTAACGGCATCTGAGCCTTATGCTGGGCAGCGAGAATGGAGCGGGCAGTTGATTCGACGAGATGAGACGGCTGTTCATGTGAGTGTGAAGGGGCGTGCGATCGCCATTCCCAGGAATCTGGTTACCCGCGTTCAACTCACAGAACAACCATGAAGCGGAGAATTCAATGCAATTCCTACCATAAGCCCATTGGTTTTAGGGATCTTCAGGAACGTGGTTGCTTGAACTACTGTCGAATCTTCTTTCAGTCTTTTTGTTAATTCTTATCCTCACACTACGGAGAATTCAGTTATGTCAATGGTTGCCCTCCCTGGACTCAGAGACATGATTGACAATATCAGTCGGGAGCGAAATTTGCCCAAGAACGCGGTTCAGGCAGCTTTGCGAGAAGCACTACTCAAGGGGTATGAGCGGTATCGTCGGACTCAACGGCTGGATGGCGGCAGTTTTGATGAAGAATATTTTTTGAATTTTGAAGTGGAGCTAGATGTGGAGGAAGAAGGCTTCCGCGTACTGGCAACCAAAACGATTGTGGAAGAAGTTGACAATCCCGACCATCAGATTGCGCTGCAAGAAGTTCAAGAAGTTGCGGCAGAAGCCCAACCAGGCGACACGGTAGTGCTGGATGTAACTCCTGACCAGGGTGAGTTTGGGCGGATGGCAGCGATTCAAACGAAGCAGGTGCTGTCCCAAAAACTACGAGATCAGCAGCGTAAATTGGTTCAGGAAGAATTTCAAGATTTGGAAGGAACGGTACTCCAGGCGCGAGTACTAAGGTTTGAGCGACAATCAGTGATTATGGCGGTGAGTAGCGGATTTGGACAGCCTGAGGTAGAAGCTGAGCTGCCAAAACGGGAGCAACTGCCTAATGACAATTACCGCGCGAATGCCACGTTTAAGGTCTACTTGAAGCGCGTGTCGGAAGGGTCGCATCGCGGGGCACAGTTGTTGGTTTCACGAGCAGATGCGGGGTTGGTGGTGTATTTGTTTGCCAATGAAGTTCCCGAAATTGAGGATGAAATTGTGCGGGTAGTGGCGATCGCTCGCGAAGCCAATCCGCCGTCTCGCTCCGTAGGTCCGCGTACCAAAATTGCAGTAGATACGCTAGAGCGAGATGTTGACCCGGTGGGAGCTTGCATTGGTGCTAGAGGATCGCGAATTCAAGTCGTGGTGAACGAACTACGCGGCGAAAAAATTGATGTGATCCGCTGGTCACCCGATCCGGCAACTTACATTGCCAATGCCCTCAGCCCTGCCCGAGTGGATGAGGTTCGCTTAGTGGATCCAGAAGGGCGACAAGCCCATGTATTGGTTGGAGAAGATCAACTCAGCCTGGCGATCGGCAAGGAAGGACAAAATGTTCGCTTGGCTGCCCGCTTAACAAATTGGAAAATTGATATCAAAGACTCTGCGAAATACGACTACGAAGCGGAAGATCGCAAGATGGCAGCGATCGCGGCTGAGAGTCAACAACAAGCTGAGGATGACTATCAAGATGAAATGGAAGAAGAAGAGGACATTGATGAAGCTTTGGTTGAAGAGTAAGAAACTATTTTCTTATGGAGCCGAATGTTCGTCGCTGTGTGGCTTGTAGAAAAACCGCGCCCAAAGCAGAATTTTGGCGCATTGTCAGAATTCATGGATTCCACGCGATCGTGCTGGATCAGGGAATGGGGCGTTCAGCCTACCTGTGTCCGCAGGCGAACTGTTTGAAAACCGCTCAGAAGAAAAACAGGCTAGGAAAAGCATTAAAGGCTCCTGTTCCAGAATCGATCTATCATGAGTTAGAGGCACGTTTGAGGCAAAGTCTTGGCTAATCACTCCTAATTTCACTAGAATTGATGTCTGGTTCATCTCTTGCCACCCAACCCGTAAGAGAGAGCGATTCTTATTCCCTCAATTCATCACCAAATTCAGACTCAAGTTAACCTCATTTGGCAAACTGGCTTTGCAAAATTTTTGCTCAGACGCTACCCTGTAGGTCTCGCCATAAGATAAACCCTGATGTTGAGTATTTTTGAAGGAGTTTAGTGTTCTTGTTGGGAAAAAGCAGTTGGCTAGCAAAAGCAGAATTCCTACCGACGCTTTTAACAACGCTCAAAAGAGAGAAACAAATTAAACACACAGGGTCACTCCTCACTGGTTGACTGACAAAAAAACTTATCTACAAAGATTTGTGCAAAATTAGAGAGTGAGTGCTGGTAAAGAAAGCTAAGCTTCTTTAGAGTAACGTCGCAAAGTCACATTGCTTTGTGGTGATGATGGATCATCCTATCGCTGTATGGTGAGTAGGGTGTTGGAGTTCTAAAATCAAAGGGTCTGAGTTTTGATCTGATGTTGTTTTAGGCGAAACGGTAGGCAACTTATGTGAAACCTGGGTAAATACGAAGAGGAAAGGACTGGATGAATAGCGGCAAAGTCAGAATTTACGAGCTATCGCGGGAATTAAACTTGGATAATAAAGATATATTGGCAGTCTGTGAACAGTTGAATATTTCTGTCAAGAGTCATAGCAGCACCATTAGCGACTCTGAGGCGGAACGCATTCGTACCGCCGCTGAAAAATACGCCGCCAGTTCCTCTTCTATGAAGCCAACACCAAATCGACAAGGAAGCAACCAATCTGCTCAGGAGGGTAAATCGCGAGCGTCTGCTCCAGTGCAGAAAAAGCAGCAGATCGTGGCGATTAAATCAGTTACTCGCCAACCGAATTTGGAAGCGCCAACCCCACCCAATAACTACGCTGGGCAAGCGCCAAATCCCCCTCAACCTCAGATACCCGCTAAGGCACCAACCCTGAACCAACCTGCTCCTGTCGCAGAAGTTGAAGAGACGGAGGTGGAGGCTAGCGCGATCGAGGAGATTCAGCCAGCAGTGCTGTCAATCCCTCCCGAAACATCAGATTCAGAAGACGCAGCTCCGGTTGAGATGCAACTGGAAAGTCCAACGTTGAATGTGGCACCCCTCAATCCTCCGGCTCCCATTTCACCAGAAGTTTCACCAGAACTTGTTTCTCCACCTCAACGTACCGATTCCCCGGCTCCCCAAGCAGTATTCAAATCTAATTTGTCAAGCCGTCCAATCCTCAAGCGTGAGAAGGCTGACCAAGCTGTTTCCACTCCTTCGAGATCCGAAGGAGGTACTCCAAGACCCTCGAAGCCTGCGGTTAAATCAGTTTCTTCGCCAACCAAGCCCTCTCCTGGCAGACAGCCTGTTGGTAAGGGTGCTGAAAAACCTGTTCGTCCGCAACAGCAAACCATCGTTGAATTAAGACGACCTAAGCCCGTTCTTCCTGATTCGGAAGATGGTGCCTCTTCAGGAAGAACAACGGGCTTTGCAGGAGGGGAGGACAGTGGTCTGAAGCTCCGCCCCAAACGGGATGCGGGGGATGCTGCAACTGCTCCTACCCTGGGTCAAGACGATTCGCAATTGCTGCAACCTAGACCGACTCTGCCTCGAACTTCTAAGAAGGCGAAGGAATGGGAGGAAGAAGAGGAAGGGAAAGAGTTTGCTGGAAAAACTTCTAAAGTTGGAACAAAAACGAAACGGCGTGTTCAACCAGAACTGGATGAAGATGAAGATCTCGAACTCTTACTAAACGAGGACGAGGATGGAGAAGATGCCGCAGATCAGGTTAGTTTGTCGTTGGTGCGCCCAGCTAAGCCTAAGGCAATGCGACAACCTGCGGCAAAACCAGTAGCTGCGGCTGCTCCAAAGGCGAGAAAGTCATCTTCTCGCGATCGCCGCGATCGTCGTGAGCAGGAAGCAAAAGCTGAGAAGCCAGAAAAGATTACGCTAAGAGGCAGTCTCACTGTTCAAGAGTTAGCTGTGCTGATGGTGGTGCCTGAAACCGACATCATCAGAACGCTGTTCATGAAGGGCATTATGGCAACAGTGACCCAAACGCTGGATATTGAGACTGCCACGATGGTCGCTCAAGAGCTAGGCGTGGAAGTAGAAACTGGCACTCATGAATCTAAAGCTCGTAAGATTACCGAGATGTTGGATGCGGCAGATTTGGAAAATCTCCATCGCCGTCCGCCAGTCGTCACCATCATGGGACACGTTGACCACGGTAAAACCTCACTACTTGACTCCATTCGTAAAACAAAGGTAGCTCAGGGCGAGGCAGGTGGTATTACTCAACACATCGGTGCATATCACGTGGATGTTGAGCACAATGGCGAGATGCAACAGGTGGTCTTTTTGGATACGCCTGGTCACGAAGCCTTCACCGCGATGCGTGCCCGGGGAGCACGAGTGACTGACATTGCCATCCTGGTAGTGGCTGCCGATGACGGTGTCCAACCCCAAACGGTCGAGGCAATTAGCCACGCCAAAGCGGCTGAAGTCCCGATTGTGGTCGCTATCAACAAGGTCGATAAAGAAGGGGCGCAACCCGATCGCGTTAAGCAAGAACTCACCGAGTTTCAGCTAGTACCCGAAGAATGGGGCGGTGAAACCATCATGGTACCCGTCAGCGCTCTTACCGGGGAAAACCTCGACACCCTGCTAGAGATGATTCTGTTGGTGGCAGAGGTGGAAGACCTCTACGCCAACCCCGATCGCCCCGCCAAGGGAACCGTGATCGAAGCTCACCTCGACAAGGCAAAGGGTCCTGTGGCAACGCTATTGGTGCAAAACGGAACCTTGCGCGTCGGCGATGTGCTGGTGGCCGGATCCATGTTTGGCAAAGTTCGGGCAATGGTGGATGATCGCGGTCAGCGGGTGAAAGAAGCCAGCCCATCTTTTGCGGTTGAGGTGCTGGGTTTAACCGATGTTCCTGCTGCTGGAGATGAATTTGATGTCTTCCTGGATGAGAAGGAAGCCCGGTCTACTGCTTCTGACCGAACCGATGAGCAACGTCAGTCTCGCTTGTTGGCAGCCATGTCTTCTCGTCGCGTCAGCTTGAACACTTTGTCGGCTCGTGCTCAAGAAGGCGAACTGAAGGAATTGAACCTCGTACTTAAAGCAGACGTTCAAGGTTCAGTCGAAGCGATTTTAGGTTCCTTCAAGCAACTGCCACAGAATGAAGTGCAAGTACGGGTGCTGTATGCGGCTCCTGGTGAGATTACCGAAACCGATGTTGACCTGGCGGCTGCGAGTTCGGCGGTGATCATTGGTTTCAACACCACCCTGGCTCCTGGTGCCCGTCAGGCGGCTGATCGCCTCGGCGTAGACGTGCGCGACTACAACATCATCTATAAGCTGCTGGATGATATTCAAGCGGCGATGGAAGGGTTGTTAGAACCCGAACTGGTTGAAGAAGCGCTGGGTCAGGCAGAAGTGCGGGCAGTCTTCCCGGTGGGTCGTGGTCAGGTTGCGGGTTGCTACATTCAGTCTGGAAAAGTCATCCGCAACTGCAAGATCCGCATCCGTCGGGGTGGCAACGTCATTCACGAAGACAATCTGGATTCCTTGAAGCGGATGAAGGAAGATGCGCGGGAAGTCAACGCCGGGTATGAGTGCGGCATTGGCATTGATGGCTTTAACTCTTGGGAGATGGGCGATATCATCGAAGCCTACCGCATGATCTCCAAGCGTCGGACGCTCTCGAAGTAACTCACTCAATAAGAGATGGAGTTTTGCAGGGCAGTCATTCGTGGCTGCCCTATTTTGATTTTTGGAGGATTCCCTAATTCTCTAATGCAACTCGTTACAATAAGGCTTGACTTTCAAGTGCAGCGTGACTCTTGGCAGCAACCGTGTCTGATTCAACCAAACCGACATTTATTCTGATCGATGGGCATTCTCTGGCGTTTCGCTCCTACTTTGCCTTTGCCAAAGGAAGAGACGGCGGGCTGCGAACCAAAAGCGGAATTCCCACCAGCGTTTCCTATGGCTTCCTCAAATCTTTGCTAGAAGTGATGGAAACGGAGAAGCCGCAGTACGTGGCGATCGCGTTCGATCTGGGGGAAAAAACCTTTCGTCACGATCACGATGCGACTTACAAAGAGGGCAGACCAGACGCGCCGGAGGACTTCATGCCCGACCTGGAAAATCTTCAAGAGTTGCTGCTGGCGCTGAAACTCCCGATTTTCATGGTGCCTGGGTACGAAGCGGATGATGTGATTGGCACTTTATCCCGCCGAGCAAGCACTGCCGGGATGCGGGTTAAGATTCTCAGCGGCGATCGCGACCTGTTTCAACTGGTGGATGAAGAAGACAACACCACTGTGCTGTATATGAGTACGGTGTACGGCAAAGGCTTACAGTCACTCAAGGAATACGGTAGCGAAGAAGTCAAAGCCAAGATGGGCATCCTCCCCTCACAGATTGTGGACTTCAAAGCTCTGTGCGGCGACTCGTCCGATAATATTCCCGGTGTGCGCGGCATTGGCGAAAAGACTGCGGTGCAATTGTTGACCCAGTACGGCTCTCTGGATCAGGTTTATGCCTCTATCGACAGCATTAAAGGGGCAACTCGCAAAAAATTGGAAGAAGGACGGGATGACGCGCAGCGATCGCAGTACCTCGCCCAAATTCATCTAGATGTACCGCTAGAAGCTAATTTGGAAGATTGTAAACTGCATGGGTTTGACGATAACGCAGTGGTGCCCTTGCTGGAAAAATTAGAGTTTCGCTCCTTCATCGGCAAAATTCAAAAACTGCATCGTCAGTTCAGCGGAGCAGCGGAAGCCGATGTCTCTGAAGCAGAGGGCAGCGCGATCGCGGCAGAACAACTGGCTCAGCCCGACTTTGAGGACGATGATTTAGCTTTCTTCACTGCTGAGGAAACGGAAGCCGCCAACCCCGTGCAGACGGTAACCCTCAAGCCTCGCATTATCGACACGCCCGAAAAACTGTATGAACTGATTAGCATTCTGGAAACCCGCAACCAACCCGATACACTCACTGCCTGGGATACCGAAACTACAGCGCTAGAACCCCGTGATGCAGAACTAGTAGGGATTGGCTGCTGCTGGGGTGAGAATGTGTCAGACGTGGCATATATTCCTCTGAGTCACACCAGTGGACACAATCTGGATAAAACCCTGGTGCTGGATGCCCTACGCCCCATTCTGGAAGGGTCTGATTATCCCAAAGCCCTGCAAAACGCCAAATTCGATCGCCTGGCACTGCGTCATCATGGCATCACCTTGAATGGGGTGGCGTTTGACACCATGCTGATGAGCTATGTGCTCAATCCCGAAGCCAGCCACAACCTCAGCGATCTCAGCCTCGGTTTGCTGAACTTGATGACCACCAGCTACACCCAACTGGTACCCAAAGGGAAGACCATCGCCGATATCGCGATCGCTGATGTAGCCCAATACTGCGGCATGGACGTGTACACCGTCTATCACCTGGTTCCCATTTTGCGATCGCGCCTGGAAGAAACTCCAGCACTGTATCGCCTGCTCACGGAGGTTGAACAGCCTTTGGAACCCGTCCTGGCTGAGATGGAATGGCAGGGGGTGAGAATTGACCAGGAATACCTGCGCGAATTTTCTAAACAAATTGAAGCGGATTTAGCCGGAATCGAGAAACGCGCCTACGAAGCAGCAGGGCAAACCTTCAGCCTTGGTTCCACCAAACAGTTGAGCGATTTACTGTTTAATAAATTGGGGTTAGATAAGCGGAAATCTCGCAAAATCAAAACGGGTTACTCCACTGATGCCGCCACTCTAGAAAAATTACGGGACGATCATCCAGTAGTCGAAACCATTTTGGAACGTCGTGCCCTCTCCACACTAAAGTCAACCTTTGTTGACGCGCTACCCACCCTAGTTCGTAAAGACACAGAACGGGTGCATACCGATTTCAACCAGGCGATTACCACCACAGGGCGGCTCTCCTCGTCTGATCCCAACCTGCAAAACATCCCCATTCGGACTGCATTTAGCCGTCAAATCCGCAAAGCCTTCATCCCCGAACCGGGCTGGTGCATGGTGGCGGCGGATTATTCCCAAATTGAACTGCGGATTTTGGCGCACCTGAGTCAGGAAGCCGTATTGCTGGAAACCTACCAGAACAACCAGGACATCCACACCCTCACGGCTCAACTGCTGTTTGAGAAAGACGACATCACGTCTGAGGAGCGTCGTTTGGGCAAGGTGATTAACTTTGGGGTGATTTACGGCATGGGTGCCCAGCGCTTTGCCCGCGAAGCCAAAGTCGATCGCAAAACAGCGCAGGAGTTTATTGATCGCTTCAACACCCGCTACTCCAAAGTGTTTGAGTACCTGCAACGGATGCAAAAAGAAGCGATCGCCCGTGGTTATGTCGAAACCATCCTGGGTCGGCGGCGTTACTTCAACTTTGCCAGCGACAGCCTCAAACGACTGAGAGGCGCTGATCCCAACGAAATTGACCTGGGTAAGGTCAAAGTTCGGGATCAATTTGATGCTCAGTTGCTACGAGCCGCCGCCAACGCGCCAATTCAAGGTTCCAGTGCCGACATTATTAAAATTGCCATGATCCGACTGCACGATCTGTTGAAATCGCACGAAGCCCATTTGCTACTGCAAGTGCATGATGAACTGGTGTTTGAAATGGCTCCTGAAGAGTGGCAGGCACTCAAACCCAAGATTCAAACCGCGATGGAAACAGCCGTTGAACTCTCCGTTCCGCTCGGTGTGGAAATTCGCGTCGGCGACAACTGGATGGAAGCGAAGTAGCTCAATGTTGATTGGGTTGTAGAGGCTTGGGTTCCTGGTGAGGACGCAGCCCAAGCTTATCGGTTGGAAGCATTAGCCTACTCTCCAACTTCACAGGGTTACAATCTAGGATATGTTCTCGCAATGCTTATGACACTAACCCTTAACCTATCACCAGAGTTAGAGCAATATCTTTTACAGGAAGCCAATCAATGCGGGCTTTCTGTGGAGGCTTTAGCATTGCACCTTCTGACAAACTCTATCCTGCTGAAGCAAAAGCAAACTGAGGCAGTTAGTTTACTCCAGTCTTGGATAGACGATGAGGACGATGAAGAACAGCAGGAGACGGGGCAGTACTTAATTCAAGCTTTGGATGATGATCGGTTGTCTGAGCGTAAACTATTTCCGGTTGAGTTAAAGGGCATCACTTGGTGAGCCGAGTCATTGTATTAGATTCAGGACCGCTTGGTCTGGTTACAAATCCAAAGTTGTCTGCTGAGAGTGTTGCTTGTGCCCAATGGCTCCAAGCCAACATCGCAGCGAATAATCGAGTGCTTATTCCAGAGATTGCAGATTACGAGATTCGGCGTGAGTTATTACGGGCAAACAAGACGAAAGGTATTGCTCGTCTAGACGAGTTAGCAAAGTCTCTTGAGTACTTGCCGATTACGACAACTGCAATGCGTCATGCAGCTTACCTTTGGGCACAAGCTCGGCAACAAGGACGACCAACAGCAGGTGACAAAACAATTGATGGTGATATGATTCTGGTGGCTCAAGCAATGACTTTAGCAACTCCTGATATCGTTATTGCGACAACAAATGTAGGTCATTTGTCAAAGTTTATAGCAGCAGAGCTGTGGCAAACGATCGCTCGAAGTTGACTACCTAGACATTACAACTTCACCGCTAGCTAGCGGCGTAGAGCGTATGAATGATCGTTTCTATTTTGCTGTGCTCCAAACAGGGTTTGTAAATAATCAGGAGTGAGATTGGTGTTCCATTGGGAAATGCGGTGGAGCGATCGCGCGCAGGTGTAGGTGAAGGTGGCGCGATTTGTCCATGTCCAGGATTGCCATGCCAACACTTGAGTCATGCGATGTAGGGTGCCCAGTAAACTACTGCGATCGCGGCTATAGCGAACTTTGCCTTTTGCGGTGTGCAGTAAGATTTGCCCCACGCGCATCAGCGACGTTTCGGGATACGCCCACACGCCAAAACCCCAGAATTTGGTCATGTGGTTAATTTCGTCTTTCAGTAGTTCTTCCAACACCGCTTGGATCGTTCCCGTTGTGTGCGCCATCAGCCAAAGATAGAGGCAAGTTGCACCATATTCAGTCGCGATGCGGTGTAACCCATGCCGATACAAATCCTGATATGGGTTATCCGAGGGCTGATAGGCTCTCACCTGATGCGGGTTCAGGACTGCTTTCTCGCCAGTCAAGTGCGTGTAAATTTTCAGCAGGGCGGGGGTGTGTTGCCGTTCCTCCTTTTCCCACAAGCCCGGTTCCAACAACGCCCCATCGTCGCTGACGGTTCCGCCGACGAACCGGGCCATATTGGGATGCAACTGTTCCAGGTATTTGCGGCTGGTCTGGGTATAGTGCCGAATTGGCGCTTCCGTATCCATTGCGCCCTTGAGAATCGCCAGAAAAACGTCTAGATCCAGCCCTATGACTTGCTCGGACGAAATCGTCTGCCAATCAATCGGCTTCCAGGCACGCACGTGAGGCGTTTCAAACTGAGCGGGCAAATCCTCCAGGCGATCGCGCAATTGCTCCTTTGCCAGATAGCGATCGATGAACGGATTAATTCGACGCTGCATTTCCAGGTAAGTGGGTTTGAAACTTGGCTGACTCGTCATACAACCTCTAGTATTGGGATTTGCTAGTCCAGTCAGGCTTCACTGGCAGCACCAGCGTTTGCTGATGATTCCTATGTTTCTTTCATAAAGATCCGCCACACCCATCGCGCCGCCTCTATTGGTATGCTGAGATCCGGAGTTTGTTAGATCTGTTGAACTTAAACCTGTTGAACCCGTCCCATGCCATCCCTCACTGCTACCTCCTCAATCTCCTTTCCCCTCGCTGCTGTTGTCGGTCAAGAAGCGATCAAACTGGCATTGCTGCTGGCAGCGATCGATCCCGGTTTGGGCGGCGTAGTGATTGCGGGACGACGCGGTACAGCAAAATCCGTTATGGCACGGGCGATCCATGCGCTGCTGCCACCCATTGAAATCGTCAAAGGCTCTCTCAACTGCGATCCCAACTCGCCGGAGGAGTGGGATGATGAGACGGTAAAACGGCTTGGGGAAAGGAGGGAATGGGGAACGGGAAATGGGGAATCGGTGATTGAGACAGAGGTGATTCCGGCTCCATTTGTGCAGGTGCCGTTGGGAGTGACGGAAGATCGACTGCTGGGGTCGGTGGATGTGAGTCTGTCGATTAAAAAGGGAGAAACAGTCTTTCAACCGGGATTGCTAGCAGAAGCGCATCGTGGTGTGATGTACGTGGATGAAATCAATTTGCTGGATGACCAGAACGCCAACCTGTTGCTGACTGTGTTGACCGATGGCTGGAACCAGATTGAGCGGGAGGGCATTAGCTTTCGCCATCCCTGCAAACCATTGCTGATTGCGACTTACAACCCGGATGAAGGCGATTTACGGGATCATTTGCTGGATCGGATTGCGATCGCCCTCTCGGCTGATAGCGTCCTGGGTTTGGACGATCGCGTCCAGGCAGTGGAGCAGGCAACAAACTACGCCAATTCCCCCCAAACCTTTTTGCAGCAGTACGTTGAAGACATCGATAACTTAAAAACTCAAATCATCCTGGCGCGGGAATGGCTCAAAGATGTGAGAATCACCCACGACCAGATTCAATACCTGGTGACGGAAGCAGTTCGGGGCGGAGTGCAGGGGCATCGTGCCGAGTTGTTTGCTGTACGAGTCGCTAAAGCCAATGCAGCCTTAGAAGGTCGTACCGAAGTCAACGCCGATGATTTGCGTCGTGCGGTGGAGTTAGTCATCATTCCGCGATCGACGATTCTGCAACCACCTCCAGACGAGCAGCAACCTCCGCCGCCCCCGCCGCCCCCGCCACAAGACCAATCGGAGCAGGAACAGGAAGACGAAGAGGAAAAAGAAGACGAAGACGAGAACAAACCTGACCAGGAACCCAACACCATTCCTGAAGAATTCGTGTTTGATCCCGAAGGGGTGATTCTGGATCCGGATGTGTTGTACTTCGCGCAGATGGCAACCCGTCGCGGTAAGTCCGGTAGCCGCACAATGATTTTCTCCAGCGATCGCGGACGTTACATTAAACCTGTTCTGCCCCGTGGTACAGTTCGTCGCATCGCGGTGGATGCCACCCTCAGAGCGGCGGCTCCCTATCAAAAAGTGAGACGGGCGAGGAGTCAGGAGTCAGGTTTCTCTCGTAAGCGGGTCTTTGTGGAGCAATCTGACATTCGCGCCAAACGCCTTGCTCGCAAAGCCGGAGCGTTGGTGGTGTTTGTGGTGGATGCATCGGGATCGATGGCGTTGAACCGGATGAATTCGGCGAAGGGAGCGGTGTTGCGCTTGTTAACGGAGGCATACCAGAACCGAGATCAGGTATCGCTAATTCCGTTCCGGGGCGAACAGGCGGAAGTGTTGCTGCCACCCACCCGCTCGATTGAAGCGGCTAAGCGTCGGTTAGATCGGATGCCCTGTGGGGGAGGATCGCCGCTGGCACATGGTTTGACTCAAGCGGTGAGAGTGGGGATGAATGCTCAACAATCTGGCGACATTGGGCAGGTGGTGATCGTGGCAATTACGGATGGGCGCGGCAATATTCCCCTGGCCAAGTCTTTGGGTGAGACGTTGCCGGAGGGGGAAAAGCCTGACATTAAGGCAGAGTTGCTAGACATTGCAGGCAAAATTCGTGCAATCGGCTTCCAGTTGCTGGTGATTGATACGGAAAACAAATTCATCTCAACTGGATTTGCCAAAGAACTGGCAAAACACGCGGGTGGCAAGTATTACCACTTACCCAAAGCGACGGATCAGGCGATCGCATCCATGGCGCGATCGGCGATTTCCGATATAAAAGCCCGTTAGAGGCAAGACACCAGTAAAAGATGAAATCATCAGTGCCTGTCGTGAAATTACTTACACGCTTTATCAGAATTTCATAAAATAAAGGTGTATTGTATTGGAATCCCTAGTATTTCCCCTGAACTAGAAAACAGAGGCAAAAACTGCTAAGGTTTTCTTAGTTTTCTCCAGCGAGTCTGAAATTCCTCTGCTGGGCTTCTGGTAAACGAGTGCCCGCAGAGCTGTGTCGATATTTACTCGCAAGCTGAGTCAATGAGATTTTTGTTTCATCATGTGTAAGTCAGTGAAAACCGCAACCAGTATGAATGTGTGTTCCGAAGAAAGCGTAGATTCTAAGCTAAAACACATCAGCAGTTGGGCACCTCAGTTAACGCCACAACTGCCTGAGACTCAGGAAAACTATCCTAACTATTGGTCGCTCAAAGGTTGGAAGTGTGTTGTTTCTCGTTAAATCGTTTCAACAAACTGTTAATTGAGGTTAGCACCGCATAGAGAGGGCAGCGATTCGGTTTTTATCGTTTCGGTGCCCCTTTTTCTTAGGGCGATCGCAGAGATTCTAGCAACAACATCTGTTCAGCCCGGGCAATTTCCCAATAAGTAGTTTCGACGGCTTCAGGGGCAACCGAAATCGACTGAATTCCCCAGCGTACAAGGTCGATAATCATCTCTGGATACCGCACAGGAGCTTCCCCACAAATTGAGCACGGAATACCCAGTTTGCCAGCCTCCTGAATCAGATGTGCGATCGCGCGTTGCACAGCAGGGTGGCGTTCCTCAAACACGGCTGCCAACTCAGCGCTATCTCGATCTGCTCCTAACAGTAGTTGAGTCAAGTCATTGGTGCCAATTGAGATACCCTGTACTCCAGCGCTCACGTAGTCTGGCAGCAATAACAGCACTGAAGGCACTTCTGCCATTATCCACAGTTGAAAATCGGCAAGGCGTGTCAACCCTGCTTGCTCTACCAGGCGGCGACAAAACAAAAATTCTTCTACTGTACGAACAAACGGCAAGATCAAATGAATATTGGTGTGCCCTGCCTGTTGTAGGGTTGCAAGGTAGGCGAGTTCCAGTTTGAACAGAGTTGCATTCTGCATATAACTGAATGTCCCTCGCATTCCCAGGGTCGAATGGGCAGTTGTTAAGGGCGAGGTAAGGTGCAAATTTTGGAACTCGTGGGGGCGAAAATCAAAGGAGCGGTAAAACACGGGACGCGGATCAAATGCTTCGGCAAACCGCGCGATCGCGCTGATCATGCGTTCAACAAATTCATGCTTACGATTTTGCTCTAGCCACAGTCGCGGGTGTTGATTGTCGAGAGCGGTCAGTGCCAGCAGTTCTGCTCGCAACAAGCCCACCCCTGTGATGGGAAGATGGGCAGCTTTCAACACTTGATTGGGCTGGCTAAGATTCACCATCAACCCTGTGACGAGCGGTATATGTGAAGGGGCGGAGTCCAGAGGCTGGGAGGGTAAAAAAGGAGCATCGTGCCACATCGTCGGAGAACTTGCAGGCGCTTGATTGAGACGGTAAATTTTGCCGCGATCGCCATCAACCCACAGTAATTCTCCAGGTTGAATTTGTGCTGTAATTGCCGGAACGCCCGTCACCGCGGGAATACCGATCTCTCGAGCAATAATGGCGCTATGGCTAGTCATGCTACCGTACTCTGACACCAACGCAGCGGATTGCTCAATCAGGGGCAACCAATCGAGCGGAACCGTTGGCGTGACCAAAATCGTATGAGGTAAGAAATCGGTTGGCAATGTATGAATATCGGTAACGACACTGGCACGGGCGATCGCCTGACCTGATGCAACCGACAACCCCGTTGCAATCAGCACTGCACCCGGAAAGATTTCCACTGGTCGATGAGCACGCTTGTTGATCACTGGAAGGGCAACGTTACGGGTGGGTGGTGGTTGAGGATTGGCTTGAGTCAGATATAGCCTGGGTGGGTGCCTCGATTCTGGTAAGAGGATCCATTCCAGTTCTAAAGGGATCCTGCTAGAAGCCAACGCCGTTCGCGTCAGATGGATCAGGGTTTGGATGGTAGTCTCCGTCAGCGTAAAGCTGCTGCGTTGTGGTTCAGAAAGAAGATACGCCTCAACCAAACTCGATGGATTAGGGGAATCGGCGTTTGATTGCAGTATGGTTGTATCGCCAATAGAAGGCTGCCAGTTTGGAAAAATCAGAGGTTCGCAGGGTTCAGAGGAATAAGACTCAGCCTCCATACCAGAGGACAGTTGACCCACGAGGCGGTAGGCGATGCTTTTTTGTCCAAGCTGGCGGGTTTGAACACTGTTAGTTGCAGCGTCGATCTGGTCATAATCTGGAATCACTTCCCCACGCGAGATTGCCATGCCCAGCCCAATCGTGGAGTAAATTTCAAAATGGCTGTCTGTTGTGCGAACGATGCCCGACGCGATCGCTGGCTGTACCAGTTGCACTAACACTCCAAGCCCAATTTGCTGAATTGGAACGTTATATCGTTGCCAGTAAAATAAGGTTTTTGCGCCAAATAGCTCCCCCCATAGTTTTTTCAACCCCTGCGCTAGTGCCCTCACGTCAGAAGGGCAAAATTGACTGGTAAGTAATCGAGAGCCACCAAGCGCCAAATCCGATAACATTGGCTCTGGGATGTTGCGGGTCCGGGAGTTGACAATCAGCGACGCACGCAAGATCAGGGGAGACGGGTGAAACCGAGCTACAGCAGTCTCTAACTCTTGCAACAGAGAGTCGGGTAGGGGTGCCGCTGCGATCGCCTGGCGCAGTTGGCGTGCGATCGCCTGCAACTGTTGAGGATTGTCAATATCAAGATGTAGCGAGGAGCCTGGCAGATCAGTAAAAAACGGTTCTACCCAGTTGATCGTTTCTAGAAACGCGCGGAGGGTCTCCGCCGACACCACAAAACCTGGCACTACAGGACATCCCTCCTGTAGCAGATGGCTCAGATGCAATGCCTTCAATCCTACGGAGGCACGATGTGTAGAGCGGATCTGCTCAAGCCAATAGAGGTTAATCACAGTTGACAGGCGAAGGAATATGTCTTGATTTTAAAAGGCACGGATGGAAACCTGGAGAACTACCAGGATGAATGAATATTAATCTTAAGCCAAATAGAATTTTTATCCCCAAAATCGTCAAAACCGGTTTCGTCTGGCAGAAGTAGCTTCAACCCCCATCTCACCAATACCAATTTAAGTAACAATTTGAACACATCTCAAACAACAAACAGATTGGAAATAAAGATCTGTGAATTTATGGCGGAAGCCCTGCTTATAAAGTTGTTACTACTGATAGCGGAGAATAGAATCAAAGTAAGATTTCCATTCAGATAAAATCGTGATAAAACGCTTAAATCAGCACCTCTGATTGAATGATAAAGCTATTTTGTGAAGGCTCATCTACCAATCGATAATTGTTGTAAGTAGTAGAAAAGGATGATTTTTAAGCCGCTTTAGATGGCAGTGTGCCCCTTTTGGGTGATGGGTTTCCAACGTTTATCTCATCTACAATGAATCAAGTGTTTAAGTACTATCTACTACTTGATGCACTGCACGGCTGTTGTTGATGAAATGACTGTTTGACGTAGAGTTACTCAGTCGATCGCTACTAATTTTTCTAGTAGCAGAAACTTCCTTCTAAAGGTGGTTCTTTCTCACTTCATAACCACTTCAGTATCCCTGTGATAAACCATGAAATGGGTCGTAGAAACTGGAAGAAATGATCTTCCGGTACCGTCTAATGCGAATGAGCTTTTAACTGAACTGCTGTTGAGTTTATTCCCAACTGGACGTGAATGGCTGGTTCAGTTTAGTCAAGCTTGTACGTTTCAGGTGGTTCAATTGGGAGACGACCTAAGGGAATCTTTCAAGGGCGATCGCGAGGTAGAGTTGGCTTCCCTCAATCGCAACCTTTACATCATTTGTCAGGGACGAGTGCGGCTGCTGAGCCACGCTACCGCCCAACAGCAAGCGGCATCCGTTGCATTATTGGAAGCTGGAGAAACCTGGGGAGCAGATGAGCAATTTTATGCGTCCCCTTTGCCCTACCATGCGATCGCGGCCAGTGGGGGGTTGGTGGCAGTTATGCCAGGAGCAAAATTACATCGCTGGTTGCAACAGGTGCCCGAATTACAGGCGAACCTGCAAAACGCGACGACGACACGACAACAACTCATTTTCTTCAAAGCTTTAACCGACCTGCGATCGTGGTCCAGCCATCAACTCAAACGCCTGCTTCCCTACCTGCACGAAATTCACCTGCCCCCCGGAACTGTGCTGGCAGACGCAACGCCTTCAGACAGTGGGCACTATTGGCTGCGAAATGGGCAAATTCAGGGGCAGAACAGTTCACCGCCTGCGATTGGCGATGCTTGGGGCTATCCGGCTGCTATTCCTGCTGACTGGGTGACAGCCACCGATTTGCAGGTATATCAACTGTCTCACGAGCATTGGGAAATGGCACAGGTAACTATCCCACCATTGGGGAATCAATCAGTCAATCCCCCCACTCCTATCCAATCTGGATCTCTGCCCCAGGTTTCTGCTGCTCAACCGCCTGCTGCTCGACCTGCGCTGCGATCGCCCACTATCTCCATTCCTAGTGCTGCGGCAAGATCACTACCAACTCCGGCAGAACCCGCACCGATCACCTTTGCCAAGCCGCGATCGCGACAGTGGCGACGACGATGGTTTTGGCAGGGGTACCCCTTTCTCCAGCAGCAAAGCAGTTCAGACTGCGGAGCAACTTGTTTGGCAATGGTTGCCCAATATTGGGGCAAACGGTTGAGCTTAAATATGCTGCGCGGGTTGGCAGGGGTGGGACGAACGGGAGCTTCCCTTAAGGGTTTGGCAAAGGCAGCAGAAAGTCTAGGTTTTCTTGTGCGTCCAGTAAAATCTAGCTTTAGCCGCTTGGCAGAACAAACAACTCCGTGGATTGCTCACTGGCAGGGAGATCATTACGTAGTCGTGTATCGAGTACGGCGCAATCAGGTGATTGTAGCCGATCCAGCCCTGGGGAAGCGATCGCTCACCATTGCAGAATTTCAGGCAAGCTGGACGGGCTACGCGCTGCTGCTCACCCCCACCGAGCTATTGCAGGCAATGCCATCCTCCAAGCTATCTTTGGGACGATTTTTGGGGGCATTTTCGCCCTATCGCTCCATGCTGGTGCCGATTCTGCTGGCATCGCTACTGCTTCAGATACTGGGCTTGGTCACACCATTGTTTACCCAAATCATTCTGGATCAGGTGGTGGTGCATAAAAGCCTGATGACGCTACACATTTTCATCATTGGCTTGCTGCTGGCGGGTATCTGGCGCGTGGGCACAGTGAGTGTGCGGCAATACCTGCTGGATTATTTCTCAAACCAGGTGGATCTAACCCTGATTAGCGGGTTCATCAGCCACACCCTGAATCTGCCGTTGCAGTTCTTTGCGGCGCGACACGTGGGCGATATTGTGACGCGGGTGCAAGAAAACCAAAAGATTCAACTGTTTCTCACCCGACAGGCAATTACCACGGGGATTGATGCTTTGATGGCAGTCGCTTATGTGGGGTTGATGCTGTATTACAATCAGCGCCTGACCTTTTTGATTCTGGGGTTGCTGCCGCCGATTATTCTACTAACCGCGATCGCCAGTCCGTTTCTGCGTCGAGTGTCACGGCAGGTTTTTCATGAAGCGGCGAAACAAAACTCTGCCCTGGTGGAAATGTTGACCGGGATTGCCACCGTGAAAACCGCCGCCGCTGAGCGAGATGTGCGCTGGCAGTGGGAAGACCATTTAACCAGCCAATTTAATGCCCAGTTTCGCGGGCAAAAGTTAGCAAATGGATTGCAGGGAATGGGTGGACTGATTAACACCATCGGTACAACGGCACTGCTTTGGTACGGCGCAACCCTGGTGATTCAAGACCAGCTTAGTATTGGGCAGTTGGTAGCGTTCAACATGATGATTGGCAGCGTCATTGGTCCCATGCTGGCGCTAGTGGGGTTATGGGATGAACTGCAAGAGGTGATGGTATCGGTGGAACGGTTGGAAGATATTTTCAATACGCCACCGGAAGAACGCCCCGATCAGCCAATGCTGACGTTGCCACCGATTCAGGGCATGGTTTGTTTTGAGAATGTAACGTTTCGCTACAACCCAGACGACGATCGCAATATTTTGCAAAACATCTCGTTTACCGTCCAGGCCGGAGAAACGATCGCCGTGGTGGGGCGCAGTGGCTCTGGCAAAACTACGCTGATTAACCTGTTGCAAGGCTTGTATTACCCCACGACTGGGCGAATTACAATCGACGGGCACGATTTGCGCCATGTCTCACCGCCATCCTTGCGACAACAGTTGGGCGTGGTGCCGCAGGAATGCTTTTTGTTTTCTGGCACAATTTTGGACAACATTACCCTGTATCGCCCGGAATACAGTCTGGATGCCGTGATTGAGGTGGCAAAACTGGCAGAAGCGCATCCGTTCATCCAAAATTTGCCGCTGGGTTACTACACCAAAGTGGGTGAACGGGGATCGACCCTGTCCGGTGGACAACGCCAGCGAATTGCGATCGCCCGTGCCCTGCTCAGCGACCCGCGCATTTTGATTTTGGACGAAGCGACCAGTTCCCTTGATACTGAGTCGGAACGGCGATTTCAAAAGAATTTGCAGCACATTCGCCACAGCCGTACCACGTTTATCATTGCCCATCGGTTGGCAACTGTGCGAAACAGCGATCGCATTTTAGTGCTTGATCGGGGCGTAATTACGGAGCAGGGCAATCATGAGCAACTAATGGAAAAACAAGGATTGTATGCTCAATTAGTTCAGCAACAGATTGATATTTAGTTTCTGTTTGTGTAGAAAGAAGTCTGCCAAATTGGCACCCATAACGATGAATTGAATAAAGGTTAGATATGATAAAAATGAAACTGATTCCCAAAAGAGTTCGATATCCTCCTCACCAGTAACCAGGGAAGTCCCTGTCTTTATTTCACTTAGTTCAATCGCTTATCAAATACTTGCATCAATCACTGTAAGACAATCAAATCTTGACAAGCAATTGTAGGATGGGTTGGCGAAGCGTAACAGGCTTTATTTGAGTGCTTCTTGAAAAGGGCACTCTAAAGCCATTTCTTTAAGATTTGATTGTTCACAAAATAATTCCAATCAGGGCTGCTCTGCCGATCTGTTCCCTACTTCGTGTTAGAGCACTGCCATGTCTATTCGTATTGAGTCGTTGTTCCCCGATTATCCAAATCACTCTGTTGCCCCGCCCGAATCTGAAACGCTGTTTTTGTATGCTCACGGTTCTCAGTGGCATTGTGAGCCAGATATTACTCCAGAAATTGCCTCCATTTATGGTGGTACCAGCGCTTCTGTTGCGGTGATGCCTCCACCTGGAAATGTACCCCAAAGCGCCAGTTCTGCGCCTTCGGCGATCGTAACCACTCCGGTCAACTGGTCAAATTCTTTACAAACCGTGCTGGATCGACCTCCAGCAAAACTGCCCAACCAGTTGCTTGCCAGCAGCGTCCTGTTTTGTGCGGCGTTTGCTACCTGGGCGGCGGTTGGTCAAATTGATGAAGTGGGGCGGGCGCAAGGGCGGCTGATTCCGCAGGGCGAAACCTATAAGGTCAATCCAGTGGTTTCTGGCAAGGTTGCCCAGGTATATGTGCAAGAAAGCCAGATGGTGAAAGCAGGGCAGGTGATTGCCAAACTGGACGATGAAATTGCCCGCAACCGGGTGGAGTGGTCGGTGCAGGCACACGTCAACTACAAACAAGAACTGTTGCAAGTCGAGTCGCTAATTGACAAAACTCGACTGGAGGCGCAAACGCAGCGGGCGATCGCTCATGCCGAAAGTCGCGCCCAAACTGCCGCCATTGCCCAGGTGCAAGCCAGAATTGCCAGCCAAAAAGCTGCAATCTTGCAAACCGAAGATCGCACTGCAACCAGTCGAATGTTGCTGAATCAGTTGCAGGCTAACGCCGCTACCCAACAGGAACGGCTCTCCCGGTTTGAGTACCTGGTGAACGAGGGCGCGCTTGCCCGTGAGCAGTTGTTTCAGGCACAGCAGCAGTTGGCAGATCGGCAGCGTAGCGTCACGCAACAGTTGGGAGACATTCAGCAATCTTTGGCAGAAGCCAAGCGATTACGGGCAGATCTGGAGCAGGTTTATGCTGAATTCAATCGTCTCCAGGCTGAACGAGTTCGCAAAGATGCCGAGGCTCAGGATGCTCAACTGCGATCGCAGCAAAAAGTGCAGCAATTGTTGGTACAAAAAACCCAACTTCAGGCAAAAATTCAGCAGAATTTCAAGCAGTTTCAGCAAGCCAGAACAGAGCTGGAACAATTAACGCTGAAAGCACTAACAGATGGAGTGATCTCTACACTGAACGTGCGGAGAAATGGGGATGTGGCGCAGGCAGGGCACGCGATCGCCGAAATTGCTCCGGCGGGTGCGCCCCTGGTGTTGACGGCTGCTCTACCTACGCGAGAAGCGGGTTTTGTAAAAGCAGGTGATCCCGTCCAGGTTAAGTTTGATGCCTATCCCTATCAAGATTACGGAATCATTTCGGGAAAGGTGCTCTCAATTTCTCCTGATATCAAATCTGATGAACGGTTAGGAGCCGTTTATCGGGTAGAAATTGCCCTAGACCGCAGTTCTCTCACCAAAAATCAGCAACTGATTGCGTTGAAAGCGGGTCAAACGGCAACTGCAGAAATCGTCACGCGTCGCCGCCGCATTGCCGATGTGTTGCTCGATCCAATCCGCAAGTTGCAAGACAGTAACTTGAGCTTGTAAACCAGCATTAGCCCCCAAAAAAAGAGGATTCCTATGAACTTTCACAGAAGTAATACCCCAGAAAAACGCAACAAAGTAATGAGTCCTGAACAGTTTAACCAGGTGGTTCAGGCGATTACAGACGGGCGCTATTCCTGGGCGTGTGTGTTAATTTTGCGATTTGCCGGATACAATCCGGTGTACTTTATTCCCTACCGCACTTACAGCCGTTTAGTCAAAGAAAATCGTCTCCTGAACACGATCGCAGAACCATCTACCAACCCAACAAAGTCCAGCAAACAACTTTCCCCTGATCAAGAATTAGTTGTGGGAGAAACAGGCGATTGCACCTCATCTAATCACTTAGCTTCAGTTCATGAGTTACGAGATTTAGAAATAATTGACTTTCAGGAAAACGAACTTTTGGGGGGTAATCTCCCACAATGGACTGAAACCTCCCCCCATTACAATCTGTTTGATTGGCAATGTCTCAAAAAATCGTTATTCAACTAGTTAGGCAATCCTTTCCAAAACGTTTGTGTATCGATTAATAGTTCGTTAGCGCGACACTTAACATACTCTACGTGATTTGCATTAGTTTAGGACGTTACGCAATTGAAATACCTTTAATGTGTCCTACATTAGCTAGATCATCCTACCAATAAAATAAGTCAATTCGTGGAATGCATCTGAGTTTTACAGATTATTCTTTGTAGTGCGGGTACCTCACCCGTAAGCAAGATAATCATGTCGCAAAATTGAGATGCATGTAATTTATGCTGCTTATTTTTTTGGCTAATTTTAGAAGATTCTATTAGAAAATCTCCCCGCCAAAGTGGCAACATAAAATGCAAAAAACAACCCAATTCAGAATATAAGCGTATACAGTTTAGATAACAGCTCAGATAAAGCTAATTTGAAATAGAAAAGTGCAGATTGCAAAGGAGGAGAAGTGAATATTTCTAACCTGAATTACCTGGAAGATGCTGTTGAAATAGACAACTTAGAAGGTGGAAATAATTTTGGAGCTACTCTCTCGTCTTTTATCCAGAAGCTATCTCAAATTCAGACGGTATCCTTCTCCGGACCTACTGGTAGCTATGCAGGCACAACAGGGTTGCAGTCAATCATAGAAACCTTTGGTGCAGCATTCCTCAATTTAGGAAATCCTTAGCGATCGCCTGTCTGACTTGTTGAAATGGTGCATCTTGATCAGTTTTTGAATGAGCACGAGTAATGAAAGCAATATGAGCACTTTCATTCTTCGTTTATTAATCAATATCTGCTTGAAGGAGTCAACCATGATTATCTCTGAACTAAATTACCAAGAAACGGCTGTTGAAGCAGCCAACTTAGAAGGTGGAATCGACCTGGGAGCTAGTCTCAGCACTTGGGATTACAGCTTGCAACAATTTGGAACAGTTTCAGCAACAGGTCCAGGCGGAACCTATTCGGCAAATGTTGCAACCCAAATTGATATCAGCAGTCTTGGTGCATCCCTAATCGCCTTGGGTCTGTAGTTTACGTTTGGTCTGTAGTTTGTATTGGGTCTAAACGACCATTGTTCATGTTTCAATCACACATCTCAAAGGAGTCAACCATGATTATCTCTGAACTCAACTATCAAGAAACCGCTGTTGAAGCAACCAACCTGGAAGGTGGAATTGATTTGGGAGCTAGTCTTAGCAACTACACCTATGATTTCTCGACCTTCTATACGGTAACTGCTGCCGGTCCAGGAGGTAGCTACTCAGCAAATGGTGCCGCTCAACTGGATATCAATAGCCTCAGTGCATCGTTGATTGTATTGGGTCTGTAGTTAACAACACACTCAAACTCTGTGAGGAGTAAAGTTGTAAGAGTGTAATCATTGCCCCTGTTAAGGAAAAGTTAAATTTATGAACTTTAGCAGGGGCATCAAATTAGTTGCAACGAAGGAGCTAATCAATGATTATTTCTGATATCGAGTATTTGGAAGAGGAGTATGATTCAACAGTTTTAGGAGAGGGAAAATCAAAAAATAGCAACCTTTTTCCCTACATTTTTCAATCCTTTTTCCAATCATTAAGTCTTTATCCTGCCTCTTCTGCCTCTGTGATCAACTTGGGAGGAACTTCAATTGGCAATACGGCAGTTTCAATGAATATCTTTATGCCGGTTTTGATTGCCATGAATGGTTATGGAGCCAGTTTATTTGGAGGCTCTTATTCTCGCAGAGGCTCTGGTTTCTTTTCAGGCTTCCCTTTTAGCTTCTAGATGCTTCTTGCTACTGGTTCAAGCATTTTTCAGATTGATATTGTTTGATTTCTATCCACTCTCTAGTTGTGTTTTTGCACAAAAGAAGGTTCACAATGTTTTCTGAGATTGATCTTCCTGTTCCGTTTACAACAACTGACTCAAGTTCTATCCATACATCGGGGTTATATTCTCAAGCTAATGCGCTACATTCCGCCCTGTTAGTCAGATTAAATGATCCATATTTAACTGGTTCGCAAGTCTCACAATCAAGTAGTTCAATGGATTATTCAATTCACCTTGATCCGGCTGGTGAGTTTGGAATGGTTAGTCATTCATTGATGTCGCCAAGCTTTTTGAATGGATCATTATTTATGCCAGAACAGGCAATTCTTAACTCAAATGTACATAATGGATGGTTGTTCAATTCAGGCGTTGAAACCGTTTATGTTCAAATGAACCCGGAGTCTTTGATGCAAAGCCCTGTGAACATTGCTTACTACACGTTTTCAACTGAGAATCAGGCGACAAGCACTGAACTTTAGGCTGCTAGTTGAGTAGGTGATGTGCTGAACTTACGCTTTAGCCTTGGATCAATATTTGCCAGTCTCCAAATTGGAGTCTGGCTGCTAGCTTAGTGTAAGAGATGGCATCTAAAGTACGTCCAAGTCGAAAACTAAAAATTTTCTCAAGAAGAACTACAGATTTGAATGCAGACAAGGCTTACATCTGTGTAATTTCTTCTCACCTTGTATTGAATGCGATTCTAGAGGTGGTGCACTATGATTATTTTCAAAGGTGGAAATATTGAATCAGAAGAAGTTATTTCTACTCTCAAGAAGAACATACAGATCAAGGAAATCTGTCAAAAAATTATTTATCAACGCATTATTAATCGGGCGGTTGAAGAACGAGGCATTAGCATTACTCCTGAGGAAATTCAAGCTGTCGCGGATCAACAGCGGTATGAGCATCGATTGTTTCGCGCGAGTGACACGTTTGCGTGGCTAACTGATCAGCTCATTACAGCCGAGGAATGGGAAACCGGGATTCGCGATCGCCTCTTGGCTGAAAAACTGGCTCAATCCCTGTTTGCCAATGAAGCTAAAAAATACTTTGCTGAACATCAAGCTGATTTTGACCAGGTTTCACTCTATCGGCTCGTCGTGCCTTACGAGAAACTGGCGCAAGAGATTTTTTACGAAATTCAGGAAGGCGAGGTCAGCTTTTATGAAGCCGCTCACATTTACGACATTGATGGGCAACGACGCTGCAACTGTGGCTATGAAGGGAGATTTTACCGCTGGAACCTGAAGCCAGACTTATCTGCGATCGTATTTGGTTCCCCACCTGGAAATCTCATCGGTCCACTGGTGATTGACCAATCATGCCATCTATTGCTAGTTGAAGAGTCTATTCCTGCTGAACTAACGCCTGAACGGTACCAGGAGATCTTGAATCGGATGTTTAACGAGTGGTTAGCAACAGAACTGAACTATCTCTTGAGCAGTTAATCAGCAGCTAAATGCCTGTCTCAATGCTGAACCTTACCTGCGAAACCCTTTGGAGCTTCAGTAAGCAATCTACAAACGCACTAAAATCTAGCCTTATGGATAAATTTAATGTGTTTCCATAATTTTGTGAGTATTAGTACTTAACGTTTGTTTATCAACAACTACTCTCTTAAAGAATTCCAAACTTGCAGTTATCGAGCGCTTTGTGTGGAGCTTAGACCCAGTCAGGCTTGCAGGGTCTTAAGAAATAGAAAGGATATTGCTGAGAACTCGATAAATTTAGGTTGCAAAAGAAAGGAATTAAGTTAAGAAATTCCCTGGAAATTTCAGGATATGCCCCGTATAATTGTTAATCAGTAAAGAAACGTAAACTCTACTCATACTTTGGGTGTCTCCGTGCTTGGTCACCTGGAAAGCTCAAGGTAACTCAGAGTAAATCACGTCTTAAGTACTCATACTCAAACATCTGGAGTTTTACGATATGACCATAGCAGTCGGACGCGCGCCAGCAAGCCGAGGATGGTTCGATGTCCTCG
>JACYLN010000044.1 GCA_015272515.1 Leptolyngbyaceae cyanobacterium C42_A2020_001 | reverse complement strand
TCATCTCTGCATTTTACGCCGCAGAGCGGCGGGGAATTGACCCGCAGAGATTAAACCGTTCCTGCACAGCAGCCATCGAGGTCAATTCTTTCAAGATTGCCAGGGTTTGAGCCATCGCATCACTCCGCCCTTTTGCTCAGATTTTAACGGCAAATGATTGAAAGTCACAGGATTTGAGGAGCCAGCAGGATTATTGCTTGAAACTATAGCGGGCATTGACTTTCTCACCGTTGATGTCAGTGAGAATGGCGACTTTATACTCTCCTGAGTTAGCACTGGGTAAGATTGCTGTGTAGTGCTTGTCGCCAGCATCATACTTCATTAGGAGCGATTTTTGGCTGCCATCGGGCAGTTGCACTTGAGCCGTTACTTTTGCATTGGGAATCGGTTCGTGGTTGTCACCTTTTTGCAAAAAGAAGTCGATGTGGGTTGTGGTTGCTTCTTTTGCGGTGACCAGTTCTAAATGATAAGGACCCGATTCAACGACCTGCCCGCCTTGACCACCATGCGTATGAGTTTCTCCGGTTTTGGCATTGGTCGCTGGACTCGCAGCAGGCGAAGCGGCGATCGAAGGTTTCGTTTCTGCCGGAGTAGAAGCAGCGCTAGTGGCTGGAGACGTGGCTTGATTACCACTATTGCAGGCAACTAAGAATGTTAGCCCGATCGCGGAAATGATTGTTGTGCCAAATTTCAATTGCATCATCGTCCTCTCAGTTAATGAACAAACCTGCCGTGTTAAACGATTAAGCCTTGCTCTGAAGGCGCTCTATCTCTGATTGTTGAACCTTACCGTTGTCAACAACGGTAAGTTTGGGAAAGAGATGCTGTCCAAACCTGGCATAGAGCGCGGGTAAGATCAGCAATGTTAAAGCCGTAGAAGTGAACAGCCCACCCAAAACGACGATCGCCAACGGTTGCAGCAGTTCTTTTCCCGGTCCACCTGCAATAACCAGAGGCGCTAATCCCAACGCTGAAGTGAATGCCGTCATCAGAATAGCGTTGAGCCGCTCCATCGAGCCTTGAATCAGGAGATCTTTCAGTGGCATTCCCGCCGCGTATTTCGTGTTGTAGTTATCGACCAATAGCAATCCATTGCGGGTAGCGACCCCAAACAAGGTGACAAATCCCACCAGTGAAGCGATCGACAAAACGCTTCCTGTCAATGCCACAGCGATCGCGCCACCTACCAATGCTAGCGGTAGGTTAATCATGATCATGGCAGTAGACGCAATTGATTTGACTGAAAGATACATGATCACCGTGATGACGATAAAAGCGATCGCGCTAAAAATCAGAATGTTTTGGCTAGCACGTTCCTCTGCTTCAAACTGTCCAGCGTATTGAATGTAGTAACCCATAGGAATTTGCACCTGTTGGCTTACCTTCGCCTGAATATCATTCACCACTGAGCGTAAATCTCGTCCCTGGGCATTGGCAGCTACGGTAATTAAGCGAGAAACATTTTCCCGGTTAATGGTACTCGGTCCTGTGCCATCTTGAATCGTTGCCACTTGGGCTAAGGGAATTTTGTTACCACTGGGTGTATCCACAACCAAGTTACCAATCATGTCTAAACTTTGTCGAGCTTCAGGTTTTAACCACACAACTAAATCAAACGTTTGTTGTTGCTCCAACACTTGCGAAACAACTCGTCCATTGAGGGCGGTTTCAATGGTTTCTGACAATTGCCCAATGGTTAAACCATAGCGGGCAGCCGCCGCTCGATCGAACTGAATTTGAATCTGCTCGACCGGAATTTGCGGTTCAAGCTGGAGATCGACAAGGCCTTCGACTGATTGCATCGCATCATTCACTTGCTGTCCGAGAATGCGGAGTTGCTCTAATTCAGGACCAAAAATTTTGACGGCGATCGCGCTTCGCACACCCGACAAGACTTCATCCATTCGATGCGAAATAAAGCCACCGACGTTGGGTGCGGCTCCCGGCACTTTGGCAAACTCCTGGCGCAACACTTCCACACTGGCTTGGCGGTCTTTCAAACCTGTCTCGCTCAACTCTACATCCACGTGAGCCAGGTTTACGCCTGCGGCATCCGCATCTCCCGCTGCTCGACCAGAACGGACTTGAATGCTCTGAAAGTTAGGATTGCCTTTTAGCTTATGTTCCAGCACAGAAGCGGCGCTGTTGGTCGCCTCCAGGGATGAACCGGGGTAGAGCAAAAGGGTGTTGACCAGTGATTGCTCCTGAAACTCTGGCAGGAAAATGCGTCCAAACGATGGCACGACGATCGCCACTGCCACTAAACTCGCTGCTGCAATGCCTAAAATAACGAGCGATCGCCGCATTGAGAACCGCAACAGTGGCAGATAGAGTCGCTTAAAGAATCGGGCAACCCAAGACTCTCGTTCGGGCAGGCGACCGTAGGGCAACAGAATTGCACACAGAGCAGGCGTAACCGTTAGCGCGACGATGCTAGATGCCAGGACTGCCGCCAGATAGCCTAATCCCATCGGAATGAAAATGCTACCCTCCACACCCGTAAGCGCAAAGATCGGCGAGAAGACGACGATCGTGATAATGGTTGCGCCAAACACCGAATCACGGACTTCCTGACAACCCTCGAATACAACATCTAAAGCGGAGCGGGTGGATGAGTGGATGGGTGGATGGGTGGATGGGGAAACAGGTCCATGACCAGCCTTATCCTCCCACTCTCCTACTCTGCCACTCTCCCACTCTCCTCTGCGCTGGTGCTTATATTCTCGCAGGCAGCGGTAAACATTTTCGGCATCCACAATCGCGTCATCTACCGCCGAGCCGATCGCGACTGCCAAGCCGCCCAGTGTCATCGTGTTCAATCCCTGTCCCATCCAGTTGAGCGCCAACACGCCGATCAATAAAGACAGCGGTAAAGCAGCCAAACAAACGGCTAAGTTGCGCCAATTCATCAAAAATGGAATCAAGATCAAGGCAACGATGATACTGCCTTCAATTAACGCCTCCTGCACATTGGCGATCGATGCAGCGATATAAGTTTCCTGGCGAAACGTAGTCGCCACTTGAATCTCTTTTGGCAAACTGGCTTTTACCTCAGTCATCGCCGCTTCCACTGCACGGGTGACGGTAGGCGTATCAGCTTGGGGTTGTTTGTTCACTAGGGCCACCACCGCTTTCTGCCCATTGACACTGGCATCTCCCCGCTTTACGGCTGCCCCAATTTTCACATCGGCGACATCGGCGATGCTAATGGGGGTACCATTGCGGGCAGTAATCACCGATTGCTTCAATGCCTCAATGTCTTCAATTCTTCCAATCCCCCGGATCAACCTTTCGCGATCGGGCGTAATCAAATACCCTCCCGGTGCATTCGCATTTGCTGCTGCCACTGCCTCTGAGACTTGCTGCAATGACACATTGAATGCCTGCAATTTCTCTGGAGCGACCAGCACTTGATATTGCCGCACCTCGCCTCCAAACACGATCACTTGCGTCACTCCCGGCACTGCCAGCAAACGGTTGGTAACTTGCCAATCCACAATCCGCCGCACGTCCATCAGGTCAGTCGTTTTGGATGTGAAGGCGTAGGTGGCGATCGTGCCGATCGGTGAACTGATGGGCGCAATCTGGGGAGTTTCCACGCCATCGGGCAACTTGTTCTGAGCCGCTTGAAGTCGCTCTGTCACCAGTTGTCGCGCTTGATAAATGTCAGTACCCCAATTAAAAATTACCCGTACGACGGAGATACTCGCTGCACTGGACGATCGCACGGTTGATACTCCTGGTGTGCCGTTGATCGCACTTTCAATCGGCAGTGTCACCAACGACTCAACTTCTTCAGGAGCCAGTCCTGGTGCTTCGATTTGAATTTCCACTTGCGGTGGTGCAAACGTGGGAAACACATCCAGTGGCATCTGAACGAGCGTGCGAAAGATCCAGACCGTCAAGATCATGGCACCCAAAATCACAAGCCAGCGACGGGTGATCGCCCATTGAATAATGGAACTCAGCATCAGACTTCCACCAGCACTTCTAAGGGTGACATAACCTCTCCATCGTTGCAACCAGAAATGAAATCAGAATGAAATTGAGTGAAATCGTTATTCTCCTGCCAGACGTAGCCTTTCTGTATACAGTTCGTCACGTACTCAAAATCCATTGTAGAGACTGAAGTAACACAGCATTGGCAACTGAGTGAACTTAAATCCAAGTTATGCCAGAAATGATCAGCAAGTCAGATCTAAGTGATAGATTGATAGAATTTACAGGTTAAAGTGACTCATGTTTATCAGTCTTGGCTAAGTGTGATACTGATGTTGTGCGAGTGTTTTGATTAGCTAAGTTTAAGTCATCTAATGATTCATAGGTTGTGACTCTACTTGGGATGCGTGCGATCGCGCCACGATCATCTTTTTTGTGATTGCGGCGATTTGCCCAGAACATTCCAGCCCCAAACGCACCTGCAATGATTGCACCTCCAACGGGGATTCCTACCCACCACGGAATTGCAGGTTGTGAGTTAGAGGCAGGTGCAGCAGTTATTTCTCTGTTCTCATTAGCGGGCTTGCTACCACTGCGTAGCGATTGAGCATACAACTGATTGGCGCGTTGAGTCACAATGCGATCGCCATCAAACAATCCATTTTTAACTTCAACCAACCCGCCGGATTCTCTGCCGAGAGTGACCTCAGTTGGCTGAAAAACAGCACCATTTTGCACAAATACGATCGTCTTTTTATCGTTAGTTGCCACCAATGCAGACTTCGGAATGGCTAACAGTGCAATGGGAGTGCGGTCAGTTAGAACCTCTAACTCTACAAACATCCCTGGTTTCAGTGCGCCATTTGGATTGTCGAGTTGCGCTTTCACAGGCACCACGCGGGTTTCACCCTGAACAACGGAACCAACGACACTGATTTGCCCGGTAAAGGTGCGATTTGGCAAACTGGCGATTTTCACTTGAACTCGTTGCCCAGTTTGAATCCGGTTCAGGTCTTTCTCATACACATTGGCGCTCACTTGAACGCTACTACCGTTGATGATTGTCATCACCTTTTTGCCTGCATCCTCACTCGATTCGCCCGTCGTGGCTTCGCGATCGGCAACGGTGCCAGAAATTGGAGCTGGAATGGTGATGGTGCCGTCTGGATTTGCCCTTGCGCCCAATTGCCGCAGGCGAGTTTGATAGGTTTCTGCACTCAGTTGTACCCGCGATCGCGCCACTTGTACAGCTGATTCTGCCCGTCGCAATTGAGCTACCGCTTCCGAAACCTCTAATCGACTTTCAGCTTTGGTAAGAGCAGCCCGTGCTTCTGCCAGTTTGGTTTCCGATTCGAGGAAGGTGCGACGGGGGATGGCTCCGTTAGTTAATAACTCCCGATCTTTGTTAAATCGCTCCTGAGCAAAACCCAGTTGAGTTTGGGCTTGGGCAACCTCAGAAACTGCAATTTTCTGTTGCTGATTATAATTTTGTTGTGCCAGTCGTAGGTCGGCTTCTGCCTGCTGAGTGGCGGCGATCGCGTCTGAGCGACGATCTAAGGCACTCGTTCGCAATTCTGCCAGCTCAGGACTGGTCATTATTGCCACTGCCTGACCTGCACTCACCTCATCGCCAGGTTGCACCAGGAGCCGTATCACAGTGCCCTTAACAGGAGTGGTGACTTCCACCTGTTGATTGGGGAGCGATTCAATTTGTCCAGTGGTTTTAATGCCAAATGCCAATCGTTGACGAGAAACTGGCTCAACCTTCAACCCCATTCGCTTCGCCGTCTCTGCATCGACTTGGATGGTATCGGCTTGAACCGCTTGATTCCCAGCTTGAAATTCGTGATTATGCCCACTGTGAGCCAGACTCCGCATCGGGATTGCCAAAAGCAGCAATGTGAGCAGAGAAACGGTGATTTGGGTGGGCGATCGTTGCGAGAAATGAGTCATTGGCGAATCTTCCACACAGCACTAATAATCAAAGATTGAGGTCACAGTGGAATCAAACTGAAATCTTGGAGTTAACACTATTGCTTGTACCAGGCTTGCTTCCACTGCTGCATTTGTGCAATCTCAGCCTTCTGAGAAGTCATAATTGCTTGAGCCAGTTTTTTAATCTCAGGACGCTGCGATTTGTCTAGCGCCTCTTTCGCCATTACCAATGCGCCTTCGTGATGGGGAATCATGGCGTTGAGAAATCGCAGATCAAATTGGTCATCTGCTGCGCCCAAGTCCATACTCATCATCATGGTTTTCATCTGGTCTTGAGACATTGGCATGGAATGACCCATTTTGCTATGCCATGCCATTGGAGCAGCGCCCACATTGGGATACCAGGCTTGCCGCCACTGCTTCATCTGATTAATTTCTTTGTTCTGCGCCTGAATAATATCAGCCGCTAACTTTTGAATTTCAGGGCGCTTGGACTTCTGCTGTGCTTCTCTTGCCATCTCGACAGCTCCTTGATGGTGAGGAGTCATCGCATCGACAAATCGCAGATCAAACTCTGCATCAGCGGGTCCCAGATCCATGTTGCTATGGTTCATGCCGCCGTGCTGCATACTGCCGTGATCCATCTGCATGGCTCCAGCATCGGTAGCCGTGGGGCTAGCAGTTTGATTGAGGTTCTGAACTGTTGTTGCACAAGCATTCAGGGTAGCAATGGTGGAAATTGCCCCTAGCATCAGCACCAGAAATCTCGGTTTTGTGAGGAAGTTACGTGACATAGATTCGTTTTGACTTGATGAAGGGTCAGAAAAGGATATTGTTATTTGAATACTCCAGTTAACTGGAGAGTCAAGTAACAGTTCTCCAGGTCTGAAAACTGTTTGAGAAGATTAGTCAAGATGAAATAGACACACCTCTTTAAGGTTGCACACAGTTATGAAATCCAAATGAAATCGTGCGCCTTGCAAAGTCCGAAAATATCCTCCTGTGAAAGGAGAGATTCAATTACCCGAATGCTCTTTTAGGGTGAAGCTCGTGGCTGCTATGTTATGTTTCGCGATCGCTGGTCTTCTCAACAGGAGGTTTAAAGCCGCGTTCAAAAGCATAGCGAACAAGTTGCGAGCGATTTTCCAGTTCCAGTTTGCTGAGGATATTGCTGAGGTGAGTTTGCACAGTACGCGGGCTAACGAAGAGACGATCGCCGATTTGCTTATTCGTAAAACCTTGCACCACTTCCCAAAATACTTTTTCTTCGGCAGGCGTTAACGGCAATGGTTCTGGCTGTGGCGACGGACTTTGGGTAACCGATTCTTCGCCAGGCGATCGCTGAATGAGCCGCACAATTTCTGAGTGAAACCGGCGCGATCGCTCCAGTTGCGCCTCAATTTTCGCCAATAGTTCCTTAGGTTCAAACGGCTTAATCAAGTAATCGTCTGCTCCCATCGAATGCCCCTGGATGCGGGCATCTACTTCGCCACGGCTAGAAAGAAAAATAAATGGAACTAACTGTCCCGACCGACTAGCGCGCAATCGACGGCAAAATTCAAGCCCATCCATTTCTGGCATCATCACGTCAGAAACGACTAAATCAGGCGGATCTTGCTCAAAAACAGTTAACGCCTCAACTCCTGAGCTAGCACTTTGAACAGCGTACCCTCGTTTCTCTAAATAACGAGTTAATGCCATCCGTAACGTTGCGTCGTCATCAACCACAAGAACTCGCTTCATCAGGCTCTTCCATGTGCACGTTATACAGATCCATCGGTCAGAGTGACAAAGTTACCCTAATACACACCTCCTAACCAATCTAGAGTTCCCAAAGACTGACAAATTTTACAGTTCGGCGAATCTTTTGTGTAGATAGCGACACACTCCTGATTGAAAAGTTAAGTCAGTTTCGAGAGCGGCTCGGTTAACCCAAGTCGATTCCTAAGAAGCGATCGAGGAAACGACTACGCCAAATCGCCCGCAAGATCAAGCACCACTCCAACGCAATTAGACCGATAAAGCCATAACTAAGAGGACTCATACGAGATAGCTCAAAGAAAGAACGGAAGGGTGGAACTGCCAGAATCAAAAAATATACGCCCAACAATATGATTGCAACGATAGTGTAACGCCAATCACCACTGTAGGGTTCACCTCCCACCCAGAATTTAGTTGGCGGTTTAAGAAACAGAATCAGCAGCAATTGCCCCATCACAAGAATCGTCACCAGCGCACTGCGCGGTTCCACATAATCCAACTCAGTCAAGTTCATGTCGGGCGACAGATCGAGAATCGCGACAACCAGAAAAAACAGGTATACCATCAGCGCTACCAGCGTCAGGCTGAGGGTTGAGGGAATTACGAAATGCAACATCGAGCGCACCATACTGCGGCGAGGAATTGCACCCGGTTTTGCCCATACTGGAATAAACATCGTTGGAAACCCTACCCCAATCAGAGATACGATCGCCGCCTGTTTATTCTGTAATGGGAAACTATCGGTAACGATCGCGGTAGCAAACACCAACAGCGTGACGCAAAACGTCCGTACCAGAAACAATTTCATGGCATCTTGAATGCCGTTGCGAATGCGTTGTCCTTCCAAAAAGGTGTGCGGTAGCGCCCCAAACGAATCCATCAGCAACACAATATCAGCCACACTACGAGTCGCTTTGCTGCCACTTTCCATCGCGATCGCCAGGTTTGCCTGTTTCAACGACAACACATCATTCACGCCATCCCCAATCATGGCAACATACTTACCGCGTCGGCGTAAGCTGCGTACCAAATCAGCTTTCTGGTCTGGCGTAATACGCCCAAACACCGTACTATTCAGCGACATTTGCACAAACTCTGCTGGACTCATCCGTGCCAATTCCTGCCCAGACACCACTTCAATGTCGTCTCCCAATCCAGCTTGCCGGGCTAACGCCGCTACCGTTTGCGGGTTGTCTCCTGAAATGATTTTGACTTCAATGCCCGCTTCCGCGAACCCATCCAATGTTTGTTTGGCTTCGGGACGCAGTTGGTCGCTAAATCGCAAAATGCCTAACGGCTTCAAATCATCTGGTAACGAAGCTGGAGTTCCATCCCCACCAAGCGATCGCACCTGCGGGCTGTGAGCAAACATCACCACCCTCAATCCTAAACGGGTTCCTTCATCTATGTAATGAGCCACCTCCGGATCGAGCACCGTACTGGAGAACAGCATTTCGGGCGCACCTAAAACATACGTTCCTTTTTCTGCAAACACCAAGCCGCTCCACTTACGAGCCGAGGAAAAAGGCACTTCAAACAGCGGCTCCATAACAATGCCAGAGCAGGTGTTGGCGATCGCGTCGTTGGTTTTATTTCCGGCTTTGGTGCTGGCGGCGTAAACTCCCAGGAGCGATCGTAATTCCTCTTCTCCAATCCCAATCGGGTAAATCTCCTGCAACTCAATCTGGTTCGTCGTCAAAGTTCCAGTTTTATCCAAACACAGCACATCCACATTACTCAGCGACTCAACCGCATTTGCCTGTTGAATCAACACATCCTGCCCAATCATCCGTACCGCACCCAACCCATACGCCAGCGTAATTGCCAGCAGCAATCCAGCAGGCACCAATCCAGCAATCACCGCCGATCGCTGCGCCACATCATTTAACGAGTACGCCCGACTTAGAAAGCTAATGCCCACCAGAATCCACAAAAAGCAGGCAATCAGCAAAAACACTCGAATCACAACATTAATTTCTTGCTGTACCGGAGTCAACACAGTGCGAAATGCTCTCGCCCCTGTCATCAACTTGTAAGCAACCGTCTCAGTTCCAACTTTTGCCGCTTCATAACAGGCAGTTCCACTCACACAAAAGCTACCAGAGTAAACCAGATCACCAGCAGCTTTGGGAATTGAATCCGATTCTCCGGTCAGCAACGACTCATCAACCTCAATGCGCCCGTCCCCAGACACGACCCCGTCCACCACAATCTGATCCCCAGGCCGTAGCACCAAAATGTCTCCCAGCACAATTTCATTCGGATCAACATTATGCTCTTCTCCTGCGCGTATCACAGTCGCTTTTGGGCGGTAGAGCAAAGCAATTTCATCAAGCTTTCGCTTTGCCCAAATTTCCTGGCAAATATTGACCAGCACTCCACCAAAAATTACGACCACCACTAAAACAGCATCCCCCAAACGCCCTAACAGGAACATCACCAAACTAATTGTGAAGAATGCCGCGTTAATAAAAGTGAACAGATTTTCTTTGAGAATTTGACTGTAGGGACGGCTGCTTTGGAGTGGAGTGTTATTGCCTTGCCCTGCTGCACGACGGGCAATCACCTCTTGCTCGCTTAACCCAGATAAATCGGGAGATAGGGTAGTGTTCTCAGTCATGCAACCATTCCTTACCACCTATCAACCACACATTCAGGTCTGCCATTGTGTTTGCAAACGTCCCTTCGTATCTATCTCAGTAGTGCGATTGTAACCGGGATGGTCATCGCAGATCATGTAATCGGGTGAAGCTTGGGAAGGGGAATAGGGGTTGGGGGATAGGGTGAAGAAGTCGTTAGTCTGAAAGAAACAGGAATTGGGAGAAAGGGTATGGATGATGCCGCGTTTGTTTTGTTTATTGGGGTTGGAGTGCTGTGGACGATTATGGGCGTAGTCGCCGTGATTGCTCCGCTAAAAGCCGATGGACAAAAAATTCGGTTTGGCAAGTGGGGGTTGGTTGTGGCAGTACCGATTGTGGTACCGTTGATTGCCGCATTGGTGTTTGCAGCAATTTGGCACCCGTAGCGTCTAAGGTTGTCGTTCGATAATGCCGCCGCCTAGCAATGTTTCGCCATCGTACCAAACGGCAGCTTGTCCCGGTGTGACGCTGGATTGGGGTTGATCGAACACGATCCGCACGCGATCGCCCTCCAAAGGAATGACTGTCGCGGGAACGGCAGCAGCCCGGTAGCGAATCTGAACTTCAGCCCGAATGGGAGCGGCGGGTGCAGCAATAGACACCCAATTGACTCGTTGTGTGGTGCAGTCGGGGGAGAGGGTAGCGGCGCGATCGCCCACAATCACTTGATTCTTGACGGCATCTAGCGCCACCACATACAGCGGCTCACTGTGAGCAACGCCTAAGCCCTTGCGCTGTCCAATCGTGTAATGATGCACGCCATCGTGGTAGCCCAACACGCGCCCTGATTGATCCACAATCTCGCCTTTGTGGGGAGTGATGTATTTATCTAAAAATGCCCGCATGGAACCATTAGCTTCCACTAAACACAAATCTTGGCTTTCGGGCTTATTGGCAGTATGCAGCCCAAATTCGGCAGCAATGCGGCGAGTTTCGGTCTTGGGCTGTTCACCCAGGGGAAACAACACGTGCGCCAAAATTTCTTGTGATAGGTCATATAGAAAGTAGGACTGATCTTTGCTGCGGTCTATGGCACGAAGCAGGTGATAGCGTCCGGTGGCTTCGTCACAGCGAATGCGGGCGTAATGACCTGTGGCGATGCGATCGCAGCCTAACTCGCTGCGGGCATAGTTCAACATCGGACCAAACTTCACCGCTTTGTTGCACTGGGAGCAGGGCAGAGGTGTAATGCCATCGCTATAGCCGGTTACCAGATACTCCACAATGTATTTATCAAACGCTTCGCGGGTATCCACCACGTGGTGAGGCACATTTAACTGGTCACACAACTTTGCGGCATCTACCATCCCTTCTGAGCAGCATTGCCCCTTGCCGCGCATGAGCCAAAGGGTGAGTCCAATCACGTTGTACCCTTGCTGATGCAAAATTGCCGCAGCCGTTGAACTATCGACTCCACCTGAGAGTCCCACCACAACCTTATCCATTACCAGCTAAACAAGCCCCAGAGAAAACCACTACGTCTCTAGGCTAACACTCGCGGACAGTGTTAAGGACAACCAACCAGCGAGGAAGCGTTTAAACCCTTTTCAAGAAAGATTAGAAAACCGTCAGTCCTTCGATGTAGGTGAACCATCCAAAGCACTGCATGAGTCTGCACTTGGGATAGAGGGTAAACAACTGGTTAAATCGTTAGCTTTATAGGCAAGAAAAGGTACAACTTCCCAATTTGCTTACAGCACAATACTACTATGGCTAGCGACCTATTAGTTCTTAGTGAACGTGAAACTGACACAAAAGTTAAGGAAAGCGATCGCTCAATCAAACCAGCGTTACTGATTACTCGCATTCGCAACAGTATTTGGATATTCGGTATTCCATCTTGGATATTTGGCATCACTGATCGCAGCATTGCAACCTTTGCGGATGGCAACATCTCAGTTATTGAAATCTTTCAAATCTTTACTGCTTCCTTATTCTTCCTAAGCTGGTTATTTTTGAAGCCGGAAGTTGATAGAGAAGAGGAAAACCTTCCAGCATATGACGTTGAAGCGTATACAGATTATACAGCCAACGACCTCGCTGTCACTCACGCCAGAATGTCTGAACTCCAAGACTTTCACTTGATTCGGCAAGAATATGTTTTGCCATTTCCTTACCTGTCACAGATTTACCACTTACTGAATTTGAAGCATTTGGAAGACATTCATAGCGTTAGCCTAAATAATTTACGCGTGATTAGTGTGAATGGCTTCCAGCAGACCGCAACTGGCGGAATTATCAGGTTCCAAACAATGCTGGAATCTTCCATGAATGCGCTTAGAATTTGGCGACAACCGATTGTTGAAGTAGACCTCATTCTGCACAACCTGCACACGATTGAACTCAGTATTCCTGTCTATAACGGCAAGCGAATTGCAGTACTATTCAACGTTTTTTCGATTAGCGAAACGGAACATAAGCTGTTTATTGATATCTACAGCGATCTGGGTTGGTTTAAGCCTTTGCTGCAATTACCGTTGCATCTGGCTTCGTGTTTAACCTTGTTTGAAGATTGGTCTTACCTGCAAGCATTGACCGAACGAAATCTCCATCGGTTAGTGAAATTGGGCAAGGTTTCGAGCCATGAAACGATGCAATTGTTTCAGCGATTTGTAGACCTATATAACGCAAAGTTGGAGTTGGACGGATTGGTTTCGGCTGAGGCTGTATCGTTGCCTTACGCACTCTAGGGATTCTTGCTTCTGGCTGGCATACTTGAAACAGAGTAAAGGCGGCGATCGCTGCATAAACGGTAGCCCATCGTCGTATGAGACAGCAGAAGGGTTGGAGTGTAGCCAGTGGCTAAGGTCATCGTCTTGAAGTTTGGTAAAGGCAGCTTTGAGCAGGGCTTTCCGGTCATTCTGCAAATGAGCGCAGAAAACACCCTTCCCTTTGCCGAAATCACGGGCGAACTGCCCGCCGCTCCAGACCTGCCAGATTGTTATCGTCAGTGGCAAACGGCTTATCGTCGAGTCGAGTTTACGGGTCGCCCCATCGGTTTACCGAAAACCACTCAACTCAAAGGAACGATCGCCGAGTGTGAAACGCTTGCCAATCAATTGCGCGATCGTCTCAACGCCTGGTTAACCGCCGAGTCGTTTCGGCGCATTCGAGAAAAGTGGTTGGAACAACTCAGCCCCACCGAACCGATCCGCGTCGTGATCCAAGCCGATGATCCCCACCTGCGGCGCTTACCCTGGAACGAATGGGAATTGCTAGAACGCTATCCTCAGGCTGAAATTGCCCTCAGCCCGCTCGATTTTGGCAGACGCACCGCCCAGGCTTCCCCCACAACGCGCGTTCGCATCTTGGCAATTCTGGGCAACAGTCAGGGTATTGATGTGCAAAAAGATTGTGCCCTTCTGGAGCAGTTAGACACAGCGGATGTTACTTTTTTGGTGGAACCGGAGCGGCAGAACCTCAGCGATCGCCTCTGGGAGCAAAGTTGGGAAATTTTGTTTTTTGCCGGGCACAGCACTAGCCAAACTGGTGATCGCACCGGACTAATTCACCTCAATCAAACCGAAACCCTCAGTCTTAGCCAACTCAAACACGCTTTAGAAAAAGCCGTAGACCGGGGATTGAAACTGGCAATCTTTAACTCCTGCGATGGGTTAGGCTTGGCGCGAGAACTGGCATCCCTGCAAATTCCTCAACTGATTGTCATGCGCGAACCCGTACCCGATCGCGTTGCCGAAGCATTTTTAAAGTACTTTCTCGCTGCCTATGCTAGTGGAGAGCCGTTGTACCTGGCGGTGCGGCAGGCACGGGAACGGTTACAAGGGCTAGAAAATCAATTTCCCTGTGCTAGTTGGCTGCCTGTGATCTGTCAGCATCCGGCCGAAATTCCCCCCACCTGGCTCGATCTGCGTCAGGCAAAAAGACCAGCACAGCCCCCGATCTCGACCTCCAAATTCCGGTTGAGAGTCGAGCATGTGCCACCGAAGTTAGCCTGGGTCGCTACCATCAGCCTGATAATGACGGGTTTGTTGACCGGAGTACGATATCTGGGAGGTTTGCAACCGTTAGAACTTCGCACCTTTGACCAGTTGCTGCAAATGCGCCCCAAAGAACCGAAAGATCAGCGGCTGTTAGTAATTGAGATAACGGAAAAAGATCTGCAAGACCAACGCCAGCGCGATCCCCAAATGCCACCTGATGTTTCCCTCTCTGATCGCGCCCTGGATCAACTACTGGCAACGTTAGAACCGTTGCAGCCACGGGCAATTGGACTGGATATTTACCGTGATTATCCAACCAGTCCGGCGTTTCCCCAGTTGGAAAAGCGCTTGAAGACCAGCGATCGCTTGATCGTCGTTTGCAAAATGGGCACCCCCAACACGGCTGATTTTGGCATCAAACCGCCGCCGGAACTGCCACCTCAGCAGGCATTGGAGCGATTGGGGTTGAGTAACGTGATCACCGATCAGGATGGGGCGGTGCGTCGTCATTTGTTGGGGATGGAGCCGGATGCGGTGTGTATTACCGATGCAGCGTTGAGTGTGCAGTTGGCGTTGCGGTACCTGGCAGCAGAGGGAATTTCTCTGACATTTACCCCGGATGGGAACTGGCAACTGGGGAAAACACTCATTAAACCCATTGAATTTCCCACGGGCGGCTACTTCCAAATCGACGGGCGAGGGCACCAAATTTTGCTGAACTACCGTTCTCCCGACAATGCCAGTTCATTTCACACCCCGGAAGACGTGGCTCCGCGCCTCAGCCTGGGAGCCGCCTTATTGGGTGGGCTAACGCTGGATGCTGTGAAAGACAAAATTGTGTTAATTGGTACGACTGCCAGAAACAACCAATTTAATGATTATTTCTCAACGCCCTACCGCAACGAGCAGAGCAACGTTCGCCAAATTCCGGGAGTGATGTTGCATGCCCAGATGACCAGTCAATTGATTAGTGCGGTGCTGGATGGGCGATCGCTGCTGTGGACCTTACCCGTTTTTTGGGAAATTCTATGGATTCTGGGTTGGTCACTTTTGGGTGGGCTGCTAGCATTCTACTTACAAAAGGCTGTGGTGCTGGGAGTAGCCAGTGGAGTGGCGATCGCGGCTCTCTATGGGCTGTGTTTAGGACTGCTGATTCAAACAGGTTGTTGGTTGCCACTGGTGCCTGCGGTGATCGGCTGCGTCGGCAGTACAACGGGTGTCATCGTTAGTCAAATTCGTATTGCTCAAAAGCCCCTACTCGCGTCCCCCCGTCAGGAGTAATGATTATGTTGGTTGCCCATCGTTATCTCACGGTTGCTACGATTGCCATCGCGATCGCCCTTCCCCTCAATGCTGAGTTTGCTCCTGCATCCGCTCCAGCCAAACCAGGTATCACCAAACCCAGCAAGGTTGCAACTCGGTTTACTCGCCCGCCCTTACCTAAACGCGGTGCCCCCGGCAATGCTGGACGCGGAGCCGGGACTCGCGCCTGTATGACGTTAGCGAAAAAATCGCCGCAACCAATGCTGAACAACTTAAATGCGCTCGTTCCAGAGGAGCGAGTTGGCAAGGTCACCCATGTTTGGGGACTCACTACCCTAGAACACCCCACCCTCTGGTTCTACATCCCCTATGACAACACCGGAATTGACTCGGTTAGTTTCACCCTGCAAGATAATGCCGGACAAATGGTGCAAAAAGTATCCGTGCCCATTCCAGCAAGAGCGGGGTTGGTCAGCGTTCAATTGCCAGAAACAAAACCAGGTTTGCAAGTTGGCAATATCTACAACTGGTTTTTCACTGTGCATGGGAAGTGCCCTGGAGATCCACGTGCGTTTGTGGAGGGGTGGATTGAGCGCACTTCATTGGATGCTGCCACCCGCGATCGCCTTCAGCAAGCATCCCCTCAACAAAAAGCCGAACTCTTCGCTGCGAAAGGTATCTGGTACGATGCTCTCAACACATTGGCAGAACTGCGGCGAGTTGAGCCTGACAATGCAACCGCGATCGCCCATTGGGCAGAGTTACTGAAACAATCCGATATGGAACCGCTTTCAATTCAAGCAATTGTGCAATAGCGCTTCAGAAGCCAGAATTGAACAATGAAACTAATTGTTAAAAGTTCAAAATGGCTTTCAACAACGCTTTGCCATTTTTAATTTTGCATTTTGAATTATGGCCGTAGCCATCTGTAACGTGGCTATGGCGAGTCAGAACGCCTAACCCAGCATTGGCTTTGCCACTTTTTCCTGTCCTAAGCGTTCCGACCAAAGCTATATTCATTGCCCTTAATACAGACTTAAAATTTTCTTAACTTTTTGCGATCATGGGTCAGGTACTCTGACAGTAGATTCCCAGACCATCGTTGTATTTCTCCCGTAACAAAGTTTTGCACCGCACATGACCAGGTTATTCGATTTGTTGGCAAAGGGTGGACCAGTGATGATTCCCATCGTGGGGTTATCTGTCGTTACTCTGGCGTGTGCATTGGAACGGGCAGTATTCTGGGTTCGGTTGCTGCGGCGCGAAGATCGAATTGTGCATGATGTGTTGGAGGCAGCTCGCTATGACTTGCGAGAGGCTGAAGCGATCGCTCAAGAAGCACAAGACCTTCCCATCGGGCGGTTTCTGCTGGCCCCCTTAAAGCTGAACAATCCCACCCCCGAAACCTTTCACCTGGCAATGGAAGCAGTGGCAGATCAAGAATTTTCCATCATGCGAAAGGGCGATCTCCTCCTGGAGACAACCATTAATATGGCTCCTTTGTTGGGTTTGTTGGGCACTGTTACAGGCTTGATCGTTACCTTTTTAAACCTGAACATTGGCGTTACCGGGCAAAAAGTTGACCTTTCAAAAGCCGCACTAGGAATTGCAGAAGCCCTGATTACCACCGCTGGCGGCATGATTGTAGCAATTCTTGCTTTAGCAATTTTCCGTATCTCTATCTCGCTACAGGCCCGCCAGATGGACTACTTTTCAAAAGTTGGTAGCGAATTAGAACTGATTTATCGGCAGATCTGGTATGAGCCATCTGCTTATACTGTCTCCTATACTGGACAGCCTGAACTTCCCCTAAGTGGACGAGAAGGGTAACCTATGCGGTATTTAAAAGGGCAGAAAACTCGTTCCCAGATGCCCGAAGTTAATTTAGTTCCCATGATGGACGTGATAATGACCATTCTCACGTTTTTCATCATCGTGGCGATGACACTGACAGGCATGCAAACAGTTGATCTCTCTCTGCCAAGCGTGCAAGATGCTGCAACTGAGAAAGATAAGCCACTCCCTGAACCCCTGACGTTTGAATTAACGCGTACAAGACAAATGCGGCTCAATGGGAAAGCCACAACTGACGAGGAAGCAAGCCGTGAAATTGTGGTTTATTTGCAGAAGAATCCCAATGGCGCGGTATTGCTCAAAGCTGACAAAGGGATTCCCTATGGGCAAGTGTTGCAGGTTTTAACGAAGCTTCAAAATATTGGCGGCGATCGCGTGTCCCTGGCTATTGAGCCAAAGTAGGTTGAATATATCTGCTATCCATAATACTTTTCATGGAATATTTTTAATTTAAATGTAAAAGTTTAGGAAATCTAAACTCTCTCTAAAGTCTCATGGTGGCCCTTGAGGGATAAGTAATAATGCTAGGTAACGGCTGGGATCAAAGCAAGACGTAGATTTTGTGTTCTCAATCTTTTAAGCCAACCATCCCCTCTATCAAGTGCCCCATTAAAAAATCCAATGAATTTATCTACCAAAATAAGTATTTACTGCCCCAACTGTGGCGGCTCAGCCGAACGTCATACTCTGGTTAAAGAGCAACTCACGCGGACTCAATGTGCCCATTGCGACTATTTAATGATTACCTGCTCTAAAACTGGAAATGTGATTGAAGCCTATGCACCCGGTTATTCGGTTTCTCTAAGAGCATTATGAGCGAATTGCCGATGCTCGCAACTGTCCGCAGGCAGCATCGGCTTCCAACCCTCGCGAATAACGAACGCTGACGGCAATATGCTGTTTTTTGAGAATAGAGACAAACTTTTGCACTCGTGCCTCTGTTGGTCGTTTGTAATCCACTTCTTGAATGGGATTGTAGGGGATCAAGTTCACATGGCTCTGAAAACCGCGTAGGTGAGAGCCAAGTTCCAGCGCATGTTCGGGGCAATCATTTAATTCAGCCAGTAGAATGTATTCAAACGTGACTCGCCGACCCGTTAAACGAACGTAATCTCGGCACTCATCTAACAAAGCTTCTAGAGAGTAGCGGTGAGCACTGGGGATTAGGTGTTCTCGCAAAGTTTGATTGGAGGCGTGAAGGCTGACAGCCAGCGTCACTTGAAGCTGATGCTCGGCAAAGCGGCGAATGTGCCCTGGAATACCCACGGTTGATACCGTGATTCCCCGTTGCCCAATGCCAATGTCTTGATTCAAGCATCGGATCGCGGCGATCGTGTTGTCAATGTTCAACATCGGTTCACCCATACCCATGAATACGATGTTGCTAACCCGCTGTTGAAAGTCTTCCTGCACCGTCAACACTTGATCCACAATTTCGTGGGTTGCGAGATTACGAACAAACCCGCCTTTCCCCGTAGCACAAAAGTCACATGCCATTGGGCAGCCCACCTGGGAGGACACGCACACCGTCAAGCGATTCTCGGTTGGAATACCGACGGCTTCAATGATATGACCATCTCCCAGTCGGAGTAAAAATTTTACTGTGCCATCGGGTGCCACCGATCGCAGATGAATGGTCGAGCGTCCAATGTTCGTGTCCTCGGCTGCGGTTCGCCACTGCTTAGGAAAAACAGTAATATCTGCCAGCGATCGCGCTCCACGTTCATAAATCCACTGGTGCAACTGTTTACCTCGATAGGCAGGTTGTCCCTGTGCCTGAACCCACTCCGTCAGTTCAGCCAATGATTTGCCAACTAAAGGAGTAATAGATGATTGAATTAGCGTTGTCATAATTCGTCGTGCTTTTGGCGCTCTTCAATTGTGACACAGGCGTTAGGGTGCCTATTGAGCTGTATAGACAATCCTTAATTGCGAACAGCAAAAAGCCAGAGGCAGGCTAAACTAAACCTCTGGCAGAAAAGGGAGATCTGAGCGATCGCAATTTTTACAGTCGCTTTTCCAGGTATTGCCCAATCATTTGCTGTTCGCCCGCACGAGAAATAATCGATTGGCGAGTGCGGTACTGGGTGCCAATCAATTTCAGTTCTTCTTCAAACACAGAACCGTTGTACTCTGTGTGTAGACAGAGGGTTTGGGGATTCGTGAAGTGATAGTCCGCAGTAACGGGCTTGCTTGTGGCAAAGCCGCGATCGCGATACAAAATTGTCCCCAATGCACCAAACAAGGTTCTGCCTTTGGATTGCTGCCGACCTGTTACTGATTCTTGACTGTCCCAGGTTACTTCTGCTCCACAAAAAAGAACTATTTCATCAGAAAGGTTATGAAGTTTAGCCAAGTGGATAAGTTCTGGAGTGCCCTGCTCCAAAAACCGAATACGAATGGCACTCACCATCTCCTTCGTTTCTCCATCAGGAAGCGTATAGTAGCGTCGCTCAGATCGCCATTGACCTTCCGACTTCTGGAAAAACTCTGCAATTAGGTTTTCTTCAATCTGTTGAGAGAGTAGCAGAGAAGTCACGAAACGTAGCCTCACAGAGTAGCGTTTGTATTTAAATTCATCCCGCACGCCTGTTGATCCCAAAGCGACAGATGAATTGTTATGTTTCTTAATAGTAACAGTCTTGTCAAATGTCGTCTTTACCCCTGGGGTAGAAATGACGCAAGACTTAAGGTGGAAATGCGATCGCTTCACTACAAACAGGCGAGATAAATTGGATGCATTATCAGCGTCAGGAGGTTGTGAGGCAGTTACAATAGCTACCGAATTGCGCTTTCAAAAAGCAAAAGGCGTACTGAATACGCCTTTCTTGCCTAAATTTATTGAAGTTTGCAAGCTATTTCACTGCGGCAGCCTCACGAGCGGCGGCGGCTTCATCGGGGTGAATCCCCAAACGAGTCAGGTTAATCCGTCCGCGGTTATCAATCTCTCGAACTTTGACGATTACCTCATCACCGATTGCCACCTCGTCTTCCACCTTGCCAACTCGGTAGTCCGCTAGCTGGGAAATGTGAATCATTCCTTCCTTCCCAGGTAAAAACTCGACAAACGCGCCGATGGGAATAATCCGCGTGACACGACCTGCATACACATCGCCAGCGTTGAGTTTACGGGTCATGCCTTGAATAATACCCTTCGCTCTTTTCGCCTTTTCCCCATCCAATGCTGAAATGGTAACTGTGCCATCATCTTCAATATCGATCTTGGCTCCGGTTTCTTCGGTAATGCCCTTGATGGTCTTGCCACCAGGACCGATGATCATCCCAATCAATTCAGGATCGATCTTGATAGTCATCAAACGGGGAGCAAACGGAGACAACTCAGGGCGAGGGGTGTTAATCGTCTCCATCATTTTGCTGAGAATATGCAGGCGGGCAGGTTTTGCCTGGTTGATTGCCTCAGCAATCAGGCCCATCGGCAATCCAGTAATTTTCATATCCAGTTGCAAGGCGGTGATGCCCGTATCGGTGCCTGCCACCTTAAAGTCCATATCACCGAGAAAGTCTTCGATGCCCTGGATATCGGTGAGAATCCGAACTTCGTCTCCTTCTTTGATCAAGCCCATTGCGGCACCACTAACAGGCTTGGTAATCGGAACGCCCGCATCCATTAATGCCAGGGTGGAGCCGGATACGGACCCCATTGAGGTAGAACCATTGGAGGATAGCACCTCCGAGACGACTCGAATGACGTAAGGAAAGTCTTGCTTGCTGGGCAAAACGGGAACGAGAGCACGTTCTGCTAAGGCTCCGTGACCAATTTCCCGCCGACCGGGTGATCGCACTGGTTTAGTTTCACCCACAGAGTAGGGCGGCATATTGTAATGGTGCAGGTAGCGTTTTTGCTCATCGGGATGCAAATCATCCAACTCTTGAGCATCGCTGGGAGTGCCGAGAGTGGCAACCGAGAGTACCTGAGTTAACCCACGATTGAACAAGCCACTGCCATGTACTCGTGCTGGCAATACGCCTGTTCGACAAGAGATGGGACGCACCTCATCCAGTTTGCGACCATCCACCCGTACACCGTCTTCCACCACCTGACGGCGCATCAGCTTTTTGGTGACATCTTTGAAGACATTGCTGAGGGCTTTTTCATCGGCTGCGGCTGCCACTTTTACCGGGTCTTCGTCTGGCAGTCCGGAGATCGCCGCTTTGACAGATTCTTTGACCTCATCCAGGGCAGCATCACGCACATTTTTGTCTGGTTCAAACCGTCCCAAGATTTCTTTCACTTGAGCAGTGGCGCGATCGCGGATGAAGTTTTCCAGGGTAGCGTCCACTTCGGGTGGCTCTTCCTGAACAATTTCAATCCCCAGTTCAGCGATCAAATCCCGTTGTGCCTGGATCAAATCTCGCACAGCTTCGTAGCCAAAGTCGATCGCTTCGATCATGTCCTGTTCTGGCAACTGGTTTGCCCCAGCTTCCACCATAATCACGCCATCTGGAGAACCTGCAACGATGAGATCCAGATCGCCTTCCTCAATTTCTTTATAGGTAGGATTAATAATAAAGTCATCTCCTACCAAGCCTACTCGTACCGCTGCCATCGGTCCATTGAACGGGATTTTTGCCAGTAGAACGGCGATCGAAGCTCCCGTCACTGCCAGCACATCAGGTGGCACACGTTCATCCATCGACATAGTGGTAGCAATCACCTGAATGTCATCCCGCAACCATCCAGGGAACAAAGGGCGTAACGGCCGATCAATTAGCCGACTAGTGAGGGTAGCTTTTTCGGGTGGGCGACCTTCACGTCGTAAAAATCCTCCGGGAATGCGTCCGGCGGCGTAAAGCCGTTCTTCGTAATCTACCAACAGGGGCAGGAAATCAATTCCCTCTCTCGCCTCGGCTCGCGTCGCCGCTACAAAAACTGCCGTATCTTCGGACTCTATCAGTACTGCGCCACCCGCTTGAGGAGCTAATAAACCAACTTTGAGCCGAATATCCCGTCCATCGAAAGATATCGACTTTTCAATTTCATCCATGTAGCGTGGTATCCTTTTCGTCTCTCTTTCTATTCTCTGTCGCAATCGTAGCACCGATATGGGAAGACGGGCTTTTATTCGCGTGTAGATGTTTGTTGATAGTCAGGACAATGAATTCTACCAACCCTAATTTTCAAGTTGTACAATAACAGTACAAATCCGTAGCGATTTCTGTTAGGAATGGTTGAGTTTTCCGGCAGAGGTCGCTAATTGCGTACAAAAACTCCACACGGCTGGAGCACATTTCACCAACCTATCATCTGTTTTGATTTGCCCTTTTACTAAAGTGTTAAGTGTTGCATTCGGGAGTCAATGTATGCGTTTTGTTTCTCTTGTTCATAGAGATTGTTTGTGAACCCAACTATTTGTAAAGAAGTGTTCCCAAAGGCATTTAGACGATCAATTGCTCATTGCAACATTTGAGGAAGCCTAGCTCGAATGGCGATTTTACACGGTGGTTGGTTAACACGGATTCCAGTACAAACTCCGGTGAAGGAGTCTCATATACCTGGGAAAGGTGACGCGCCTGTTTGCTTGGGAGGAGTGCTGCTTTGGGGAGAAACCTGGCGCAGACTTACGCCAGAAATGTTGCAAATTGGCACGCTCACAGGAGACGATCAGCCAAGCTTTGGAATTCAACCCCATCCCTATGCGATGACGCAGGTGGAGTTGCTGGAATTTTTGCGATCGCTGGGGCAGAAGGGGCTGTTGCGCTTGCCAGGTCTGAACTCCCTTGCTGAATCTGTTGAAGTACCCGTAAAGCGCTCTCGCAAAAGTCAAGGGAAAGTAGCTCCAGATGTCTTTGCAACCAATCTAGAAGAGGTTGGCTGGCATCAATCGGCGATCGCTTTACCATCCAGTTTGGTTGCTGGAGATTTTACCGATCCAGCCACCGCTGTAATCATGCCGCAACTTTTTGGAGCCGAAACCGAACAAGAAGTGGTTCTGCATCCCTGGCAGATTACGGGGATTTGGCTGCCCGCTGATGAAGCAGTGCCGTTTCTCAATTCCCTGCCCCTCGGTTCTATCGATACCGCAGACCCTTTCATGAGTGGTGATTTGCGGTTTTGGTCCCATATTGCCCGCTGGAGTCTAGATCTACTGGCGCGGTCTAAATTTTTGCCTGGATTAACCGTTGAACTGAGAGAAGATTTGGCTGCGGCGATCGCCACCTGGGAACCCTTGCTTGACAGTGGCATTGATCAGCTCCGGTTTTTGCAATTTGGGGAACGGATGCCAGGAGTGTGCCGAATGTACCAGCAAGGTGGGAGTGAAAAGATTAGAAGTTGGATCGACATACCAATTGAGCCTCAAACTCTGTTGCAAGATTTTCTTCGCAAGACGCTGGATGCTCAAATCCGCATGGTGGCAAAGGAGAGTCCCTTACCGGAAACCTCACCCAACCGAAATCATCCTGCGAAAGGAACCGCGATCGCCTCCCCTGTGCGGGAATGGTTGCAAGCACTCGGACACAAGAACAGGCTTGTTGAAGCAAGCGACCTGGAATCATTGCAAACTTCATTGCAAACCTGGACGGCTCCCTTGCAACTGCACCGGGCAGAAAATTTGTTTCGCACCTGTCTGTATTTACATTCACCGCAGCCCGGTCAAAAAGACTGGCAATTGGAATACTTTTTGCAGGCAGCGGATAATGAGGAGTTTTTGATTGATGCGCCGACAATCTGGAACAATCCAGTCGAGCGGCTTCTCTACCAGGGACGCGCGATCGCCCAACCTCAAGAAACATTTCTCATGGGACTGGGCCTCGCCTCCCGCCTCTACTCGCCCATTGAAACCAGCTTACAAGCACCTCGACCTCAATTCTGTACCCTCAGCCCAGTTCAGGCGTATGACTTCTTAAAAACAGCAGCATGGCGTTTACAAGACAGCGGCATTGGAGTCGTCGTTCCCCCCAGTCTTGCAAGCCAGGGTGGTTGGGCAAATCGCCTCGGACTTAAAATTCAAGCCGAAACTGCCAAACTCGACAAAGGTAAACGACTAGGACTGCAAAGCTTACTTAACTTCCGTTGGGAACTGACCATCGGTGGACAAAGCATTTCCAAAGAAGAATTCGATCGCCTCGTTGCCCTCAATACGCCCCTCGTCGAAATCAACAATGAATGGGTAGAACTACGCCCTCAAGATATTCGCGCCGCTCAAACCTTCTTCGCCAGTCGCAAAGACCAACCCGCCCTTTCTCTCGAAGATGCACTCCGCATTAGCACTGGCGACACACAAATGATCGAAAAGCTCCCCGTTGTGAGTTTTGAAGCATCCGGTGCCCTAGAAGATTTGATCAACACCCTTAGCGGCAAACGTACCCTCGAAGCCATCCCTGCGCCTAAAACATTTCGGGGAGAACTGCGCCCTTATCAAGCTCGTGGAGTGGGGTGGCTCTCCTTCTTGGAACAATGGAGTTTGGGAGCCTGCCTTGCCGATGACATGGGCTTGGGCAAAACGATTCAACTCATCGCCTTTTTGCTGCACTTACAAGAGCAAAATGCCCTGGAGCGTCCCACTCTCTTAGTCTGTCCCACTTCTGTTTTGGGCAACTGGGAGCGGGAAGTAAAGAAATTTGGTCCCAGCTTAAAGGTTCTGCAACATCACGGTGACGGACGACCAAAGGGAAAAGACTTTGCGAAAGCTGTCAAAGGAAAACATTTAGTAATTACTAGCTATGCCCTGGTGCAACGGGATTTGAAAGACTTGCAGACCGTTTCCTGGCAGGGCATGGTATTGGATGAAGCACAAAACATTAAAAATCCAGAGGCAAAACAGTCACAAGCTGTGCGTCAAATTGAAGCTCGGTTTCGGATCGCATTGACTGGAACTCCAGTCGAAAATCGCTTATCTGAACTTTGGTCAATTCTGGATTTTCTCAATCCTGGCTATCTTGGACCCAAAAACTTTTTTCAACGGCGTTTTGCCACTCCTATCGAGCGATACGGTGATACATCATCTCTGCAAACGCTGAAGTCTCTGGTGCAGCCCTTCATTTTGCGTCGTTTAAAAACTGACAAAGACATCATTCAAGACTTACCTGAAAAACAAGAAATGGCAGTTTTCTGCGGACTTTCAGAAGAACAGGCTTCACTCTATCAACACACAGTTGAAAAGTCGTTGCAAGATATTGAAGCAAGTGAGGGAATTCAGCGCAGAGGCATCATTCTGGCATTGCTAACGAAATTAAAACAAATCTGCAATCACCCTGATTTATTTTTAAAGGAATCTCAGTCCTCAGCACTCAGCACTCAGCACTCATTTCAGGACCGTTCTGGAAAGTTAAAGCGCTTGGAAGAAATGGTTGAAGAATTGATGGCAGAGGGCGATCGCGCTTTGATCTTCACTCAATTTGCTGAGTGGGGTAAACTTCTGCAAACCCATCTAGAACGTCAGTTTGGTCGAGAAGTGTTGTTTCTCTATGGCAGTACTTCTAAAAAACAGCGAGAAGAAATGGTTGATCGCTTCCAACATGATCCACAAGGTCCTAGACTCTTCATCCTGTCACTGAAAGCAGGCGGCGTGGGTCTTAACCTCACCCGTGCCAACCATGTCTTTCATTACGATCGCTGGTGGAACCCAGCCGTTGAAAATCAGGCAACCGATCGCGTCTTTCGCATCGGGCAAACCCGCAACGTTCAGGTTCACAAATTTGTATGTTCTGGCACATTAGAAGAAAAAATTCATGACTTGATCGAAAGCAAGAAAGCTCTGGCAGAACAGGTGGTTGGCGCTGGCGAAAACTGGCTAACTGAATTGAATACTGATCAACTTAGAGATTTGTTGCTACTTGATCGCTCCGCTATCATCGGCGAAGAATAAATCGACAGTTAGGGGGGATTTGAACGAATTGCCAACCTTAGGCTGTTAAGGTCAGTCTGATGAATTATCGCTTTGGTCAGAACGCTTAGGACAGGAAAAAGTGGCAAAGCCAATGCTGGGTAGGCGTTCTGACTCGCCACAGCCACGTTACAGATGGCTATGGCTATAGTTGTGAGGACTAACTGTGCGATCGCCCCTTCCCTTCGCTTTCTTCCTGGCTACCATTAGCGTCACCGCTTTAGCAACGTCCATCCAGGCACAAGTTCCACCCAAAGGCACGTTCACAGCGACGCAAGCCTATCCAGCGGAACGAGCGATTAAGGGCGAGAAACCAGGCAAGGTGATGCTGTGCGTAGCCGATCGCGAACTCTTTCTGCATTTCAATAATTTGCTAGGCTAATTTCTATTGGCAGGCTCAGAACAGGTGTTTGCGATGTCTACTATTCAAAACTCCATCCTTTGGTCTTATCATGGCTGATTCTTACCAACAACCCAGTCGCGAATGGTGGGCACAACGCTGGATCGAAGTTCTGGAATCCTTCGGTTGGATTCGTCGCTTAGCGCGGGCACGCGTGTATGCCCGAGAAGGCAACGTCAAAAGCCTGGAATTTAAGGGGCATAAAGTCATCGCCAGAGTGCAGGGAACGGCTCCCGAACCATACAAGGTCACTCTATCGCTCGATCCATTTACAGATGAACAATGGGGTTATGTAGTGGAGTCAATGTCTCAGCAGGCACTTTTCTCAGCAAAGCTGCTGTCGGGTGAGATGCCCGTGTCGATTGAGAAAGTGTTTACTGAAAATGGCTTGAGCCTATTTCCTTTCACCAAGTTTGATATTCATAGTCGCTGTTCTTGTCCCGATCCGGCAAATCCCTGTAAACACATTGGCGCGGTGTATTACTTGTTGGGCGATCGCTTTAGCGAAGATCCCTTCGTGCTGTTTCAATTGCGGGGGCGCACGAAAGAACAAATCTTAGAAGCTTTGCGGCAGAGCCGTAGTCAGGGCAAGGAGGAGAAGTCAGAAGACGGGAGTCAGAAATCAGAAGAGGTGATTGCCGCCCATTTGCGATCGCGCGTGTCTTTGGACCCCAACCAGTTCTGGCAATACACGGAACAACTGGAACCCTCACTAGTGGTGATTGCCCCTCCCCCTAGCAGTGAAACGGTGTTGGATGTATTGGGTGCCATTCCCTTAAAGCCTGATATTGCAGAAGACGGTTCGATGGTTCAAACATCGTCTCAAGCCGCAATGGAGTACTTGAAATCGGTTTATCAGACGGTAAGCCAACAGGCAATTTTAGCGGGCATGAACGTTGGAGAATCCACTGAATAAAACCGTACTGCCATTCTCGACACACCCTAAACGTAAAGATTCTGTAACAATGTAGAAGATCATTGACGCAGTTATTTGTTCTTTTTCTATGGCATCAACCGACGATCGCAAGAAGCGGATTATGGAGCATCTCGCTCGTAGTACCGGAGAATTCACCACAAAATCAACCATGAATTCTGTGGAACGTAAACAGCAAATTCTGGATCACGTTCGTCGAACCAAAGGCGACAGTTAATTTCCCAGCATTTTAGGAAAGTCACACATTGCGTTAACCTGGCACCCAGCCAAACCTCCTTTCTTCCCCGAAGTAGGAGGTTTGGCTGGGTGCATGTCGCTTTTGCGCCCTCACCCTAAATCCCTCTCCCAAGTTTGGGAAAAGGGGTTGGGGGATGAGGGCGAATGCAGAGACTTGCA
>JACYLN010000068.1 GCA_015272515.1 Leptolyngbyaceae cyanobacterium C42_A2020_001 | reverse complement strand
TTGTGGACTTGAGCGAGGGCTTTTAGGGGGTTGGGGGTTGGGGGTTGGGGGGTTGTCTCAGCCGTGGGGCGGTGAGCGTCGCCCGTGTAATAGTGTCCGCCAGTTTCCGCGGTTTTGAGCAAAGTCTCGATCCGACTGGAATACAAAGTTTCTGGCAAACTACCTGGGTTGAGTCGTAACGCCTGGGAGATCGCCTGCGCTACCCGTTGCCGCCATTGATCCAGGTGATGCAGATAAATTTCGGACTTGGCGGGATGCCGATTCCAATCAATCTCCTCTGGTGGCACTTGCAAATGCACCAAACAAATCGGGAAGCGATCGCGCGGCAACGTCCGTCGAAATCCCGCCAAAATCGTTTGCTCCAATTCTGGTACCTGCACAAAGCGCCCGTTGACCGCCACTTTCACCCAGTCGGGGCGATGCCGATGACAGCGATCAGGGAGACCCAGGAGTAAAGAGAGGGAGGGGGAAGAGGCAGGAGGGGATACGGAATAAAGGGTAGGGAGTGGAGACTGAGGATTGAAGATTGAAGATTGAGGAGTTGAAGCATGTTGCATGTCTCCTTCATCTTCTGCCTCCTGCCCCTGCGTCCAAAAAACTTCTTGTAAATCTTCTACCTGCACATCGCGTAAGATCTGGGGCAAAATTTGACGGGCAGTATCACTAGGAAATAGGGTAAACCAGTCGCGATCGCTCTGTTGAACCTGCCAGGTAACCTGGGGATGACACAGGGCAAGTTGATGAATCATTGCTTGAACGGCGCGAAGCTGCTGCATAGGGTTGGGTAATCCCTGCCGCCGTCCTGGTAAATTTTCAAAGATGCGATCGGCAATCACGATGGTTCCAGGTGCGATCGCCACGGGTGTTAACTGAATCAGGTTGCCCTGATGGTTATAGATGGCTGACCAACCCCCTGGTGAATCGGCTACCCTTTCGCTCAACTGACCGTTAGGCTGTGGCTCTTCTGGAAGTGGATAGCTAGCAATTTCCAGATTTGATAACTGAGCAAGACTATGCAGTGCCTCGCCTCTAAAGCCTAAGCTGGAAATCTTCCAAAGATCCTGGCGATCGCGAATTTTGCTGGTGCTATGAGCTGTTGCCGCCTGTTTCAAGTCATCCAGCCTCATGCCCACACCATTATCTGCGACCCGAACCCGCCACTGTTCCACCCAAAGCGCGATCGTAATCCGCGTCGCTCCTGCATCCAGGGCATTTTCTGCTAACTCACGCACCACTGCCGCCAGCGAATCAACCACCTCGCCTGCGGCAATCAGATGCACAACGTCTTCTGGTAGTAAGGTAATCCCCTGAGTCATAGCTCCAGTGTAGGCGAGGAGCTATTGATTGCAGCGTTAAAATACCTGCGAGATTGCAGCCTCATTCGGGGAGTCGTCTATTGCATTCAAACTCGCCTGAGAAGTTTTCCCAAAGGTTTTTTCCTGCACATCACCTGGTTGCCCTAAGGGTTGGGGTTGGCTTTCGTTGTAACTTATCTCCACCGCACCAGCATCACCTGCTCGAACTGTAACCTGCTCGTTGGCAACCCAACTTCGTTGAGCACCCTGAGACAACATTCCCTCAAACTCGGTCTTGCCATCTACAACGATTCGTAGCCAGGACTGTTGCCCTTTGACAGTGAGGCTAACCCGCACTGGTTTGTCTGAAATAGGGGAGGCGATCGCAGCTTTCGCTTTGGGTGAATTGCTGGCAGCCTGCGCGGGAGTTGGAGGTCCGTAAAATTCACCTAAAGGCTGAGGAACGGGTTGCCCTGCTAGAGATTGGGGTGTGCTGGCATAGCGCGGAAGCTGATTGGTAGAACGATTCATCAAATAAGACAATCCACCGACTGCACCTAAAACTAACAGAGTGTAGAGCAAGTAGAGGTGAAAGGGGCGAAGTTGTGCTTCGATCGTGCCTCTCCAGGAAGGTTTGCTGGGTTTTGAGTGAACACCTGTAGGGAATGCATTCGCAAACTCACTTCCATCCATGCCGATCGCGTCGGCGTAGCGCTTGATGAAACCTTGAACATAGACAGGTTCTGGTAGACGGTTCAGATCTCCATCCTCGATCGCGGAAAGGGTGCGAACCGGGATCAACGTTATGGAAGCGACATCTTCCAGCGATAATTCCTCGTGCTGACGTAGACGACGCAGGTAATCACCAATTTCGGTCAGAAGCTCTGTCTGCTCCTTCAGAAGAGTTTGCTCCTTCATACACTGCACTCCTCACTCTCCAGCTTCATATTTGATGTTAGGTCAATTTGGGAGTTCAAGAAACAAATCTCAAAACTTGATAGTACCCGATAAGCGCCACTTGGTAATCCGGGCTGATCAGGAGGATGCAATTGAATAGAGCCGATCGCAATGCGGTGGAGTTGTAAAACTGGATGTCCCAGTTGCTCTGCTACACGCCGAATTTGACGATTTCGCCCTTCGCGCAACACAATTTCCAGCAACGTTTTAGTTGGCTGTCGTCGAACAACAGAAACATCGGCAGGCAGGGTTGGGCGATCGTCCAGCAGCACGCCGCGTCGCCATTGCGCCAACATCTTTTCGGAAGGTGTTCCTTCTACCCAAACCCGATAGGTTTTGGAAATGTGATGGCGAGGATGGGTTAAGTAAAATGTCAAATTACCATCATTGGTCAACAACAAAGCTCCTGTGGAATCGACATCCAGGCGACCAATAGGATGAATCCCCTGTCCTTGTCGTAAATCTTCCTGGAGCAAATCCAATACGGTACGTCGTCCGTGAGGATCGTCGCAGGTGCAAACAACACCGGCAGGTTTATTCATCAACAGATAGATGGGTGCTGGGCGGGTGGATGGATTTACTACTTCTCCATCCACGGTAATTCGGTCGTTCTCCGGATAAATTTTTTGCCCCAGATGGGCAACCTGGTCGTTTACCAATACGCGCCCCGCTTGAATCATTTGTTCAGCGTGTCGCCGAGAGGCAACCCCTAGCTGGGAGAGCACCTTTTGTAGTCGTTCACTCATGCGATTGCGCCTGGAACTCTAGCAATGGTCAAGAAAGGGAAGGTTTTTTGAACATTGGGGTTACGCTTCGTCAACCTATCCTACAAACCATCGGCTTACCTTTAATTGACCTATCCTATCTAAACTCCTATATTTCCATATTTATTGTTGTACGTAAATAAAGATACTCAGCATCTATTTCTACATGCTGAGATTGCTGGTTTCTGGATCAAGCGGATGCCACGGCAGAAAAACCTGTAGCCAACCGCCGCCTGTATCAGGATGATTCCTTGCGATGACGGTGCCCTGATGCGCTTCCACAATCTGACGCGCGATCGCCAACCCCAAGCCATTGCCGCTGTTTGCTTGAGCAACGTCTGGTTCTTCTAGCGATCGGCTCTTTTGGAAAAGATCTGGAGCCGTGGTGTTGATTGTTGAGTCAGTTGAGGCACCAGCTACGCCAGCCACGTTACGAGCACGAGAAGGATCGGCTCGATAAAATCGATCAAACACAAACGGCAACGCTCCTTCTGGAAAACCTGGACCGGCATCAATGATTTGCAGATGTACCTGTTGAGCAGAGGCGGGTTCTGTAGATGTTAAGCCGAGTTGGATCCGAATCCGCTGCTGGGTGGGGCTGTATTTTACGCTGTTGTCTAACAAATTTAGTAGAACCCGGTGCAGGCGAGCTTCGTCGGCTTGAATGAGTAACTGCTCTGGTCCGACATAATCAAGCTGGATTTGTTTCTTGCGGGCGACGGGTTCTAAGCTAACCCAGACAGATTGAATCAACCGAGCCAGATCAACGGGCTTTAACTTTAGGCGGGCAGTTGACTGTCCCTGAAGCTGGTTGAGATCCAACAAGTCTTGCACCAAATTACTGAGCCGAACCGTTTCTCGCAGTAATCGCTCAACCCAATCCCGAGTTGGCGGTTCTAACCGAGATTGCAGGGTTTCAGCCACAAGCCGAATGGAGGTTAGCGGTGTTTTTAGCTCGTGAGCCACATCGGAAATCCAGCGATCGCGCTGTTGGGTCAGCAGTACCGCTTCTTCGCGACTTTCTAGAAATACAGCAACGCAACCGTTTGCTAGCGGAAAGCCATAACCACGTAAGGGACGAGATTGCTGCTGTGAAAGTTTGGCATAATCGGCATCCACTGGGTGAAACAGCCATTCGTTCTGGCAAGGTTTTGCGGCTTGCCGCGTTTGCTCGATCAGGTCATCCAATTCGTAAGAACGCACAAGTTCCAGGAGCAGGCGAGGTTTTTGCGGCTCCCGTGGCTCAAGGCTCAACAACTCACATGCTCTGGCATTGCATGAAATGAGTTGGTTCTCTTCATCGACTTTTAAGAAACCAACGGGAGCGACTTGAAACAACTGCTGCAATGCTTCCAATTCGTCATGCAATTCCTGACTTACTCGTTTCTGAAGAGCGATCGCCTTCGCCATCCGAGCCGGACGAGTAAAGGGTGAAAACACTCGATCAAGCCACGTTGGGCTGAGATCTGTCGATTTAGACGTTTGGTAGTGACACCAAATTGCGATCGCAACCCCTGTAAGTAGCCCCAGCAAAAACCTTACATCCATAGTTTCAGCAATCAGTCTCCAGCCAGGACAACCTGCGCGTTGGTAGCGGTCTGCTTCCTCCTACTATGGATTAACTATTTTGAGAGAATATTTAAAAGCCAATGATAATTATCCAAACCGGTAACCAAATCCCCGAACTGTCACTAGATATTCAGGATTACTGGGATCAAGCTCCAACTTTTCTCTTAACCAGCGAATATGAACATCCACTGTCTTACTATCGCCGATAAAATCAGGACCCCAAATCCGCTCTAGCAACTGTTCCCGTGACCACACGCGTCGGGGATAGCTCATAAACAGTTCTAAAATCTTGAACTCTTTTGGAGAAAAGTTCACTTCCTCACCCCGCACAATCACGCGGCACTCCTGCGGAAAGAGTGTAATGTCTTGAAACTTCAGCAGTGGCTGATCAGGCTCAATCTGAAACTGGTAATGGCGACGCAGCAGTGCCCGACAGCGAGCAACCAACTCTCTCATCCCAAACGGTTTGGTTAAATAATCATCTGCGCCCACTTCTAAGCCAACCACACGGTCTGTTTCGCTACCTTTTGCGCTCAACATCAAAATTGGTACGTTGTTACCCTCCCGACGAATAATTCGACATAAGTCTAATCCATTGACAAAGGGCAACATCAAATCCAGAATCACTACGTCGAATTTACGAGAGTCTGAAGGCAGAGATAGGGACGACTTGGTTAAGCGCGAGTCGTCAGATTCGTCTACTACTTGGTGAATTAAATCGAGGGCAATGCGACCATCTTCAGCGGTTATAACGTCGTATCCTTCTTCGGTTAGTGCTAGGGCGATCGTTTCACGGATGAGTTCTTCATCTTCAACAACCAGAATGCGACCCATGCGTAGTCCCTTTTGAGCTTTGGCAGCCTGGTCTGGTGTCAGCGTAAGCGGCATGATTGTGCTGGCTCTAAGTTGTCCAGGGAAATTTTAGCATCAAGAATACTTTTAGTATGCTTCGATACTTTTTATTTGTATTTCATTTTGTTGTGAAGTTGCCGCATTTCAGATGACACACGCGCGACTGAGAGGCTTTCCATTGCTGGAATGGACTTGAATTTGTCACAACAGCCTGACAATCATTCTCAATTTACTGAGGAACGAGAATGGCATAGAGGTGTGTGACTTTACATTACAAGCCCAATTAGTCCCGTAGTTAATTCAGCATTCCACAACTTTATGGCAACAGTTTACTGAAGTTGCCAGTCTTGAATGCGCCACTTCCCATCTTTGCGGATCAGGTTGTATTGAACTCGGAGTTGCTCAGTTTGGGCAGCCCCGTCAGCTTTGCCATTGCGGAATGTTTCGGTTGTTTCCGTAACGTTGGCAACCACTCTTGCTTGCTCTGCGATCGCCGCAGCAGGACTGACCCCAGGCGTAATTGACTCAGGAGAGGGCTGATCGGTGGCTGTGGGCGCTGGGGATGTTGCTTCGGGGGTGGCGGATGCTGCATCGGGAGACACAGTCGGGCTGCCGGTGGGGGTTGTTTCGGGTGCAGGTTGAGCTGCCGCAGGGGAACTGGTGGCAGATTGAGCCGAAATTACTTGCCCTGTGGCAGAAAGCAACTCGATCGATTCGACTGTCAAGTCATGCTTGTAGTTACGATACCAGCCGTCTCGCTTGGCTTCTTCGGCTGCACTTCGCCACTCCGACAATTTTGGATCAATCAGAATTTTATCTAGAGCAGCGATGTCATGGGTAGACCCCATTGCTTTAGATTTTGCGGTAAGCCAGAGACTAATTAGTTGCTTGGCAGCATCGTTGTCAATGGTGGCGATCTCTGTCAGGTCGGTTACGTCTGCCGTTAACTCAATTAGGGGTTTATCTAGTTGAACCAGTGGTGCCTCGTCTATCTGGGCAGCCGATTGCCTGGACGATTGCCATGTTTTGAACAGCCAGGTTCCAATTGCGCCTAGCAAAAGTATTCCTAGCAGTGCACTGGCGGGGATCAGCCAACCAGGTGAGCCAGTTGATCGCGATCGAGTGGGGCGATCGCCCACTTTACTACGAGGAGGCATAGAATCTGAACTCTCTCCATCTTTCAAAGGTTCTCCACGAGAGCGAGACCATTGGGAACGCGGTTGAGAGGATAAATCCGCTTCCTCATCCGAGGATTGAGCAATCCGTTCTGCGGTCGAAACTCCACCTACAAAGCGCCCTTCTGAGTTGAGGGTTGCAGTGTTGGTTCGAGAGGCAATTCTCGCTCTAGCTGTCGCAATCAATGCATCATGATCCAGCCCTCCTTCCCGCTCAGAAAGCGTTGAATAGCTCGACCCGACTGTTCCGCGCTCGTCAATGCCAGACTGCTTCGCATTGATGGCTCTTCCAGCTTGCGATTGAGGCACCGCATCACGAGCCGATTGGAGCCGCACTGGTTGTTCCAGGGGGATGGCTTCGCTGGGTAAGGCTTCGAGGTAGTTTTGAACGTGGCGATCGGCAAAGTAATCCTTGAGTGAAATGCGGCAATGTGCCAAGTCTCGGAAATGGGGAAAAACTTCGTCGTGGAACCAGCGCTCGGTGTAAAGGCAAAGTCCTGGTAATAAATCAGGCGAACTGTAGGAATGCTGACGGATAAAGCCGATGGACTCTTGCTCCTGGCTCAACTCCAGATCCTGGCTGGCATCTTCTGTTTGCCCCAGCAACAAGGAGCAAATCGCTCGCTCTAGATGAACATCCTGGCGATCGCTCAACGGTACTAAATACTGCTTCGCCTGATGCACCAGTTCCGGCTGGCGTTCAGCAAACCCTTGAGCCAATAGTGCGTATACAGAGAGATAGGTGGCTACAGCCGAGGGGCGGTTGGCTTCTCGTTGAAACAGATACTTTTGTTCTTCAGCAGTTAAATAACTCCGGAGTTGCTGAATAAACTTCAAAAAGTCATCCACGTTTAAACCAGATTGATCATTCTCAGCCCCATCGATGCCGCTGCGCTCACTCAGCATATCCTCCAAAAGTTCCATACCGAGTTGGCGCTCCTGCACACATTCCTCAGGGAGCGACAGCAGTTCCAAAATCCGGTAAGGGCGTAAGCGATACAAATCTGCCTGAATTTCTCCCCGCACATTCACAAATAATCCTTCTCGTAAAAGAAGCTGTTGTCCTGTTTCCAGAGCCTCTGCGGCATTTTCGTACTGTCCCTGTTGCCATTGTTCCCGTCCCAACTCTAGGCAAGCGAGGGCAACCGTTAACACAATGTCGGAAAAAACAATATTGGGGTCGCCATATTTGTAGTCTCTCAAACTGGCACTCCCACCTGTCAAAAATGGACGACCCAGTTTTAGGACGAGTTCATACTCACCCAGCTCTTGCAAAATCAACAGCGCACCAATGAATTGGTCATCTTCGATTTCGATACTGGGAGTGTGGGGATCAAGCCCAACAGGGTCTTCGAGTAAACGATCAGATTGGATTCCGTCCAGGCCTAAATTCGATTCAGCCGCGAGATCATAGGTTTTTGCCAAAAAGCCGGAGTCGTAGGTTTGGCGTTGATCTGAACTGGACAGAACGGAGTATGCCTGATCCAACAATTGTTTGCGAGCCGAAATCGCTGCATCAGAGTACTCCCGTCGGGGCAGTTGCAAGGTGCGATCGCGATGAGCCTGCCGCAACTGTTCACTCGTCGCCTGAATGGGTAGCCCCAGGATTCGATAATAGTCAAGCGGAATACGCACGGTACACTTCCCCAACGGTAAGCAGTAAAGTTATGCTATGTTAGCGCCTCACCACAGCCTGTCAAGCTGCTGTGTGGCAGTGGTTGTTCGACAGAGTGGAAGTTTACACCCAGGATAAGCAAAAACTTTCGGTCAGCAACATAAATTCTCGGAAAATTTGTTGAAGAGTCTGAGGTCAGAACAAGCTCATGGTTCAAGAGAGAACAGTCCCCGTGTTTCAAGCGGTCACCGCCAATATCTCTAGAGAAGAAGGGTTGTTACTCTACGAGGACATGGTACTAGGGCGCTTGTTTGAAGACAAATGCGCCGAGATGTACTATCGCGGAAAAATGTTTGGCTTCGTGCATCTGTATAACGGGCAGGAAGCCGTGTCTTCAGGCATTATCAAGGCAATGCGCCCTGGAGAAGATTATGTTTGCAGTACTTATCGTGATCACGTTCACGCCTTGAGCGCTGGTGTTCCAGCTCGAAATGTGATGGCAGAGCTGTTTGGCAAGGAGACTGGCTGTAGCAAAGGGCGGGGCGGTTCCATGCACCTATTCTCAGAGGAGCATCGCCTACTAGGTGGATTTGCGTTTATTGGTGAAGGTATTCCAGTGGCGACGGGGGCAGCGTTTCAGAGCAAGTATCGCCGAGAAGTACTGGGAGATGCTTCGGCAGATCTGGTCACTGCTTGTTTCTTTGGTGATGGAACCACTAACAACGGACAGTTTTTTGAGTGCTTGAATATGGCAGCTCTGTGGAAATTGCCCATATTATTCGTGGTTGAAAACAACAAGTGGGCGATTGGGATGGCGCATGAGCGTGCTACATCACAGCCAGAGATTTACAAGAAGGCGAGTGTTTTTGGGATGCCAGGGGTGGAAGTGGATGGCATGGATGTGTTGGCGGTGTATTCGGCGGCTCAAGAGGCGATCGCTCGTGCTCGTGCTGGTGAAGGTCCAACGTTGATTGAATGCCTTACTTACCGTTTTCGGGGACACTCTCTTGCTGATCCCGATGAATTACGCTCTAAAGCAGAAAAAGAACACTGGTTCGCGCGCGACCCCATCAAGAAATTTGCAGCCTATCTGATTGAGCAAAACTTGGCAACTCAAGAGGAACTCAAAGACATTGACAAGAAAATTCAGGCAGTGGTTGACGAAGCGATTCAATTTGCACTAGACAGCCCGGAACCCAAGCCAGACGAACTCCACAAATACATCTTTGCTGAAGATTGAATTGAAGCGTTCAAACGGATAGAGATACATCATTGGTGTAGATCGCCGAATTGTCGAATCCTGAGCTGAATGTTAATATTCTGTTACATGGCTTTGAGCGATCACTCCGCGATCTCATCTCATTCTTAGGTGATAAATTTTTCTCTCTGCTGTCAGTGCTGTACGTAGCGTGATACCTTAATGAATGGCGTGAATAGTTCAACGCAAACGCTCTGGAATAAGATACGCTGCTTTAAGGCAGAGGCAGGATTTGCGATTTCACGTAACACTTGTTAATACTGGTTGCCTGTTACTCATCACACAGATTTAACGCACAAGCCGAGAAACGCACAAATTGAAGCACAAATTGAAATCGCAGTTTGTAACATCAGCACAATATTGGGGTTCAGGTTAGCAAGGGGAAGAGAGCAAGTTGGTGTTGAGCGTGAACCAGTGTTAGTCAATGACCAACTTACGAAGTCGTTCAATAAGTTTTTAGTTAAATCCAATCTGGAGGTATCATTCCATGTCCGTTCGTCTGTATGTGGGCAACTTGCCGGAAGATTTGAGCCGTCAAGAGTTAGAAGCAGCTTTTGCGGAAGCTGGAGACTCAATTTCAACCAAAATCATTACTGACCGCAAAACTAACAAGTGTCGGGGGTTTGGTTTTGTTACTGTGAAAACAGATGAAGAAGCAGATGCTTTCATCGAAAAGTTCAATGGTTCCATTGTTAAAGACAACCCGATCAAGATTGAAAAGGCGCTGCCCCGATCTAAGGATAAGGGCGGAGATGAGCCGGCTGCTGAAACTCTAGCCAATTCTGGAGGAAACCGTCGTAAGGGAGGAAATGGAAAATCTTCCCGTCGCAGTACCACAACAAGCACACCTGTTCTTGATAGCGTTCAACCTGATCCCCGCTGGGCACAAGAGTTGGAAAAGCTAAAGCAACTGCTGGCAGCTCAAACCACGAACTCCTAAGCTTTCACACAGAAAGTTATTGATTAGGAAACTTCAGAACTTGCAAAAGTTAAGAACTAACTCAGTTAATTTATGGAGCAGACATTTTATCCGCAAGTAAACTGTCGCTTCTTTGGATTCCCTGATTCAATTCTTAATCTTCTTAAGTTCATAAAGCTGGTCAACGGGTCGCAATTGACATGATGTTTGTTTTCTTGAAGACGTTTAATTGCGATCGCTGACCTGAATCATCAGTTACTCCATCTCCAAGCTGTTTTTACTACGAATTGGTGGAGTGGTAACTTCCAGAAAAAGCTATAAACTAAAGGGCTGTAGTTGAGTTCTACAGCTTTTTTTATTGGGAATGGGTAAATCACGACTATCTAGATTCACAGTCAGAGCATGTCACCTTTCAACTCGTGCGTTTCTCAACTTTACGCCCTCGCCCTAAGTATTCAACACCCTCCTAACCGCGATCGCTTCTGACCTATACAAGCACTTTCGTGCAACTTAATTCCATCCTGAACGTCACAAAACTCAGTGAATGAAATTCAACAGGGTCGAATATCATTCAAGCTCACCCCTCACATCAAAAGAATTGAACGGTTAACCACCATGAAACGTGCATTGGGTTCGCACTTAGCTCTCATCGCCGCACTTGGAATATCCAGTGTTGTGTATCCTACCGCTGCTCAATCAGTGCAATTCGACCAAATGGAAATCTCTGATCCATCTCGATTTGTGATTATGGCAGCGCCTATTGGCAATACGGGTAGCTACAAATTATTAATATTTGAGCAATTGAATAACCGTCGCCTTTGTTGGCGTGAAATGGGCAACAACCCAACCATTGTTGAACCATTATTTCTAGAATTTGATTTCACTGGCATTTGTGGTCGCAGTACAGACAGCAACGCTTACTCGGTGCGGGTTGCCGGAGAAGATTTGGGGAAACGCTATAACCTCCGTCTTGCTCGTCAGCAAAACGAACTTGTCTTGATTGGATTTTCGCTGACTGATCGGGAGGTAGAATTTTTTGAGATTGGTCGCACGAATGGACTTACCGATGGTTTTTTGAAAATCAATCTTGATCCAAATTGGCGGCTGACTCGGCGATCGCACCAGGGAAAAGCCGTCGGGCATCTCTACTTCACCAGCGATCGCAGTTTGTTGGAACTTGCCAAAAACGCTTCGCCCCTGCTGCCGATATCACCTCCACCTGTTTCACCCCAACCAACCCAGTCACCTTCGGGAAGCGATTCCATTCCCTCTGCACCCCCTCCACTCGAAAATCAACCTGTACCATCGGGCGCAACTCCAACTAATCCTCTCCCACCCGCAGTTCAACCAGTTCCACCTGCTTCAGGCGAGTTCGTTGCACCTATTGCGCCGGCCCCAATTGCACCTGGTACACCTGCACCGACCGAAATTCAACCAACACCTTCCCCAACTCCTGCACCAACCAACGCTCCAGGAAACTATGTGGTGCCAACTACACCTAGCAATTCTGTGCCCAGTAATTCTGCCCCCAGTGCAGCTCCTAAATCGCTGGTGTCTAGGCAGAATACACTCGCTCGAAGTACAGTGGCTATTCCTGTAACGCCTCCAGGGAGGGGAATGTCAGCATTTCCTAATAACCCCGCTGGAACGGGTTATCGGGTGGTAGTATATGCTGCCACGGCTGAGCAACAAAGTCAGGTACGCCAATTGGTTCCATCTGCTTTTTGGACAAATGTCAATGGGCAAACTGCAATGCAGGTGGGTGTGTTTCGCGATCGCGCGATCGCCAATTCTCTCCAGCAACAACTAGCAGCCCAAAACCTCAACGTTCAAATTTTGCCCACCATCATCAACCTGACAACTTTGCCCACTGGCTCTGCTCCGGTAACCAACCCGCCGACCCCGCGCTTTGTTGCAAACACAGACACCTTTAACCTACCCCAACCTAACAATGCAACTCTGGCTCAACTGCCTTCCCTTTGGGCAACCTACTACTACACCCATCAGGCTCAGGCTGCGGCTAGTGGCTATCCCTTGCTTGACCTTACAGGTAACAATCTGGGAGTAACTCTTTCTCAACGCGATTGGTGCGCGGCGGCATTAGAAGGCAGTGTACAAGTAGCAAACGGGCAGCAGATTTTAGGAACCTTTAACTTTGCTGGACGTGGGGACACGGCTCAAGTGGATTGTTTTCCCTTTTATCCCCGCTTAAAAAGCTTACCTGCCACAAATCGGGTGCGGTTTAAACTATCCAATACTCCTTATGGGGAGGGGGTGGGGGGCAATCAACTGGTGCCTTATCGGACGATCGCGGTAGACAAAACCATGATTCCCATTGGTTCAGTCGTTTACATTCCCGAAGCGCGGGGAACGGTTGTAACGCTGCCTTCTGGGCAACAAGCGGTGCATGATGGCTATTTTTACGCGGCGGATGTGGGCGCAGCCGTGAAAGAAAACCACATTGACGTGTATTTAGGTGTAGCAGAACGCAGCCCGTTTCGCTTTGTGCAAAGTACACCCTCAGCAACCTTCACGGCTTACTTGATCAAGGACCCACAAATTCAAATCACCCTAGCGTCTCAGCATCGGTTTGCAGGGGTGGCTCAGCGTTGATTTGGTGAATTTAATTTGATTAACTGTAAATTTGATTAACTGTGAATCCGTCCATCTGGCAAGATTGCCCCAGTTAGAATGGCTCCGGTTAGCTTCACCATAATGCGATCGCCCGATCCAACTTTGGCTCCGCTTAAGTCTGCACCTGTGAGATCCGCACCACTTAAATCTGCCCCAATCAGGTTGGCATCTCGCAGGTTTGCCTGCCTCAAGTTTGCTTGCAGCAAATTGGCACGAAACAGATTTGCCTGTTGTAAGTTTGCGCCGCTTAGATTGACTTTGTGCAAAAAGGCATCGCTAAGATTCGCTCGGCTCAAATTGGCGTTACTCAAATTGCGGTTAGACAGATCTTTTTCGCTCAGATTTGCATCGCTCAGGTCGGTGCCACTCATATCTGGGTAGGGAGATTTCCAGGAAGGGGCGGTGTGTTCGGGTGACGGAGATGGCTGGGGTTGAGTCTGGGAATTTGCCGAGTAATGGGTGCCAGCAGAGTAGTGAGACGAGCCTTGAGGCTGCGACGCTGCCCGATAATAAGCCTGATATGCGGTTGGGTTCTGGGAGTTCTGGGAGTTTTGATAGTTGGATTGCGATCGCTCCTTTGCCTGACTGTTCTGAGCAGATGATTGGGTAGAAGCTTGCCCATAGCTGCGGTAGTAGTCAGGTCGGGGGGGAGATTGAGACGTTGATTGATGATTCGACGGCGATCGCTCCTTCGGTTGGGCGTTTTGCTGCGTTGTTGAAGACTTAGAAGCTTGATAATGTTGATGGGGGCGTGGGTAGGGCTGATAGTAATAACGCCGTGATGCGTTGGTCGTTTGAGTTGCCCGCGCTTGAGCTTTAGAACGGTATGCCCGCAGTTGGTCGCGCGCGTGGTTCAGCTCCTTCATTTTTTCTTGAGCTTCAGCAACTCGATCTGGATCACCGTTGGCAACCCGGTCAGGATGCCAAACCATAACCAGATCTTTATAAGCCTGGTTGATCTCCTCTAGGGAGGCACCAGACTTCAGCCCTAAAACTCTGTAGCACCGCTCCAAATCGCTCATTAGCATCACGATACCACCATTTCCTCGGTTGGAATTGCCAGACATAGAACTCTAAAACGATAGGGACGCTGGCTTCAACGTCCCTACACCCATTCAATGATATTCAACTTTAAGCAGCGGTGCGGGCTAACAATACAGGGCAGGTGGCGTAAACCCGCACATAGTCTGAAAGCGAGGTTCCCAAAAGTCGATCCAGATCTGGCAAACCTTTGGCAATGGATGGGCGGCGATCGGGAGAACCTAGCATCAGCAAATCGATTTGACTTTCTTCTGCTAAACGGCAAATGACTTCGCCAGGTTTGCCCACTGCCGAAACGCATTGATAAGAAACTCCGGCTTTTTTCGCTTGAGCGATCGCCTCAGCTAGAGCGGGGTCTTTCTCGGCTTCTGCCCCATGTTTGGGTTCGGTTTTGGCTGCCGTAGGATCGACATGCACCAGGGTTAACTGTCCACCTTTAATGTCGCGTAGCAAAAACAGAGCTAGATCCAAACAATTCTTGGCAGAATCGGATTTATCAACCGCCACCATGATGCGCTTAATCTTCTTCACATAAATGTCATCTTTCACCAACAGCATGGGACGAGAAGACAACTGAAACACATATTGACTCACAGAATTCTCCAGAATAGAGATAATCCGCGTTAAACCACGAGACCCCATGATAATCAAGTCTGCATCAATCTCTTCTGCCACTTTACATACCACATCCTTTGGATCACCCTGGCGTAGCATGGCGTTAACATGGTTTGGATCAAGATTGAGCGATTGAATCGCGTTGGCTAGAACTTTGCCCCCCTCTTCCCACTTCTCCGTCATTGAGTCGGTGGTAATTTGAGCGGGAACTACGTGTAGAATCGTCACTTGCGCCCGTTGAATTGAGGGAATTTCCATTAAGGCTTTTAACATTTCCTCAGAATGCCCAGTGCCGGAGTCTGCTAGCAGAATTTTTTCTATCATTGCGATGCCTCTTGTATGAAAATCAAGTTGGTAGCCGTTTCGTATGGGGAGTCGGTATTAATGAGCGAGAAATACCAAAATTTGATGCTGGCGTAGCTTCTTCTGTAGGAGCATTCAACCTCGAATCAAACTGACTGCTCTTCTATTAATAACTCCATCCTTAAACTTGCTCAATCTATTGCATTTTGAAGTCCATAATTTTTCACACAATTGAGACGATGTATCTTTTAACAAAGATTCAAATTTTTTAATCTATACAGTTTTTACCGATGTGTTTGCGAGAATACAGCTTTTGGTTTTCTTCTATTTGAGATGCCTTAAATAATTCAGAATCATTAGAGAATAGAGATTATTCACTCGTTTTTATCAATAAAGCAAGTCAGATTTACTTGTACATCTTTTCACTCAACAATGGAGGTTTTTATCAAGTAGAAATGACCTGTGCTAAAACCGCATTAAAGGTTCCTTTACAGTATTGATTGAAGTATGACAAATCCCTCGGACATTTCTCAACTTCCAGCAACGGGTGCGATCCAAAGCTCAACCGAGGCGATCGCGCAAGCCTGGTTCGACTACTTGGTCACCGCTCATCCCCATCACACAGACTATGGCGGTATCGTCTGGCATGGCGCTTACATCGCCTGGATGGAAGAAGCGCGGGTGGAATGTCTCCGCAGCATTGGCATTCTATTTGCCGATCTGGTTGCCCTGGGATGTGATTTGCCTGTGGTAGAACTTGCGATTCGCTATCACCAACCGATTCGGATGGGGGCAAACGTCAATGTCAAAACTCGGATGGTAGGAGTGTCTGGAGTGCGAATTAACTGGGACTATCAAATTCAGGCGATCGACACTGCCGATGTGTTTGCAACGGCTCGTGTAACGCTGGTTGCCGTTGATCGTGAAAAAGGTAAAATTATGCGCCAGCTCCCTCCCGCAGTCAAAGATGCGTTGCTCAAGCTATCCGATACCTGAAAAAGATCTTGCTATAGCGTTGTTACTTGATGCACAACAATTCACACCCCACACCCCATACCCTGTCTCAACAGGTTATACCTGTGTTGAATGTGTTGAACAAGAATTGCTATAAATCTCCCTGACTATTCTTGAATTCGGCTGTATGTTGAAAGTGTTTAGCGATTTGCGATCGCACCCAATCAAACAATCCGCATGTTTAATGCCACTGAACTGCTGATCGAAGACTTTGTAAAAAAGCTGAAGGAAGGCTATCGGCGCACTTACGGTGGGTTGAAATCTGACTATGAAGACATCATTGGCTGGGTGGGGGCAATGGCGATGGAAAACATTGCCAACAGTGATGCCCTTTATCACAACGTCGAGCACTCGATCTTGGTGACCTTAGTGGGGCAAGAAATTTTGCGCGGAAAGCACATTCGCGAAGGCGGTGTCTCTTGTGATGATTGGTTGCACTACGTCATTTCCCTCGTTTGTCATGATATTGGGTATGTGAAAGGGGTTTGTCGGCAAGACAGAGACGGAACCTATGCCACAGGACGCGATGGGGGCATGGTCACCCTTCCTCCCGGCTCATCCGATGCCTCGCTGACCCCTTACCATGTCGATCGCGCCAAGCTATTTATTGACGAGCGGTTTGGTGGGCACAAACTGATTGATGCCGAAGTGATTAAGCACAACATAGAACTTACTCGGTTTCCAGTGCCAGCGGCTGAAGATCACCAGGAAACTAGAAATTATCCGGGATTAATTCGGGCCTCTGATTTAATTGGGCAACTGAGCGACCCACGCTACTTAAAAAAAATCAGCGCATTGTTTTATGAATTTGAGGAAACTGGAGTTAACAGGGCCTTGGGCTATCGCCATCCTGGAGAACTACGAAAGAATTATCCTAAGTTCTACTGGCATGGTGTTTACCCATATATTCAAAATGCCCTGGAGTATTTGTCTTTGACGCAGCAGGGTAAACAAATTATTGCGAATCTGTATTCCAATGTGTTTGTAGTAGAACACGAAGCCCCTAATGGAACGGCATGAACTAACAATTGACACATCCATCGCTAGATTCAGCAGGTATGCTAGTTGGCATATTCCTTTTAGGTTTGTCCGGCTGCTATGAATTGGTGGAAACGACTTAAGACCAACACACTGGCTCGCATCGGTGCGGTTATCCTGTTGCTGTTTTACATGATGGTAATTGCCGCGGAGTTTGTGGCTCCTTACGATCCCTACGCCTCGCAGCCAGATGCAGCTTTGCTACCACCTACGCAAGTTTATTGGCGCGATCAAAAGTCGGGGCAGTTTATTGGACCTCATGTTTATCCCACCACTCAGGGCCCAGTAGATTTGAACACGGGCGATCGCAAACTCATTGTGGATTATGCTCAGCCTTCTCCGTTGCGCTTGTTTGTGCAGGGAGATGAGTATCGTCTGTTGCAAATTAAGTTACCCCTGCCAACTCAGTTTTCGTTTACCAATCCCAAATTTGAAGAAGTAGAGTTGTTTCCGGGCATTCCAGGCAATCTTCATTTGTTTGGCACGGTTGGACCAGGCAAATTTAATTGGCTAGGCACGGATGACCAGGCGCGCGATCAGTTCAGTCGTCTAGTGTATGGGGGACGAATCAGCCTCAGCATTGGATTGGTGGGAATTGCGATTTCCTTCCCAATTGGGATGTTGGTGGGCGGTATTTCTGGCTATTTCGGCGGCTGGACAGATACAATTTTGATGCGTCTGGTGGAAGTGTTGATGACCATCCCCAGCATTTATTTGCTGGTGGCGTTAGCCGCTGTCTTGCCGCCCGGACTTACCAGCGCTCAGCGCTTTTTACTGATTATTTTGATTACATCTTTTATTCGGTGGGCAAGTTTAGCACGGGTAATTCGTGGGGAGGTATTGTCAATTAAGGAGCGGGAATTTGTCCAGGCATCGCGGGCTATGGGGGGGCGATCGCTCTATATCATCACTCGCCACGTGTTGCCGCAAACCGCTACCTTTGTGATCATTTCCGCAACCCTGGCAATTCCTGATTTTATTGTTGCCGAGTCGGTATTGAGCCTGATTGGGTTAGGCATTCAACAGCCCGATCCATCCTGGGGGAATATGTTATCTTTGGCGACTAATGCATCAATTCTAGTACTACAACCCTGGCTGATCTGGCCTCCGGCAATTTTAATTATTCTTACTGTGTTGGCGTTTAACCTGTTGGGGGATGGGTTGCGAGATGCCCTAGATCCCCGGAGTTTGCAGCGGTAATTGTTCTAAAAATCATGAAAAAGGGCATGATGCCATGCCCTCTCATTGCAAATAAAATGCAGTCCAGTAAAGGCAAACGGCTGTTTGCCCCTGCAATTACTTAACGGAAACTTTTGCGCCCGCTTCTTCAAGCTGTTTCTTGGCATCTTCGGCCGCATCTTTGGCGATCGCTTCTTTGACAGGTTTGGGAGCTGCTTCCACCAAATCTTTTGCTTCTTTCAGACCCAATCCGGTCAATGTCCGCACCACTTTGAGAACTGCAATCTTCTTGTCGGCAGGAACTTCTTCCAAAACAACATCGAATTCGGTTTTTTCTTCAACTTCTTCCGCCGCCGCAGGTGCGCCAACGCCAGGAGCCATCATCATCATGCCGCCAGCCGGAGCCGCCGCACTCACGCCAAACGCCTCTTCAATCTGCTTCACCAGTTCAGCCGCTTCCAGCAGAGTGAGGGTTTTTAACTTATCGAGAATTTCATCAGTAACCGCAGACATGGGAATCTCCTTGTGTAAATTTTGGATTACTTGTTTTGTCAACAGTGAGTTGTAGGGCATAACGTTCCGAATTGAACGTCAACCAAACTTCTACGCTGCTTCTTTGTCTTTGTCGGCAATTGCCTGGATGGCACGAGCCAGAGAGGCTGGAACTTGATCGATACCAACTGCCAGCTTGGTTGCCACGCCGTTGATTGCCCCAGCAATTTGAGCCATGAGTTGCTCTTTAGAGGGCAGATCCGCGATCGCTTTCACTTCGTCTTGCGACAAAGCACGACCTTCCATCACGCCACCGCGCAGTTCCGTCTTCTTAGATGCCTTCTGAAAATCCTGATACGCCTTGAGAGCACCCGCCACATCGTCTTTCACCAAGACAAAAGCCGAAGACTCTTTCAGGAACTTCGTCATCGGCTCCCAATTAGAATCACCCTCAATCGCAATTCGCATCAGAGTGTTCTTTGTTACCTTGCAAACCGCTCCTGTAGGCAGCAATCGCTTACGAAGATCAGTAATCTCAGCCACAGACAAGCCCTTGAAGTCAATCACAACGGCAAGCTGACTTTGGCTCAGCGTTTCTTTCAATTCGCTAACCATGTCCTTCTTCTCTTCTAGCGTTCTTCCCATTTTTATCTCACCTCCTTAATTGGGTTAAAAACAACACTTGGACACTTTCCACCAACTAAAAACCCCGAACATCGTGCCGGGGTTTTTCAACATCTTCCAAACAGTCTTAAGCGCAGGACTGCCCATCAGAAGAAACTTTGAAAACCTCGGCAGGAGATTAAGCTAAAAGCACCTGCTGTCTAGGGTTTCATTATTCAGTTGGGGAAATTTTCAAACGGTTAAACTCCCTGCTTTATGCAGCCTCACCCAGTTTGAGATCACGCAGTCCGCTAATGTCTACTTGAATGGAAGGACCCATCGTTGCGGAAATATATACACTCCGCCAGTAGCGTCCCTTAGCACCCGAAGGACGGTTACGATCAATCGTCTCTTGCAATGCCTTCAAGTTCACCAGCAAATCTTCGGCAGAAAATGTTGCCTTGCCAAACAGAACATGAACAATTCCTGTCCGGTCTGCGCGAAATTCCAGTTTACCAGCTTTAAACTCAGAAATGGCTTGTCCCAGATCGAAAGTGACCGTCCCTCCTTTTGGAGAGGGCATTAAACCACGAGGACCCAGTAATTTCCCTAGCTTCGCCACCTGAGGCATCATATCTGGTGTTGCAATCAACAGATCGAAATCCATCATGCCCTTCTGAATTTCATCGATCAATTCTTCAGAACCAGCAATATCCGCACCAGAGTTAGTTGCCTCAGTCACCTTTTCCCCTCTGGCAATCACCGCAACGCGAATAGATTGCCCGGTGCCCTTCGGCAGTGCCACAGTTGTCCGAAGTTGTTGATCGGTGTATTTGGGATCAATCCCCAACCGGATATGAGCTTCTGCTGACTCTGGGAACTTCGCGGTTGCAGTTTCTTTCAGCAGTTGAACCGCTTCCAGGGGTGTGTAGGCGCGGTCTTCAACCTTTGCCTGTAACTCTCTCAGTCGTTTTGATACTTTTGCCATTTGATCACTCCTGGGGTGATAACGAGGTTAATCCTCTCCCCCAATAAGGTTTACTCCTAATCTTTGATAGTCACGCCCATGTTGCGAGCGGTACCTTCGATAATTTTCATTGCCGCTTCAACGTCGTTCGCATTCAGATCGGGCATTTTTGTTTGAGCAATTTCTCGCAGTTGTGCCCGAGTAATGGAACCAACCTTTTTGCGGTTCGGCTCACCTGATCCTTTATCAACTCCGGCTGCTTTTTGCAGCAGAACCGATGCAGGAGGTGTTTTGAGGACAAACGTGAAGCTGCGATCTTCATAGACCGAAATCTCCACAGGAACAATCATGCCAACCTGATCAGAAGTCTTGGCATTATATTCCTTGCAGAACATCATGATGTTGACACCGTGTTGACCCAGTGCTGGACCAACAGGGGGTGCCGGGTTAGCTTTTCCGGCTGGAAGCGCTAACTTGATTATTGCAACAACCTTCTTTGCCATTGTTAACTCTGTTTCTGAACCTGATTAAATTCCAGCTCTACTGGCGTATCGCGACCAAAAATTGAAAGTAGCGCCTTCAGCTTGCTGCGTTCTGGGCTAACTTCAATTACCTCACCCTCAAAGTCTTTAAAAGGACCTGAGAGAACCAGGATTTTATCGCCGGGTGCCATGTCAATCTTGACGACTGGCTCTTGTTCTTGAGCCTGCTTGAAGATGCGCTCAACTTCAGCAGGACTCAAAGGCATGGGTTTTACGTGACCTCGCCCACGACCAGGACGACGCTGCTCGGCACCCACAAAGTTAATGACGTTGGGGGTGTTTTTCACGACTAACCAGGCTTCGTCGTCTAATTTCCACTCTTGTGTGTCCGCATCCCAGTTTCGCTTCATGCGAACTAATACGTAGCCTGGAAAAACTTTTTCTTCAGTGTTCTGGCGACTGCCATCCTTACGAATTTTGACAGCGGGAGTTTGGGGGATCTCGATTTGCAGAATTTTATCGGCAACATCAAGGGTGTGGATTCGTTGCTCGATGTTTGCCTTGACTCGCTTTTCGCAGCCAGATGCGACCTGAACCGCATACCATCGTGCTGATTCGGGAGAAAGTTGCTCTGATGAATTGTCTTGTGACTCAAATTGAGCAAGACTTTGAGATTCATCGGATGTGTAAGTCATCCAAACACCTGCCTTGCTGCCCAAGCAAAGAAGTTATCAACGAGATAGATCAGAGTTGTTGAAAGAATCACCATCAAAACGACAGCCAATGATTCGCTGATTAGCTGCTGACGACTGGGCCACACAACTTTGTCCAGTTCTTCCTTGGTTTCTTGTAGGAAGTTGCTGACGTTGAACCCAGACTGCGGTGCTTGCTTTTGCGATTCCGCTGCGTCTTTTTTTGCCGCAACCTCTGCGTCTTTCTTTGCCACGACTCCCTCGTCTCCTGCCGTAATGAACGGGTGAACCAACAAAAAGAGGTTGCCCTCAGCAAAATCTTGCGTGTACTTTGCATGTGAAAGCTTCACGCAAAATTCGCGCTTTTCTAGAATAACACTCCTAACGAGGATGGTGAAATCAAATCAACAGGTTTCTCAAGATTTTTTTGAGGACTTGCTTGATTTTTTTCTTGACTGAGGCGGATGTTTGGGAATCTCTACGCGATCGCTCGTTGGATCAGTTAAGGTGAGGGGCGATCGTGTGTTCGGATGAGGGTGGTTCATGAATTCCGCTGACCTGGCATTTACTCCTGCGTTAGACCAAGCACGGCTGATTCGGCAAAAGGAAATCTCGCCGTTAGATCTGGTTGAGGTTTATTTAGAGCGAATTGAACGTCTTAATCCGCAGTTGGGGAGTTATGTATTTGTGGCAGCCGAACAGGCGATCGCGGATGCCAAAGCGAAAACTGAACACCTGACGCACACTCCGTCCGAAGACTTGCCGCCGTTTTTTGGTGTGCCCATCTCGATTAAAGATCTGAATCCAGTGGCGGGAATGCCGTGCACGTTTGGGGTGAGATGGTTAAAAAAGCGAATTGCCCAGGAGGATGATGGGGTTGTTCAGCGCATCAAACAGGCTGGATTTGTAATTTTAGGGAAAACGGCAACGTCAGAAGCGGGAACACTGCCCTACACCGAACCAGATGGTTTCCCACCGGCCCGCAACCCCTGGAGTTTGCAGCATACGCCGGGAGGATCAAGTGGAGGTGCCGCTGCCGCTTTAGCCGCAGGGTTATGTGCTGTGGCCCAGGGATCAGATGGAGGAGGGTCAGTTCGTGGTCCTGCTTTTTGCTGTGGATTGGTGGGGATCAAGCCATCACGGGGACGAGTCACCTATGCACCGTTGGGCGATCGCTTAAGTGGCTTGGCAACCAACGGTCCTCTAGGGCGAACAACGACTGACACCGCCGCATTGCTCGATGTGATGTCTGGCTATGTCCCCGGTGATCCCTACTGGTTACCCGATCCTGAATCATCCTTTCTGTCCGCAGCAAATTCCCCATTCAAATCGTTGAAAATTGCTTTCTCAACTGGAATACCAGCTATTGGTGAAGCAGATGCCGACTGTCGGCAGGCGGTACTAGATACTGCCAGTCTTTTAGAGTCATTGGGGCATCAGGTTGAGCCGAGGTCATTGCCTCCATGCTTGGAAGAACTGATTGAGCCATTTACTACGATGTTTCAAGCGGTGTTGAACGAGGCAGGCACACCTGAGATTTTTTTAGGCAAGATGAATCGCTGGTTTGCGCTGCGTGCCCGATTTTGCTCCTGTGGGGCGTATTTGCGGGCTGTCTCTAAAGTGCAACTGATTGCGCGTCGTATTGTTGCGTCGTTTGATGACATTGACGTTTTTTTGTTGCCCACTTACTTGCATTCCACAATTCGAGTGGGCGAATGGGCGCGGTATCGTCCAGCAAAAACGTTGGAAAAGATCATTCACTGGATTGCCCCTTGCCCACCGTTTAATGCTACAGGGCAACCTGCGATCGCCATTCCCACCGGATTCACTGCCAGTAGATTACCCATCGGCGTTCAATTAGTCGGGCATCCGGCTGCTGATGAAACCCTGATTGCCCTTGCTGCCCAAATTGAAGCCGCTCGTCCCTGGAGTCAGCATCGCCCTCCTTTAGTTCTTTAGGTCTTCTATCTCCAGCGTTTTCATCTCCAGCGTTTTACAAATCTGGCAAATGAGATGTAAGGATGTTGCTGATGAATATCTCATCCTGGTGCAGATACAGCTTGACTATCGCAGCATTGGGAATCCGCACAGACTGAATAAAACAGCAAAACTTTTCCATCGCTTTTGGCGTAATCTCAGCCGTTTGCGTTAACGCCGACCACAAAACGGCGCGAATAAACCCTGCATGGCTGAAAATGACAATTAGCTTGCCATCCAATTGTTGAATTTGTTGAAACATCTGCTTCACGCGATGCATTAAACCAGCAAACGATTCTGCCCCTTCTCCATCGATATAGAATGGATCACGACGCTGCCAATACACTTTACACAAATCAAGAATCTCAGAACGATCAGTAGGTTTAGACGGTAGCGACAGATAGTCAAATTCTTGCACTTGCCATTCTGCCTGGGGGCAATTAGGAAATTGAGTCAGAATCGGTTGAGCCGTTTGTTTTGTACGAATATACGGTGAGGTCACAATCAAGTCAGGTTTTGCCACAACGTGAATTAATGATTCTGCTTGCCGATGCCCTTTCGGCGTTAGTTGGGTAAATTCCGTTAGATTTTGGGTAGGTAGTCCCGCATTTGATTCACTTTCTCCATGCCGAATGAGCCAGACTGCAATCATTGCTTGTGTGTGTTCACCAAATGTGACAAAAACGGGGGTTACGTGAATAACCCTTCCATCAAAACTCCATCACAATCAGTAGATGCGCTTCCATTGAAGTGGCTTCAACGGATAGACAGCAATTCTCGCATTCTTTTTAGCAAAAGCAATACGCTCTTTGGGTCGGTTTGTTGATACTGGTTCTGCCGTACCGGGCTATTGCTAGCGTCTGCACTAGCCCTCCTACCCTTCCACCGTCCTGTGGGATACTAGATACCGTATGACTGGACAAGAACTTCGCCAACTTCTAATCAACAAATGGGGTCGCTCGTATGATATTCAACTACGAAGGACTCAGGGCAAGATTTTTGTATTAGTCATGTGGAAATATTTGGAACAGGTCTCCTTTCCCATGACTGAGGCAGAGTATCTAGAGCATCTTAATGCCGTTGGCTCTTATTTGCAGGCGTGGGGCGGGGTGGAACAGGTGCAGGCTTACATTGAACACACAAAAGAACGCCCGCGCCTGGGAAAGGCAGTGAGCATTCCGCTGGAGTTAGGGGAACGGGCATCTGAGTGGATTTTGGATGAGTAGGGGTTTCGCGAGGTCAGTGGGGCGGGATGGAAATTGATTTTGCACAATCAGGCAACTTTACCCAGGCGATCGCATCCATGCTGCGATCGGTTGTTGGGGCGGGTCAGGTGTTGACCTGGGATGGTGTGGATAACGCCTGGAAAACTCGCATCAGTCAAGCGATCTCGCCGGGGCAACCCGTTGCCTGTGTGGTGTTTCCGGCTACGGTTGCAGAACTGGCTGCCGTAATCACCACTGCCCATCAGCAGCGCTATGCAGTGTTACCTTGTGGCAATGGGAGCAAACTCAACTGGGGCGGATTGGTTAACACGTGGAATACGGCTCCACTGATTGTAGTAAGTACGCAACGGTTAGATCGGTTGATTGATCATGCCATTGGCGATTTAACCGTGACCGTAGAAGCGGGGATGACATTGGCGGCGTTGCAAACCCTCCTGGCAAAAGCGGGGCAGTTTTTAGCGATCGACCCAACCTATCCCGACCAAGCAACCATTGGTGGCATTATCGCCACAGCAGACACTGGATCGTTACGGCAGCGATACCATAGCGTGCGGGATATGCTGCTGGGCATTTCATTTGTGCGGGCTGATGGGCAGATTGCCAAAGCAGGGGGCAGAGTTGTGAAAAACGTGGCGGGCTACGACCTGATGAAATTGTTTACCGGGTCTTACGGCACGTTGGGAATTTTGACGCAGGTGACGTTTCGCGTGTATCCCCTGCCAGATGCATCTCAAACAATCGTGTTTAGCGGAAGAGAAGAGGCGATCGCGCAACTGACGCAAACCCTGCTGCAATCTGCTCTCACGCCCTCCAGTTTGGATCTGGTATCTGCCTCCGTCGTCGAGGATTTGGATTTGGGGCAGGGGGTGGGGGTGGCAATTCGGTTTCAAAGCATTCTGCCCAGCGTAGAAGAGCAAATGCGTAAAGTTGCGGCTCTGGGTGAAGCGCTTCAGCTCCGTAGCATCTCAGTTTCAGGCGAAGCAGAAACGGCTCTATGGCAGCGATTGCCAGAACGAATGACTAACTTACCCACGGACGCAGCGATCGCTTGCAAAATAGGAATACAACCATCACAGGCGATGGTTCTTCTGCACCAGATTGCGACCCTCCCAGGTTGCTATGCCCAAATTCATGCAGCTAGCGGACTTGGGAGGTTTTACATAACTAACGCCGCCACAGCCCCCACTGCCCTTACCCAAATTCGCGCCCTCTGCCAGGAACATGGTGGTTTTCTGTCCGTATTGGCGGCCCCGGTTGCCCTAAAGCAGCAAATCGATGTTTGGGGCTACTCTGGCAATGGGCTAGATGTGATGCGACAAATTAAACATCAATTTGACCCCAATCAGCTTCTCAGCCCTCGCCGATTTGTGGGTGGAATTTGATCAACTCGCCTTCCATCCCCTAAACCCTAGCCCCGATTCCCCATTCCCCCTTCCCAATAAGTTGTAGTGTGGAAGAAAGGCAGACCGCGATCGCTTAACGCCAATCCCTATGCTTCAACACGATTCGGCCACTCAGCCCTCCTTTGATGCCAAGCATCCCCCCGACCCTAAACTGATCGATGCCTGTGTGCATTGCGGCTTTTGCCTGTCTACCTGCCCCAGCTACCGGGTAATTGGCAAAGAAACCGACTCTCCCAGAGGGCGAATTTATCTCATGGATGGGGTGAATGAGGGGCAAATTCCGCTCTCACCTGCCACCGTTCAGCATTTTGACTCGTGTTTGGGCTGTTTGGCGTGCGTTACCACCTGTCCATCTGGGGTGCAGTACGACAAGTTAATTGAAGCCACACGGCACCAAGTAGAGCGCAATCATCCGCGATCGCTGCCCGAAAAATTGATCCGCCAACTGATCTTCACCCTGTTTCCCTATCCCCGCCGGTTACGGGCGTTGTTGCGACCAATGGGGCTGTATCAAAAATCGGGGTTGCAAAAGTTAGTGCGATCGCTGGGCTTCCTCAAGCAGATCTCACCGCAACTCGCAGCAATGGAAGCCATGTTGCCCCCGATTTCAGCACAAGCGTTCCAAGACACCATCCCCGAATTGATTCCAGCGCAGGGGGAAAGGCGCTATCGCGTGGGGATGCTGCTGGGCTGCGTGCAACGGCTTTTTAATCCAGAGGTGAATGATGCGACAGTGCGCGTATTAACTGCCAACGGTTGTGAAGTGGTTGTACCGAGATCGCAAGGATGCTGCGCCGCCCTCACCCATCACCAGGGGCAGGAAGAGCAAACGAAAACTCTGGCACGTCAATTAATTGATAGCTTTGCCGACACTGATGTTGATTTCGTGCTGATTAATGCCTCTGGTTGTGGGCACACGCTGAAAGAGTACGGCAATATTTTGGCGGATGACCCCCATTACAAGGAAAAAGCCAACGATTTTGCTGCAAAAGTTCGCGATGTGCAGGAATTTTTGGCAGAAGTGGGTTTAACTGCAAGACTATCGCCGCTACAGGATGCGCCGCTAACACTGGTCTACCAGGATGCCTGCCACATGCTACACGGACAAAAAATTAGTGTGCAACCTCGCAAATTGCTGCGGCAAATCCCTGGTGTGATGTTGCGAGAACCTGTAGATGCGGCGCTATGCTGCGGCAGTGCGGGCGTTTACAACATTTTGCAACCAGATGTTGCTGAAGAACTGGGACGACAAAAAGTTCAGAATTTAACGAATACTGGTGCTTCAGCGATCGCTTCTGCCAATATTGGTTGTTTTGTGCAAATTAGTCGCCACTTGAAGTTACAAGGTAAAGAAGTTCCCATCTTGCATCCCATGCAATTGCTGGATTATTCGATTCGCGGCATTAACCTATCCACCATCCTGGAAACTTCATTATTTGATAGGACTAGCACCAGACCAACCCCTACAAGTTCTTGATACATAATTCAGATTGCATAAACTACCACTGATTTCTTGTAGGGCACTGTATCCAATTCATTACAGTGACTGATTTAGTCATGCCCTATTTTCTTTCTCAAGCCATGTTGAGCAAAAGTGGGGGAGGGGGGCATTTGGGGAACTTTAGAACTATTGAATTCGTATAGTTTTCTCTCTTGCAGAATGAAAATTTGGTGGTTCCGCGTAGGTAAAGCACTTCCACTCCAGATTGTTCTTGTTGTACCCTTTGTGCTTCAGATTTTTGGAGCGGTTGGTTTGGTTGGGTATCTGTCTTTCAAAAATGGGCAGAGAGCAGTTAACGATCTGGCAAAACAATTGATCGATCGCACTAGCGATGTGGTCACTGAACATTTGAAATCTCGTCTTTCCATTCCTCACACGTTGAACCAGATTAATGCGGACGCGATTCAACGAGGAATAATGAACTACCCCGCCGCAAGCGGACGGGGTATCAGAATCAAAAAAGAGCAAG
>JACYLN010000096.1 GCA_015272515.1 Leptolyngbyaceae cyanobacterium C42_A2020_001 | reverse complement strand
TTGCTGCTCAAAAGAGAGGTCAGCCGTAAAGGTCAGGTCTCTCAATACAACACGAGCAGAGCGGAGACTACCTTTATCTGGTACGCCACTTTCAGGATTGATGGCCGTTTGGCGACGAATTGTGGTGAGAGAGTCGAGAATTTCAGCCCTGGTTAACTTCCCCCGGCTAATTTGGTAGGCAACTGCTTGGCGCAAATCCTCTGGTAAACAAGCATCTCCCACATGAATCGCTCCCATCGTATCCAGGGTGCTGCCGGGTTTGCCAAACAATTCCCCAGCAACCCGTTGCCAGTGAATTTTTTGATCGCCAGGTAATGTATGGATCAAATTGTCACATTCTTCACTCAATAAGCCTTTGAGGGTTCGTCCACGCAAATAGGGAAATCCATAGGGATCATGTTCCACTTCCTGATCAATCAAGCCAGCTACACCGTCCCCTCGACCAAAGGTAGTGTCACTAAGCAAGTGAATGTTGAGCCTATAAATTGACATTTAATTGCTCCCCTGCTGCCGTAATGCTTGCAGAAACGCTTTGACCGCTTGAGGTTCTGCCTCGGGCTGAAGGTAGGTTGCCAGTAGCGTGAAATCTAAATCTGGGAAAAAAGTACTTTGCCCAATGGAATCATAGTCAGAACTGGAATCATTCAAGCGGTACAGTGAAAAGCGATTATCCTGCCAGAACCATACTTCTTTCACTCCCAGTCCTTGATAGACCTTGAGTTTGTCAATACTGCCACTGCTAATCACGACCTCAATGGCCAGATCTGGAAGTTCTTTGCGAGTTCCAATACAATAGCTTTCATCCGGTTCCAGTCCTCTTGCCGCTGCTTCCCGTCTAAATGTCGCCGAGCCGCAGCTAAACAAATCGATATCTCGCTCCAGGGCATAGACTTCTATTAAACGCGCAATCATTTTTTTAAGCATCTCATGCTCAGGAGAGATGGTCATGATCTCCAGGTTTCCCTCCAGGTAGGTGAGGCGCAGGCGAGGGCGATCGCCAAACATTGCAATCAGGGTTTCGTATTGCTGCCAGCTCACATGGGGCAGAAAAATTCGCGCCTCGCTGAGGGGGTCGAGTGATTTTGTCAGCACACTCATTGGCTCACCTCCAAAGGAATGTAAAAATCCATCGCTTCGATCGCATCAAAATAACCGCAGGTAGTATCCAGCCAACCCTGTTCTGCCAGTGGAGATTTCAGTCTGCGATCGCTACCAGGCATGATAGGAAGTGTCTCTAACTGATAAGCCGTTAAAAACGCTTTGGTTGCCGCTGGCCCTTGTCGCAACACTTCTCGCAGTGCCATCACTTTATTCCGCTTCTCCTTCCAGTCTCCTTTTATAAACTCTTTGATCACGGATTCAAAACTTGGCCAGTTCTGCCAATCATAAGGATCAGCATCTAACAGAAGCGGTCGCATTTCCAGGTGCTTACCATCTTGACTACGATATTCCCGCTCTCGAATTTCTGCCAAGTCACCGAGCAAGCCACTAGCTGCGATATGCCAGTCTATGGCAGAAACAGCTTCTGAACGCTCATCTCCGCCCCGTTCGCGTTTGGCAATTGTCTTGGCAGCTCGGCACAGGGCTTCACTGAGTTCATAGGCTCTGGCAAAGGGGTAGTGGGCTTTCACAATGCAAACGCCAGCACAAGCCGTTATTGGCTTATTATCTGCAATCGGTTGGGCTTCAAATAGCTGGAGGGCGCGAACCGCTAGCGTTAACCCCAGACGACCATCGCAGACAAAGGTGATATCATCCCCACCATAAACCAATGGACGGAAGGGTAATTTTTGGGTTGTCAGGTCTAGTGTTTCTTTGAGCGTATCCCAGTTAGAAATAAGTTCTTGAGTCAACTGTTGGAGGACGGCTTTCCCAGCCTGTTCAACACTCTGAGAAAGGTCGCGCATGGCGGTGATGTAATCGCGATCGTTTTTACCCTCAGCAAATGCTTGAAATCTTTTTCCCATACTGTTGCCATCAATATGCACGACGGCAAGGTAGCTCATTTCATCCCTGGAACGTCCAAAGTCGTCGAAGTCCAGAGGAATATCCCATCCGTCGGGCAGTTGCAGCGTCTGTTTCAATTGTGTGTTGGCAGGTCTGACAGTATCTAGCTTCGCCACAATTTCCCGGGAAACCGGATAGTCCGCAGGCGAACCATGACTCTTGCTTTGATCAACCGCCACCAAGCGGGTTGAGTTGCAGTCTTGCGTTACACCCAAACCTAAGAGCGGAGAAGAGGGAATGCGCGATCGCTTCTTCACGTCCAGATCAGCTTTCATCATCTCCTGGACCGTATCGTAGAGATGATCTTGCCCCCACTCAAAATCATGGCGATGAGCCACCACCAGGTTAATACCTGGGGCTTCTTTTAGGACTTTAAGGCTGAGTTTCTGGGTGAACGAAATGGCTACTTCAGCCGACTTAAACAGCAAGACGGTGTTGCCGCCCCCAGCATAAACCAACTCTGCATCCTGAGTTTCAATCGAGGCTTTAGGGTCTTTAATCCTAAGTTCATCGCGCAGAATCTGCTTCACCCAGGCATCCGTCACCTGCCCAACCAAGTAGGATGCACCGATGTTTTCCCGCAGGCGGTTGCTGCCGAAAATATAGGACTGGATTCCAGTGGTATCGAGAACTGTGACGGTTAATTTCATCGCCCAGCCTCCGCATCGTTATCTCGAATCCATTGCTCAATTTTTGCAGACAGATTTGGTAAATCTTCACATCCAAATACGGTCAGCTTACTGTCGCTTTGAGCATTAGAATCAGGATTCGACTTGAAAACATTGGTGATCTCCGTC
>JACYLN010000129.1 GCA_015272515.1 Leptolyngbyaceae cyanobacterium C42_A2020_001 | reverse complement strand
AGCAACGTATCGTGTATCAGCCTCTTGCTCCCTACAGACAGTCTTGCGGTCTAACAGTCGTGTTCAGCGGACGCAGACTACCTTTGCAACTCAACGAAGAAAGTTGATACGTTCCGCTGCAACACGGTTGTTAGGTTGCTGGTAAACGGATGATTTTTTGAGACTTTGCAAGCTGTCACAATTTTGTACTAATACAAATGTGGCAACGGCTAGAAGAAAGTAACCGAAGCTTTTCTGAAGTTGTTTAGCTGAGATAAATTGGGCAAGATGTACCCCAATCACCGTTCCACATCCAGCCAAAAAAGTAAATGAAACCGTAAGCGTCCAGTCTAGAGAGACATGTCCTAAGTAACCCAGCAAACCCGAAACGGAATTACACGCAATAATCAACAGAGAAGTCCCGATTGCCTGTCGCATGGGGATATTACCCAACAGCACCAAAGCCGGAACAATCGCAAATCCACCGCCAACGCCAACTAACCCAGTCAAAACGCCTACAGCAATTCCTTCGGTCATGAGCCATAGCCAGCAATATTTGCAAGCAGGTTTGACGTAATGCATCGATGCTAGCTCGTCCTCACTGGACTCAGGCTTTGCCTTATTTGAGCGGTAGATCATCAACCCTGCCGCAACTAGCATTGAGAGTCCAAAGAGAATCATCTGGAAGGCACTCGTGATCAGTGGCAGCGTGGCAATCCTGGCACCCAGATAAGCACCCACCATGGTTGCCGATCCAAAAATTACCGCTATTTTAAGATTCAGGTTGCCACGTCGCGCATGGGGGATGCTGCCCAGTAAGCTAACCGTCCCCACAATAATCAGCGTCATTGCAATCGCGGGTTTTGGTGCAACGCCCATCACGTAGACCAACACGGGCAGTGCTAGCACCGAGCCACCACCACCCAATAAGCCTAAACTGATACCAATGCAAACCGCAAGAAGATGCCCAACAATCCAAATCATAGTTTATTCCCAAATTGTTGGTTATAGGGCAACTTGGCTAATAGCAATCCCATTGCACAAGTATTGGTGACTCCAGCAAACACAAGCCCAGCACCGACAAAACCACTGAGGAGTAAGAAATTAGGCGAGACTAACACACCTAAAACTGTTCCTAAAAACACCAACGAACCAGCGACAATTTGCACCTGCCGAAACAGGCTAATCGGTGCATTTTGATTCTTCTCGATCGCGTAGCCTGCATTTTTCCAAGTGGGAATACCACCGTGCAGATGAACTACAGTGTTAAATCCTGCCTCTAGACATTGTTGGGCAGCTTTGGTCGATCGATTGCCCGATTGACAGTAAAGAACTAGGGTTTTTCCCTCAACAGGGAGCAGTTTCTGCGGGTCGAATTGCGACAATGGATGGAGGTTAGCTCCAGGAATCCGTTCCGTTGCATATTCTGCTGTTTCCCGCACATCCACTAATGTAACGGCACGATCGTCGAGCCATTGCTTCAAAGTTTGAGCATCAATTTCTTGAATCCGAGTATTATTCGTCATGGTTGTCCTTTAAATCGAATAAGTGTTAGCAGACATTGCGGGTGTTTGCCCACATCGTTCATTGGCGGGCAATGCCTCCATCATTTTTTGCGGATCGGGCAGATTTAGTTCATTCATAAACTGCTTGAATTCATCGCGGCTACGCCCCTGAAATCGAGGATTCCAGCATTTTTCCTCCTCTACTGAAGAAACGGTCTGTCCGCGATAGTCATGAGCTGGATAAATCAATGTGGCATTTGGCAGGGTGAACACCCGTTGAGTCACTGAATCAAACAACGTTCCCGCATCTCCACTTTGAAAATCCGTGCGCCCACAGCCTCGAATCAATAGCGCATCACCCGTTAGCAAGTGTGTTCCATTAACGAGATATGCCATGTGACTGTCGGTGTGTCCTGGGGTGGCGATCGCCTGTATTTCTACTTCTCCAACATGCAGCGTCTCACCGTGCCGAATAGACTGATCGGCACATTCTACCTGTGCTCGATCTGGCACCACACTCAAACATCCTGTCACCGATCGCAGTTGGGCTGCGCCCGTAATGTGATCAGCATGAACGTGGGTCTCTAAGCAGTAGCGCAATGTCAAGCCTAATTCTTTTAGCAACTTGAGATCGCGCTCAACCTGCTCTAAGACTGGATCGACTAATATTGCCTCGGCAGAAGCACGATCGGCAATCAGATACGTGTAGGTACTGCTTTCGCGGTCAAAAAGTTGACGAAATAGCATCACTGTTTGCCCTTATTTTATATTTATTAGTGATATCACTATATAGTAGTATAATGAAAAAAGCAAATCCAAATTGAAATTAGTTAACTCCTGCTTATGTCGCAAATCCCGATTTCGGCTCTCACCCAAGTTGCCGATTATTTCAAAGTTTTGTCAGAGCTTAGTCGGCTACAAGTATTGTGTGCCCTCAAAGACGGGGCAAAGAATGTGACTGAAATCATTGAAGAAACGAGCCTGGGGCAAGCCAACGCTTCCAAGCACCTGAAGATTTTGACTCAAGCAGGCATTGTGAAACGTCAGTCGCAGGGAGTCAGTGTTTACTATCAAATTACTGACCCGATGATTTTTGACTTATGCGAACTGGTGTGTCAGCGCCTCAAAATCCAGTTGCAAGAACAGTCACAAGCGTTAAAAGACCTCGATGGATTGCGCCAGCTTTAATTACTCTGCTTGCACCATCTGGAGGTGCTCCATGATTTCTATTCAGAGAGGGGTTGAAGCGTCATCCTCACCGATAACCTAAGCAACCTAACGACCCCGTTCACCCGCCGCTAACAACCTCTCGAACTCAACGAAGTGACTCCG
>JACYLN010000069.1 GCA_015272515.1 Leptolyngbyaceae cyanobacterium C42_A2020_001 | reverse complement strand
TTGCTCTTTTTTGATTCTGATACCCCGTCCGCTTGCGGCGGGGTAGTTCATTTTTTAACGAATTCTCATTCCCTAAACGCTGCCACACACCGGAATTGCTGCACCCCGGATGTCTTTGGCGGCTTCGGAGGCGAGGAAGCAAATGACCTGCCCTAACGACTCTGGCTTGACCCATTGTGAAGCGTTTTCGGCTCCCATGGCAGCGCGGTTAGCGGGGGTATCGATGATGCTGGGCAGCACGACGTTGGCAGTGATGTTGGTGCCTTTGGTTTCATCAGCGATCGCTTTGGTTAGCGCCACTACACCTGCTTTGGATGCACAATAGGCTGCCAATTGTCCGCCCGGTTCTACTGCGCCCCGTGAGCCAACGGTGACAATCCGCCCATAGCCAAATTCCAGCATTTTTTGCAGGCTGTGCTTACAGACGAGAAAGGTGGTCGTCAAGTTCAGGTCAAAGTCTTGTCGCCACTGTTCCAGGCGGTATTCGTGAGTTTTACCCATCGAAAAACCACCCACCAGATGAATTAGCACATCTATGCGACCCATCGTGTTCACCAGTTCTTGCACAGCGGCTTCGTTTATCAGATCAACGGGAAAAAATTGAATTCGGGCAAAATCAGCGGGTGGTAGATAGCTTTTCAACCGTTCTACTTCCTGAGCGCTGTGGTACGGAATCGTGACATCTGCACCCTGAGCCAGAACCAGCGGTGTAACGCCCAGCCCCAACCCGCCAGTTCCCCCTGTGAGTAAGACTTTTTTCCCTTTCATACCTTTTCACAATATTGGGTCTTCGTTCGCCCTAGTTACCCTTTGTTAGTCCATGTTCCAGCGCAAAGCGAACGAGTTCTGTGCGACTGTTGGTGCCTGTTTTCACAAACAAGCGACTAACGTATTTCTCTACGTTGCGAACGCTGGTTTCTAATCGACGGGCAATTTCTTTGTTCATTAAGCCATCCACCACCAAGTCCAACACACTCTGTTCGCGAGGGGTGAGATCCAGCTTAATTGGGCTGGGTGTTTGAGCGATCGCGCCCCGTTGCGTCAGCATGGATTTGATATCTGCAATTTGCCGTGCCAGGTTTGCAATGTTATGGACTTCATCATCCCCGGTGCGGCTGGCATTTTTACCCAACAGATTGTTGACAATGGCAACCAGTTCATCCGGGTCAAACGGTTTGGAGAGGTAGGCATCACATCCGGCGTTATACCCCTGAATGCGATCGGAAGTCATACCGCGAGCCGTGAGAAACACCACAGGCAAAGATTTGAACTGGGGTTCTTCCCGCAACTGCTGCAAAAATTGGTAGCCATCCACCTGAGGCATCATGATGTCAGTAATCACCAGATCGGGCAGTTTTTGCCGCGCCAGATCCAGTCCCTCACGTGCGTTACTGGCAACATCCACGGTAAAGCCGCTGTCCTCCAAATACGCTTGCACCGCTTCTCGCAACCCTGGCTCATCATCGACCAGCAACAGTTGACTAGCCATTGCGTCACTTCTCCCCTACCGATATTTCCTTCATTGTATCGATTGATGTTCGGTGCAGACCTTTCTCCAAAACTAGATAAATATTGCGATCAGTAAAGGCAAGGTGACCGATCGCCCCTTCTCAGTTACCTTTTACTAGGTGCATTTTCCCCTTGACCATTCGAGTTGCGTTTAACAGACTGTTTCAGGAGGGATGCTTTTGTTCATGAGGAGATTTGACCATGCTTCAGGTAACTCAAGGTCCACAAAGTCCTGTGCTCGTGAGACAGCAATTTTCAATTCTGGGCACCGCATCAGCCACCTATGCTGGACAAACGCTCACCATCATTGTGGATGGGCGCTTTAGAACCACCGGACCAGAAATTCGACCCAATGGCACCTGGCAGGTTGACTTTCTGTTTCAAGATCCGGGAAATCGGCGGTTGCGGCTAGAAGTAGGCACAGACAGCACTGAAATCGTGATCCCAGTGGTTACCTCCCTGCCAGAAGCACAACGATTGCGGTTTACCCAAATTCCCACTCGCATTCCGGTGCAGCAAGCAACGCTGGTTGAAGGAACTGCCGATAATTATCCCGATGGTACGGAATTGCAACTGCGTGCCGATCGCCAATTTGAACTGGCACGTCCCACGGTGGAAGCGGGCAAGTGGCGCGCCACCATTGGCTTTAACCAACCGGGGAGACGCATTATTGAAATTCGCACGTTGGATGGGCAGCAACGGGCTGAAGTGGAATTGGATGTAATCGGAGTAACCCCACGTCCGCCCCGCGTTAGTTTCACCAATCCGCCACAGCGAGTCCGCGAAGAAGAAACCGTTTTGCTAAGCGGAGGCGCGGAAAACTACAACGACGGGGATCAGCTAATTCTGCGGGCAGATCAGCGGTTGGAATTGGCACGCCCACGAGTACAAGATGGCAAATGGCAGGCGAATACGCTGTTTCGGCAACCGGGCAATCGGCTGATCGAAATTATTGGTTCAGAGCAAGATAAAGCCCAATTTGTGTTGGAAGTGGTTGCGGCTCCACCCAGTTCCTTCCAAATTTTGGCGCGGAGTGCCTGGACGAGTAACCCGACTCCATCCAGCCTGCCGAATCTGGCTCCCAGGCGGATCACAATTCATCACACAGCGTTGAGTGCAGCTCCATCAACCAGTGCCACGCAGGCGCAAGATGCAGCACGGATGCGAGTGATCTGGAATAGCCATGTGAACGGCAATGGTTGGTCGGATATTGGCTACCATTTCATCATCATGCCCAGCGGTCGGGTGTTTTCGGCGCGATCGGAATTGAAGCGAGGAGCGCATGATGTGATCAATGATGGGCTGGGAGTGGCGTTTGATGGCATCTATACGTCCGCCACGATTAACCAGAAAATGTTTGATGCGGCTGTGGCATTGTGTACCGTACTTTGTCGCCGTTATGGGATCAAAAATACGGTTACCCCGGTACCGACGGCAACCGCTGATTTTGGCACACGCAACCTGCCGCTGATTTTGGGACACCGCGATCGCGTCTCAACTCAATGCCCCGGAACCGAAGGTGGACGGACGGTGCGATTGCCAGAAATTCGGACAGCTGTGAATGCCCAGTTGCAGTAAACAGAACCATCCATGCGCCAACCAATCATTGGGGTGATGGGACCCGGAGAGCAGGCAGCACCTTTAGCGGTACAAACCGCCTATGAACTGGGTCAACAAATTGCGGAATCTGGTTGGGTGCTGCTTACGGGTGGACGCAATACCGGAGTTATGGATGCGGTGAATCGGGGTGCGAAGAGTGCCGGAGGTTTGACGGTGGGAATTTTGCCAACCAGCGATCGCGCCCAGCTTTCGGCAGCGGTGGATATTCCCATTGTGACGGGCATGGGCAACGCGCGAAATGCGATTAATGTGCTGTCGAGTGATGTGGTGATTGCGTGTGGTATGGGCGTGGGCACGGCTTCAGAAGTGGCGATCGCGATCAAAGCTGAAAAGCCCGTCGTTCTATTGAATTGGTCGCAGACAGGAGTGCAGTTTTTTCAAGAATTCGCCAGTGAGGGTGTATCTGTAGCCGATAATGTAAACGATGCGATCGCGATCGTCCATCAGCTTTTGCAGTCTGTTTAATACCTGTCACACCTCCTCTCACTGGCTATCTAAAATCACTCTTTTGGATGACTGCTTTTTCGGAAGATTTAGGATATCTGTTGATAGGGAAATTTTCGTTGTCATCCATTCACACGCAATGGGGGGAATCCTATGCCAGAAAACGTTAGCAAAGAAGATTTCTTATACCCCATTGGGCGCTATCGGGGGGAATTTACCCCTGAGCAGCTTGCCTTCAACTCAAATCTGCAAGAGTTTGCCCAGCGCGTGTCGTTGATCTGTGGGTTGGAAACGGGCGGTAAGATTTCCTCAGACGATGCTTACGACCAGATTAAACAGTTGTGGAAAGATTTGAAGCAGTCCAAAAAAGCCCTGATCGATCAAACTCGACCGGAGCCACCAGACCTCCCGGAGGATGGTTCCGACGCTTAGGGCTGAGAATTAATTCAAAATGAAAGGTTAAAAGTGCAAAATTCCAGTAAGGCTTTACTGCTTTAAATCCTACATTTTGAATTTTTCAGGCGTTGCTGAATAACAGTATGAATCCTTGAGTGCACTAGGTCTTTTGCCCCCTAAAACCCCCAATTCTGGGGGACTTTGAGGCTTGGTTCCCCAAAAATTTGGGAGGCTGGGGGGCGAATCATTCGTGGATTTAGCAACGCCGAATTTTTCATTGTCTTTAAAGGCTAAAGTGCTGCTTGACGATCTGAAGAATGCGATCGCTGGCTTTCCCGTCTCCAAACGGATTCACTGCTTTTGCCATTGCATCATAAGCTCTGCGATCGCCCAGTAATTCTGCTGCCGTTGCCAGGATGCGATCGGGGTTAGTGCCTACTAATTTCGCGGTTCCTGCCATGACGGCTTCGGGGCGTTCTGTGGTTTCTCGCAACACCAGCACAGGTTTCCCCAGACTGGGCGCTTCTTCCTGCAATCCACCAGAATCAGTCAGCAGCAACTCACTCCGCTGAATTGCCCCCACCAACTCGGCATAGTCTAACGGCTCGGTTAAAAATGCACGGGGATGATTGCCCAGTTTTGCCTTCAAAGGTTCTCGTACCGTGGGATTGCGATGTAAAGGCAGCAGCAGTGCCGTATCGGGAAACTTATCGAGTACGCGCAAAAAACCTTCGGCAATATCAAGCAGCGGTTCGCCCCAATTCTCCCGTCGATGCACCGTGGAGAGAATCACCCGATACTGATTCCAGTCCAAACCCGGAACGTTACACGCTGGATGGCGATCGGCAACGGAAAGCAACGCATCAATCACTGTATTGCCAGTTTGATGAATCGTGCCCGGAACCCGTGACTGCTGCAAATGTTCGACTGACAAAGAGGTTGGCGCAAAATGCAACAACGTTAATTGAGAAATCAGGCGGCGGTTGGCTTCCTCTGGATAGGGATTGTAAAGATTGTCGGTGCGTAGCCCTGCTTCTACGTGTCCCACGGGGATTTGTTGATAAAAGGCCGCGAGGGCCGCAGCGAAGGCAGTTGTGGTGTCTCCTTGTACCAACACCAGTTGCAACTGAAGCTCTTTGAACAACACTTCTAACCCTTGCAGGCTGCGACTGGTAATATCTGTCAGCGTTTGTTTGGGCTGCATAATTGCCAAATCGCGGTCAGCCGTCAACTCAAATAAACTCATAACTTGATCGACCATTTCGCGATGTTGCCCGGTCAAAATAACTTGCGTATCAAACTCAGGCGCGGCGCGAAACTGTTGAATCACTGGAGCCATTTTGATTGCTTCAGGGCGGGTTCCGACGATGATGCCGACAGAAATACGGGACTGCGTCATGACAAATTCAACGCTCGACAGTTGGAAACTTTACTATCCTAAACGGTCATGGGGCATTGGGGATGGGGAATAGGGGGTAGGGGTCGGTCTGGTGCCTGTTCTGATGAAGCAGGGGCGTAGAGAGTACGCTGGGCAATAAAAAACCCGGACAAAGCCGGGTTGGTGGGGAAACAGCGACAGAGCAATCGATCAATCAGTCTCACTCTGCGATCGCTCCATCTACTCTCGGAGTGCACAGGTCAATGGGCAGGAGGCATAAACGGACGTGTTACTGGGATTTTCTTCACCTTGTAGCCAGCGGAGCCACTGAACTTGATCGGGATGAACACCTTTTAGAGTTAACATCGCAGCCCCTAACATCACCCCTAGAATGTTCAAACCAATGATTCCGCCTGCAACAAGCAAAACAGAACTCATGGGAATAATAGATTGAAGAATTACGGCAAGAAGAGAGCCAACTGTAACCATCAAAATGACGAGCGGAAATCCAACCACCAGTAAGCAAACTGCTAATGTGAACACCCAGATTAAAAAGCTTTTTACCATCAACAAGCCATAAGCGTTTCTCAAACTTGAACTTTGAGAGAGAGCCATGCTTTCCTCCTGCGAGTAATGCGAGTAATAGGTTTATTGAAATTGGCGAAATATTTAGAGTGATCCCCACCACTCAGGATCAAGTGAAATTCAGTATAGGAAATATACGGAGAGAAGATGAAGCTTCGTTGGATAAATTTACAGTTTTGGGGTGTTGTTTACACTTCTCAAGCTTCTCTGGGCTGCACAAAACAACGACAGAACAGTAGTTTGAGCAATCGACTAAATCTCGAAATTATCTACTCCGTAAGGAGCTTAGGCATTCTTTGAATGATTTTGAGTTGCATCGAGTTTAATGAAAAAGAAATGTTGAGAAAATGCCAGCAGCCAGCTTAATCTTTCTTTTTGCTTTTCTCATTTCTGCTGGAATTGCGGTTGTAAGCAGCTTCAACTTTCCAAAGTCGTTCGTCTTTTAGCATTCGTGGCATTTCACCATAAGTTTGTACCAGCGCCTGTCGTAGGGGTTGAGAGGGACGAAAGGCGATCGCGGTCTTTCCTTGCAACATCAACTCAAACTCTTTTGATCTCACAAATTCAGGCGATTTCATCAGTAAAAGCTCTACATCTTTGTTAAGTCGGTAACTCAAAGAGATCAATTCTCCTGTATTGGTGTAATCATCACCAATGTCACTAATTACAACAGGCGATAGTGTTTGATTCAAAAGATCTGCCGTTTGGTCGTTGTAATAACTCAAATCTCTATTCCACCAAGTATTAGAAAGCGCACTAATAGTTAAGGAAGAAAGGCTGGCAACGATGATAATTGCAAGAGTTCCTCGCCAAAACCAGGTCTTAAAAAAAGTATGGGGTGCAGGACGTAGGGTATAGGGTGTGTAAGTATTAGAAAGCACAGGCGATCGCCCACTATACACTCGTTTTAATGACAGTTGCGTAGTTAAAAAATAGGCAACTGCCAACTGCACACCTGGAAAGCAAGAAATGAGATAACGACTCACCGCCGAGCGTTTTCCTCCCAATACAAAATCTGGAAGTGCTAGTAATAAAAAAGGCACCATAATTGAGAGCAGCACAAAGAGCCAGGTTGCTGGAGGCGTGCGACGATAAACAGCGTAAAGTGAAAACCCAATCAGAATAAAGAAGGGAATTCGGGCAATAAACGTCCAGGGGTTATAAAACCCAAAGTCAAAGTCAATGAAGAGTGCCGTAAAACTCAATAACCATAGTTTGAGAAGATAGTCGATTCCAGGCAAAGACTGTGTCCAGTTGGTTGTTGCAATGGCTCGATTAGTATTTAGCAGAATCACAACTATCCAGGGACTGAAAAGGAGTAACGCGATCGCCAATGCCCCTGCAAAGAACTTAAAAATGGTACCGCTCTGTTTACTAAAATGCGGTTCCCAATAGAAGCAAGCAATCACGTATGCCACATGGCTAATCAGAGTTAACCCAAAGAAGGGTTGAGTATACAGTCCAATGGCAAGGGAGAATGCATACAATCCCCAGTTGATCCAGGTTTGGGGGCTACGGGCAGCGTGGCGTTGAGCCGTAGCAGATTGAGAAGCGGCTACTCGAAATAAACGGATTGCTCTCAGCAACAAATAACTGCTAAGAATCACCATCGTGGTTAGCAAACTGTACTGGCGCGCCGTTTGAGCGAACAGCACATCAAATGGAGAGATTGCAAGTAACGCAGTTGCTAGAAGCGAAACCGGATGGGACGCAAACAGCTCCCAAGCCAAGCCATACATGGCAGGCAGTGCCAGAAGGCTGAGTAATGCTGGGAGCGATCGCATCACTGTCAGCGAACTGTTAAAGGTGCGTGTCATCCCATCGCCAAATCCCTGCATCCAAAAGCGTGTCATCAAAAAATACAGAGGTGGATGCTGCGGATCTTCAATTGCCAGCGATCGCACAGTGTCGGCGGCAGTGCTGCCAGGTTTGATCTGCTGATACTGTTGCAAGGCGATCGCTGGAATTTGCTTGTTTTGAAATAGGGTTTCGTCAATCTCTCCACGGGTATATCCGGCTGCCCGTATCGTGGTATACACTTCGTCGTGCCAGTAAACTTTGTGATTCAAATTCACAAATCGGAAGACCACTCCAAGCACGATTAGCAGAATTAGTAATCCTCTCAGCCAATCTGGAAAACGCACCGCTTCAACCACTCCTAACTCGAAAAGGTCAACCGCGTCAGGAGTCGTGAGTTTGTCGCTTCACTCCGTCCGCGGGATACATAGACACATCGATGGATGCTGCCCCTGCAAGGTTTGAATCACAGTAGCGCCAAAACAACTCACGACATCAACGCCTTGTGTAGGATTTTTTTGAGGTTTAGACGAAGCCGCGCTCGCGTTTGTTTCGTGGATACACAGAGAAATCCGGTCGCTTTATCTCAAGGTTTTGTAAAGATTCTGTGAATTTACCCAGTTTAAGCCCTCTTTCCTGACAGCCGTTCACATTTCTTTAACTTTTTCTTGCTACCTTCTCAATAAAGCTTAACTTTCATACGTTCAGCTCCTCTAAACCGTTCGACCTAATACTGGAGTGCCATTATGAAGTTCGATCAAATTCCAGCAGTTCTGGGGGTTGCAACGGCTGCTGTTGTTTCTGTGGTAGCTATGCCTGCTAAACAAGCAGCGGCTGCCACCTTTCAACTTGCGTCGGGTGTAACCAGCGTGTTTTTAGATCTGCCAACTTTAGAAAGTGTTGGTTTGCAACTTACTGGTGCAAACAATACCGTCAGTCCGGTTTCCAGCGACTTTCTGGTTGGGTTTCCCATCACCCCGGCCACCACGTTCACCTTCACCACCGATGGCGGATTTGCGCCCGTCGGCGGCACCATCGAACACACGGGTTCCGTCACCTTCAACAATGCGCTGACGGTCGGTAATTTCTCAATTGGATTTGATCCAGTTCGTGCCGTTGGTGCTGCCAGCGGTTTCTTTGTAAGAGATACCATTACCACCGGAGCTGCTTTGTTTGATGTTGCAGTTCCTAGCAGTCTGTCGTTTGATGGAGTGAATCTTGCTCTTGTTGCTGACCTGTTGGTTTCGTCTGAATTGGCAGGGGTGTTGGGCAATCCTGGACTAGCAGGTGCTGAAATTGGTGCAGCTAGTATCAACGGTACGGCGGTTCCTGAACCCGCTACGATGTTGGGTGCGTTGGCGGCTGGGGGCTTCCTGGCAGCGCGTCGTCGCCTGGCAAAGAAAGGTTAATTTGATGCAAATCTTAGCTGAAGATTAAACTGTGGTTGCTGTAGAGAGGTTATGTGTCATAAGTCAGACAATCTCTCTACAGGTTTTTGCTGAAAGTGCGGTTCCACTGAGGGGATGAAGTGGATGAAGTGGTTAGGGCTGAATCTACTTTCTTGAAAAGAGTTTGCAGCGATCGCTGGAAAAGAGGTGTGAACTTATCGGCAATGATTGAGAGTGCCAATGTACCTGCAAGCATCAACGGAATAGAGAAGTAGTAGCGCCAGAGTATTTGCTTTACATACAAGGTGAGAGTGCGATCGACGACAAAGTTGTGAATTAAGAAGTAGGTGTAGCTGTGAGCACCCAACTTCACCAGTAGGGTTTGGCTACCAAGCAAACGTTCTAACCATTTGAACCCTGCCATACAACACAGAGTCAATCCCAACGGTGTGAGCAAGTCTGCCACAATCCATCCAGCGCTGTAAAACTGGCTGATGAACCCAGCTATATAGAGGGGAACGCCAATCAACAGGGCTGTGAGCGGTTGCCAAAATAGAACGCCGCGACGTTGCAAATAATCTTGGGCGATCGCCATTCCCACCACAAAGGTGCTGAGCTTGGCAATAAACGCTAGAAATGGGAACCAGCTGGCGGGAGTATCCAGAATCACGTAGGTCGGGTGCCCACCAAAGGCATACACTGCCAATGCTCGATACCCTACAGTGATGGCAACGCTGACAATTAACAGGTTTCTGGCTCCCCAGGTTTGCAAGCGTTTCCAGAGAAAGGGAAAAATCAGCGTGAAGCTAAGAATTAGCGAGACAAACCACCAGGGACCACTGATGGGCAACAGCAGTTCACCGGAATAGTCAAACAAGAGCGGAAAGGTGACGGCGGCGAAGAAGTGCCAAACCGGGGGAATGTAGCTTTGAGTGAGGCTACCAATGAGCCAGAGAACGGGGTAAGACAGCCAAACCACCGTCCAAAAGGGAAACAAAATGCGAGAAAAGCGTTGTTTCAAAAATATTCCAGTGTTCAAGGGTTGTCCTTTGAGCGAAAGCACAAGGCTGAAGCCGCTGATCAACACAAACACATCCACAAACTGGAACCCAAACCAGATTGGCAGCGCGGCGATCGCCGCCCCGGGACTTAATCCCAAATGAGCGCTAGCAGCTACGAGCGATCGCGCATTTTCAACCAGTCCACTGGGTTGAGGCGTATAGGCATAGTGTGTAATGAGTAACTGCGCGTGATACAGCAAAATCATCACAGCCGCAAAGATTCGTACACCTTCTAACCAGGCAATTCGCTGAGATGTGGTTCGTTGTTTAAACTCCATTGCAAACCGAAACCGAAAGGGCAACTTTTCAACCCTTCCAGTGTGGTCAATTTGCCAGGCTTAACAAATCTACAATTCTGGCGATCTTGACGCTGACAAAGGTCTTTCCCGTGGCAGATCTAAAGCGCGATCGCGATTTTCCTTCACAGAAATACATCGTTGCCATCCAGGTATCAGTTTTATATTGATAGCGCAGGTCAGAAAACTGAAGACATGACAAATCGTTAGGATATTCAGTCTGGGTAGACTTTCTGACTCGCCTCGTCCACGCTTTGTACGACTGTAGTTCAGATTTTTCGCGATCGCTTCACGTTGCCGAAATCCATCCCACCAGGAGAAACCGGAATGAACCCCGAATTTGACGATCAACTCCCATCTCAATCTTCCAAAACCTTGTTGATTGGGTCAGCGTTACCCACAACCGATCTGCCAAGCGTAAACCATACACTACTCAAAAACAATGCGCTGTCTGCGGATCATCCCCCTGCCAGCCAAACCCTGTTGATTAGTTCGGCTGTGCCCACTGACCCACCTCCGGTAAATGTGTATTCGGTACTGGATAAAGCAGTTCCTGTAGAAAATCCCCCCGTTAGCCAAACCCTGCTGATTCTGGATGCAATCCCCACCGATCCGCCCTACGCCTACACTACTCTGTTAAAGAATGACTAATTGCAGGACGACTAAAACTGATAGCCGACACTGAAGTAGAAGCCATAATCCTGGGCATCGTCGCCGCGATCGCGCAAGCGCAAAAAGGGTGCACCGTAATCCAGGCGAATGTTCAACCCGGTATAGGGTTGCCAGAGAACGCCTAACCCTGCTCCAGCCAAAAAGCGCTGAGAGGGTTGCGGGTTGGGATTGCCGCTGGTGTTCCACACCTTGCCAAAGTCGATAAACGGAGCGATTTGCAAAATTGGTAGCCCTGCCTCATCCCGAACCAGCGTGATCCGGTCTTCTGCCGAGATGCGGAAGCCATTGTCGCCAGAGCGGGCGTTTTGCCGAAATCCCCGGACTGAAAGCCCACCTCCGATGACAAACTGCTGCGATGGCAACAGCGTATCGGGGGTGAGTTGCAAATCGCCTTGCAAAATCAGCAGATGATTGTTACCCAAGCGCTGCACTCGCTGCACCTGCCCCAGCCAGCTAAAAAAGCGCCCGTCGGGAATGGGGTCTTCGTTCACAGTGGCATTGAAAATATCCACCCCAAAATTAAACTGCGATCGCACTGCCCAGGCTCCCTGAGGGTCACGTTTGATATAGTCTTGCCCAAACTTGAAAACACGGGTGCGGCTATTGCCATCCTCATCGGGGCCGATACCAAACGGAAACGGCAGGTTTTCAAACAAAAAGGTTTGCCCATTTTGGGCAGAAAAGCCCGCACTCAAGGCAAACTCTCGGCGAGGATTGCGGAACAGGGGTTGTCGAAAACTGAAGTCATAAAGCTGCGATCGCCCCCGAATATCCAACTCATCAAATGCCGGATCCACCACCCGGTTCCAGTTAGGCGCAAACCGAAACTGCACCGTCCCATTCAATGGGTTTACAGGTATGCGGTAAAACAGATCCAGACTATCTGCTCCAGACACGGTGGTATGGAAAAACGAAAATCCGATTTCATCGCCAAATCCAGTCAGGTTGCGATATACCAGCCCACCCCCCAGCCGTACCGCCCCAACTGATGGCGGCGAGTAATTATCCACCGTCACCACACCGCTGAGATTTTTCGCTTCCGTTACCCGTACTACTAATAAACTCTTGCCCAACTGGGTTCCAGGACGGAGGCTGGCTTCCACATTAGTAAACAGCGGATCGGACTTCAACAGTCTCAGGCTATCTTCTAAATCATCGCGGCTGAGCGGTGGTTGCGCCCCCAACCCAACTCGACTGCGAACGTAGGATTCCCGCACATTGCGGGTGCCTTCTACTACGATATCTTCAATCGATCCTTCAATTACCTGAATCTGCACTACACCGTTTTGAATCGTTTGATCGACTAAAACGGCTCTGGAGGTGATGTAGCCCCGGTCTAGATAAAGCTGAGTGATGGAATCTGCCACCTGTCGCAGTTCTTCCAGGGTGTTATCGCGGCCTTCTTGGGGCTTGGTAATTGGCTCAAAATCTTTAGGGCTAAAAATTGTACTGCCTGTTACCTCAATTCTGCTTACCGGAACTTTTACCGCATCACTGGGTGGAGGTTCTGGGGTGGGAGTAGGGGTGGGTTGCTCTGGCAGAACGGGCTGAGTCGGTGGCAGTGGCTTCGGGGGTGGGCTGGGTTGAATCAGGCGATCGCGATTGGGGTCTGGAGATCCAGTACGGCTTGGGTCGGGAACTTGAGCCATCCAAACAGGCTCAAAGGCGGCGGCACTTTGCCAAGTTGTTGGAGATGCCACCATCAGAATTGGCACGACCCAAACCAGCGCTTTTAAGGCACGTGTCTTTTCTGTGTCTGAAGAATAGACTCCACACCGAAATCTAAAATGCATAGCCGTATGAAAGATGGATGCGAACAACCATTAGTCAGGACAAAGGATTGGAACCTGGATCAGGAAAAAAGCGACTAAGGAAGCAGGATTATTTAGCCTTTAAGAGTTTATGCGGATTTGAGCAGAACGGCACAATCTCTTTACGGATTCACTCATTGCCGTGGAGAAGATATTCCTGTGTTTGAATGGAAAACATCAGCGATTTGCCATCTCTAAAAAATCTGTCAGGGTGAGTTACCGTGGGTTTATGCATCAGCGTTGGTCACAGAATCCTTTGGTGTTGAAGTTATGCGTTTGGCATCCCGTTTTGCGTTTCTCAAAGCCTGGTTAGGCGTTGGTTTAGGCATTAGCATTTGGACTTTGCCGCTGTGGGCGATCGCGGTTGAGTTTAAGCCCCCCAAACGAGGCATTCCTGGCCGGCGAGAAGGGGCTGGCACGCGTGGACCTGCCTGTGTGCAAAGTTCTCCCAATCTGACTGCCCTCCTGCCTCAAACTAACCTGGGACTAACCACGGCAGAATATCCTCAATTTTTCTGGTACGTTCCCAAAACGCGGGCAAAAGCGGTGAAGTTTGTTCTATTTAAAGGAGATGAGCAAGAACCCGAACAGGAAGTGGTGTACGAAAAAACGTTGGAGCTTTCGGGCAAGCCTGGAGTGGTGAGTTTTACCCTACCCAAAACGGCTGAAGTGTCGCCTCTGGCAATTGGGCAAGATTATTATTGGACAGTGACCCTACTTTGCAATCCCACTGACCCAATCAACAATATTTACACCAGTGGTTGGGTACAGCGAATTGCTGTGGAACCCACACTTGCTAAACAGTTGACCCGTGCCAAATCGAGCGATCGCGTCAAGCTACTTGCCGAAAACGGTATCTGGTTCGATACGGTTTCGACCCTGGCTCAAATGCGCTGCACTAGTCCCAGCGATACCACTCTGGCTAGCAGTTGGTCGGAGCTATTGAAATCAGTGAAGCTCGATAAAGTCGCCGCTCAAGCGCTGGATCAACCCTGCGAAGCATTGAAAGCCAAAACCACAAACAATACGTGATGTGCAACTATTTTGCCCTTACCTGCCCAACCATCCTCTCCTAAATCTGGACGAGGAGAGAGTTTGGTCCATTTCTTGCTCCCTTCTCCTTTAATTCATTCTCATTTCTAGATAGGCATTCATCCGTTGCAGCTTTCCTGTAGGCTGATCTTGTAGGTTTGATGCCCACTTTACGATGTCGCTGGAAAAATATACTCCGCTGAGATCTGGAAAACGCCGAAAAAATTTGGGGTTTGAGCGGTTTATGGCGATCGCGGCAACAGTGAACCTGGCACTGGTGATATTTGACTTAACCTATGTTCCCTGGCGTAATTTCTGGCTCCAGTCCAATCTCGTCATTCCCATCACCCGCCAAAAAATCCACATCCCCACGCCTGTTGTGGATTGTCCCAATCGCTCGATTGACCCCAATCAACCGCCCCAAACGATTCGGCAATCCTGGATTACGTGCGTCTATGACCCGGTTAAAGGAATTGAACCCAACCGCGACACCCAAACCTATTTGAGCACTGTGGCGCAGTTAGAACAACAACTGACGCAAAAAGGGTTGGCATTGGGGTTGAAATCGCCAGAGGTGCAGCAACTTTTGGCAACTTTGAGGCAGCAAAGCCAGGAGATGATTACGCTCAACCCGTTTGAAGCGGTGGGCAAGAGCGGCACGCTGGAAAAGATCAAGCGCGAAATGCGAAACCGTGTGGGCGATCGCATCAAGGGGCGGTTGTCTTCTGTTGAGGCATTCAACCTGTTTTGGAGCACAGACAACACCCGCTATCCCAACTATTTGTCGCCCACTACCTGGAATCAGGAAATTACCTGGTTCAATGCCAGAATCAAGCCACTGATCGAAACGAACTACTACCGAACCGTGGGCGAAAACGGTGAACCGACCAATGAATTCTGGTTATTGGATGCTCCGTTTGTTACCCTATTTTTGCTGGAATTTTTGGCGCGAACCTTGTATATCAGCCGTCGTTATCGCAGTCTCACCTGGCTCGATGCTATGATTTGGCGCTGGTATGATGTTCCGATGTTTTTGCCGTTTAGTATTTTTGCTCCTGTTTTAGCGCTTACCCGCATTCTGCCAACGACATTACGGCTGCATTGTGCTGAAATTATCGATTTGCACACAATTAATGAACGCGCACGAGAAGGATTTGTTGCCGCGATCGCCGAAGAAATGACCGAAGTTGTCATCGTGCAAGTAGTCAACCAGATACAGGGAGCGATTATGCGAGGTGATGTATCTGAGTTCTTGCAACGCACCACCTCTCGCCGTTATATCGACATCAATAACATCAACGAAATTGAAGTGCTGTCAAAACATTTGGTGCAATTGGTGGTGTATCAAGTTTTTCCTAAAGTTCAGCCTGATTTGGAGAAGTTGGTACGCCACAGCATTGACGGTGTGTTGGGCCAATCGCCTGCTTACCGTAGCTTAACTGCACTTCCTGGTGTAGGTACCCTTCCTGGACAGTTAACAGAGCGTCTCGTTGCTGATGTAACTCAACTACTTTATAACTCTTTAAAAACACTATTGGATGATCCTAAAACAACTGAGTTAACGGTGCGGTTGGTGCAAAATTTCACCAACTCCTTCATTTCTGAAGCTAAGCAAAAGCAAGAATTGGAAGAAATCGAAGTGTTGCTATCTGATTTGCTGGAAGAAATCAAAATCAATTATGTCCAGCGTTTAACTGAAGAAGATGCGACGCTGATTTTAGATGAAACTCGCCAGCTCAAACGGCGATCGCGTGATTCTTAACCAATTCCCATCCTAGTCTTGAGCACAGCGAAATCCGGCAAAGATCTCGCGCACGTGGGGATGGTACCAGTTGCGAAACGCCGATCGCAGTGCCCAGGAGCGCGTTGCCCAACTGCCCCCTTTGAGCACCCGATGTTTTTGATCAAAATAAGCTTGGGAGTAGCCACGATAGGGATAGCTTTGATAACCGGGATAGCCCGCAAACCAGGAGGCTGTCCACTCCCAAACGTTGCCGAGCATATCTTCACAGCCGTAAGGGCTTTTGCCCGCTGGGTAATGATGTATAGGCGTGGTGTGCCCAATGTGGTGATGGTGGTTGCAGCGATCGCGATCTGGAAACTGCTCACCCCACGGAAACAACTGGCGCTGCTGGCGATGAGGATGCCAACTGGCAGCTTTCTCCCATTCTGCTTCCGTCGGTAAACGCTTACCCACAAAATTGGCGTAAGCTTCCGCCTCATACCAGCTCACTCCACAAACGGGATGTGTTTCCCAAATCGCATCCTCTTTCCAATAAAGCGGCTGAGCTACTGGATTTGCCTGCAACCATGCCCATCCCTCTGGGGACCACCAGCGAGGATCTTGATAGCCGCCCGCCCGCATGAAAACTCCATACTGCTGACAAGTCACTGGTGTACGGTCGATCCAATAGGTGTTCAAAGATACCCGATGCACTGGGCGTTCATTATCCAGGGTCTCCAAAGCATCATTGCCCATGTCAAAATGCCCCGCTGGGACTTCCACCATTTCTCCCTGCGATCGCCCCACACGGCAATCGACAATCTCCAATCTGGAATTTACTGGGGAATGGGAAACTGGGCTTCTGCCGTGAGCCTCAGCCGAATGGTGGGTGGGTGAATGGGTAGGTGAGTGGGTGGATAGCAATGCCAGCACGATCGCGATCGTCTCGCAATGCTGACTCTCATGTTGCAACAGCCATAGCCATAGCCGTCTTTGCTCATCGAGCGGAGCCGTTTTCAGGTAATCAAACACCTGGGTACGAATCGCACTCAAATAGGTTTTAACTTCTGCCAGCGTCGGCAAATAGACGCGATCGCGCTTGGGCAGGGCATCGGCGGCAAACAACTGGCGATAGTCGGGAAATTGGGGAGCCATGCCCGCTAGTTTCTCCAAAATCCAAAGCCCTTCTGTGTAGGCGATGTGCCCCAGGTGCCAGCCAATCGGGCTGAAATCAGGATGGGCTTGATGGCAAAACGTTTCATGATCCACCGCGTTGAACAGAGCCAGGGTTTGCTCTCGGCATTGCTCCATCCAGAGTTGCAGCAAGTCGCTAGAACAACTGGCGGGGGACTGATGGCGGATGGCTAATGGCTGATAACTCATCTATGGTGATAACTCATCTATAAAGAAACCGTTTCAATCGTGAGGTCAGAATGAACGGTGAGCAGGCTGCGATCGCCAAAAGGATTCCAGTCTGCCTCAAACAAAGGTTCCGAAGCGATCAACACCGCATTCGGAAACAAGCCATCATCCCGCAACCAGTAGAGCGTGGGCACGGGGTCACGGCTGGCAAACCGCGAGGCAACCAACTGCCGACCGTCACTCACAATCACGTTGGCAGAGAAGTGTGTTTGATGCTCCATCCCCAATTCTGCCAATACACCAATAGTTTGCTGTAAGGCTTCTGTTAAGGATGCATGGGGTGTGGTTTCCAGTTGGTTCACAAGCAAGGCAAACAGGTGTTCAGAATCGGTTGACCCTTGAATGGACTGATAAACGGCATCACTCAGCCGCTCCCGAATGGGACGATAGAGCGATCGCCGAAAATTTTCAATAAAGCCATTATGAACGCCCAAGATGAGACGATGCTGAAAAGGCTGACAATTCACCAAATCGACCGATTGCCCTGCTGTGGCGCTGCGGACATTTGCCAGCACACAGCCCGATTCAATGTAACGGCTTAAATGGGGCAAATTTGTATCATTCCAGGCGGGTTGCGTATTTTTGTAAGTAAACGGTTCGGTTTGCCGTTGAGCATGATACCAGCCCATCCCAAACCCATCCGCGTTGACTACACCAGAGGTCATTTCGCGGGGTTGGTAGCTTTGCACAATCAAGGAATGTTCAGGTTTGTAAATTAACCGGTCCAGCGGAATCGGCACACCGAGATAGCCAAGTAAGCGACACATGCAGAAATGAGTACGGAGGAACTCACAGATCTTTACATAGATTTATCCATAACAGCTACCGACTCTAGGATGAGGTAACCTGAGAACCGCTAACCGCTTTTGCGTTTCTGTTGATAAACTGGGTGAATTCACGTTGTTTATTCGCATCCCTCAATGTCACGTTCTATTCAAAAACGCTCCTCTTTCGATAGCACTCAACTGATGCGCCGTGCTGATGAGCTGATCTCAGCCGCATCAAACCGTTATCGGATCACGGTACAGGTTGCGAATCGGGCAAAGCGCCGCCGATTTGAGGATTTTGATAATAACGACGACCCCTCCATGAAACCTGTGATGCGTGCCATCATCGAAATGTCGGATGAATTGACGCAACCAGAAATTATTGGCGAGTTGTAAGTCGCTTTGACGATGAAATTACGGTTTGCTGCACTTGGTTTATCTCTGGCGATCGCGCCTGTTTTCGCGCTGGCACCCGATCTGGCAGACAGTCGGCGGTCTGCGATCGCTCAAATTATTCGCTCGGAAGGAGCCTGGCGCAAGGTTTACGAGCAAATCCCTGAGTTGCCACGGGAAAATCAATACGTGGATCGGGAAACGGGCAAAGTGGCAGAAGACAACACGCTCGTCAGTCGCCTGATTCGCTATCACCTCTATGTCAGAGGTCGCCCGCCGTTCTATCGGTTGGACTGGAAAATTACTCTGGCAGAATACTTGGGTTTAAGCGGGCAAGTGGAGGATTCAGACTATCCCAGCGCTAAAAAACTCAACAAAAATCCATTAGACGGTGATTTGGCAGCCATTCGCAAACTGAACCGGATTCAGCGAGATGCCCTGGTTCAGGCATTGGTTGATGCCTTCGTTCCCCAATCCGTGCGATCGCCGCAGGTTGTCCCCAAACCCGTGATTCAGTTACCGCCCGGTACAAAAGAATAAGACTTTAAACTCGATATTGGGTACAGGCAGATTTTGCTTTCAACTTCATTGCAGGCTGTAGATTGGTCTGCTAAACCCGCCCGTATTCTTTGGAGAAACCTCCGGTTTTCAAATTGGACGTGGTCTAGATGCTGGCTTTTAGCATTTGAAGTCAAGCTACAATCTGCAATCTAAAATCTACAATCTTTAATTGCCTTGTGGAGCGATTAATTAAGTCGGGTCGGGGTTGGCGCATTGGTTGGAATCCGACAGTAGCGCAATTTAAAGGCTTGGTGGGAACCGATGATTGGTCACTGGAACTGACGGAAGCCGAGTTTAATGACTTTTGTCGCTTGCTGAGCCAATTGGTAGACGCGATCGCAACCATGCAGGCAGAACTGATGAACGAAGAAGCGATCGCGATCGAAGTTGAAAGCGATCTACTGTGGCTGGAAGCAGAAGGTTATTCCCACGCCTATTCCTTGCATTTAATTCTCCTCACCGGACGACGTGGCGAAGGTAGTTGGCAGGCTGATGCTGTCCCCCAACTCTGGCAAGCGGTTCAAACCATTCGAGTGTTTTAAGTCATCCCGCTTTTGCTAGCGCCAATCGACGACCATAAGCGATCGCGGCAAATGCCATCAGGTTCATAAACACGCTGTACACTGCCGCTGGAACTGCCATATCCGGGTTTTTCAGCAATCCTGCCGTGATCGCGATCGCCAGTGTGCCGTTTTGAACCCCCACCTCAATCGCAATACAAATTTGCTGTGAAATCGGCAGATTGGCCAATTTACTGCTGTAAAAGCCCACCAGTGTTGCCAGCACATTCAGCAATAAGGCGCTAACTCCCACCTGCACAAAAAAGCCTGGTAGCCGTTTCCACTCAATGATGATGATTGCCAGCAAGATGAAGACTAGAAATGCGATCGCCAACCGACTGATCACCCGTTCCAGTTTTGCAGCCAGAGAAGGAAAGCAGTGGCGGATCACCATGCCAATGCTCACTGGAAACAGCGTAATTAGAAACACCTGTCCCATCATTTGCCCCACAGGTAAGGATATCGCGGATGTTTGCCCCATAAAGTATTGCAGGAATACCTGAGTCAATATTGGGATGGTGAATACAGTAATTGTGCTGCTAACTGCTGTGAGTGTGATGGAAAGCGCCACATCCCCTTTTGCAAAATAGGTAATCAAATTCGAGGAGGGTCCGCCGGGGCAAATTGCCAGCACCATCAGTCCAACCGCGATTGTTGGCTGCATTGGTACCACAAACGTAATCAAAAAACCAATCAGGGGTAACAATACAAGTTGGTTCGTCAGCCCAATTACAACCGCTTTGGGATATCGACGGATGCGTTGAAAGTCATCAATGACTAGCGTCAACCCCATCCCCAACATAATGATCGCCAGTGCTGTGGGCAAAAGAACGGCTGTAAACAAGTTCGCTTGCATGAACGATGCCTGTTGCAATATTAATTAAGGATAGAAAACAGTGTACAGGGCGATGGAACGAGATCACTACCATCGCAATTGCCCCACCAAATTGATTTGTTTTTTTGCAGAATTCGCCTACTGCCCATGCTATATTTGTAAGGCTTGATTAGTGATCGGGGCGTAGCGCAGCTTGGTAGCGCACTACTTTGGGGTAGTAGGGGTCGTGGGTTCAAATCCCGCCGCTCCGATTGATTGAAACCTCCTAGAAATAGGGGGTTTCAGCGTTTTAAAGTGAAACTGCTTTTCCCAATAATCGGTTAAACTCAATCCGCTAAAAAGGGCTGAAATCCGCTAGATACTGCTAAAAGTGTGTGCAGATTGCGATCGGGATTTTGGGTATGGGAACCGGCAAAAACCAGAAAGGAACGGTAGTTGTGGGGGCAGTCAGGGAGCGGCTGCGACTGCGTTGGAGCTATCAGGGGAAGCGATATTTTTTATATCTGGAGCTGCCAGATAGCGCTGTGAACCGCAAGGTGGCAGAGGCGAAGGCAGGGTTGATTGAGCGAGATATGGCAACTGAGCAGTTTGATGCAACGCTCGATCGCTATCGAGCTGGTTCCAATCAATCAGCTCTAACGGTTGCAGAGTTGTTTAACAAATTCACTCAGGAAAGAGCCAAGCGGAACCATGCTCAGTCAATGGCGAAATATCAAGGGTTGCAGGGCTATTTAGGGCAATTCTTTAGGGGAAAATTAGCTGCCAATCTGAGTGAGAAGGATGCTGAGAAATTTCGGGAATGGCTGGGAAAGAAGATTGAGCCAGTCACGTTAAGGGAGCGGATTAGCCTGCTGAATGCCTGTTGGAAGTGGGGATTGAAAAAGCGCTGGGTAACGGCAAATCCGTGGGAAGAAATCAAAGTGCGGGTGCCCCGGAAACAGAGGCCGCAGCCGTTTACGGAAGAAGAGATTAAGCGGATTGTGCAGGGCTTCCGGGAAAAGGAGCCGCATTATCTAGACTATGTGGAGTTCTGTCTGGGAACGGGTTGCCGATTGGGGGAGGCGATCGCCCTCCAGTGGCAGCACTTAACTGATGACTGCTCAGGGATCTGGATTGGGGAGAGTGTGAGCAGGGGCAGGCGAAAGGCGACCAAAACCAACAAAGCGCGAGTATTTGGGCTATCATCACGGCTGCAACAAATGCTGTTGGCGCGTAGACCAGCGGATTACAAGGCTGACGACCTGGTGTTCCCAGCTCCTAAAGGAGGCGCGATCGATGACCACAATTTCAGAAACAGAGCATGGTCGAAAGTGTTGGCTAAGGCAGGGGTTGATTACCGGAAGCCATATACGGTGACATTGGGAATGACAACCGCCGATCGCCCTGCCAGCTTGCCACCGACAGACTGAGCCGGAAGCTTGTAATACCCACAGGCGATCGGCAAAAACAACAGCGCCAAAAATCTCTCTGGCGACTCTTGATAGGCACCGTTGACAAAGCACTCCACCAATCCGGGCAAATGATGCCCTTTCAGCGAAATCTCTTTCTTGAATGCACCTTTGCTGTTGAATGCTTTCTTGATGTCATCGGTGTAGTAGCAATTCAGCAACGGACGCACATCAATTTTGATCTCTGGTTGCCCTTCATCGATAGTGAAACTCTTAGTAATGGGTGCGTCCAAACTCCGCTGCTTGCTGTGTTGCAAAAACGTTGACAGCACACCCTGAGTGAAGGTGTAATGCCCTTGATCATCGAGCTTCAGGTCTGGTTAACGAGCAGCGGCAATTCTGGGAAGACACGGGAAATCAAGCGATCGCTACCACGAAATTGCTGGAGGTCGTATTCTCCCTCAGTCAGGCTGCAAATGGTAAAAGTCGGTTGTTTGGGTGAGCCGATGTACCGTCGTCTGTCTTCGGTTTGTACGATGCTGCTAATCTTGTCTCCTAAGTGACCGTCATGCTATTTTCAGCTCTGGTCAGCTCTACAGGACACTTGAATCGTGTCCTATTATCGGCAAAGCCGCGCGCTTGTCCTTGAGCTACTGACTATCCCAGCGCTTGCTGCAACAATGGGCATACCTACGCGGCTATGTCGATGCCATTATGCATTCTGCCCCAACGCCAACCGTAACCGCTGGTGAGAATGCCCTATTCAAAATGAACAGCCAATTCTGCATTTTTAATCTTGATCACGAATCCGAGTTTGTTGACTTTGTCGTTTCAAGCTGAGAACTCCCCCAGTAAATAGAATTATTCCTACGACAGTGCCAGGTTCAGGTACAGCAGCAGTGGTTGTTACGTTGGGATCGAGAGCATCACCTGTATTAAATATGTAGTTGAAAGCTTGCTCGTCACCGAGAATATTAGCTCGCAAAAATAGGGCACTCCAGCGAGCAATTGCTTCTGTTGCAACCGATTGTTCCAGAGTTGGACGAATTGGATCTCGCACTGGATTATCTGTATTGGTAATCCCGTAGTGATTTGCACCAATTACTGTAATCAAAGTCTTTGGTAGTTCTTGAATCTGATTGTATGTTGCTTCCACGTCTGCCAGGTCAGTCACCCCATCTTTACTACCTGCAATTAAGGCCACTGGAACCTCCTGATTATTGATCGCGGGGATGGTGTTTTGAAAGCGAGGGTCAAAAAAGGATGCCCCGTAAAAGGCCCCAGCCTTCAACTCTGGTGGTCGAGTGTATGACCCTGTACAGAGGATGGGCACACAGGTATTTTGCACAGCAGCTAAACCAACGGCACCACCAAACGAATGTCCCAGTAACCCTAACTGGCTGGTATTCAACTGACCAGCAATTGGAGCCGTTGCATTCGTATTCTCTGTTTTCAAGAATGCAAGCACATCAAGCACCTGTTGTTGTTCTGGGAATAATCCTGGAAACGGACCTACTACTGGATCAACGAGGGTTCTAAAGTGGTTAGGGACTACGACTGCAAAGCCGTATTGGGCAACAATGCCAGCAAAATTGGAATAATTAGTCTGATTGACTAACGCCCCTTGCAGCAGTAGGGCGATCGGTAAATTTTCTGGCACTGTAGCAGAACCCGAAACTACGGGATAGTAGATGCTGGCCGGATCACTTCCTCCATCTGTCCGGGGAATCGCCGTAGTATAACTGGAACTAGTTTCAAACAACGGTTCTGGGGTGAAGGTGGCAGCCGATGTAGGAAAGCCGCAGCAAAGCGTGAGTAGAGTGAATCCAGCTAGAGCCGCAGGTAATGTTTGGGGCACATCAAGGATTGATTTCATTATTAGTGGCTTATAAAATCAAAATTTTGTCGATATAGTTACACATTTTGGGCAGAAAAAATAGTCCTTTCCCCCGCTTTTTAATGAAGTATGGACAAGCCAGATTTAGTCCTCAATTGCCTCAACACCAAGTTGCCTCAGTTGCTCAAGGCGATCCTTCATGGCTTTAAGCTCTTGGGGGGAGTGCCCCTTCCAATCCGTGACCTCACCTATAACCCGAAGCGGATCTTGAGACCGATATGATTTCGTCGGATTGCCTGGGTATTTCTTGTCTGTCAAATTGGGATCGTCTGCAATTGTCCCGGTTGGTTCTACGATGTAGATTCTGCCAGGTGCTTCACCAAGAGCCAGTTCAGCTCCCCAAATGGCTGCATCCAGGGTAGCGGTCAGATAGACGTAGACTGCTTTCTTTCTCTGACCGTAGTTAGAGTTATAACCAGGCTCGATCAGGTCTCCTAGCTTCAGGTCAGCCTTCGTACCATGATAGAACTGCTGCGAACTCAGGTCGTTCATGGTTGCCATCAGTTTATCCCTCCTCCTGTTTGGGTGCGCTGCTTTAGGATGCCGTCCTCTCGTGTAGCTCACGCCCCATGCTCGCTATGCATGGCTCATCGTTTGGCAACAACTTGAGGATGAATAGGAATTTGAATTTGAAACTCGGTGCCCTTTCCAGGTTCAGAAATACAACTTAAGCTGCCTCTGTGCCGCTCTACAATGATCTGATAGCTGATTGAAAGCCCTAATCCCGTGCCTTTACCCACTGGTTTTGTGGTGAAGAAGGGATCAAATAATCGCGATCGCACGTGTTCAGGAATTCCGGGTCCATTGTCTTTAATGGAAATCAGAATGGAATTAGCGTCTACCCGCTTTGTTTGTAACCAAATGGTGGCAGCCAACTGCGATCGCTGGTTGTCAGTTTGTATCTCTTCCAGAGCATCCAATGCATTGCTGAGAATGTTCATAAATACCTGGTTGAGCTGTCCAGCATAGCACTCAACCACCGGCAAATTGCCATACTCTTTCACAATTTGTATGTCTGGGCGATCGCTGTCTCCCTTCAACCGATGTTGCAGAATCAAGAGAGTACTATCGATTCCCTCATGAATATCCACAGACTTCATCTCGGCTTGATCTAAACGCGAGAAATTTCGCAAAGACAAAACAATTTGTCGAATGCGATCTGCCCCAATCTGCATGGATGACACAACTTTAGGCAAATCAACACTTAAAAATTCCAGGTCTACTTCTTCAATGCGATCGCGAAGTACTTGAGTTGGTTCTGGAAAATTTTGCTGATACAGATGCACAAGATCAAGCAATTCTTGAGTGTAGATTTTAATGTGATTTAAGTTGCCGTAGATGAAGTTAACAGGGTTATTAATTTCATGAGCGACCCCAGCCACTAATTGCCCCAAGCTTGACATTTTTTCTGACTGAATCAGTTGATTCTGAGCTTTTTGAAAGTTTGCTAAAGCCATTTCAGCAGTTTCTTTTGCCTGCCGTAACTCAATTTCTGCCAGCTTGTATTCGGTGATGTCTTCATAAGAGCCTAACAGTCCAATCACTTCTCCAACTTCGTCTTCCAATGGAATCATATTGACGCGGATCCAATTGGGTGAGCCATCATCTTTTATGCGATATTCCTCCACATTTAGCTTAGGAATTCGAGTTGCCATGATCTCCTGATCATTCATTTGATATTGCTGGGCCGAGTCTTTCCAGGGCAAGGCAAAATCATCTCTCCCAACAATATTGTGAGTGAATTGCAAAGACACATCTTGAGCAAATTGTTTATTGCAACCTAAATATTGAGAGAATCGGTTTTTCCAAAAAATTCGTTGAGGAAACGTATCGATCACAAGTTGAAACATTTGCTGAGACTGCTGCAATTCTGACTCCACCTCGCGTCTTTCTTGAATTTCAGCTTTTAGCTTGGCATTGGCGGCAGCTAATTGCGTCGGACTCGGCAGTTTCAGAATTTGAGGGATTAATGTAAACAGAGCGATCGTGGTTCCAATTGAAATGATTGCTGTAGATAACTTGACAAAACTTGACAACCAGTAAGTAGGATGCCACAACGTCCAGACATCCATCAAATGCCCAGTACCGCAGGCAACAATAAAACTACCAAATAAAAGAATAATGCAATTAAAAGGTAAATCTTTACGCTTCTTGATGATATAGAGTAATTGCAAAGGAATCGAAAAGTATGCCAGAAAGATTACAGCATCTGAGATTACATTAAGCCATACCAACTCAGGTTTCCAGAGATAGCAATGTCCATGAGGAACAAAAGATTCTGAAAATAAACTTTGCAGTAACCTCAGCATACTTTTACAAGTCCTAACCGAACTGGAAGATGGAACTTAAGAACAACTTGGTTTGTAATGATCAAACCTAGTCGTACCCAAAGTCTCTACCGCAGTATTCCCCACTCGTTAGCAGAAATTGATATACAGCTTTAGTCAGAACGCTTAGAACAAGGAAAAGTTGCAAAGCCAATTCTGGTTAGACGTTCTGACTCGTCGTAGCTATGTGTAACCTGGCTACGGCTATAGCTCTTGAATAAGGTTAGTGTGGACCCGTGAGGGAGGAAATTGGGTGTAGGAAGGGATTGATTTGAGTGAAGCTCTGGGTTGTACCGTCTTGACTAAACAGTTGATAAAAAAACAGGGCAGCTAGTCAGTTGCCCTGTTTGGTGTGGTAGTTTTTTGCGATTGCTACTTCTTCAGCGCGTACAAACGGAAAACAATCTTCTCTAGCTCAATCCATACAAACATCAGCATACTTAGCCCAATGCAAATACCCAGATCCGTCAAACTTAAGTAATGGGTTCCAAAGAAATTGCGGAGTGGAGCGACATAAATTAGCAGGAGCTGAAGGATTGTCGTCAAAACCACAGATGCCAATACGTAAGGATTGGACAGTGGATTCATTTCAATCGTGAGCCGTGTGCTGGATCGAATTGCCATAGCGTGCCCCATTTGGGCGAGGCATAGTGTGGTGAACACCATTGTTTTCCAGCGATCGCGACTGAGTAACTCGTTCTGCACTTGCTCTGTGTAACCGTAAGCCCAGACCATTAACCCAACAGCAAGAATTGCCAAAATGATGCCAATCCGAATCATATAAAGCCCTAAGCCACGCGCAAAGATGCTTTCTTGAGGATCATGAGGCGGACGTTTCATCACATTTGGATCAGCGGGTTCCACTGCTAGCGCTAGCGCTGGTAAGCCATCAGTCACCAAGTTCATCCAAAGGATTTGTAACGGACTTAAAGGCACTCCACCCATGCCCAAAAGGGGAGCACAGGCAATGGTAATCAGTTCGCCAATATTACTACCAAGAATGTATTTAATGAAGCGCCGGATGTTGTTGTAAACAACGCGCCCCTCTTCGGTAGCAGCGACAATTGTGGCAAAGTTATCATCCAGCAACACCATATCGCTGGCATCTTTACTCACATCAGTACCTGTGATACCCATTGCGATTCCAATGTCGGCTTGCTTGAGAGCTGGGGCATCATTGACACCATCTCCAGTCATGGCAGCAATATGCTTACGCCGTTGCAGTGCTTGAACAATTCGCAGTTTATGTTCTGGCGCAACGCGGGCGTACACACTCACGTCTTCTACAACGTTTTCCAAATCTGCCTGATCCATTTTTTCCAAATCGCGTCCAGTCAATACGCGATCGCCCATCTGAGCAATTCCCAAATCTTCAGCCACCGCTTGAGCCGTCAACTGGTGGTCTCCCGTAATCATTACCGGACGAATTCCGGCAGATCGACAACGGGCAACTGCATCTCGCACCTCTGGTCTAGGAGCATCTAACATCCCCACCAATCCCAACCAAACCAGCGCTTGCTCAGTTTCGCCATCCACATCCTCAATGGGTGCTTCATTTAATGGTTTGCAAGCAAACCCCAACACGCGCAAGCCACGCCCTGCCATGTGGTTGTTCTGCTCTAAAATTTGCTGACGCTGTTCATCGGTGATGGGTTGCATCTCCATTCCCACTTGAATCTGGGTGCATTGCTCTAGCACCAGTTCAGGCGAACCTTTCGTGAACATCATGTAAGGAGCAGGACCACCAGAAGCGACATCGGAGGAATCTACTGCTTTCACAATCACGCTCATGCGTTTACGTTCAGAAGAAAAGGGAATTTCAGCGATTCTGGGCAGTTTACTCATCCATTGGTCTCGTTCAAACCCAGCTTTACCCGACAAAGACAGCAATGCCCCTTCAGTTGGGTCCCCTAAAATAATCCACTCACCGTTTTGCTGCTGCAAGATTGCATCGTTACAAACCGTACAGGCAATCAATAAGTTCAGCAGTTCGGGATGATCTTCAGGTGCGAGGGGCAGGGCAGAATCGGTGCGATTGGCTTCTTCACTCAAGAGGTAAAACCGACCAACTGGGTCATAACCCTCGCCGCTTATTCGTAGAGGTAAGGTGCTGGTATTTAGGAGTTTCACCACCATTTTGTTTTGAGTCAGTGTTCCAGTTTTATCGGAACAAATCGTGGTGACAGAGCCAAGTGTTTCAACGGCGGGCAGTTTCCGGATTAAAGCATTACGCCGCACCATCCGTTGGGTTCCTAACGCTAATGTAACGGTAATTACGGCTGGCAACCCTTCGGGCACGATCGCAACTGCCATACTCAGCGATACTTCCAACAGTTCTTTCCATGCGCCCCAACCCAAGTAAGCAATGCCGCCGAACACAACCAGGGCAACTAGAATCATCGCGCCTGTGACTAAAGCTTTACTGAGTTGCTGCATTCGTTGCTGGAGCGGCGTTGGCTCGCTTTCCACAGACTGAAGCATCGTGGCAATCCGCCCCAGTTCTGTTCGCATTCCAGTATTGGTAACCACCGCTGTCGCGCGACCTTGCACTACGTCTGTGCCCTGATACAACAGGTTGAGGCGATCGCCCAGAGGAGTATCTTCGGGCAGTTCGATGTTTGCATCTTTATTAACCGCGAGCGCTTCTCCAGTTAAAGCAGCTTCCCGCACCTGCAAATTAGCTTCTTCTACAATGCGAGCATCGGCTGGAATTTGCACTCCTGCCTCGATCAGCATCAGGTCTCCTGGAACCAACTCTTTGGAGTCAACTTCAACGGGTTTACCATCCCGAATCACTCTGACACGGGACGATGCCATGCGCTTCAATGCTGCCAAATCTTTTTCTGCTTTACTCTCCTGAAAGTAGCCCAGCAAGCCGTTTAGGATCACGATGGCCAATATCGCGATCGTGTCCTTAAACGGAATTTCCCCAGGTTCAAGCTTGCCAGCCTGTAAATCCATAAAGTCCAAAATTCCAGACACGATTGCCACTACAATCAGCAGAATTAGCATGATGTTGGTGAACTGGTCGAGCAGAATTTGCCACCAGTTGCGTCCACCCGATTCTTCGAGTTCATTGGAACCGTACTGCTGTAGCCGTTGAGTCACTTCTTGACTGGTTAATCCCCTTTGGAAATCGCTTCCAAGCGTTTCTAATGCCTGAGTTGCACCGATAGATTGCCAAGCGACTGGGGCGACCGAGGGCGATGAGTGAACAGTCATACGAAAAGGTTGGTGAAAAGTGATATAACCAAGAGTACTAGATTATAGTGCCAGATGACAGACATCGAATTAGTTAAATTGTGTTGAATTCTTTGATTGTATTTATCTATGGTCGCCAACCCGTTCATTCCTGAAAAGCTTGTAGGGCGGCAAGCAGAACTGTATCAAGTGAGTGCCGTTTTAGCGGCGGATGGTGATCTATTGATTGCGGGGGTGCCAGGTACTGGTCGGCGCAGATTGGTGCGGAGTGCAGCTCACGCTGTTGGGGCTAGGGTGCTCGAAATTGATTGTCTACGCGCAACAGATAGTCGACGTTTTTTAAACTTGTTGATGGAAGGAATTTTGTTGGCGTTTGATGATCCTGCTGAAATTGCCATCATTCGCCGTTGGAGCGCTGATCAGCCGTTTGACCTGAAAACTGACGATCAGGGCTGCCCCCGGTTAACCTGGCAAGCTTCTTTAGCTGATGCGTGGAATCTATTTAAGGTTCTGCTAACTCTGCCGCAGGCGATCGCGGAGGAGCTAAACTGCCGAGTTGTGATTTTGTTTCAAAACTTTCCTCATATTCGTTCATGGGATCGGTCAGAAAAGTGGGAGAGTTACCTGCGCCAAGAAATTCAGCAGCAAAGCCGAGTTAGCTACGCCTTAATCGCCACCGTTGCCGAGAGTTGGGCACAGCAAAGCAATATGCAAGTGGTGTTTCTTGGTCCGATCAAGCGAGATGACTTGCAACCCTGGATTGCAGAGGTCACATTGAGTCAGGGGCTTGAATTTGATTCGGAGGCGATGGATGTGTTTCTGGATTCTATTCAAGGCAATTTGGGAGACGCGATCGCCCTTTTGCATCGTATCTGGCTCGACGTGCAAGTCAGCAATCCCTTTAAAGGACAGGTCAACAAAGTCAGCCTGGACAACGCTTACTCCCTAACAAATTGCCAGCGCTACTCAATTCAAGCATCCCAAATTCATGACAGCGCTCTTGCTCTAGTTGAAGATTTATCTCTCACCTTTGAGTCGTTGTTGCTACTACTGCCTGCAAGCCAGGTGCGAGTGTTAGAAAGCCTTGCCCTTGATCCAACCGATAGTCCACACTCACGAGAATATATTCAAAAGCATCACCTCTCCCGGGGCGGCGGCCTTCAGGGCGCACTTGCCAGCCTTCAGCAAAAAGGGTTGGTCTATGGTCCTGAATATGGCTACCGAATCACCATGCCTCTGTTGGCACTGTGGTTGAAGCAGAAGTTGGCTTAAAGCATGAAAAAGCGCCCCCAAGAGAGCGCTTTTCAAGTTAGCTTACTAAGCGATTAACCGTTGATTGCAGGAGCCTGCATTGCAACAGGGATAATTTCGCCAGCAGCCAAATCCAGCGGGAAGTTGTGAGCATTACGCTCGTGCATCACTT
>JACYLN010000038.1 GCA_015272515.1 Leptolyngbyaceae cyanobacterium C42_A2020_001 | reverse complement strand
GTGTGGTAATTCTGATGAAACCCTACCCCGCTACTCCTTTCAAGCTTTTTGTCCCATACTGAGGCTTTGAACAACTACCAGGGTGCACTTTGGGTGATTTCCCATGATCTCGATTTTCTCAGTCGAATCAATATCACGCGATCGTTTCATCTGAAACACCAAACGTTGCAACAAACGGTTTATCTTCCCAGGGAGCAGTTTCACTACCATCATGAGCTATTGAAGCATTAAACACTTTTGCTGGCTGCATCCAAGCCCTCTGCGATCGAACTTGATTCTTGTCTCCTACTTTAGATATGCCCATCTCAACCTGAAGATGAATGTTTTCCCCTATCCTTTCCTCTATGGTGAGGAGGCCAATAGACACCATTTTGCAACAATTTGGAAATGGGTTGGCAATAACAATGGACAAGAGGATAAACTGTGTTTTTTCACAAAAAAGAACTCATTCATAATGTTGAGATTAAGGAAGCAAATCCTCGATATGCTCAACTATTGCTAGAGCAGTTTGGGGGCGCTACTGGAGAGCTTTCTGCGGCATTGCAATATTGGGTGCAATCATTCCATGTTGAGGATGCAGGAATGCGTGATATGCTGCAAGACATTGCGATCGAAGAATTTAGCCATCTCGAAATGGTGGGCAAACTCATCGAAGGGCACACCAAAAATGTTGATCAAACAGAAGCATTTAAAAGCACACTATTTGCTGTGCGAGGAGTTGGTCCTCATTTTCTAGACAGCCAGGGTAGTGCGTGGACTGCAAGCTATCTGAATGAGGGCGGTGATATTGTGCGCGATCTTAGAGCAAACATTGCCGCCGAAGCCGGGGCACGCCAAACTTACGAAGAACTAATTAAGTTAGCAACAGATGAAGGAACCAAAAAAACGTTAGTTCATCTGTTAACGCGGGAAATTTCTCACACAAAGATGTTTATGAAAGCCCTGGAATCGTTGGGCAAATTGGATGAGCCATTTTTTGGCAACATTCAACCCGACGAAACCGTTGATCTTTACTTCAACTTGTCATCAGATGGGGGGAAAGATGAGCGTGGTCCCTGGAATTCTGATGAGAACTTTGAATACATCGCAGACCCCGCTAATCATGGCAAAGCTCAAACTCAACGCAAAGCGGAACAAAAGCCAGCGCGGTTGTAGATTTTGGGATTTCTAGAGACTATAGGGGGGCGGCAACGCTTCATGTAAAAATGGGTCATTTCGTCAAAAAGCAGCATAGCTGATATTATGCCCTTGGCTAAGCAGTAGCTCTGGGCAAACTTTCCTCTGGCAGATGGATGGAACAACGGTGACGGGAGGGTTTGCCCCAATGCTGTCCCTGGCTCCAGCATCAGGGTGGACGATGGTTTAGAAGCGTATTAGAGCGCGATCGCATCCCTTATTTCGCCCTCACCTCCCCAACCCTCCTCTCCCAAATCTGGGCGAGGAGGGAGATTGAATCCTTTTTGGCTCCCTTCTCCCAATATTGGGAGAAGGGCTAGGCTTCGACCTGAGCGTCAGCCGAACGGGATGAGGGCAAGTGCAACATCTAACGGAATTTTAAGAAAGTCGCACATCGTGTTTCTACTGCTTCAATTTGCGGCGTATTGCAGTTGGCGAGTGGCGGCAAATTCAACGAAGTTTGCCAGCACCTTTAGACCGGGAGTTGAGGATTTTTCGGGGTGAAACTGAACTGCCATCAAATTTTCACAAGCGATCGCTACTGTTACAGTCTGACTGCCGTGAGTGGTGGTGGCAGCTTGAACGGTAGGATCTGAGGGCGCGGCGTAGAAGGAATGGACGAAATAAAGCCAGGGAGCGGGCGGCAATTCTTTCCACAGGGGGCAGGCGGGCTGAGTGAGTTCTAGCTGGTTCCAACCCATATGAGGAATGGTGATCCCAGGTTCGGAGCGAAAACGTTTAACGGTGCCGGGAATAATTCCCAAACCCGGTTCGGTACCTTCCTCGCTGGCATCAAACAAAATTTGCAGACCGAGGCAGATGCCTAAAAACGGTTTGCCGCTGGCGATCGCATCTTTAATTGGCTGCTCCAGGTGGCGCGATCGCAGATGTTGCACGGCTGGATCAAACGCGCCAACTCCCGGCAGCACAATCGCATCTGCTTTTTCCAATTCGGCTGGAGAATCGGTAATGATCGGGGTTGCGCCTGCATTTTCCAGCCCTTTGCAGGCAGAGTGCAAGTTTCCCATATCGTAATCAATTACTGCGATCGCTGGCATTGCTCTTGCCTCATTGCTTCCCATTCACTAGCATTGTAGTTTGAATTGCCAGCAAGCAGCCAGACCTGTTCCAGGAGTTCAACATGAGTTCTAATGGAAATTCAAAAGTGTTGCTCACGTCATTTGATGTGTGGAAATCGCATCACGTTTCCAATGCATCGGATGATTTAATTGCAGAATTGCTGAAGCGTGAGCTGTTGAGTCAGGATGTTTACCTGCTGCGAAAAGTGACGGTTGATTTTCAGTTGGCTCCTGAAACAATCATTGCCAAAATTCAGCAATTGCAGCCTGATATTGTGATCTGCTGCGGCATGGCAGAGCGGCGATCGCGGCTGACAGTTGAGTCAAACGGAACGGTAAATGCTGAAACAATCCATACATCTGTTGATATTCATCGCTTGATTCAAAATTTATCCTTTACACAAGTTAGTCATGATGCCGGTCAATTTGTTTGCAATCACACCTACTACACAATTCTCAAGTATTTTCATGATGCTCAACTGAAGTCCGAGTGTGTATTTATTCATGTGCCTGTCTTAAATGCTGAAAACTTGGAGGCAGTTGTGCAAGACTTTTCAACGATTTTAAGCAGGCTGATAACGAAAGAAGAAATCGACTGCAACCATGCGATCGGCGAATATGTCAGGATATAGGTTTGTTGCTGAGGGGAATTGACCCGTTCATGTTGTCGGTTTTATCGTCTCTCGTTTTGGCACAGGCAGCCCCCGCGCCTCCGCCCAGTCAGGAAATGAAAGTGCCGCAGGTGGTGCGCGTGTTACCGGGACAGTTAGATACCGTTCCCGTGTTTAACAGCAATAGCCCAGAATTGGTGCAAACGGAGGGGATTTTACTTTCCACGTTTCCGTCCACAGGCAAAGGCACGCCGACTGCCCATCTCAACCGAACCCTGCAAGGGCGATTTGATGTGTTTGCTCACCACATTGCGAAGGCAAAAACTCCCAATGACCTGCGATCGCTCTACCTCGGCATTCTGCTGCACAATCCTGGAAATCAGCCTGTGACGGTGGATGTGCTGCACGCTGCTAGCTATCTGAGTCAGCCGGATGCACCATTTATTACCTTGCCGCCCTACGTCGATAATCCCTTAGGAACCGTATATGCCGGACCGGGAAGCCGGGCGATGACGGATGTATTACGCGGGCAGCGGCAGCAAGAATTTCCAGCGCAGATTGTGATTCCACCGAAACAAAGCCGGATGCTGCTGAATTTGCCGATCCCCGTGAAAACCTTAGACCCGCCAATCAACGGGCGATCGACGCTGATTCGTGCCCGCAGTAGTGCGCCCATTTATGCTGCCAGTTTAGCCATGTTTGCGCCCACGGATGCCAGCGGTAGCGAACGGGTACCCACTGTGGCAGAATGGCAAACGCTGCTAGAAACGGGTGCCCTGGCTGGACCGCGTGATAAAACTCCCACCCCCCCTGACCAGAAAAAAGGCGCAATCATTTATGGACGGGTGGCAGGTGTGGCTCAGGGGTCGCGCTGGAAGGCTCAGGTTGTGGATCCACCCGGAATTCAGCCCGATGATCCTAAGACCTGGTATCTCAGTATTCCCGCTAGTGGTGAGGCGTTTTCTTATGGACTCAGTATTTTGATTGGCGGCACATTGGGAACCAGGCAGGTGCAAACCGCAGAGATGCTGGTGCGCTATCCCGATACGGCGTATCAGGCGCATGGCAACTACGCGATCGAGTACAATCTGGTGCTGCCGCTGCGAAACACGACAAATGACACTCAAAAAGTAGCAGTGATGGTGGAAACGCCGATTAAAGAAGAGCAACCCAAAGATGGACAGTTGCGTTTTCTAGAACCGCCTGCTCGTCAGGTGTTCTTTCGGGGAACAGTCCGAATTCGCTATAACGACGATCGCAACTTGCCCCAAACTCGCTATGTGCATTTGGTGCAACAACGGGGGCAGCAAGGTAAACCCCTGGTAGAGATGACCATGAAACCGGGCGATCGCCGCTTTGTCACGGTCGATTTTCTTTACCCACCTGATTCCACTCCACCACAAATTCTGACGATCAAGAATTTAGGTCAGCCATGAAGATTCAACGTACACCGATAATTTTGTTGGCGATCGCAGCCTTGCTGGGCGGCATTGTTTATTTGAATCAGGCTCAGGATGCGGCAAAACTAGAGCGATCGCCAGACGCATCCCAAAAACTCTTTCCGTTTCAAGAATCTGACATTCGCGCCTTTACCCTCAAAACTCCCCAACAAACCCTGTCATTTACCAAAGTTCCAGCAACCCGCTCATCAACCTCCAAATCCCCATCTCCCAGTCCTACTTCCAGTCCATTAGTCTGGCGTATGACTGCTCCCAAAGCCACCCTGGCAAATGATGGCTCCGTTGCCTTTCTGCTGAATTTGATCGCCACTGGCAGAAGCGAAAAAACCTTGACGGTTCCAGCCTCGCAACTGGCAGAATTCGGGTTTAATCAACCCCTAGCCACCATTGATATAACACTCCAAGATCAAAAACCCCATCGGTTGGTCTTGGGCAATCCCGATTTCAATCGGAGCTATTTGTATGCTCAAGTTGACCCACCCGCCCAGGCAAGCGGCAATCAAACTGTGCATTTAGTCTCCCTCGACTTTGAAAATGCCGTGTCCCGTCCCCTTGCTGAATGGGAGAATTCATCCAGCCCAAGCACCCAACTCAAGTAAAAATAGTGGATTAAATAACCTGTGTGACGATGGTGAGCAGCTTTATTTCTTGACGAAGCAGATGGTGAGCATCAAGGATAACCGTCTTAACGATACCCAACTTGCTACCGCTAAATAGAAAACACTCGATTGGCATAATCTGAGGCGAGTTGACTGTAGAAACAAGTAACCATGCTTGTGAGTTCGGGATTGAATCATGACAGAAATGCGACGTGTAAGGTTGGGAGCAGCGACCGCGCTTGTCTGTCTTCATGTGCTGGCGATCGCTCCCCAGCCAACCTGGGCGCAACCTTCTGAGCAACCATTGCGGTTTGTGCCACCTTCACGACCCACAGCTACCGTGTTGAGAGGTAGAATTCGTCCCATTCCTCCCAGATGCCCCTGTTCATTTGTGCAACAAAAGCCACTTTTAACCGGATTAGTCTTTTCCCAAAAAACCGTCTCTAGCCGCAATATTCCCCCTGATGTGGAAGTTTGGGGATATACAACTCAAGACTATCCCACGTTCTGGTTTTACATTCCAGGAAGCACTCAGAGGAAATATGTCATGGAGTTTAGCTTGGAGGATGAGAAGACTCGAACAGTGATATATAAAACCGCGATCGCTTCACCTGATCGATCTGGGATTGCGGCGATCGCATCGCCGGCGGGGCAGCACCCGCTAGAAGTGGGAAAGCACTACCGATGGAACCTATCTACAACCTGTGAACCAGGACGTTTGTCTGGCTACATTCCCAATGTTTATGGAATCGTTGTTCGGGTTAACCCAAAGCAGGCATTAGCTGCAAAATTATCAACCGCAACGCCACAGCAGCAAGCGGCACTTTATGTAGAACATGGCATTTGGCATGATGCCCTGACAACCCTGGCACGCCTACGGCAGAAGTATCCGCAAAACAGCAAAATTCGCTCTAATTGGCGCAGCTTACTCCAGTCAGTTGATTTAGCCGAAATGACTGAACAACCGTTTGTGGAAGGTGTTGCAACAACAGCTCCAACATTACTCAATCTGCCCTACGCCCCAAACCAATGTCGATAGTCCCCCTGGTGTCAAGAATTCGCTTAAAATGATAAGGAGTTTACGAAATGTAAAGAACTCATGGCGGGTAAGCGGGTTGTAGTAGTTGGAGCGGGGATTGGCGGGCTAACGGCGGGAGCATTGTTGGCAAAGCGAGGCTATTCGGTGCTGATGCTCGATCAGGCATTGGTACCCGGTGGGTGTGCATCCACGTTTAAGCGAAAAGGCTTCACCTTTGATGTAGGGGCGACGCAAGTAGCAGGACTGGAACCGGGGGGCATTCATCATCGCATTTTTGCCGAGTTGGAAATTGACCCACCAGCAGCAACCTACTGCGATCCGGCGTGCGCCGTGTATTTGTCAGGTGAGACAGAACCGATTAATGTGTGGCGCGATCGCGACCAGTGGAAAGCAGAACGACAACGGCAATTTCCGGGCAGTGAACCGTTTTGGCAACTTCTCGCCGATTTGTTCAATGCCAGTTGGGCGTTTCAGTCCCGTGATCCGGTACTGCCCCCGCGCAATACCTGGGATATGTGGCAGTTGGTGAAAGCGGTTCGTCCTGGAACCTTGATTACCGTACCTCATACCCTCTCAACTGTTGGGGATGCCCTGCGGGGTTACGGGCTGGCGGGCGATCGCCGCCTCAAGACTTTTCTCGATATGCAATTAAAGCTGTATTCCCAAGTCGATGCAGACGAAACGGCATTACTCTACGCGGCAACGGCGTTGAGCGTATCTCAAGCACCGCAGGGTCTGTTTCACTTACAGGGCAGTATGCAGACCTTAAGCGATCGCCTGGTAGAAGCCTTTGAACGAGATGGCGGCAAATTATTGATGCGCCACACCGTTGAACAAATCCACACCCAAAATGGCAGGGTGACAGGCGTAGTCATCCGCAATCAGAAAACCAATGATGTGTGGACGGAACCCGCCGATCATGTAGTCTCCAATGTAACCGTCCAAAATTTGGTGCAGTTGTTGGGCGATCGTGCTCCCAGCGGCTACCAGCGACGAGTCGATAAACTGCCGCCGTCATCGGGTGCATTTGTGATTTATCTCGGCGTAGATCAAAGTGCTATTCCCGCCAACTGTCCACCCCATCTGCAATTTCTGTACGATTACAACGGTCCCATTGCCGAAAACAACTCTCTATTTGTCTCCGTTTCCAAACCTGGTGATGGACGTGCCCCAGACGGCAAAGCCACGATCATTGCATCGTCGTTTACGGATGTGACTGTGTGGTGGGGAGAAGGTGAAAGGCAGGAGGCAGAAGGTGGGGAGGGTGAGGGCGTTGAGGAGTTAGGGAGTCATAGAGCAGAAGCAAACGCAATACCACTACTCCATCACTCTCCTCCTTCATCTTCCCTATCTTCCTCCTCTTCCCTATCTTCCTCCTCTTCCCTATCTTCCTCCTCTACCCTACCCGCCAGCCCCCTTACCCCCTATGCCTCCCTCAAGCAACGCTACACGGATGAAGCGCTTTCTCAGCTCAGTCAGTTTTTTAACCTGAACGAGCAGACAATTGAACACATGGAATCAGCCACACCTCGCACGTTTGCCCGGTATACTGGACGCGATCGCGGCATTGTAGGTGGCATCGGTCAGCGCATTTCTACCTTTGGGCCCTTTGGCTTTGCCAACCGCACCCCAATTAAACATCTCTGGCTTGTAGGCGATAGTACCCATCCTGGCGAAGGCACCGCAGGCGTAAGTTATTCGGCATTGACCGTGGTGCGGCAGATTGAAAGTGCAAATGGGTGATGGGTATGACTATCGGCATCTGGATTCTTGGTGATCAACTCTGGCAAGAGCAGGCAGCGCTGCAAGGCTGTGTGCCTCAGAGGTCAAAAACGCCTGTGATTTTGATTGAGTCGTTGCAGTATGTACAGGAGCGCTGGTATCACAAGCAGAAGTTGGTGCTGGTGTGGTCGGCAATGCGGCATTTTGCGACTGAGTTAAAGGATGCGGGTTGGCAGGTTACATACTGCCAGCAGGAGCAGGAGTTTGAAGCGCCGTTGCGTCAATGGATTGCAGCGCATCAAATTACGGAATTGCGGGTGATGGAGCCGAGCGATCGCCCGTTCGCAGCCCTAATCCAATCACTTAATCTGCCCTGTGAGATTACGCTGGTTCCGAACAATCACTTTTTATGGAGTGTGGATGAATTTAAGCGATGGGCAAAGCCACGTAAGCGCTTGCTAATGGAGGACTTTTATCGGGAAGGGCGGCGGCGGTTAGGAATTTTAATGCAGGGTGACCAGCCTGTGGGTGGAGTGTGGAATTTTGACAAAGAAAATCGGCAACCACCGAAGGGAAAGGTGAATCCGCCGCCGCCTCTCTGGTTTGAACCCGATGCCGTCACGCAAACCGTCATTCAGCAGGTTGAAGCTTTAGACATTCCAACTTACGGCAAAGCGACTCCGTTTCGTTGGGCGGTGACCCGACAACAGGCGCTTCAAGTGTTGGAGTATTTCATCGAAACGCGATTACCTACGTTTGGTCCCTACCAGGATGCGATGGTGACGGGGCAAGAAACCATGTGGCACGCGCTGATTTCGCCCTATTTAAACTTGGGATTGCTGCATCCCACGGAAGTGGTGGCGGCGGCGGAAGATGCCTGGCAGGAGCGGGAATTGAGCCTGAACAGTGTGGAGGGCTTTATTCGGCAGGTGGCAGGTTGGCGTGAGTATATGCGAGGGTTGTATCACTTCGTCAGCAATGATTATCCCAACCGCAACTGGTTTAATCACACGCACTCTTTACCGGAGTTCTTTTGGGACGCAGACAAAACCAAGATGAATTGTTTGCATCAAACCTTGAAACAAGTGGAACACAGCGGCTACGCCCACCACATTCAACGGCTGATGATTTTGAGTAATTTCGCGCTGATTGCGGGCTTGTCTCCCCAGGAAGTCGAGCGTTGGTTTCACTCTGCGTTTATTGATGCTTGCGACTGGGTGATGCAAACGAATGTAATTGGCATGGGGTTGTTTGCCGATGGAGGAATCTTGGCATCGAAACCCTACGCCGCGTCTGCCAATTACGTGAACAAGATGAGCGATTATTGCGGCAACTGTGTTTACAATCCCAAACAGCGCACAGGAGAGAATGCCTGTCCGTTCAATTTCTTTTACTGGGATTTTCTCGATCGCCACCGAGAAAATTTGCGAGCGCAAGGACGAATGAGTTTTATTCTGAAGAATCTGGATAAAATGACGACCGAGGAATTGGCAACTGTTCGGCAACAGGCACAGGATTGGCATTTGCAAAACTAAAAGGGTTGTGCCTGGCGCATCCGGCTTAAAAAGGCCTTGAGGCGATCGCTTTGCGGATTCAGCAGCACTTCCCGCGCATTCCCTTCTTCCACCACACACCCTTTGTCTAAAAACATTACGGTTTGGGCAACTTCTCGCGCAAATTGAATTTCGTGGGTAACCACAACCATTGTCATGCCTTTGCTTGCCAGGTCTTGCATCACCTCCAGCACTTCCCCCACCAGTTCTGGGTCAAGGGCGCTTGTGGGTTCATCAAACAGCATCACCTGAGGGTCCATACACAAACTACGGGCGATCGCCACCCGTTGCTTCTGACCACCGGATAGTTGATCGGGGTAAGCGGTGGCTTTGTCCTGCAACCCCACCTGTTCCAGGTAATAGCGGGCGCGTTCAGTGCTTTCCTGCCGCGATTTGCTCAAGACTTTTTGGGGAGCCAGGATCAAATTTTCCAGGACAGACAAATGGGGAAATAAATTGAACTGCTGAAACACCGTGCCCACCTGCGATCGCAACTGGCGCAATTGCTTATTGCTCAAAGTCGGCTGAGACACTTCCATGCCATTTACCACAATCCGCCCTCGACTGATGGTTTCCAGCCGATTCAAGCACCGCAGTAGCGTACTTTTGCCGCAGCCAGAGGAGCCTATCACAGCCAACACCTCTCCCCGGTTCACCCACCCACTCACCCCACGCAACACCTTGAGCGAGCCATAACTTTTCTCAACATGGTCAAACAAAATGGCAGGAGTCTCATTCATCGGTTTAGGCGATCGCTTAGTGATAGAGTAAAGTTTACTTTTTTGCCGCCTCCCCGTTGAGAGAATCTTTTAGGATGAGGAATTCAATTCAGTCACTGTAGGATGCGTTTGTGCTAACGTAACGCATCAAACCCATAAACCGCACGGGTTACGCTTTGTCAACCCATCCTACAAAAAATGAGGCTTACTAAACGTGTATGAAAAAGCTGCAAGCATCACAATTTTTGTATCCCCTGATTCTGGGCTTTAGTTGTTTACTACTACTCATTTTTAGTCACCCTGGCATTGCGGCAAAGCGCACCTTAATTGTGGCAGTGGAACCAGTCTACCCACCGTTTGAGTTTCAAACAGCCAACGGAGAACTGCAAGGATTTGATGTGGATTTGATTCGGGAGGTGGGTAAAGCTGCCGATTTTGATGTGCAGTTTCAAAGTCTACCGTTTGATGGCATTATTCCAGCATTGCAAGCGGGCACAGTAGATACCGCCGTTTCTGCAATGACGATTACACCAGCGCGATCGCAGGTCGTATCGTTCTCACGCCCCTACTTCAAAGCAGGACTCGCGATCGCCGTTCGCACGGGAACCACTGGCATCAACTCCCTCGACGACTTGAAAGGAAAAAAAATCGCGGTGCAAATCGGCACAACAGGCGCACAAACCGCCAAAAAAATTCCCGATGCCACCATTCGCACCTTTGATGCTGCCGTTCTCGCCCTACAGGAATTGAGCAACGGCAACGTGGATGCAGTGATCAACGATGCTCCCGTCACGCTTTATGCCATCAATACAGGCAATCTAAAACGAGTTCAGATTGTCGGGCAGTTGCTAACCGAAGAGTTTTACGGCATCCCCACCGCACTCAACTCTCCCAACCTGAAACTGATCAACCAGGGATTAACCACAATTCTAGAAAACGGCACCTACGAGCGTATTTACCGCAAATGGTTTAACGCCGACCCGCCCCAACTTCCCGATACCGCCTTTGACAAAACTAATGACACCGCTCCAGCAACGGCGGCTTCTCCCCTTAAGGTAATTTTGGATGCTCTACCATCACTTCTAGCAGGTGCAGTCATTACCTTGCAACTGGCAGCGATTTCCACCCTGTTTGGAATGATTGCCGGGTCGTTAATCGGGATTGCCCGTCTATCTAAGGTGTTGCTAGTGCGGTGGGCAGCCAGAGCCTATATCGATTTCTTTCGAGGGACACCGTTACTGGTGCAGATTTTCATGATCTACTTTGGGATTCCGGCTGTGCTCAAAGAACTACAGATCGATTTTTCGTTTGATCGCTTTCTGGCAGCGGTTGTGGCGTTAAGTCTTAACAGCGCAGCATACATCGGTGAAATTGTACGCGCAGGCATTCAGTCAATCGATTTTGGGCAATCAGAAGCAGCGCAATCACTAGGGTTAGACTCAGTTCAAACCATGCGCTATATCATTTTTCCGCAAGCATTTCGACGGATGCTACCGCCCCTCGGCAATGAGTTCATTACGTTGCTCAAAGATACCAGCCTGGTTGCCGTAATTGGGTTCGAAGAATTATTTCGTCGAGGTCAGTTAATTGTCGCCGAAAACTACCGCCCATTTGAACTCTACACCGCTGTAGCGCTGGTGTATTTAGTACTCACACTATTGTCATCGCAAGCCTTCAGTTTTCTAGAACGCTGGATGGATCCAGTCAGACATCAATCCACAAAATCTTAATCAGCCATCTGTTTGGTCGTTACAATTGAGCAACAGTCGGTAATCTCGAAGTCTAACCATAAATCTTTATATCGTCTGCACCAATGCGGTAATCGCTAGCGACGACAACTCCACTCAAGTTTGACTCAGATCAACACTGATTGGCATTTTGAGCAGCAAGCATCGCGTTGATATGAGTGAAAATGCGATCTAACTCTCCAATCGCATCCAATTCAGCGATTTCATCCGGAGTGATTTGGTCAGCTTTCTTTTTTTCCAAAAGCTCCTCCATTCGCAGTTGTAGCGGCTCACTAAACTTAAATAAATTCCAGTTGTCAACTTTTTTAAGTTGGATCTCATGGATCAAAGTAGATGGCTTATTAAGCGTTGTAAACATTTAGCCTTCGTTGAATTAAATTTTTGCGAACCAATCTGTATCAACTTCTACTGACTCAATTACTGTTATCTTGACACCAAGCCCCAACTCTTTCAAGCTGCGGAATTTCAAGCACCTTATCCGGCAAATTAAGAATTTGTACTACTTGGTCATAAATCTCCTCAGTTGTCCCAGACCCACCCAGAATTTGTAGAGCTTGAATTGTGGGTATGAACATTGAATCAATGTTGTAGTTATGCGTTTTCTCAATCTGTGTATTCCACCAACAATTTAGAGGTACAGTCCAAGAGGGATGGGGTTGGACATAGAGAATTTAGGTCACGACAGCTCACAACACAAGGTTGGGGTTCATATTGCTCAGCCCAACCTTGCATCTTTCGAGGGTAGGTAGCTAGGAAATTCCCATGAAATGGATTCCTATAAAACACCCGATACAGTAAGCCGCTATTTTTTACCTTTTGCCTTTGCCTTAGGTGCTTCTTCTTGGGCTGGTGCAACTTTTTCCTTAAACAGCTTCCCTGCGGAAAAGACGGGAACCGTCGTAGCTGGAATCTGGATAGGTTTTCCAGTACTGGGGTTTCGCCCTTCTCGCGCTTGCCGCTGCCGTGCTTCAAACGTCCCAAACCCAACCAGAGTCACCTTTTCACCAGCGGAAACAGCTTCCATAATGGCATCTACTACAGCAGTCAAAACACTGTCAGCATCTTTCTTAGTAATTGATGCTTTCGAGGCGATCGCGTCCACCAATTCACTTTTGTTCATAAAAAGCGCCCTTCCTGGGGTTGAAATACGTGGAAAAATTGTAATCCAGCTACTCAGAAATGGTGAAAAAGATCCACATTGTTTCCTGTGATGGAGCCAAAATTACGCCAATATCCGTCGAAAGGACTAATAACGGAGAGAGAAACCCTCTTATGATGCCGTTAGTTGATTGTATACATCATTTCTTATGGCAAGTTCTATTGAGTTTCAGCTCTTTGCTCCTTACAACAATGCTGCCGCGATCGCGGGGTCATTCTCCAACTGGCAAGAGATCCCCATGCAAAAGGGGAAAGACGGCTACTTTCGCGTCACAGTGGAGCTTGAAGATGGTGAATATGCTTATAAGTTTCGAGTCCAGTCAAAGTCATGGTTTTTTGAGCCAGATGAATGGGTCAGCATTACCGACCCTTACGCCACTGATGTGGACGGCATGAGCAGTGAAGAAAACAGCATCGTCCGCATTAAAGACGGTAAACGCATTGTGGATGATTATATTTGGCAACACGATGACAAACCACTGCCAGCCGACCACGAACTCGTGATTTATGAGTTGCATGTGGCAGATTTCACAGGCGGGGAGGATGATCCCAATGCTCGCGGCAAGTACCGCCATGTAGTGGAAAAGCTGGATTACCTGTGTGAACTAGGAATTAACGCGATCGAGCTGCTGCCTGTGAAAGAGTATCCGGGTGATTACAGTTGGGGATACAATCCGCGTCACTTTTTTGCTACTGAATCCAGTTACGGTTCCACGGCTGAACTGAAACACCTGATTGATGAGTGCCACGGCCGGGGGATCCGCGTCATTATGGATGGTATTTACAATCATTCAGAAGCCTCCTGCCCACTGACCCAAATTGATCACGATTACTGGTACCATCACGAACCCCGCGATCCCGAAAACAACTGGGGACCTGAATTTAACTACGAACACTACGACGAGCACCTGGATATTCGTCCTGCTTGGCAGTTCATTGGGGATACAGTACGTTATTGGATTCAGGAGTTCCACCTGGATGGCATTCGCTATGATGCGGCTCGGCAAATTGCCAACTACGACTTTATGCACTGGATTGTGCAGGAAGCGAAAAAAACAGCGGGTCCTAAACCGTTTTACAACATTGCCGAGCACATTCCCGAAACACCCAGCATTACCAACGTAGATGGACCAATGGATGGCTGCTGGCATGAGAGCTTTTATCACTGTGTTTTGCAGCACATCATTGGTGAAACCTTTGACCTGGAACAGTTGAAAGATGTACTGGATGCCAAACGTCAGGGCTTTTTGGGTGTGACTAATGTGGTCAACTATCTAACGAATCATGATCACAATCATGTGATGGCAGATTTGGGCGATCGCGGTATTTTTGATGAAGATGCCTTTCGTCGCCGGAAGTTGGGAGCAGCTCTGGTAATGACCGCGATGGGCGTGCCGATGTTTTGGATGGGAGAGGAGTTTGGTGAATACAAACCGAAAACAATTGCCCCCTCCAAGATCGATTGGACACTGCTGAAGAACGACTCAAACCGTAGTTTGTTTGAATACTACAAAGGGCTAATTGCCCTGCGTAAAACCAATCGGGCATTACACACCGAAAACATTGAGTTTTTCCACGAAAATCCAGAAACTAAAGTCCTGGCTTACACCCGCTGGAATGATGAAGGCTCACGAGTAGTGGTCGTAGTCAATCTTTCAGATCAATTCCTGGCAGGCTACACAGTGCCAAACTTTCCAGTGGATGGCACCTGGCATGAGTGGACTGGCAACTACGATGTAGAAGCAGGCAATGGTCAATTAATGACCGATCTGGGTGAATACGAAGCCAAAATTTTTGTCTGGCAGTAGAACTTTCTAAACTTCTGATTTCTTCAAGAAATCAGAAGTTTAGGTTAGATGGCTAGAATTTGCTGAACTACTTGCTTTTGACGTTGTTTTAATCGCTCTGGTAGGCGCAACTCAATCAAAATCAAGTCCTCAGTTACAGTATGAACATCCACTGATTGCAGTTCTACTTCGTTGACAAATGCCAACAAGCGATTGGTTCTAAAACCTCTGCCATTATTAACCACTTCTAGACCAACAATGGGTTTTTTCCGCTGCATCACATCCCAGTTAGGCAGCACGTTGGCAGCGATCGCCAGTTGCATACTCTGCACCCCAACTTCGATAACCTCTGCCGGGTAGAGGTGCCCTTCCCAAAAGAGATGCACAGGTAACTGAGTTTTCTTTCGTACTTTCACACCCTTTGCGGGTTGGGGTTCATCAAAGGAACGACTGATACTGGTGGCGATAAACCGCAGTGACTCCAGCGGATCGTCTACATTGTCTCGATATTGCGAATACCACTCTTGCACGTCGGAATACAGCACCAAACTCAGGGCATCCATTTGCTCACGAGTCGGCTCCAAAAAATCGGCAATCAGAAGAGTTTGAGATTCATTCAGTGGAATCCCTCGCACAATTTGGGCGGTTAAAAATGCCCGGGCGCTATAGTCTCCCACCAGTTCCAGTTCCACCACATCGGGGATATTGGGCCACGTGTCCAAAATAATGCGGGCACCCGTTTCACTCACATCTACAGTGGTGCCTCTCCAGGTTTGATCTTGACTGTAGATAATGGCGGGCAGTTTGCGGTTGAGCCGATGGGCACGGCGTAGTTGCGGTTGCTCAAATGCCACTAGCAACGCCCCCATGATCAAAATCAAGTTGAAGCCACTCCACATGGCATTGACCAACACCGCTTCATAATCTGTAGGACTGAGCACCAACCAAAATGGCACCGCAATCAACGACGCAATCACCATCGCCGCAACCACTAACAACGGACGAGCAGAGTGCCAGTCGAAACTGCGTTTGGTGACAGATAAGCCTTTATCAGTCACATTGAACGAACCCATACGAGGATTAATTAGCGCTACTGATGTGACAACTGCGGTGTAAAACGAAAGTGCAAATTCATACACCTCATTCCAAAAGGAAAACCGCACTCGTTTGGACACAATAAAGTTGGTGTTCATAGACAAAATAATGTGTGGCAAGGCATACACCAATGTTTCCACACCTAGCCCACGAATTGGGTTAATTGCAAATAGCAGAAACAGGCTGGGAGCGATCGCATAGATCAATCGGGGGAACCCATAGAAGAAGCCAAACATGGCCGAGAAATAGCACAAGCGTTGCGGCATCGACAGGTTAAGCTTGCGGTTAAGCAGGGGATTTTCTAATCGGAGGATTTGCGCCATCCCCCGTGCCCATCGCACCTGTTGCCCCACCAACGCTGAAAACTTTTCGGGAGCTAACCCCGCAATCATGATCTTGTCGTAATACACCGAGTCATAGCCCAGGGAGTGCAGGCGGAAGGATGTGTGACAATCTTCCGTTACCGTTTCCACTGCAATGCCGCCAATTTGCAGCACGTAGTCTTTGCGAATCACCGCTGCCGAGCCGCAGAAAAACGCTGCATTCCAAAAATCATTCCCCTTCTGCACCACTTTATAAAACAGCTCATTGCTGATGGGCACCCGTCCTCTGGTTAGCAAGTTGCGTTCAAACGGGTCTGGGTTGTAGAACCAGTGAGGCGTTTGTACCAGAGTCACGTTCGAGTCATAAAAGAATCCCACCGTGTTCTGCAAAAAGTCGCGAGAAGGGATATGATCGCAGTCCAAAATCATCACCAGATCGCCACCTGTACGCCGCATTGCGGTGTTGATATTTCCGGCTTTAGCATGATCGTTATTGTCTCGCGTCAGCATCGTGCAGCCTACCTCATCGCACATCCGCTGGAGTTCTTGCCTGCGTTCTGGATATTTGCGCCCATCATCCAGCACATACACTCGCTTTTTGTCGGCTGGGTAGTTCAGCGCCATTGCTGCCAGCGCCGTTTTGCGAACAATTTCCACATCTTCGTTGTAGGTGGGAATGTAGACATCGACGCTGAACCATTGCGACTGAGGACGTAGTTCTAAGGGAACGGGTTGCCGTTCTTTGAGCTTGAGGGTCTGAAAATAGGCAAGAATTAGCCCAATTACGGCGTAGAGTTCGGCTCCGTACAGCAGAGTACAAAAGAAACCGTTGATCCAATCGTCGTAGTTGAGGGTGAAGACGGTGCGGTAATAGAAGTAGCGCAAAGTTGTGATAATACTGAGCCACACCATAAACAGGTGGAGATATTCACTGGTGATGGAATCGGTTTGGCTACGTTCAACCCGCACTACAAACCAGCCGATCGCAACTAGTGACAGTGCAACAGCCCCCTGTTGCCAAATTTCCAGAGGCGTAATGATCAATGGGATGGAGAGCAATCCCAACAGAATTACGATGAGTAACAATTGCCGTCGCTGGAGCCGTGCCAGTTTGCGATCAAAAAGATTGGGAATTGCCTGTACCAGCAAATTGATCACTCGCTGGCTTTTACTAACTTGGGGAGATGGAATTGGAGGGTTCGCCATTATTTCTCTCCTTTTGGCTCAGCCACGCGCTTGAGATAGAGTTGGGCAACGCCATACATCACCAACGCCGACACCACAATGCCTGTCGGCAGCAGATACCAGTTGTCTTGCAGGAAGCGGGTGGTTTTGCCGAGGGGCGAAGCATTATCAATGCGGGTTTGGCGATCTGCCTCTTCAAAAAAACTGAGGCTGTAGGCATCCGCGTCGTACTCGGAGGGGTTTTTGTCCGTGGTATTCACAACAACTGTGTCGGTTTTGAGTTGAAAGAACAGAGCGTTTTTCTTGAACAAATCGCGGATTTTGTCCAATCCACTAGTGTTTTGGGCGGTGAGTGCCAGCACCACGCGATCGCCATTCCAGGGAGAAATCACCTGTTTCACGACTCCGCCTGAATCGGGTAGGGTTTGAATCTGGCTTTGCTCCGTGCGGCGGGTGAAAAACTTATCCAGTTGGAAACCACTCGTGTTGAACACTTCGGGGAAGGGGAAGCGATCGCGGGTGCCAATGCCAATCAGGTTTGCCCGACTGCGGGTTTCTTCTGGCAAATTGCCGCTGTTATAAACTTGAAGTTTAATGCCCTCCGATTGGCTCAAACGTCCCAACCGTTCGCTCACTTGTAGCAAGGTCAACACTTCCGTGTTAGAGGGAGAATCGGGCAGGGCGATCGCAGTGTTTGATAAATCTTGCGGAGCCGCAAACGGATAGCCCGCCTGCAATAGCTTCAAGTCTGGTAACTTCACGGACTGTTGCCGATTCAAATCAAACTTGGTGTCGCTGTGAATTTTGCCCCACAGTTGTTGGTCGGTCATCTTGCCGCACTCACCAATTTCTTTGGGCACCAGGTTAAATGCCACCTGAATCTTAGAGTTGGGCGTGACCAAATCTTCGGGCAGGTTAACGTTCAACGATTCTCGCGTGGCACCATTCTCGGATGTGAGGCGCTTACCACCAATCGGTGCTCCATCCAGCCGCACTTCTACAGTAGAAAGGCGCGGATTTACCTGGGGACTGTGGCTGTAGAACAAAGTCATGGAACTGCCCCGTTGCAGGCGATCGTCCGGCAATGCCCGAAAGTCAATTTCCATCGGAGGAGCGTAGGAGCCACGTACCGTCACATCTTGCCAGGGCTTATTATCCGGGCTTTTCAGGTCTTTTAGCTGGAAGTTGTTGGCTTCAGGAATGTACCGTGCCCACTGACGCAACCCTGGCGATGGTGCATCCGGCACCTGATCAACCAGAACTGCTGCTCCCGTTCCCATCTGGCGCTGGCTGGGTTGCAGCAAAAATTGCACGGCTTTTGCCACGCCTTCGGCTCCGTTGCCAGTAATCACCAGCACGGGAACACGTCCATCCTGCACTGTGGTTAGCATCAGCAAGCCCACATCATCGGGCAGGGCGGTTTTATCACCGTCGATCAGTTGATTGTTGGCAATTTTGTAAGGCAGTTTAAGTGACTTAATTGCGGGTTGCTCTTTGGGGGTGCCAATCATTACCAGTTGTTGATTGGTTCGCACTTGACCCAGAGACTTCACCACCTGGGTATTCATCGGGCGAAAGTCGGCAAGTCTGCCCAGTCCTGCTTGAAAACGGGCGGCAGCGGTGAGCCAGGCGGGATTGAGACTATTCGGTAAGAGATAGGCGATCGCCGGTGCATCCAACCCCAAATCATCAAAAAAGGGATAGGGATAGCGGCTGAAATCGAGCGGAATCGCTTTGGGCTGGAAGCCAAACACCAGTTTGGAGTCGGGCAATACTTCTGTCCAGAGGGTGGCATCGCCCGGATCGGAACAGCCTTCTGGCACGTTATTCTGCTGCACCACCACAGACAGTTCGTTGTAGTTCTGGATGATACTGGTAGGAATCGTCACCGCTAATTCGCCAATTTTCGACTGTTTGCGGCTCAATGGCACACTGCCCACGCTCCTGCCATTCACTCGCACTGTGAGATTGGAGCGATTTGCGACCAGGGCAGGCGAGTGTTGATAGCGAATAATCGCTTTCACAGTCTTCAGATTCCAGCTTCGAGGACGGGTAAATGCCAGTCGTCCTTCGGCGTAGGTGCCGCGCAACCGCAAACTGTTGCCCACAATCGGGCTACGGTTAAACTCCAACACATAGGTGCTATTGGTTCCCCGGTTGGCTGCTTCGGGTACACGACTGGGCGCTGTTGGGGCAGGGGCAGGGGCTGCCGGAGCCGGAGCGGGGGCTGATTCGGGGATAAACTCAGGTTCGGGCGCGGGTGCCGGGGCCGGAGCGGGTTGATAAACCGGGGGTGGCGGCGGTGCGGGGGGTGGGGCAAATTGGCGAATCAGTTGGTTCTCCTGTTTCTCCAGACTGGAATTACTTTGTGCCTGGACGATCGCCGTCAGGGGACTGAGGGCAATCCCTACGTAGGTGGGCAGCAGCAATCCGGCGATCGCAGCGGATGCCAAGCGAATTTTGCGACTGGATTGACGGTGAGATACTGGACGCTGAACGATTCGAGAACGAGGCTTGCCTTTCATAGGTCGAGTTTGGTTGGAGGTGATAGAGCTTAGGGTTTTAACAGCGGAGCCAGAGGAGCGGAGGGCGCGAGTCCGAACCAGACAAGATTTTGCGTGTAATAGGCGGAGTTGTTGTCCCAGAAGCCATTACGATAGTTGGGATCAAGTTGCTTTTGCCGAATTTGTTGAGCGATCGCCGGATCAACCAGCCGAAAGGCGTGATACAACATGCCGTATTGGGAGGTGGCTTGGTAGGTAACGAGTGGGTTGCCGCGCAGGTCAATACGGGCAGGAATTTGCTGCTGCGATCGCCATCGTTGTTGGATGGGTTTGAGTTGTTGCTGGAGCAGCGATCGGGCTAGCGGTTCCCCAAACCAGTCGGCATCTAGCGCCAATCGCCACCACACACGGTACGCATCAAACCCGTATTCGCTGGTGCCAGGATTGGGCGTGAGTAGGGCTTGGGGTGTGCCTGTTGTGAGATCTAATAGAATCCAATCATTGGGCAAACCCGTTTGAGAAAGTGTCATCGCCTGTTGCAACACCTGATAACTACTGTGTACCAGGCTCATCCAATCGCGGGATTTGTCTACCTGAGCAAACAGGCGAAAGGCGGCGGGCGAAAAGTAGGAGGGGTTGAGTTGAATCATTGCCTCTTTTTGGAAGGCTGCGACCGGACCCGGTAGCAGGTAGCGCTGTTGCTGGGCACCTGTTCGATAATTGGTTACGGTCGAGAGATTCCACACGTCTTGCAGCTTAGTGCCTGCCAGTTCCAGATAGGCGGGATGCTGCCAGCGGCGGGAAGCTAAAATCAGCGCCGTGATTGCGTCCACATCAGCATCACTGGCAAAGTTAGGATCGATAATTGTCCATTGTCCCTGCTGATTTTTGCCCCACTTCCACGCCCACAACGAATCGGTTGATTTGCCATCCTGTTGCCGTTTCAGGTTGTTTTCTGCCCATTGCAGGGTGCGGTCAAACGTGTCGCGATCGCCGATCATCACCGCTCGCAGCATGGCATAAGCCTGCCCTTCCGAGGTGGAGCGTTCATTCGATTCCCAATCAATTACACGTCCATCCGTTTGGATGAAGCGCTGGCGATAGGCTGCCCAACTTTGTTGCAGCAATGCCTGATCCGAAGTTGAGGCGGTGGTTAGTTGGGTTGCCGCAGCGATCGTGGTGGTTGGCTTCACAAGCGCTGGCAGCGGAGCCGGAGCAACCGAGGCGATCGGCTGCACTGAGGGGAATGATTCCGGGTTTTCGGACATTGCCCGACAACTGTCTAATCCCATCAGGGGCATCAAAACTACTATCAAACTGGGTAAACGCCAGTAAAGTTTGGTCATAACAGTGGCATGGTGAAAGGGCTGCATTCCTGGCTTAGTAACGCTCCCACGGGGGTTGAAACCCGCGACGTTTGAGAAAATCTTCTTCAAGTTTTTGGCGGCGCAAGGCTAACCCCGGTGCCGGAAATCCGCCCGGTTGTTGCCGTTGCAGCGTTTCAATCTGGGTGATTGCTTCCAGCGGGTAATCTTGAGCCACTTTGACTTCAATCAGCGATCGCTGCACCCCGGCATCTCTGGGCTTGACAGCAAGCGCCCGATTGAAAAAGTCTTCAGCTTTGTCAAAGCGGCGTTCCTGGAAGGAGACGTTGCCTAAGCCAATCAGGGCATCGGCATTCAGAGGCTGAAGCGCCAGTGCCGACTCAAACGAGGCTTTTGCCAGACTCACATCCTGAATCGCCAGCGCCAGTTCCCCTTGCAACAGGTAAGCATCTACTGCGGAAATGCTCATCATCTGGCTGCGCCCCACAAGCTGTAAAACTCGTGCTTTGGCTTCATTGCGATCGCGCAGGGCAATCACCTGAATTAGCCGCACCTGCACCGGAATATTATTGGGATCTGCCTCTGCCAGCAGTTGATAGAGCTGTTCCCGTTGGGGATTGGCAGGCAACACACCCACCAGGCTGTACAGCTCCGATGGCGTATCCGTGGGGGGACGACTGCCCAACCAGGCATTCAACACCGCTTCTGCCTGTGCCAGCGTAATCACCTGCGCCTGATAAGCAATCCCAGCTCGTGCCATTTGTAGCCGTAAGTCTTGCGGGTTGCGGGCAATCAGTTGATCCAGCACATACAATGACTCTCCGGTGCGTCCTTGAGTGGCGCGAATTGCTGCCAGTCCCTGAACGGCACCGACTAAAATATCGTAGTTGGCGGGATTGGTGGCAATGATGGCTTCATAGCGTTGTCCGGCCGCATCCAAATTGCCCTCGCGACGCTCAATTTCTGCTGCCAGCAGTTGCGGGGCAAGATCGCCCATCGCTTGAGGCGTTGCAGTATAAGCAGCAAGGGCGTTTCTGGCTCCAGCTAAATCATTTCGTTGCAGCAGCATTTGTGCCACGCGAAAATTGAGAAATGGCTCGTTAATTATGGGATTTTGCAGCAACTCCTGATAGATGGGCAGAAATTCCAGTTCTGGTTCAAGCCGCACCAATCCTTGCGCGATCGCCTGCTGCTGCGCCGGATCACTAGGTAGAGGCTGCACAACTGCCCGAACGCCTTCTCGAAGTTGAGATCGCGAGATATAGCCCAATTGCCGCTCCAGTGCTAGCCGTTTGAGCTGAATGCCGCGATCGCTGGGTTGCAGTTGTGCCAACTGGCGATAGAGTTGCAGTGCCGCTTCTCGTTCGCTTACCTGCCCACTCAATACATCCGCCACTTCTCGCAGCAGCGACGGCGATGGATTGGGCGTTTGACTCAATACCTGACGATACAACCGAGCCGCTTCCGCCAGCAACGTAGCATTATTCAGTTTTTGCCCAATTTCGTTAAAGGCTCGTGCCAACGGTAAAGACGCATCTGGGCGACCCCGTAACGGTTCAATTGTTGACAAGGCTCTAGCAGGTTGCTGAATAGCCAAATATGCCTGGGCTAACTCCACTCGGATTTGAGTGTTGAGATCGTCATTCTTGTTTGTCAATTGGGATTCTAAAAGTTGCACCGCTCCTCCTGGATTGCCCATATTACGAAGCGTGCGAGCATAGGCGATCGCAGCATAGCCCGTAATTTTGCCGCCTGTCCGGAGATAGCGGTTGTACAACTCCAGCGCTTGCGGGTAGTTGCCGTTGTAGCTAAAGGCTTCTGCCGCGCCCAACAACACTGCTGACGATGGATTGCCCTGGAGCAGAATTTGATAGTCTGCCAGCGCTTCTGGAAACCGTCCCTGATAGCGATAGAGCAACGCGCGTTGAGTCCGGGCTTCCCCATCGCCTGGATTTAATCTCAACAGGATAGTTAAGGCTTCAATGCCACGAGTTTGCCATTCTGGACGGAAGCTACCAAGTAAACCAATACTGCTCAGGGCGAGGCGATTGTTTGGCTCCAGCCGCAACACCTGCTCATACGCCTGAAAGGCATTAGCATCCTGTCCGGCACGACGATAAGCGATCGCCAGTCCTAACCAAGTTTCCACAGACCGGGGAAACTGTCGCGTTCCCTGCTGAAATGCCGCGATCGCCTCATTCACTCGTCCTTGATTCAACAGCGCATATCCCTGCTGCACGAGAGGTGGAACCGCTTGCGCCTGAACAACTGAGGTGGCTAGTAATGTGATCACCGGACTACCCATCAGGAGTAGCCCTAGAGAGAACGCACTGACCCAATCATGGGTGCTTCGCTTCATTACTCCTTCCTCCTCACTGGCACCACTGCAACATTCATTTTGCTTCTTCCTGCTGTGTCAATGTTTTATTGAAAATACGCCACGATCAATGCCCGGTTACAACTTTTTTATGGCGATGCTTTAGGCGATACCAAGTTAAAGTCAGTTTTGAGGCGGATGCCTAAAATAGTTTCTGAAAAGTTATCAGCCGATTGAAATGAGAATCCTAACCGTAGGTTAGGCAGTAAGGCAAAGTCATAAAATACTTCAAACGCATCGGGCGTGCGATCGCCCGACCGTCGTCGTAACCCCTCATTCGATAACTCCCGCCCGTAAGCAATACCGAGGCGATCGTTCTTGGCAAATAAATCCAGAAACGCTACCCCAAAACTGTAGGTACTGGCAGTTCGGTCAATACCCCGGTTGTAATATTGCCCATAGCGTCCAAACACACCCATTTTCAGGTCGGGGAAATAGGTTTCGGCGTTAATACCAAAGGCTTCTTCGCGATCGTCTCGCAAGAGTCCAGTACGCCCATTGCCGCGATCGACCTGGAAAATTTCTCGAAACCCATCTCTGCGTCCCCCATCTCGATTGGTAGCGTAGGTTCCCCGCACAATCGTATTGCCAAAGCGAATGCCTAACTCTCCCGCAAACCCATCTACGCTGAAGTCGTTCAGGTCGCGGGATGAAGAAAAGACAGCGGCTTTGGCTTCGGCGTTATCCGTAATGCTCCAGTTCACCAGCGCTGCCTGCCGCGAACCAATTCCTGTCGCTGCCAGTGCCGGATTCGTCTGGAATACCGGATTGAAGAACATACTGGCACCGTCTTTGGCAAAGCTGTTGCGATCAAAATAGGAAGTGAGATCCAACTGTCCAACAACAAACCGCAAATTTGGTAAATCAGGAATAGAAGTTGCCAGATACAACTCGTTCAGGCTAATTCCCTGATTTTCAGAATCGGTAAACGCTCGACCATCGACAAAATCCAGCGTCCCTCCCACCAACACGCGCGGCGTAAGCGGCAACGTTCCAGTCACTCGTGCCCGTCCAGAGCCTTCACTTCCTTGATAAATATAAACTCCTTGAAACTTAAGCTCTGGCTGATTCAAGGCGGTCGAGCGAACCAACGGTTTACTATTGGTTGAAGTACTCCCCGGTGTTGGAGTTGAGGGAAAAGGTGGCAAAGGTTGCCCTTGCGGAGTTAGAACTGGTAACGGCTGCGTTTGAGGGAATTGTGCCTGAACTGGGTACGAAACAGGCGGCATTCCACCGGGAACCATTCCCGGTGGGAACGCCTGAGAAGCTGGTGGTACAGCTCCCATTGGATACGCATTCGGTTGAGGCATCATGCCCGCGCCGACTGGGTAAATACCAGGCTGAGCCGGAACCCCACTGTAGGGATACGCACCAGGCGGCAACATCATGCCAGGAGGCGCAACTCCATAGGGATAAGCGGTAGGCGGCAATGAACCGGATGGTAATGGATTCGGCGCGAAACCAGTTCCATAGGGATACGCACCAGGCGGCAACATCATGCCAGTTGGATAGGCACCCGTTGGATAAACACCCGTTGGAGCAGCACCTGGGTAAACAGCATAGCCCGCAGGAACTGGGAGCGCTGGCAGTGGTGCAGCGTATGGATAAGACCCTTGAGGAGCCGTGGGCATCCCATACTCTGGAGCAACGGGAACGCCTGGAGTACCGGGCGCTACTCCGTAAACATAGCCTGCTGGCATGGGAACATTCCCGTTGGGCATTACCGGATAGGGAAGGGGAGCCAGTTTAGGTGGAGCCGCACCTGGAGGGAGAACCGCACCTGGAGGGAAAGTCGCGCCTGCTGGTAAACCGCCTGGTGGTGTGCCATAAACATACATAGGCACCAGAACCACGCCATAGGGAGGATAGGCTGGAGCAGCAGGATTGGGTTGGTAAGGCTGTGCTGGAGTGGTGCCATTGGGCGAAAATTGAGCACTATTAACTGAATTGTTTGGCGGCGGCGGCGTTTGACCTGTAGCAGATTTGGGTGGATAGGGAACGGGTAACTGAGTTGGAGCGGCTACTGGGGGTTGAAGCTGGGCGAGGTGAAGCGGTGAATTTACTTCGTTGCCCACATGATTGGCTTTGCTGGAAGCTGGGCGAGGTGATTCCTGAAGGGTCTGAGCGATGAAATCTTTTAGGGTTGGAAAATTGGCTGTTTCTGAAGCTGGGGCAGGGGTCGCAGGCGTGAATGGTGGTAAAGCAGCAGACTGTAACTCAGGTGGTTGAGCGATCGCCAGACGTTGCTCGTCCGAGTTGGTGTCTCTGCCTTCAGTCAGAACCGCCATTGCGGGTGCGGCAATGCATCCAAATAGCCAAAGAGTAAATACTGCAACAATTAAATTCCGATTCTTTGCTGGCAAGCTATGCAGAAACAAACCAAGACACGATCTAGGCATGATTGAAGCGATCTCCCAGACTTCAAATTGGATAATTTCAGAATTATGAAGAAATCAACAAAAAGAATAGTTTAAATGGCAATATGGTTGTAAATATTGCTAGCTAAAACAATCTAGCGACTCAAGTTTTTCTCAATCAATGCTTCCTGAAGACCTTCAATATTCACCAACTGTGAACCCATGAAATCGTCATCAAAAACAGCGATCGCGCAAAGCACCCAACTCAATTTACAACCTCGCTTACATCTCCAGAAAACCAGACACTTAGCTGGATTCATCCTCTTAGCGGGGTTAACAGCGTCATGCACCCAGTTCCAATCAACGCCTGTAGATCTTTCCCTGTCTATCAAACCATCTGGACGACCAGGAGTGTACGTCGCATCAGGGACATCCAACTTGCCAGATCGCAGTCGTATTATCATCTCAGGAGTTCGGTACCTGCAACCCTCAACCGATTCTACACCCCTTCGACCCCGTGATGCCAACTATGCCATTTTGGATCGTGAAATTGTAGAAGTAAATCAAGATAGGTGGGAGACTACGCTATCTCTTTGGCAACTTACGTCCAATGGAAACTATCAAGAGTCCTGGCAACAGCAACAAACAAACTTAGGAGTACCATTCAAAGCGTCTGGACAAGTTGTATTTACTGCTACTTTTGAGCCAGAAAATCAGTCCGCAAGTGTGAATCAGCAAGTTCAAAATCAAAACTTACAAGGGTCTCTATTGCGGTTTACTGAGGATGGTCAACCATATCTGCAAGCGAGTCAAACGTTACCAGTGGGGTTACCCTCTGGTAAAACGACTTCACCTACAGGCATAGCACTAGATCAAGAAAGTAGTTGGGAAAGTCGCTCGACTGTGAGAAACCTCTCCACGAAAGTATCTGTTGGTGCTCCACCTAAAGAGAAGCAAGTTGATGCTCCACTTTCTCCCGAATCACGTTTTCACTAACGCTTGATTGCCGATGAAGCTGCTTACACCTTGAATCGTAGTTCCCTGATGATCCGCCTGGACTGACACTAGTATTGGTTCTTTGCATTAGTGTCAGTCCTTGACTGATTGACATTGGTTAGGCAGCTCTCATCACCACTGCTATAGCAGTACTGTTATAGGTTAGGACTATCGAACTGCTGAAAGTCCTGAAGTGACTGGATTGCATTCTCAGCACTCAGTCCTCATTACTCAGCACTTTGCTATAAAAGGCTGCTAGGGCTTCGACAAATTCATTTAAGAAACTTTAGAAACACTAGCAGACTCGCAAGAGCAATCTTTATAGACATCAAACAGCACAATGCTTAAACAGCACGCTGAGCTGATGCACACTCAATTGGTAGCCATCCCAAACCATTTTTTGAAAATGCAGGATCGCTGTCTTGAGTGCCTGCTTGCCAAATAAGCTTTAAGAAGCAATTTGGTGGCGAATCCAATCTAGCTCAAGCAACTGCAACCGTCGATGTAAACGTTCGATTTCAGAATCGGCAGGATTCGCTGGTTCAGGGGATTGGACTGAAGATTGCAGTGAACTTTGCAATACCTCAATATGAGATTCCATTTGTTTGAGTTGATTTTGTAATTCACTCACCTGAGATAACACGGCTGCTACAGAATTCTCAGCAGATTCTTGTTTGCGCTCAATGGCTAAACGGGGTTTCGGAACCTCAACGGCTGTCGTTTCAACAATGCCGTGGAAAGCTTGAGATTGAAGCACTTGTTCAACAGGTAAACTACTCTTGAATGGTTTGTGCTGGGCGGAAGAATGAGCAACAGGAGTAACCTTTTCTTGAACAGTCGTTGGATATTGATCTGAAACAGCCATTGGATACTGAGTATCCGGTTCCAGGAAAGATTGCAATCCACTCGCGGACAGGTAGGAGCTTGATAATCGTAGTTCGTCAATTTGGCTGGCTTTCTCCTTCAATTCTTTTTGAAGTTCAACCAGTTGCGTTTCAACACGGACAGACTTACGGGTAGAACGTCGCCATTCAGACACAGACAAGCTAACAGCACCCGCTCCTAAACTGGCTAGAGCTGCAATTCCGAGGTAGGGAGTTGCAATATCTTTAAGCCTGCCAGCAAAGATATTTTCCCGTTGAAACTCGATGTTGACTGAGTTAGGACCGAGGATTGCTAAAGGCGCAGTTAAACCAGAGAAAACAGTACAAGACAAGAGAGCCGATGGTAAGACAGAACTCTTCATATTAGATACGGTTGCAGTTTTACGAAGGCTTTGGGTTTGCAGAATTATGGCTAAGCTGGTTGAGTTTAATTTCAGGACAAGCGTTTTGTTGGTAGATATAACCAGAAACCAGCTACTAAGCGTTTTACCTCTATTAAACGCAACAATAGCTAAATTTACGTAGCAATGAGTATAGGGTTAGTAAAGATACTTAGGATGATAAAAAAGATGCCATAAAGTTTCGTTCGGTCATTGCTTTAGAGAAGGCATTCGAGCTGTGCTTACGCTGCCAGGATCTAGAAAGGCTACCGTTTTCTAGCATTTTCAACACACACAACCCAGTGCCAGGAAGCGATCGCGCGAATAAGTCTAAATCAATTCTTTGCACAGGGAAAAGATTGATCAGAGCGGGTAGAAAGCGTTTTCTAGCTCATGCTTAAAGCTTTCATAAAAACATCTTCCGCTGGAAGTAGTTTATCAACTGACCTCTGCTAGCTCAGCTATTTTATTAGAAGTGAGAGAATTCTGCTGGTGATACTCCTGATAGGTGAAGGCATCTACTTGAATCGCATCTTTACGAGCTACATCTGCCTCATGAAGCAGGTTCAACTCTGATTCGGTAATTACTCCGGTTTCATAAGCCGTCTTTAATACCTGTTCGTTGCTTCCAGGTGGCAATTTGCCTGCACGACTGGCTGCTTTAATTTTTTGCAAGGCAGGTTCGGCTTGATAAACCAGTTGCAAGGCATGTTCTAGTCGTCCTAATGCTTGATAGCGATCGCTGGGAATGTGAATGCCTACTGTGAGGCGATCGCGCACTGGTTCTGGTTTTTGCAAACATTGAGCAACCTGGCTACCCAAGTGGTCAGAGGGCATGACTCCAATTGAATTTAATCTCAGTAATAACAAACCAGGGTCACGCAGCAATGTCCCTAAAATTGGAACCGAAAAGTTTTTAAGGATACCTTCAAATGCTGTTTGAATTTGTGTCAATGCATACTGCATCGTCCAATCCACAAAAAATCTATCTTCAGATTGTTGACCTTCAGCTTCAAATCGTCTCAAGGTTGCCGTTCCTAGATAAAGCCAGGAGAGCACATCAGCAAAACGCCCAGTAAGTTTTTCTTTGCGTTTAAGAGCGCCGCCAAAACAAATTAGGGCGACATCGGTTAACCAGGCAAATATTGCTGATGCCCAAGCAAGTTTGCGGTAGTAAGGAGCACTGAAATTACGAACGGGTGCTCGTACCAGACTTCCCCGTGTCACACTTAATCCAATGACTCGAATCGTGTTGCGAATAAATGCGGCAGTATGTTGCCAGAAGATGAGATCGAACTCAACTAAATTGTTCTCGCTTAAAGCCTGAATTTCTTGATAAATGTAGGGATGACAGCGAATAACCCCCTGCCCAAAAATCATTAACGTGCGGGTGAGAATATTGGCTCCTTCAACCGTGATGGAAATGGGCGTTGCTGTGTAGATGTTTGCCAGCAGGTTGCGAGGCCCACGACAGATGCCTGCTCCACCCAAAATATCCATGCCATCATTAATCAGTTTGCGGGAGAGTTCGGTGGTGGTGTACTTGGCGATCGCTGACACCACGGCAGGTTGCTGCCCGTTATCCACAGCACCGCAGGTATACAACCGCGCCGCATCAATTAAATAAGTCAGCCCGCCAATTCGCGCCAGTGGTTCTTCTACTCCCTCAAACCGCCCAATGGAAAGCCCAAACTGCTGCCGCACCACGCTGTAGGCTCCTGTGACTCGTGCCACCAGTTTTGCCACGCCTGTGCAGGTTGCCGGGAAGCTAATCCCCCGTCCAGCGGCGAGGCTCTGCATCAGCATTTTCCAGCCCTGTCCGGCGTGTTCCACCCCCCCGATAATTTGTTCAATCGGCAAAACCACATTATGACCTTCGGTGGGCGAGTTATAGAACGGTACCCCCATTGGATCATGACGCTGGTTAATCACAACTCCGGGTGTGTTGGTTGGCACCAAAACACAGGTGATGCCCACATCCTCCCCTTTACCGAGCAAGTTTTCGGGGTCATGCAACCGAAATGCTAGCCCTAAGAGGGTTGCGATCGCTCCCAACGTAATGTACCGCTTCTTCCAATTCAATCGCACATACAATTTGCCATCCTCAGCCCGAAACACTTCTCCGCGGGAAGTCAAACTAGCCGCATCCGATCCAGCCGTGGGTTCTGTCAGAGCAAAGCAGGGAATTTCTTCTCCCCGTGCCAATTTGGGCAGGTAATGGGCTTTTTGTTCTGGAGTGCCATAGCGCAGCAGCAGTTTGGCAGGTCCGAGGGAATTTGTCACGCCAACCGTCGCCACATGGGTAAACGATCGCGATGCCAGCTTCACCATCACCGAGCTATACGCCAGATTGGAGAAGCCCAAGCCGCCGTATTCCTGGGGAATCATCATGCCGAAGAAGCGCTCTTGCTTGAGATAGTCCCAAACGTCCGGTGGCAAGTCTTTACGTTGATAAATTTCCCAATCCGTCGCCATCTGACACACCTTTTCCACGGGGCCATCGAGAAAGGCTTGTAGCTCTGGTGAAACTTGCGGGTAGGGTTCATTGAGAATGCGCTGAAAGTTGGGCTTGCCTGTAAAAAATTCGCCTTCAATCCAAACATTTCCCGCTTCGATCGCAGCCCGCTCCGTGTCTGAAATTGTTGGCAGCAGTTTCATGGTTTTGATGGCTTTGACAATCCAGACGGTAAGCAATCGTTGCCGTAACCAGGGGATGAGGAGGGTGAGGAGTAGAAAGGTGAGGAGTAGAAGGGTGATGGGGAGGATGAGGGAGGCGGGGGAGGGAGGCATAGGGTGTGGCTCCTGAGTGGGAAGAATAAGAGAAGGTGGGG
>JACYLN010000098.1 GCA_015272515.1 Leptolyngbyaceae cyanobacterium C42_A2020_001 | reverse complement strand
CACTGCCAACTCTTGATTCATCTCTTATCTGGTCTGTTTGGCTTAATTTCTTTAAACGCGAATTTGCCCAGCTACCCATAGGAACCATGACTTCTTCCTGATACATATTAAATTTTTTAGCTTTATTGAACTGAAGGCAACGCTCCCAAGCGTCTCTAAAACGGTTAGACCATTTTCCTGGGTAGCAATTCTTCTTGTGCCATATAAATTCTTCTGTCCAAAACCATCCTTGCTTTCTCATTTCAAGGATCAATTCCATTACATAGGTATGTCGCTCTCCATTGACTACTTTCTCTTTAATGTTCAAAACAAACGTTCCAGTTGGTTTTAATACCCGTAACATTTCTTCTGCTCTAGGTAAAAACCATTCGACATAATTCTCTGGTTTGATTCCTCCATAGGTTTTAACACGGCTATCAGCGTAAGGAGGAGAGGTGACAATTAAATCGAAAGTGTTATCTGGAAAATTAGAGAGAGTTTCTAAGCAATCACCTAATCGAATATCTGTCTTGACTTCTTGCAAAGTATTTTTGATTTGATCTTGGTCTGGGCTAATCATACATGATAAGATAGTACGCCTGTTTACTTAGCTGCTAGCGTTTAATTTTAATGGAATTTCTCTGATTTTTCCGGAATTACTTTAATTTTCTAGATGTGTCTTAACCATCTTTACGCCTCTGGCGGGGGCGAGGGTGACACCACGACGGCGGGGATATTCGGGGCGAGGGTCTGCCAGTGTCAGGTGATAGTGGCGCAAAATCGTGGCTAACACCAGTTTCATTTCAAATTGGGCCAGGGCTTCGCCAATGCAGCGACGGGCACCACTGCCAAAGGGGATGAACTCGTAGGGGGAGTATTGCCGTTCTAAAAAGCGCTCTGGTCTGAACTGTTTGGGATTGGGGTAGAGGTCTTCTCGTTGGTGAATCAAGTACATACAGCCAACCACGGCGACTCCTGGATCAAGCTTGTAGCCCAGCAATTCGGTGGGTTCTTGCACGACGCGGGGAAAGGTGAGCATGGCAACGGGGTGAATTCGCAGAGTTTCGTTGCAAACTGCCGTGAGGTAGGGCAGTCGCAACAAGCTCATGGGGTCAGACCAGTCGGCGTTATCCAGTTCATGCAGAAGCTTTTCGCGCACCTCTGGCAAGCGATGCACCCAGTAGAGTGCCCATGCTAGAGCGGTGGCGGTGGTTTCGTGTCCAGCAAACATCAGGGTGACGAGTTCATCTCGCAGTTCGCGATCGCTCATGGGTTGTCCGGTTTCATCCGTGGCAGCCATCAGCATCGAGAGCACGTCGATCCGGTTGGGGTCAACGTTGGCGCGGCGATCGCGAATTTCGGCATAGATCAACTCATCCATCCGTTGGCGATCGCGGACAAACTTACCCCAGGGACTCCAGGCACCCCAATCTTTTTGTAATGAGGTGAAGAACAATGGGCTGGAGGACAGGGGCGATCGAAACATTTCTGCCACCACGACCAACGCTTGTCTGAGTTGCTGAAAGCGTTCTCCTTCACACATGCCAAATACCGCCTGCAAAATCACTTGCAGCGAGATTTCTTGGGCAACACTCCGAGCCAAAAATGGTTGATTGAAAGGAATGGCTTCCAAGACATCTTTGGTGAGTCCTACCATTAGCTGGCTGTATGCCTTCATGCGATCGCCGTGAAAGGCGGGCATTACCAGTTGTCTGCGCTTGCGATGGCGATCGCCCTCCAACAACATGACGGAGTAATCGCCCAACAAGGGGCTGAGAATACGGTTCAATTCACCCAGCGCAGCATAGGTTTTGCGATCGCTGGTGAGGACTTCTTGCAATGCTTCCGGCTGGTTGACAAACACCAATCGGTTGCCAAAGCCAGCTAACTCAGCGGTGAAAATATCGGGATACTGGCGGGCGGCATTTTCCATGTAGCGGTCTGGTCTTGCTACCCATTGCAATCGCTGCCAAAAAATCGGGGCAGTCAGGTGATTGGGGGTATTGGTTGTACTCATAACTGGAAAATGCCGTAGCTGAAGGGGCTGCTGCCTCTAGCATACTGATTCTCGACGGCAATCAGCCGTGATTGCTTGCTAAAGAATGGCATCCAACAATTTTGCGGCACCAAACCGGATGGGGTCAGTGCAGGGTAGCCCGGTTTCAATGCTGACCTGCTCGATCGCTTCCTCGGCGGCAACGTCATCTAAGTGATGGGTGTTGAGCGCGATCGCGGCAACCGGAACTCGTGGAAAGGCTCCTGCCGCCGTAGATACTGCCTCATATAGCGTCACCACGTCCCGCAAAGGTGGAATGAAAATGTCGGCAAGACGGCTGAGTTGAGTTTGTCCAGCCCGATGCACGAGGATCAGGTGAGTCGGTTGGCTACCCCGAATCAATGGCAGGGTCGCAGTTGAGGAAGGGTTTAACAAAGAACCCTGCCCTTCAATATGCAAAATCTCGAACTCATTGCCAAACTGCATCACCATTTGCTCGACTGCACCAGAAGCAAAATCAACGCGCACCGCATCCAGGGCAACCCCATCTCCGGCAATCATCAGCCCTGCCTGTCCAGTCGCAAGGAATTTGGAGCGCATTCCCCGCTGCTGACTGGCTCGATGTAGGGCAATGCTGGTAGACATTTTACCGATCGCCATGTCGGTGCCTACGGTCAACACGCGCAAACAGGGTAAGGTCTTAGCTTTGCCCGTGCCAATTGCTAACCCGGCAGGTTCCTGGCGCATATCCCAAATCCACTGCCCTGGCTTGAGTAATGCAACGAGTTCCGGGTCATCCATCAGGCGAGTGTGCAAGCCATTGGCAACAGAAAGCCCCGCCGCGATCGCCAGACGAATTTCCAACTGCCATTCGTCTGGAAGTGCTCCACCCGTGGGCGCAATCCCAATCGCTAAAACATCCGGTTGATAGGGCAAGGCATCTGCCACAGAAGCCACAATCGGTGCAGCGCAAGGAATTCCCGTGAGTTCAGCCAAATTCTCTCCGGCACAATCGCGGTCAATCACCGCGGCGATCGCCGCCTCACTAAACCGCAATAGGGACAAGCCAGTTTTGCCCTTGTCGCCACGAATACCGTCATGCAGCAGAATTGCCAGCCGATGGTGGGGTTTGAGCAATGGAACACTCCTGATGAAAAGGGGGCGATCGCGCCTCTCACCATCGTCGCTTAAAGCGGAATTCCAAGCAATTTCAACGCAAGCGGAACAATGGGGGTTTGAACTCCAAGATTTAGGTTGAAAATACGAAAGTTTGAGTTCCAAACGCGATCGCTCCAGCTTGGAACACGAAACTTGCAGATCTGAACGAGGAGTTTGCGATGATAGACCGTCGGTCATCCCAACCGAGAGATTCCATAAAGAACAACATTAGATAACGCGATGTGCAACTATTTCGCCCTCACCTCCCCTACCCTCCTCTCCCAAATCTGGGCGAGGAGGGAGTTTGAACCATTTCTGGCTCCCTTCTCCCAATATTGGGAGAAGGGCTGGGGATGAGGGCAAATGCAGCATTGAAGGGAACTTCAAGAAAGTCGCACATCGCGTAGATTCGCAAATTTACACTGAACATTCAACGCTCAATAAAGTCCAGTTCCTGATTTAACAAGTTGCACGCCTAAACCGGGTTGCTGATTGGGTACAACTCGCCCATTTTGGAACGTTGCGCCCACGAATGGGTCGTCTATTAAGTTCAAATGACTATCCAGGTCAATGTGATCGGCTAAAGGAGATAGGTGCGCCAGAGCCGTGTTGAGCAGGGAACTGTCGGAATAGCAGCCAAACATGACTTTTAGCCCACAGGCGCGGGCAGTGTGGATCATTCGCAGAGCCTCCGTCAATCCACCGGATTTCATCAATTTGATGTTGATACCGTGGATGCGATCGCTGAGGGGCAAAATGTCGTAACTGGTGAAGCAGCTTTCATCCACAAAGATTGGCAGCGGCGATCGCTGATAGAGGGCGGGCAAATCCCCTTCCTGTCCTTTGGCGAGGGGTTGCTCAATCGAGGTAATGCCCTGTTCTGCCAACCAATCTGCCATCTGTAGCGCTTGCTCCAAACTCCATCCTCCATTGGCATCAATGCTGATTTGGGAGATGTGCGATGCGGCAGCTTTGACCGCCAACAGCATGGCTTTGTCTGCCTCCAACCCTGCTGGACTGCCCAGCTTCACCTTCAGAACTTGAATTCCGTGGAATGGCACTTTGACTTCCCCCTGTCCCAACCAGTCTCGCACGCGCTGTTGCGCCGCTTCTGGGGTGCTGATGCCAATCGTAACGGAGGTGGGCGGGATGCGATCGCGATCCAATCCCCATAATTCCCAGAGGGGCAAGTTTGTCTGTTTTCCTAGCCAGTCATGCAAAGCGATATCCAGCGCTGCTTTAGCCGCAGATGGCAATCTGGCATCGGTCATCAGGCGTTCAATGCGCTGACGTTCCAGGGGACTGAGGGCTTTCAGTAAGGGTGCAATTTTTTGTAAGGAACGGGCGATCGCTTCGGTGGTTTGCGGCGTTTCCCCAATGGAAAAGGGCGAAGCTTCTCCCCAACCGCGAATGCCGTCATGTTCCACTTCCACCCAAACATTGGTGGTTTGGGCAGTGGTGCCGCGACTAATGGTAAGGGCAAACCGCTTATGCACGGTAAATGTGGCAATCCGAAGCTGCATCCTTCACGCCTCTCGTACAAATAACTCGACCTCAGCGTCGGCTTCAGGTTTCCAGGTTCGTAAGATTAAGCGTTGAGTCTCCAGGGGAATGGGCATAACTGCGTCCTCGCCAGTGTTTGGGCGTTTGGCTGGAGGAAAGGAAAATTCGCACCACTGCCAGGGGATCTGCCAGGGGAGACAGCCAGAATAACCAGCGCCCTTTTGCTTGAGAAAGATCGTAAGAGGGGGCGATCGCAAAATTCAACCCTATCCGCATCAGCAACAGCACCAGGTTCAACCCAAAAACCAGTTGCACAATCGGGGTGACAGTTCCAGTTGCCAACAGCCAACCTGACCCCAGCGCCAATGGTAACGGCAAGCCCTGCACCAGCAGCAGAAATAGCCAGTCGCCCCAAACCTGAGCACGGGAGGCAGCATCCTTTAAATCCAGCGATCGCCCCCACTCCCGCCAGGTTTCTGCCATGCCCTCATACATCCGCACCTTCAAAACGTTGGCTCCATCCAAAAAGCCAACCCATGCCCCTTGAGCAGCTATGTGTCTTGCCAGCGTCACATCATCACAGAATGAACGTCGGGCAGAGGTATAGCCATCTGCTTGTTGCAACACCGAGCGGCGGCAAAAGAAACACTGTCCATTTGCCATGACTCGCTCTGCGGAGTTACCTGTTTCTCCGGCTGCACCAAAGCGGTAAACCAGGGTCATTAGCAAGGCGGGTTGCAGCCACAGTTCGCCTGGATATTTCAAGACAAATTGTGGCGAGAGTGAGATTAAGTCATAGCCTTCGGTTGTTGCCGTTTCGATTAAGCTGGCAACTAAACCGGGCTGCGGTTGGGTGTCGGCATCGATGCCTAAAATCCACTCGCTTTGCTCAGAACTGGCGAGGAAGCCATTGTGCAGTGCCCAGGGACGACCTACCCAATCGCCCGGTAGCGGATCGTCATTAATTAGGCGAAAGCGAGGGTCGTTTTGTTGAGCGGCTTTCACCCGATCTGGGGTGCCATCAGTGGAGTAGCTATCAACCACGATGACTTCGCGCACCTCGTAACTCTGCCGACTTAAGCCTTGCAAGCACGGGGCAATGCGATCGGCTTCGTTCAAGGTGGGTACAACCACGCTTACGCTGCCCAAATAACCAGGCTGGGGCGATCGCGGTTGCAATGGCGGATGGCGAGTGGGTCCTCGCAACAGGCGCGACAGCAAAATGGCGATCGCGGGAATTTGAACCAGCGCCACCATTAAAAAGCAGCCACTTACCCAAACAGCGACGGTTGATAAAACGGCTGGTTCAGAAAAGGGACTGCTTACTTGTGCGAAATCAACGATCAACAATGCTGCCTCTTAACAAAAAGCGATTATGCTGCCGAGCGCTTGGAAACAACGGGAAGCGGTGACACTTCAGATTTGTGCTCGTCTGAAGGTTCCGATGATTGACCAGGAACCGGGAACCATTTGGGTTGTTTTGCTAAACCAGAACTCCACCACAGCAATAGTGCTGGCAACACACCCAGCATTAACCCAATCCCCGTAGGAATTAGAAACCGAGCATCCAGTTGAGTGACGGTGATAATTGCGCCAAAGGCAAAGTTCACCAGGTAAATCACCAAAGGAATCCAGAGGCGATCGCGCTGTACGGGTACTTCTGGTTTGCGCCAGAAGAAACTGGCTACGGTCATAAATAGTGCTCCAGTTCCCAGCCAACCCGTCAGGTTGCGGTAAGGCATCCCAAAAAACTCACCCACATCCTGAAATTGCCAGAATGGATATGCTGCCTGGCTCATCGCCGGATCCAGCACAAAGTCCCAGGAGGTGAGCAATACCGCACCAAGAGCGATCGCACCGAGTTTGGTGACCCAGCCATTCCAGCCTCTGGCTTCCAGCCCTGCCCACGCCAGCACATAGGTAGAAAAGCCAAGATAAAACCAGGAAAGCGGAATCGTAAACGGAACCAATCCAGCAATTTTGTATCCCAACCCGTTGAGATAACCATAGTGTCCAAACGGAAAACCGGTACTCGTTCCCAACAACTCGCTACCTAGCGAGAGAACAACGGCTGGCAACATAAAGCCCAGCCAGTTGCGCCATCCCACCGTGCGGTAGGCAAAAATGGCAACCGTAATCGCTCCTAGCAGAATATAAACTACGCCGCCACCTGCCATTGACAAGCCAAATGCCTGTTGCCCAAACGGTGGCAATGCCGCCACGATCGCCGGGTTTGGCAACACCAACAGCAGACCAGCTAAGCCAAAGATCAGTGATACACAGTGCCCAATTAGGCAGAAACGCTCAACAGCAACCAGTTGCTTCATAGAAGATCCTCAGAACAGGGGCATCCAGAAGTGCCTGGTAACAGTTTACAAATGTTTAAGAACAAAGCTGAAACAAAACGACCCAGATTTGTGAAAAAGTTTTTTCGTTGATGGTCGTTAAATCTGGCTAAGGGTTGTTAGTGGCTGCAAAAGTCTCCGTAGTGTTCGTTCTCCTCTAGGTGAGACGTTGATGGATAATTTTGTTGCTTTACTCTAAAGAAAGATCTGTCCTAAAACGTCGCGATCGCTGGCTCCGCTCCCACTCCTAATGCTGCGAGAATTCCTTGAAACAGCTTGATCCCATCAGTGCCACCCAAAACGGGATCAGACGCGCGCTCTGGGTGGGGCATCATGCCCAGGACATTACCTTCTGGGTTACAAATTCCCGCAATGTGGTTGAGCGACCCATTAGGATTACTATCTGGATCGGAAATGCCCGTTGGAGAGCAGTAGCGGAACAATACCTGACGGTTGTCTTCCAACGCTTTGAGGGTATCGGCATCGGCGTAATAGCTACCCTCCCCATGAGCGATGGGAATCGTAATCACTTCACTGGCTTGATAGTGCTGCGTCCAGGGTAAATCGGTGCGTTCCACTTTAAGCGGCACACGATCGCAAATGAAATGCAAATCCCGATTTCTCACCAACGCTCCTGGTAGTAAGCCTGCTTCTGTCAACACCTGGAAGCCGTTGCAAATGCCCAGCACATACTTTCCCTGTTTGGCGTGTTCCATCACAGACCGCATTGCTGGAGAAAATCGGGCGATCGCTCCACAGCGCAAGTAATCCCCATAGCTAAAGCCCCCCGGCACCACGACCACATCAATTTCCGATAGGTCGCTGTCTTCATGCCACACCATGCGAGTCGGCTGATTCAGCAAATCGCGGGTAACGTATGCCACATCGCGATCGCAGTTTGACCCCGGAAACACAATCACCCCAAATTTCACAGCTTCTGTCACAATCGTCTTCCTTCCCAAATTGCTGACTTCTCTATGGTGCCATTTCACCAACAACAAAAATCCTAACGTCAAGGCTTCAAACTCAGGTTTGTTCCATAGAATGGGTGCGATCAAGAAACTCCAACTTCAGGGTGCTTACGGGCACCCTTTTTCATAGCTCACTTCCTATAGTTTGGAGCGAATGCTTTGACAGAGCTTCATCACGGTACGGGCTTCTGTCTCGCTTAAATCGATAACTCGGCTATCTCGGCAGGTTACTTTTACTTTGCCAGTGTCGGCGTAAGTAAACACCCGATAAGCTGGATTACTAACCACCATATCTTCGTGTAGCAAGGCAGTTGGAGTGTCTACCAGAAACCGTTTGAAAATGCCTGTGTTGGCAAGCGTATCCTTTTTGTACTCCGCTATCGAAGTTTCGTCTGCTAGTGTTTCGATGGTGAGTTGGATGCGATCGCTGACGATAACTTCTACACCAAACTGGGAGGCTGGTTTTACACGAGCATTCGCGGGTGCCGACAGTGTTAGACGATTCCCTTCAACCGTCAGTTCTAATGGCTTCATGTCTGCGGACACCCCTGACAGTGCCCCCAACCAGCTTGTGCTAACCAGCAGAAAAGCGGGTACCAATCTCATACAAAGACTCATTTGTAACAAGGTTGCTTCCAATCTAGCAATGTTGCTGGTGAGAGGCATTAGCAGAATAGCTTTGGTGCAGAATTAACCAATTTCCATCCGGGTCGCAGGCATAAATTTCCTGTCCGTGAGAAGCCGTCAGAATGTTACCTGGAGGTGGGCAGCCGAGTTGGCTCAGGTGGGCGATCGCGCGCTCTAAACTCTCTACTTCCAGACATAAGCTCATGCCGAGAGGGGGGGAAGGGCTAGGGGATAGGGAAGGGTGAGGTGGAGGAGTGGGTGGGTGGAGGAGTGGGTAGGTGGAGGAGTGGGTGGGTGGAGGAGTTAGAGAATTTTGAATTTCCTCCTGATCTCCCGCTTTCTGCACTTCTGCTTTTGGACGAAAAATTCCTAACCTCATCCCCGATAAATGGAACTCAGCATAGACATTCGGAATGAACGTCACAGGCGATTGATCGAGAAGCTGTTTGTAAAACTCAACCAGGCGATCGAAGTTGGGGGTGGCGATGGTGAGTAAGGCGGTAGTGTGGTTCAGAGGCATGGAAATTGGGCGAAAAGAATGTGCTAGCGTGAGCTTACTTCAGTGTCGCAATTCGTCGCAGCTATGAGTGTTGTTTCCACGAAACGGTTCACCCTGGATGAGTACCACCGTCTGATTGAGTTGGGGTTCCTGACTAAGCGCGATCGCGTGGAGTTAATTCGCGGAGAGTTAGTACAAATGGTGGCTAAGGGGACTCCCCATTCAGTTTGTAATACAGCGCTTTTATATGAGTTGTTGCCTGTATTAGCGGGACGAGCACTCGTGCGGAATCAAGAGCCTGTAATTTTGCCGCTCGACAGTGAACCAGAGCCAGATTTTGCGATTGTTCGGCTGCGAGCAGACAGCTACCTTAATTCCCATCCCTACCCAGAAGATATTCATCTCCTTATCGAAGTGTCTGACTCAACCTTGAGTTACGACCAGACGACAAAACTCGCGGTTTATGCTGAAAACAACATCCAGCATTATTGGATCGTAAACTTGATCGCACATCAACTAGAGCGATATAGTCAACCTTTTCGCAATGAGAGTGGTGAATCTGGCTATCGAATTCGGCAAATTGCGCTGCGGAATGAAACAGTTGCCATTCCCGGATTTGAAGACGTTTCGCTAAACTTAGCGAGCATTTTCCTGGCTTAGACGTGGCGATTCATTGACAAACAGCAGAGAAGCCATGCCAGGTCAAGGTAGCTGGGGTATCCTAACTACATCAGAACGCCGATGCATTTGGGATTGTTATGAAACTGGCAGCAAGAGTTGGGCAGCTTACTCCTTCGTTGACGCTGGCGATCGATGCGAAAGCGAAGGCAATGAAGGCTGATGGGGCGGATGTGTGTAATTTCAGTGTGGGGGAGCCTGATTTTCCTACTCCTGCCCATATTCGCAAAGCCTGTGAAGACGCGATCGAGGCTGGTAAAACTCGCTACGGAGCTGTTGCCGGGGAAATTGCACTGCGGCAGGCGATCGCGAAAAAGCTGCAAACCGAAAATGACCTCTGCTACAGTGCCGAAAATGTGCTCGTGACCAATGGCGGCAAACATTCGCTGTTTAATCTGTTTATGGCAACGATTGAGCCAGGGGATGAAGTGATTATTCCCGCTCCCTACTGGTTGAGCTATCCAGAAATGGTGAAACTAGCAGGCGGAACGCCCGTAATTGTGCAGACCGATACGGCAAATAATTTCAAAATCACGCCAGAGCAGTTGCAGCAAGCGATCACGCCCAGAACCCGCTTTTTTGTGTTGAATTCGCCCTCCAACCCAACTGGAGTGGTTTATAAACCGGATGAGATTCGGGCACTGGCAACTGTGATTGTGGAAAACAACATTTCAGTAATATCGGATGAGATTTACGAGAAGTTACTGTACGACGATGCCAAACACCTGAGCATTGGCGCGGTCAGTCCGGAGGCGTTTGACCATACGGTTGTGAGCAGCGGCTTTGCCAAAGCGTATGCCATGACGGGTTGGCGCGTGGGCTTTTTAGCAGGGCCAGTGGATTTGATTAAAGCGTGTTCCACAATTCAGGGACACAGTACCTCTAATGTGTGTACCTTTGCTCAATACGGTGCGATCGCAGCCCTAGAAAGCCCCCAAGACTGCGTAGAAGAGATGCGGCAGGCGTTTGCCAAGCGGCGCAAAGTCATTTTAGACCGGGTGAATGCGATTCCCGGTTTAAGCTGTGTGATTCCAGACGGCGCGTTTTATATCATGCCTAGCATTCAGCAAATAGGTATGACTTCGCTGGAATTTTGTGAAGCCTTGCTGGAAGAGCAAAAAGTGGTGACAGTTCCGGGCATCGCCTTTGGCTCCGATGGGTACATTCGGATTTCCTACGCTGCTGATCTGGACACGATCAACAAAGGCATGGATCGGCTGGATAAATTTGTGCGATCGCGCATCTAAATCGTTTCCATCCCAAATCCATAGTTCTTCCTGCGAAAAGCCTCCAGTTTTTGAGTAGGCATGGATTACTCTGCAACGAAACGTCAACAAAATATTTCAGATTGTTGCAACCCTGAACCTGTAACCATTGTCTGGCAACACTCCGTAGTAAAGTGTTTGGCATTAGCTCTGTGAGTGATATATCAACAAGGGAAAAAACTCATGGTTCAGCGTGGTTCTAAAGTCCGCATTCTGCGAAAAGAGTCCTACTGGTATCAAGACGTTGGTACCGTAGCTTCCATTGACCAAAATCCTTCGATCAAATACCCCGTTATCGTTCGTTTTGACCGTGTAAATTACACTGGCTACAGCGGTAACGCAGGTGGTATTAACACCAACAACTTCGCTGTCAACGAACTAGTTGAGGTTGAGGCTCCCAAGAAGAAGCCTGCTGCTAAAGAAGGCTAATTCTTTAAGTGGTGGCTGTTCTCACTTCTTGTTTTCGGCAAGATGGGTTGGCGCGTTACACTCCAGACTAGTTGGAAGTGAGCCATTTACGCCAGATTCTACCGTGCCAGAATTACCTGAAGTTGAAACAGTCAAGCGGGGACTAAACCAAGTCACCTTACATCAAACAATTACGGGTGGGGATGTGTTGCTCGATCGCACCATTGCCCACCCTTCTTCTATGCAAGACTTTTTAGCAGGCTTACAGGGAACCGCGATCGCCCAGTGGCATCGCCGCGGCAAGTATTTGCTAGCGGAGTTGGAGAAGCCAGCAGCCAGAGGTCAGAACTCAGGAGATGAGGGAGTCAGGAGTCGGAATCTAGAAGGTAAGGAAGATAAAGAAGATAGGGAAGAAGTTCAAAATTCGGTTCGGCTGACTCACCGGAAGCCAAAATTCGGTTCGGCTGACTCACCGGAAGCCAAAATTCAAAATTCTCCCACTCTTCAATCTCCAATCATCAATCACCCATCCCCTCCTTCCTCACCTTCTTCACCCTGCCCATCCCCCCGTTCCCCCCTTACTCCCGCTTATCTCGGTGTTCACCTCCGCATGACGGGCCAACTACTCTGGGTCACACCAGATACACCGTTGCCAAAACATACGCGGGTACGGCTGTTTTTTGAGGGCGATCGCGAGTTGCGATTTGTAGATCAGCGCACGTTTGGGCAAATGTGGTGGGTGCCGCCGGAAGTTACCCCGGAGACGATTATCACGGGTTTGCAGCGGTTGGGACCAGAACCGTTTTCCGATGAATTTTCGATCGCCTACTTCACCCAATGCCTGAAAAATCGTCAGCGTCCGATTAAGAATGCCTTGCTGGATCAGGCGATCGTGGCGGGAGTGGGCAATATCTACGCCGATGAAGCGTTGTTTCTGAGTGGCATTCGTCCCCAAACCTTGTGTACTCGACTCAATCGCAAGCAAATTCAGCAGCTTCACGCCAATATTCGTTTGGTATTAGCCGCCAGCATTGAAGCGAAAGGCACCACGTTCAGCAGTTTTCGCAGTGTAGATGGTGTAAACGGCAACTATGGCGGCATTGCCTGGGTGTATGCTCGTGATGGCGAACCCTGCCGCACCTGCGGAATGGTGATTGAACGGTTGAAACTGGCAGGGCGATCGGCTCACTTCTGCCCCAAATGTCAACGGTGAGGTGAGGGGTATAGGGTGTAGGGTATAGAGTGTTAGGGTTGGAACTGTTGCAGTGATAGAAACTCGATTAGCGCAGACATCGATTGTATTTGGACTAAGCACGATCGCCCTGCTCATATCTATCTCACCAGCACCAGCACAATCGGCGGCGGAGTATCGGCAGCAAGGGTTGAGTTTGCGGGAACAGGAACGCTATCCAGAGGCGATCGCGGCACTGCAAAAATCCGTAGAACTAGAGCCAGAAAACCTTTCCGGGCGAGTACTGTTGGGCTGGACAGAACACAAGGCAGGGCAGCAGGCAGCGGCAACCACTACGTTACTGGAAGCATTGCAGCTTAACCCGTTTGAGGTGCCCACCCTGAACGCATTGGGCATTGTCTATCTGGTAGATGGCAAACTGAGCAATGCGATCGCCACCCATGCCTGGGCAGCCATGCTTAAACCCAACAACGAAATTGCTTACTACAACTTGAGTTTGGCATTTGAGCGGATTCAACAATACGATTGGGCGATCGCCGCCGCTCAAGAAGCCGCCAAACTGGAACCGAGCAATCCCCATCCCCCCGTTGCCCAAGCGATCGCCCACTGGGGCAATGGTGAAGTTCAGCAGGCGAAAGAACTGTTTCAGCAAGCGATCGCCCTTGACCCACGCTACACCGATGCAGATTTTTTGACCTACTTGAATGAAGCAGGTTTCAGCCAAACTCAAATCGAAAAATCCCAGGCGGTTCTGAGCAGCCTGCGTTAAGGCTACACAGCGGCGGTTGGTTGATTACAAGTTGTAACGCATCGTTCATACGACAAACCTATGCATTTTGCAGTTGTAGAAACTGTTTTACTCCAACAACCAACCAAATACCAGCCCGACTCTTAAATCTAACGCTTGGGCAAAAGAGGGAACTGGAAGTCTTTGCTCTGACTGGTCAAACACGTCTGGCTGCTGCTTAGGAAGATACACAAAAATAGTTTGTTCATCGGGGTCAATCAACCAGCCCATCTGAGTTCCATGATTCAGACAGTACAAAATATTCTTGGTTACTTTTGTTTGACTCTGATCCGGCGACAGAATTTCAATTGTCCAGTCAGGAGTAACCAGAAAGGTATTAGCAACCTCGCCATTTAGGTCACGGGGAATTCTTTCCCAGGCAAACACAGATACATCTGGCACCGTTGACCGTCCCCCAAACGTACAGCGTAGTTCCACAAACGCACGGGCAACCTGTCGAGGTTTAAGAGCCACATTGACAGTCGTAGAAAACTCAGTTTGAATCGTGCTGTGCTTCCCTTGAGGCATTGGCTTTTGGATAATCTGCCCATCCACATATTCGCTAGCAGGCTCAGTTTCTGGCAGATCCAGAAATTCCTCTAAAGTGATGGGTTTAGATGGAGACTGTACCATTTAAACTTCCTCGTCGCAGAAGCTACATCAGACTTCTACCAATTCTAGAAGATGAGCACATCCGCTTGTTATGCGGCTCAGTTCTCGGTAGGGGCATCGTTGCAAGGATGGTTGTCAAGCACGGTAGTTTGTATTTTTTCCTATGTTAGCCAAATATCGGCAACAGGGTTTAGAGTTATGATTCTTTGCGATGCAGGAGTTTTGCTCTGTTTGGTCGATCGCACCCAAACTCAACACATAGCTTACCGAGACGCACTGATGCTCCTTTCCTCACAACCTGGTCTTGCCTAACGGAAGCCGTGTATCTGTCTCTTCATCAAGGTGGGTGGACAATGCAAAAGCAGGTGGGGCAACTGCTTCTAGACAAACTGCTGATGGTTGATGAGATTCAAGAGAGCGATTACAGTCGTTTGTTGCAGGTGATGGAGCAGTATCGAGATCGACCGATGGATTTAGCGGATGCAACACTGGTTCTGGTCGCTGAGAAGACAGGCGATCGGCAAATCCTCACTCTCGATTCAGACTTTTTATTCTACCGGATTGGGAATCAAGAGACTTTTGATGTTATTCAAGTTTAGTCAAATCTAGCAGTTCAGATCAGGCAGGGCTAAACCCTTACTGCTCTTGCATCAAGCGCAGATAGTTTTGCTGAAGCTGAAAGTGGTTATCTGCCAGCTTTTCACTCATGGAGCGTTCCACATCACTAATTTGCTGCCAGTAGAGCGCTGCCCGACGCGCCGCCAGCAATTCTTTCCACAACGCTTCCATAATTTCTGTTGTTGCCGCATGATCTGACAGACTTTCTTCTAAATCGAGAAAGCGGCGATCGGCATCTGCGTGCAAACCCAGCTCATGCGTCATTGACAGGCACTCTTGCAGCAGTTCAGCCTGCTTTTGGTTAAGAGAGTAAGACATAATAAGTAACAGCCAATTGTGACAATTATGTTAACGGTTGCTTTACATTTTTTAATGTAGCTCGAAATTCCACTTCCTGCCAAAAGCAAACTCTCTTCTATTGATATGACTCAACAGCGCATTCTTTCTGGGATTCAGCCCACTGGCGATTTGCATCTGGGCAATTATTTAGGTGCGATTCGCAACTGGGTGGACATTCAGGAAAGTTATGACAGTTTTCTGTTTATGGCGGATCTCCATGCCATCACCGTGCCCCACGACCCTAGCAAACTGGCAGAAAACACCTACAAAGTCGCTGCCATGTACTTAGCCTGTGGGATTGACCTGAACCACGCCACCATTTTTGTGCAGTCTCACGTGCCAGCCCACGCCGAACTTGCCTGGTTGTTTATGTGCATCACCCCGTTGAACTGGCTGGATGACATGGTGCAATTTAAGGAGAAGGCGATTAAGCAAGGAGAGGCAGTTGCCGCCGGATTGTTGACTTACCCGGTATTGCAGGCGGCAGACATTATGCTCTACGAGCCAGATAAAGTGCCCGTTGGTGAAGACCAAAAGCAACATCTGGAACTGACGCGTGATATTGTCAACAGCTTCAACCATCGCTTTGGTAAACCCAAACAGCCCGTGCTGAAACTGCCGGAACCGATGATTCGGGCAGAGGGTGCGCGGGTAATGAGCCTGACGGATGGTACCAAGAAAATGTCCAAGTCCGATCTCTCGGATTTAAGCCGAATTAATTTGCTCGACCCACCGGACTTGATTCAAACCAAGATTAAAAAGTGCAAGACGGATCCGATTAAAGGCTTGACCTTTGGTGATCCGGAACGCCCGGAGTGCAACAACCTGCTGACGCTGTATATGCTGATGTCTGGGAAGTCTAAGGATGAGGTGGCAGCGGAGTGTGCCGAGATGGGCTGGGGACAGTTTAAGCCCTTGTTGACGGAAGCCACGATCGCCCATCTCAAACCGATTCAAGACAAGTACTACGCCATCATGAACGAACCAGGTTATCTGGAATCAGTGTTAAAGGATGGTAAGGAAAAAGCAGAAGCGATCGCCAACCCCACCCTGCTAAAAGTGAAGAAGGCGATGGGATATTCCATTTCGGTGTAGTCATGATGAACCCATCTAACCTGCTCAATTCGCCAGATAAATCAATGGGTGCCGTTCATGTCCGGGTAAAGCTCACGAACGCGATCGATGAAGGTTTAGTCCGACGAGGACTGCTTAACCCAAATCGCTTAAGAACTTATGAAACAGTTGCGCTGGTCGATACAGGCGCTGTTCGTACCGTTTTACCAGAGGCGATCGCGCAAGCTCTAAATTTAAGCCTTCGAGGACAACAAACAGCCCGTTATGCTGACGGGCGAGAGGAGCTAGTCGGAGTCACTGAACCTGTTGTGATTGAGATCGATGGACGGCAGACGGTTGAATCAGCACTCGTCACGGGAGACACTGTATTAATTGGGCAAACGGTGCTGGAAACATTGGATTTGCTGGTTGACTGTAAAAATCAGCGGCTCATCCCCAATCCAGACCATCCGGATTACCCCGTTTTAAGAGTATGAGGTGGCTTGCCTCTCGGTTTCTTGGGAGATAACGTCGGTGTACGATGATAGCTTGAATCTTTTAAGAGAACGTTTGCAAAGGCACCTGTTTGATTCCATTTCAGGTTAACCTACAGCAAACAAATATTTTTAGCGTTGTTACGGTTTTTAGATCGATGCTTGTTTCCCAACCTACGATTTCGTCTTTTCAGGCGGCGGCTCAATCAGGTGAATTCTTGATTACGGCTGAGGTGTGCCCGCCAAAGGGAGGTAACCCAACCCACATGCTGGAGATGGCACAGTTGTTGAAGGGGCGAGTTCACGCGGTCAACATTACAGACGGTAGCCGAGCGGTGTTGCGGATGTCTTCGCTAGCTTCGTCGGTGTTGTTGCAGCAGATTGGGGTAGAACCAATTTGTCAGGTTGCCTGTCGCGATCGCAATGTGATTGGGTTACAGGCTGATTTGATGGGAGCGCAGGCATTGGGCATTCGCAATGTGCTGGCGTTGACGGGTGACCCGGTAAAAGCCGGAGATCATCCTACAGCCCGTCCTGTGTTTGAACTGGAATCGGTGCGACTGTTGCAGTTGATTAGAAAGCTCAATGCGGGATTTGACTTTAACGACAAGCCCCTGCCTGATGGTGCAACTGAGCTATTTGTGGGAGCAGCCGTCGATCCGCAATGTGGCAGTTGGTCGGGGTTACAGCGTCGGTTTGAGCGCAAATTAGCGGCAGGTGCTCAATTTTTTCAAAGCCAGCTCATTTCAGATTTCGATCGCCTGGAAAAATTTATGACTCAGATTGCGGCACCCTGCAATACACCTGTCCTGGCAGGGATTTTTCTGCTAAAGTCTGCTAAAAATGCTCAATTCATCAATCGCAATGTTCCCGGTGTGCAAATTCCTGACCACCTGATTGAGCGATTGGAATGCGCTTCTGACCCACTGCATGAGGGCATGTTGATTGCCGCAGAACAGGTGCGTGCCGCTCGTGACCTGTGTCAGGGAGTCCACATGATGGCAGTTAAGCGGGAAGATTTAATTCCTAAAATTCTAGATCTGGCTAAGATTGCGCCACTCCAGGAACCCGCCGCCAATTTCCATTACTGCTGAGCCACTACCGCGATCGCTGAACGTGAGCCAACCGGGCAGCGAATTACATCTCGCGGTCCCCTTGGAGCAGAGGGTGCGGCCGGAGGTTGTTTGGAGGGTTCCGTTGTTTCACAAATTTCTGAAATTGTCAGCGTTTGCTTTCCTGCATTCACCGCAAACACCACTCCTGTAAAGCTCCGTAAGTTGGGACGTTTTGGAGTTGCTGTGACTGCTATCCCGGTTCGCTGATTGGGTTTTGCTTTAAGTTTGTAGATGTAATTGGGAGTATCCAGTTTGTTCGCTAATGTTCTGAGATTGCTGGCAGAGGTGGTAAATGCTTGATTTTCAATATAGTAGGTACGTTGATCGAACAAAATTGCACCAACGGATTCCTTCGCCTCAACCTCTTTGGTAACTGGGGACAAGTTAGAAACGTCTGAACTGTTGGTGCAGCCAGCGATCGCAACCACAAGAGCGGCTACAGAGAAAATCGCTTTACTTCCACGCATAAGACTTTACTCATGAAGAACAAGAATCGTCAACAAATGCTTCGCTTGCGCTTGTTATGCAGTTGACACTTCAGATGGCAACTGATTGAAATGTTTCAACAAGCCTGATTCTGCATAAATTCACTATGCAGTTGTAGATCCATGCCCCTACATAAAATCTTATTCTAGCCAATCAGCAGATGTGCTGAAGCTTTCGTGAAGCCAGGCAGATCTTCTGCATTGTTATGAGGAAGTTTAAGGGAATTTGTGGTTGACAGCCGTGCTTTTCAGTTTTCCTTGCTTCACAACTTTGCCCTGATCAAGTTGCACTATCCAGTCAGCCCGTTGAATCACCTGAGGACGATGGCTGATTAAAACTGTGGTTTTGCCCGCGCGATATGCTAATACCTGATCCAGCACAAACGCTTCACTTTCGATATCGAGGCTGGCAGTGGATTCATCCAAAATCAATACCGCAGGCTGATGTAACAATGCTCGCGCGATCGCCAACCGTTGCCGCTGTCCACCCGAAAGGTTAGCGCCAAACTCTCCCAGCACCGTTTGATATTTATCCGGCAAACGGCTAATAAATTCATCCGCTCCCGTCAGCCGACACACCTTCACAATCTCTTCAAACGACACAGCGGGATTTCCCAGTTGAAAGTTTTCGATCAGCGATCGCCCCCAAAAGTGAGCTTCCTGCGGCACCAGCACAATTTGTTGACGCACACACTCCAGCCCCAGATCGGCCAGGTTATATTGCCCAACCCGTACATTCCCCGATTGAGGAGAGTACAGCCCTGCCAGGAGTTTTGCCAGGGTGCTTTTGCCGCAGCCCGATTTACCAATTAGCGCCACCACCTTGCCGCCTGGAATTGTCAACGAAAACGAGTCCAGTAATTCCACCCGCCCTGGATAGTGAAACGATACGCGATCGCACTGTAGCGGCGCGTCCGCCTCCATCACTACCGAGGGTTTGATGGTTCCACCTGCCTCCGAGGGATGGTCTGCCACTTCTGCCAATCGCTCGGCTGCCGTCCGTACTCTGGCAAACTCATCCACAAACCGCACACCCGTACTGATTAAGCTGGTGAAATTCACATTCAAACTGCTGAAGGCAAGCAACTGACCAATGCTCATTTCCTGGCTGATCACTAATCGGCTCCCAAACCATAACAACCCAACCGTGCCAATACCGGATACCAGGCTGGAAAAAATTGTGTTGTTGATGCCAATCTGGTTAGTGCGGAAGCTGAGATTTGCCAATCGCCCGAAACGGCTTTGCAACTCTTCCCAAAACTGAGTTTCAGCGGTGCTGGTTTTGAGAGTGAGCGCGCCCTTAAAGGTTTCCACCAATACGCCCTGGTTGTCGGCATCCAACACAATTAGGCTGCGAGTGCGCTGCTGCAAGGTGGGTAAAAAAGCAACGGTCGAAAGCGTCATCAGGGCAGCCAAAATCAACGCTGCGATCGCCAACTTCCAACTCAGCACCAGCATAAAGCCCAGTGACACCAGCGCAATGAATACCTGCCCCGGTAACCCAATTACCACCTGCGCCACCAGTTGATTCAAGGCTTGAATATCACGCAGCCGACTCACTACCTCCCCGCTGCGATGGGTTTCGTAGTATGTCAGAGGCAGGCGCAAAATCGCCCGTCCAAACTCCAGCACTAGCCCTAGTTCCAACTTTTGGGCAAAGTATGCCGTTAAATTTGCCTGCACATAGCCCAACCCGCTGCTAAATAGGTTCAAGACAATCACCGCCAGTACCACGGCATTAAGCAGCTTCAAATCACCCCGCACCAGCACATCATCTGTCAAAACCTGGATCAAAAACGGGGTGGCGATCGATAGCAACCCCAACACCAAATTCAGCACCAACACCTGCCCCAACAGGGTCCGGTAGCTCCAGATTCGCCGCGCAAAGTTTTGCCAAACGCCTGGGCGATCGCCCTTCTCACCAGGGTTAAATCGTGCTGGGTCGGGTTCCAGCAATAACATTACCCAATCGAGCCAACCCTCACACAACGCTTGCCTGGAGAGGTAACGCACACCCACCGCTGGATCTGCCACCACGTATTGGTCTTTTCGCCGCCCATACAGCACCACCCAGTGATTTCCCTGCCAGTGAATAATTGCAGGTAACGGCGCTTCCTCCAGGCGTTCCACAATTTGCGGTGCAGCCCGCACCGATCGCGCATTGAACCCTAACGCATCGGCACCCCGTTGCAGCCCTAACAGCGTCGTTCCCTGTTGCCCAGTGCCTACTGCTTCCCGTAAACGGTTGAGCGTAAGAGATAACCCATAATGCTTGGCGATCGCCCCCAGGCAAGCTGCGCCACAATCCGCCTCATTGTGCTGGAGCACCACCGCGTATTTCATCTAACAATGTTCAAGCTCGACACCTATTCCATCGCTATTCATACCTGGACTCATGAAATCCGAAAAAAAACACCCAGTTGCCTGGGTGCAAATCAGTGCAATTAGATTTTGGTAATAGCGCTAAAACTCTAATCCGTTATGAAATTGAAGTTTTAGGTGTAGAGTCGCTAAAGTTCTACGACTTCTAATCCTTAATCGTCGTAGCGCACATTGACATTGACAGACTGACTCACAGAACCACCATAGCCACCACCGTAGCTGCCGCCATAACCACCATAGCCATAGCCATAGCTATAGGAGGGGTAGTAAGAGTAGGAGGTAGAGGGTCTGTAGGAGTAGTAAGAGGGGCGGTAGGAACGTCGCCAGCATCGACCACCTTGAACTGTTTGTGCTTCTTCAGTGGAAAGGTCAGCAAACAGATTAGAGGTTTGAGTGACTTTCACGGTCTTCTCCTTAGTAATTTCACAACAGGGTTTTGGGTAGATGTTGAGAAAGAAACAAATGGATTGGGTGTGCGTCAATTCAAAAGGCACAAAGCACCAAACAATGTGCCCCCGTTGCAAGGCACACACCCAATGAAACCTTGCCCACGCCCAAACCCGTAGTTTTTCTTGAGAGTAACCTCTAGTTCTCGAGTTGGACGTGGTTGAGGTGGATTGACCGAAAATTCTCCGGATTGTTAGAACGTGAATGGGAATAATCAACGCATCCCCATGAATCGAAAATAATCTAGAGAAACTGTCCTGATTGTTCACGAATACCTGTGAAGGTAATCCAAACTTCTGAGAAAGTCCGCGTCATCCGGAGATGCGCGGGCTTTCTTAAGATTTCTTTAGAAATGAGGAGAGGTTCCTCTAGTCCTCGATCTGCACATTTACATTGACAGTTTGATTAACTGAGGAACCTCCCGAAGAGCCACCCCAGGAACCTCCCGAACCACCCCAAACAACGGGGTAGCAGTGGTAAACGGGTCGCCAGTAGTAGTAGCCAGATGCACCATTGACATTGGCTGATTCTTCAGCAGACAGGGCTGTGAAGAGTTGATTGTTCGTGATCTGCATAGCAAACTCCTTGTGAAGAAAAATAGTCAACTCCGTGATCAGGGTTTCTCCGGTTGAATGTCTCTGATCAGCGGAATCTAATCTTGCTTACTGAAGCGATGGCTTCTATCCGGATATCGGTGGCAAGTGATTAGCATTTTTTAATACGGATTGGCTTGAAACCGCCAGAAAGAAGGAACAGGGATTTTGATTTCTGTGTTTCCTGACCTTGAACCTCATGCTCAACCAATTTGAACCGGATACCTTACCGCCTCTGCAAGACGATGAATTTTTGCCTCCGATTAACCGATGGACAACGGTTGCAACCTGGTTACTCGTAGGTATGCTAACAGGAGGCGTTGGGTTAGCTGCCGCGATTGAGTACAACGTCACGGTTCAGGCAACCGCAATAGTGCGTCCAGTGAATCAAATAAGCACCGTGCAAGTTCTCTCAGGTGGCACCATTCGGCGCGTTTTGGTGAAAGAGAACCACGTGGTTCAGCAAGGCGATGTGATTGCTGAGTTGGATGTGGTCGATCGCACCCAGTTACTCAGGTTGCAAACCCGCCGTCAGCGGCTTCAGCGATATATTCAGCAATATCAAAACCAGCTTGCTCAGGTAGATACTCAATTGCACCAAGTCAAGGCTCAGGCGATCGCGCAGTCCGGGTTGCTCCCCCTTTCAGAGTCAGCAACGCCCGTCAAAACTGACCCTTCAGCAGATCACACTCCGATTCCAGAGGGGTTGGTAGAAGCCGCTTTAGATCGGCTAGCCAGCCAAGCTCCTGCTACTGCCACTCAGTTATCCACTCAGCGCGATCGCCTGCAACAACAGCAGATTGGCTTAACCAACCAGCTTCAGTACGACCAAACTCTGCTGCAAACGCTGGATCAGGAGTTGAGCAAGTCAGTAATTTTGGCACCCAGCGATGGCATTGTGTTCAAACTGGCACTTGCGGGAACGGGACAAACCGTGCAACCTGGAGACGCGATCGCGCAAATTGTGCCGCAAAATTCTCCCCTGGTGGTTAAAGCGCGAGTCAACGTTCAAGACATCAGTCAGGTGGATGTAGGACAGGAAGCCCAACTGCGAATCTCTGCGTACCCCTACCCCGACTACGGAATTTTGCGGGGTACTGTGCAGGCAATTGCCCCCGATATTACGACAGTTGGGGACGTTCACTCCGGATTGCCCCCTTACTACGAAATTACGATTCAACCTGAGCAACCCTACTTAGAAAAGGGCGATCGCCAATATCCCCTACAGCCCGGTATGGAAGCCCGCGCCGACATCATTTCTCGGCAAGAAACTGTATTGCAGTCATTTTTGCGAAAGTTGCGCTTGTGGGCAGAAGTTTAAGGGGCTAGCCTCCATCCCCCTCAGGAATAAGGGAACTCTCCAGAACAAAGTGTACCGAGAGAGTTCCGCGCCGATGTTATGGAGAACGGGGTGGCGGAAACACCACACCCGCAACAACAAGAGTCGATGAAATCCCTCCACTTGTTCCGGAGATTGGTTGGAAAGATCGAAAGAGTTAACACAAACCGTTGGCGTGTTCCTATTGGAGTGTTTCCATGTCAAATCTGGCTCCTCGCACCGACCTTCACTACCGTGAACTGAATGCCCCGCTGGATGGACGCTATCAAGTGATTGAGGTGTTGACGGCAAAACTTTGGGCACGAACCTACCTTGCTCAAGATCTGCGACGACCGAGCCAATCGGAGTGCGTGATTCATCATCTAAAAACGATTTCAATGATTCCAAACTATGCCGAAACAGCACGGGAACTGTTGACCAGGGAAGCTGCCATTTTGGAACACGTGGGAATGCATCCTCAAATTCCCCAACTACTGGCATGGTTTGAGGATAAGAATGGTTTTTATGTGGTGCAGGAATTTATTCAGGGGCGATCGCTGGGGCATGAGTTGCAGCCAGGCGTGTGCTGGCAGGCGGAAGATGTAGTTCAGTTTGTGCAAAATGTGCTGGAACCGTTGGCGATCGTACATCGATATGGCAGTATGCACGGCAATTTGCAGCCCCAAAGCCTTTTGCGCCGCAACCAAGATGGGCAACTGGTGTTGATTGATTTTCATAATCTGCTGCACGTCCAACTGATGCTGATTGCAGCTCAGGGGTTGGTGTTGCCATCGTTGGAAGGTGCACAGAAAGGGTATCAACCTTTGGAGCAATTACAAGGCTTGCCCTGCCCTGCTAGCGATATTTACGCGATCGGGATGATTGCCATCCAGGCGTTAACCGGGATTCAACCAGTTGACCTCAGAGTGAACCCAACAGAGACCGTTGAGATTTTGTGGAAAGAGCATCTCCAACCCTCTGATTCCCTATTGCAACAGAAATTGGTAGAGTTTCTCGATACGATGACGCAGTGGGATGTGACGTTGCGATATGGCAATGCAGATGAAGCACTACTGGCATTACAAGAGTTGCAACAAATGTGTTTGTTGGTAAAGCCGCCGCTAGTTTTGGAGGAAGATCAGAATCTGTCAATCGCTCCAGCGCTGGTGCCTGCTTCTGTTGTTGAACCTGCTCAACCATCCACTCTGGTGCCGGTCATAAAAGAAACTTCTGAGTTGGCTCTTACTCCTAAACCTGGCAGGCAGGAGCTTGTTTTTGTCAAAACCTTGCTGCTACATGCGATCGCTAGTCCTTCTTTGCGGGTGAGTGCGGGTGGCATTGCCCTTGCCACAACCTGTGCCGCAGCGGGATGGGGATTGCTCAATTCAGTGGATTGGTCAGATAAATCCACAAAACTCTGGGATCGCTTTACCCGTGCAACCGACACTGCCAGCAACCCCAAGCAGCGATCAGTCAAAGCTGTGCATCAGGAATGGCAAAAAGATTGGCAGCAGGCAAGCACGACTTTCCAAAAAGCGGAAGCTGCCTTTCGGCAAGGAGAATGGGCAGAGGTGAAGGAACTGTCAGCTAACCTGCCTGATATTCCCTACTGGCGTGATCGCGGCAACCAATTAGCCGAAAAAGCCATCTCTCAAGCGGAGACAGAATCTGGCAAGCGAATGCAAACTGCTTACGACTATGCTTATCGCCGCGACTTCACAAAAGCTTTAGCAGAACTCAACCAGATCTTGCCGGAAACCACTGTGGGTCAACGCGCCAAAGCCAAGATTACTGAATATCAAGAGAAGCAAGAAATTAAAGCCTGGTCAGATTTGCAAAAAGCCTATGACCGCGCGATCGCCCGTGATTTTTCCCAAGCCTTGATTTACCTGTACCAGATTCCCAAAGAAACTGCTGTTCACCCTGTTGCTCAGAAAAAGATTGCTGAGTACAAGCAAAAGGAGAAGATTCGCGCCCAGATTCTCCTGAACAAAGCGGAAGAACGCGCCAATCGACAGCAGTTGCAGGTAGCAATCTCCTCTCTACAAGAAATTCCATCCAGCCCATCTATAGATGCCGAAGTGGAGGTCAAGATTGAAGTTTACAGACAACGGTTGAATCAGCAGGCAGAAAGTTGGTTGTATATTGCCGGGCAACAGGTGAGAGATGGAAACGTAACCGAAGCGATCGCCACGCTGGAAAAGGTTCCCATTGGTACTGCCGCCTATGCCCAAGCACGGGAACAAATTGCCGAACTTACAGCGCTCTCCACGATTCCTGTAATCGATCGATTAAAGCTTGAACCGACACTGCCACCGGAGCCAGCCCGCGATCGCTCTGATCTTAACCCCGGCAACCAGCTTCGAGAAACGAACGCGATGGTCGTGAGTTGGGCAGACTTTCCCAATTGATAAATGAAGAATCTTCGCAGGGCACAAGGTTTCATCCGGAAATTTCTGAAAGATTTCGATAAATGGAACGTATGTTGCCCTTTTAACTAGACGTTGTCATGAAGTCACCGTCCTCTTCGTACTTGTTGCCATCAGCAGTGATCGCCGTAGGCATTACCGCGATCGTGAGCCAACCCAGTTATGCTTCCGATTATTCTTATGAGTCTTACTCAAATTACGATGACTGGTCTTATAGCGACGCGCGAGTTCAACTTCCCGCCCTAGACCGAGCGTATCGCAGCGACGCTCCAGCCTATCACTACGCTTACTACGCGATCGCTCGTCCAGAATATCTTCTTTGAGGAAATGAGAGAAGGAAAGAGTGGATGGGGGAACGGGAAGATGGGTAGGTAAGTGGAATGTCTCCCTTCCCGTCCTTATCTGCTGGCTCCCTTACACCCCATACCCCATACTCGATACTCTGACCTCAACTCCTGCCTTCTGACTCCCCCACCTCCCTCATCTCCCCTTCCCTGCTGGCTCCTGAATTCTAAATACCCCGTTGAGATGCCACCCAAAGCAGCGCTGAAATCTTATCTCACCCTGGATGAGCTAAAGACTCGCTATCGCAGGGCAAGAGATACGTCTGAAGCTCGTCGATGGCAGCTAATTCACCTGGTTGCTCAAGATTGGACGATTAAACAGGCGGCTCAAGCCGTTGATTTGAACTACGATTACGCTAAAGAAATTATTCGCCGCTACAACCAGAATGGTCCAGAAGCCGTAAAAAACCGCAGTCAAAAACGGCAGGTTTCGCCGCGATCGCTTCTCACGGCCGATCAACAACGCGAACTCAAATACGCCCTGCAATCGCCTGCACCCGATGGCGGCGAATGGTCTGGACCTAAAGTTGCCCGCTGGATCGCCGAAAAAACCGGGCGATCGCACGTCTGGCCCCAGCGCGGTTGGGATTATTTGAAGCGGCTGAGCAACGGCAGGTAGACAGGGTTGAGGGGTGGTGAGAGAGTACTCGCCCACTCCCTCACCTTTAGATTCTGACTTCTGACTTCTGGCTCCCCTACTCCCTTACCTTCCCCATCCTCCCCATCCCCCTAGCCGCTCCTTTTTTACAAAACGATGCAAAAGCTTGGCAACTAGCATTGCACCAGAGTTTCGGACATTTCTAGGATTGAGCGTTTTGAGGAGATAAAAAACGGATTTTTGGGACGCATTTATCCGGATAGTTGTTCCACGTTCCGATAAATGGAACGTGGGTTCCCGATCAGGAGTTGTAGAAGTGGCAAGGGCTAAAGGCACTTCTGGCAGCGTCTATGAGTGTTCCCACCATTCACGTTTTAATCCGGAGAATAAGTCAGCATGAAATCTTTATCGTGCTTAAAAATTTTAGGGTTGGGAGTGCTTGCTGTTAGTGCAGCGATCGCTCTCCAGCAACCGAGTGATGCCAAAAAACCGAGAGTCACGGTCACAACCACTCCATCTAATCCTGGGGCAACGGTCGTGCCAACAGTGCCAACAGGAGGTTCGGCAGTTTCTCCTGGACCAGGTGCGCCACCTCCCGGCAGCATCATCTGCGTGCCTGACGGTCCATCGCCCTGTGCTCAGCCCGAACCTATTGCCAAAGACTACTTCTTCTGTGGCAAAAGTTCCCACGGCACTCCCACTACTTACGTCAATACGCCATCCGGCAACATTCCCTTGATCCGCTGGGTGTCTCACTACTTTGAGCATTCTGGCTATACGCCTGATGTGCGTTGCCGAGATGTGTCTCAACGGTTCAACACGTTCTACAACCAGGGCATTTTGAACTTCGTCACCACCGGATACGTCAACAATTTACCTGTTGTGTGTGTTGCCAGTGACAGAGGCGGCCCCTGCACAGGCGTTTTGTTTACGTTGAAGTCGGGGCAAAGCGCTACTCGCACCATCCAACAATTGTTTGATGTGCGGGCGGGTGCTTCTGGTCCCTTATTTGAAAGCGAAGAACGCATTTTCGTGGACATGAGACCCTACACCGAAGCGATTAAAGCCGCGCGTTAGGCAAACCCGTGTATGAGAAGCACGGGGCAACCTCGCCAGTTTCGTGTGTCTGATCGTGTTGCCCGTGCCTTTTCCGCACATCGCCTGGAAACTGTGCGGAAACCGGAATTGCGCTGAAGAATGCGATCGCTACATCAACGCTGATTACTTTTTCAAGGTTCTCAAGTCTGTTGGGCGCTTGTGCCATCAAGCTTTTGGCATTGAACGACGTGTCATCTCAAGGAAGAAGTCGATTGTGATTGGGTTACCGCTTACGTTTGCTGCTTGTGTGGGTTATTGGCTACAACCCATTCATCAAGCGCCATTTCCTACAGAATGCATGGTGAATCAGGTGGCTGTTGCTCCTAAACCATTTAGCTTGCGAGGGAATTCTCCTACTTCTGATGTTCTGTATGAACGAACGCGTTCCATCACAGTGCGTGTCAAAGCAGGGCGGAGTGGTGGTTCCGGGATTTTGATCCAGCGGCAGGGGCAGACCTATACCGTGTTAACCAATCGCCATGTTGTTAGTGTGGGAGCACCCTATGTGATTCAAACGCCGGACGGGCGATCGCATCCGGCAAGTTTAGTAAAAAAATTCGATTTTCGAGGAAATGATTTAGCTACGCTGCAATTTCGTAGTAAGGCAAACTATGCGATCGCGCCCCTCACCAGCACCCACCACCTGCTAGCAGGAGATCCAGTCGTCTCCGCCGGATTTCCCCTCGAATCTCCTCCCAAACGAGCCAATGGTTTGCTGATCACCGTGGGTAAAATCTCTCTGCTTCCCCAAAAAGCCTTTGTCGGCGGTTACCAAATCGGTTACACCAACCTGATCCAGCAAGGTATGAGCGGTGGTCCCGTCCTCAACCTGCGTGGCGAAGTCATTGGTGTTAATAGCCTGCACGCCTACCCCCTCTGGGGTGACCCCTACATCTTTCAGGATGGCTCCAAACCACCTCAAGCTCAACGCAAAACCATTATTCAATCCAGTTGGGCCGTCCCGATTGAGACCTTTCAGGCGGGAATGAGAAGGTGAAGGAGTTAGGAGCCAAGAAGGTAAGGAAGGTGAGGGAGAAATTCAAAGTTCAAAATTCCCTTCGGTTCGACTCAGGCTTCCCAGAGCGTCAGCCGACAGGGAGAACAAAATTTTCCAACTCCTCAATCATCAATCACCAATCACCGCCTACTCACCCACCTACCCACCTACCCACCCACCTACTCACCCATCCACCCACCTACCCATCCACCCCCTCCCCATGACCCACTTTTCCCTGTTCTCTACGCTCTTTCTTGGAACTGCGATCGCACTCGTCCAGACTCAACCTGTTCGGGCGTTGTCTGCCAATCAAGTGCAGCAGTTAGCCCAGGGATTCACCGTTCTGGTTGATGGTGTAAACCCTGGCTCAGGGGTGATGGTGGCACGAGAGGGCGACACTTACTATGTGCTAACAGCGTGGCATGTGGTGGGAACGCAGGATAGCTATACGATTGTGGCACCGTCGGGCGATCGCTACCCGGTGGAATACTCACGCATTGTGCGAATACCTGGCGTGGATCTGGCAGTGGTGCCTTTCAGCAGTCGTCGCACTTACCCTGTGGCAACCCTGGCAAATTACGCCTACGATGCCAGCTTTCGGAATGTTTACGCCGCGGGGTGGACAGCGAACCGGGTACGGGCGTTTACGGCTGGGATTTTGAGCGATCGCAGTTTTTCGCTGGCGCTGACGCAGGGGCTCCGGCAGGATGGCTACGAGTTGTTTTATAGCAATCTGACCCAGGTGGGCATGAGTGGTGGCGCAGTGCTGGATAGTGAAGGCCGCGTGATTGGTATTCATGGCTTGGCAGAGGGTGAAGAAGTCAACGATGGGCAGCGGGGAATTGCTCGTATCAAACGCGGCTTTAGTTCAGGGATTCCGATCTCAACGTTTCTGAATCGGGTGTATCAAACGGGATTGCGGTTGTCGTTACAAAAAACCACTACGCCCCCAACTCAAGTTACAATTCAACAACCCACGGTCATTCCCGATCCTCCCTTGTCCGATGCCAGCGCTGTAGAGTGGACAAATCGCGGCAATCAACTTTATCGCCTGGGACGGTTTGAGGAAGCGTTGACCGCGTTAAATCAAGCGATCAAACTCAACCCCGATCTCCACGCTGCCTGGTATGAGCGGGGCAATGTGTTGTTTGCGCTGAAGCGTCCAACTGAAGCGCTGGAGTCTTATGATCGCACCATTCTTCTGAAGCCGGATCTGTATGGGGTGTGGCGAGATCGCGGCGTGTTGCTGGCAGTATTGGGCAAGTATGATGCAGCGTTTGGCTCGTTTGATAAAGCAACGGAATTGAAGCCGGATGATTATGTGCTCTGGTATATGCGTGGCAATTTGTTGACAAAGAATTTGCGCGATTATCAGGGCGCGATCTCGTCCTACGATCGGGCGCTTGCCATCAATCCCAATTTTGCCGATGCCTGGATGGGGAAAGGCAAAGCCCTGCATGAGCAAACTCGTTACGATCTGGCGCTGGTAGCTTACAGTCAAGCCTTACAATTTGATCCCAATCTTGCCGTTGCCTGGATTTTGCAAGGACAAACGCTGAATGCATTGGGCAGACGAAATGAAGCGATCGCTTCCTGGCAACGTGCCCTGCAACTCAAACCGAACGATCCCGAAGCCCTGCGCCTGCTGGCAAATTTGCAATAGCGTCTTTTCAGTCGTCCATTCTCAAATCTGGTTAGGATAATTCCAGGAATACTGGCTTGGATACTTCTATGGCGATCGCATCCGAGAAAAAAATCTGGACAGATGCAGAGTTTATGGCGCTGCCGGAGGGTGAGCGGTACGAACTGGTGGATGGGGAACTGGTGGACATGGGCAACTCAGGCATGGAGCATGGCAACTTCGGCGCATTTCTCGCTGGAACGATTGAACTTTACGCCCGCTCCAGAAAGCTGGGAGTGACCTGTGATTCCAGCACTGCCTTTACCATGAAATCGGGCAACAAGCGTTCGCCAGATGTGTCATTTGTGTCAAAAGAGCGGCTACAGGGGCTGAAGCGTTTACCAAAAGGCTTTTTTCAAGGCGCACCGGATCTAGCGATCGAAGTCATTTCTCCAAACAACACTTACGAAGAAATTCACGCCAAAATTGTGGAGTATTTTGAGAGCGGCGCAAAACTGGTTTGGGTAATTCATCCCGATGAGCGATCGGTGATGGTATATCGATCGCCCCAACCCGATCGCCTGCTCAAACTGGCAGATTCACTGGATGGCGAAGAAGTCATTCCTGGGTTTTCGTTGCCCCTCACTGAACTATTTGCAGAATTTGATTGGTAATTGCGCTTGTGATGTCGCAAGGTGATCAGTGAGGGCAGTCATTTTTTCTTCACTCCTTTGTTATGCAAATTCCAAATGCAGACAATGCAGTTGTTGATATTCGTAAACTTCGAGATTACTGCCTCAACCTGGAACACAACGATGGAAAGCATAAAGCTCGACTTTATGCTTCAACTTTGGGAATGACAGTTGAGAATGCTGAAGAATTACGCGAAATCCTACTTGAAGTCGTCAAAACCGACGCAGCTCAGTTGGGGCGACGGGATGAGTTTGGGCAACGCTACACTTTAGATTTCACACTGGAATGGCAAGATAGGAGTGCAACCCTTCGGAGTGGCTGGATTGTCGAGCATGGTTCGGAAGTCCCTAGATTAACAACCTGCTACCCTTTGTAATCCCTGGAGGTGATAAGCGTGACAACCAATACAGTTAAATTGCTGGATGTTGTAGCTCTAACCGTTGATCTGCCTGAGTATAATCTGTGGCGTGGGCAAGTCGGCACCGTGGTTGAGACATTGGCAAGTGGTGGGGCGTTTGAAGTCGAATTTAGCGATCGCGATGGACGCACCTACGAATCGGTAGGGTTACGTCCAGAGCAAATTCTGGTGTTGCGTTTTGAACCAGCGTCTCCTGAAGCAACATCCAAAGTGGTTGCAGTTTAATCTCTGCGGGTCAATTCCCCGCCGCTCTGCGGCGTAAAATGCAGAGATG
>JACYLN010000043.1 GCA_015272515.1 Leptolyngbyaceae cyanobacterium C42_A2020_001 | reverse complement strand
GAATGAGGGCATCCGCGCTTGGATGGCTCCTCAAGACCAGCCGCACGAAAACTTTGTCTTCCCTGAGGAGGTACTCCCCCGTGGTAACGCTCTCTAGTAATTCGATGGTTGCGGGTGCTGGTCGCGACCAGGAATCCTCCGGGTTTGCCTGGTGGGCTGGAAATGCTCGTCTAATTAATTTGTCTGGTAAATTGCTGGGCGCTCACGTTGCCCATGCTGGTTTGATTGTATTCTGGGCTGGGGCAATGACTCTGTTTGAGACTGCCCACTTTATCCCTGAGAAGCCCATGTATGAGCAGGGCTTGATCCTGCTTCCTCACATTGCAACCTTAGGCTGGGGTGTAGGTCCTGGTGGTGAAGTCATTGACACTTTCCCCTTCTTCGTAGTGGGTGTTCTGCACCTGATCTCCTCCGCAGTCCTGGGTTTTGGTGGGATTTACCATGCCCTGCGTGGCCCTGAAGTTTTGGAAGAATACTCCAGCTTCTTTGGTTACGACTGGAAAGATAAGAACCAAATGACCAACATCATTGGCTATCACTTGATTCTGTTGGGATTAGGTGCATTCCTGCTGGTGATTAAAGCTATGTTCCTGGGTGGTGTGTATGACACCTGGGCACCTGGCGGTGGAGATGTTCGCGTCATTACAAATCCAACATTGAACCCCGCAACCATCTTTGGCTACTTGCTAAAATCTCCTTTTGGTGGCGATGGTTGGATTGTTAGCGTCGACAATATGGAAGATGTGATCGGTGGTCACATTTGGGTTGGTCTGATCTGTATCTTTGGTGGTGTTTGGCACATTCTAACCAAGCCTTTTGGTTGGGCACGACGTGCCTTCATCTGGTCTGGTGAAGCTTACCTTTCCTACAGTTTGGGTGCTTTGTCCCTAATGGGCTTCATTGCCTCGTGTATGGTTTGGTACAACAACACCGTTTACCCCAGTGAATTTTACGGTCCTACAGGTCCTGAAGCGTCTCAAGCACAAGCGTTAACCTTCTTGATTCGTGACCAACGCTTGGGGGCGAATGTGGGTTCTGCTCAAGGTCCTACAGGTCTGGGTAAATACTTGATGCGCTCTCCCACTGGGGAAATCATCTTTGGTGGTGAAACCATGCGCTTCTGGGATTTTCGCGGACCCTGGTTGGAGCCTTTGCGGGGACCGAACGGTCTTGACTTGAACAAAATCAAGAACGATATTCAACCCTGGCAAGCGCGCCGTGCCGCTGAATACATGACCCATGCGCCTCTGGGTTCTTTGAACTCGGTGGGTGGTGTGGCAACAGAGATTAACTCCTTCAACTATGTTTCTCCTCGTGCGTGGTTGGCAACTTCCCACTTCGTGCTGGGCTTCTTCTTCCTGGTTGGTCACCTCTGGCATGCTGGGCGCGCTCGTGCAGCAGCGGCTGGTTTTGAGAAGGGGATTGATCGCGAAACAGAACCCGTACTCTCCATGCCCAACCTTGACTAATTGCTTTGGTCGCTAAATTAGTTGGGTAACTAGGGAAGGCTCCTGCATTCAGCGGGAGCCTTTCTCGTTTGACTTCTCCCAACTTGTTTCGACTTTTAACAAAAATTGTGAGTTTAGTAATTCCATCACTGTCTTAGATTTGCTGATTGCGTTTTCTGATTTGACGGTTCACCTTCTGGCAAGGGACAGCTATCCGATAGAATCAAAACTGGAGAGCGACGCTCTACAAGTTGTAACCTTTATAAACTCGGTCTTATGACTGCACAGATAACAAGCACAGGGCAAAACGTATTGCGTCAAGACATTGTTGGCTCTCGGCGATGGAGCAATTATTGGTGGGCAGCGGTTGTCACTGTTGGTGCAACTGGATTTTTTCTCGCAGCGATTTCTAGCTACTTAAAAGTTAATTTACTGCCATTCTCTGACCCAACCCGGCTGGTATTCATCCCTCAAGGCGTTGCAATGGGATTTTATGGGTTGGCTGGGATGCTGTTTAGCCTCTACCTCTGGTTAACTATCTTTCTGGATGTGGGAGGTGGTTATAACGAATTCAATAAGGAAACGGGAGAAGTGAAAGTCTTTCGCTGGGGCTTTCCGGGTAAGAACCGCCGAATTGAAGTTGACTGTAAAACTGAGGATGTTCAAGCTGTGCGGGTTGAGATTCGAGAGGGGCTAAATCCCAAACGGGCACTGTATCTGCGGGTCAAAGGACGGCGAGATGTGCCGCTTACACGAGTGGGGCAACCGATCGCGCTTGCAACGTTAGAGAATCAAGGAGCGGAATTGGCTCGTTTCCTCGGAGTTCCCTTAGAAGGCTTGTAAACTTTTAGTTTGTTAGTTTTAGAATTGAAGGTTTCTGAGAGTTTAGGATTGGGGTTGAATGAAATCATGCGAAATTTTTTGAAGCGCTGGTTTGCGATCGCGCTGGTAACGAGTGCGTTTTTTATTGGCGGATGTTTTTCTCAAACGTCAGCTTCATCGTCTGCAAATCCTTCTCCAACCGACCAAGTGACTCCGGTTACCGTTGCTAGTGCTGAGCCAGGCAATCTTCCAAAGCTCAACGGCAAAGCCACCGTCGAAATGGTGGTGAAGGGCGAAACGATTACGCTGGAAATTGACGGCACTAATGCACCTGTTACCGCCGGAAACTTTGCCGATCTGGTGCAGCGGGGAGTTTACGATGGGTTGGTGTTCCATCGCGTAGTGCGAGAGCCTCAACCGTTTGTGGTGCAGGGGGGTGACCCTCAAAGTAAAGACATGAATTTCCCAGCAGAACGATTAGGAACTGGAAGCTTCGTTGACCCAGCGACTTCCAGACCACGCTACGTCCCCTTAGAAATCAAGCCGCAGGGAGCCGAGAAGCCACTGTATCATCAAACGTTTGAAGCGGCGGGAGTTTCGACTAAACCAAAGCTGCAACATACACGTGGAGCGGTTGCGATGGCACGGTCATCCTTCCCGGATTCAGCGTCCTCTCAGTTTTATATTGCATTAACTGATTTAAGTTTTCTGGATGGAAACTATGCTGTGTTTGGCTATGTGACGCAGGGCATGGAAACGGTTGATAAGATCCAGCAGGGCGATCGCATCGAGTCTATCCGCATTGTGAAAGGTGGCGAGGGCTTGAAAAAAGCTTAGGAAGACGGAAACGGTAGGAATTATAGCTTTGGTCAGAACGCTTAGGACAGGAAAAAGTGGCAAAGCCAATGCTGGGTAGGCGTTCTGACTCGCCATAGCCACGTTACAGATGGCTATGGCTATAGGAGTCAGGAGGAGGGTAGACAAATGTTCTAGCCTCTTCTTTTTTTGGGTGAATATATGAACGTGGTTGTTACGGGAATTGGTTTGAGATCCGCGTTAGGGGACTTGGTGACGACTTGGAAGCAGGTTATATCGGGTGATTCTGGTATTCAAGTCCATCAGCCCTTTCTCGAACTTACCCCAAAACCCCTGGGATTAATTGGACACCACCCCGCCTCATTAAAGGCGATTACTCAGGCAGTGGTTCTTGATGCGATCGCAGATGCTGAGTTATTGCTTCCCTTAGGAGATTGTGCCATTGTCATTGGCTCTAGCCGGGGCAACCAAGCTCAATGGGAAGCGTTGGCACGCAATCGTTTATATCCCGCCTCCCATTCCCTATTCCCTGTTCCCTTTCTAACCACCCTGCCCCATGCGGCGGCGGTGATAGCTGCTCGGTTAATTGGCACTTCTGCCGCCGTGCGATCGCCGATGGCAGCCTGTGCCACTGGGCTATGGGCGATCGCTCAGGGGTATGAACTCGTTCGTTCGGGAGAATATGAGCGGGTGATTGCTGGAGCGGTAGAAGCTCCAATTACCCGCTTAACACTTACGGGGTTTGAACAGATGGGAGCCTTAGCCCACACGGGAGCTTACCCATTTGATCGAGAGCGCGAGGGGTTAGCGTTGGGGGAGGGAGGTGCTGTTTTTGTGTTGGAATCGGCAGAATTAGCCAAACAACGTTCTGCCAGGATTTACGGACAGATTATAGGATGCGGTTTAACAGCAGACGGTTACCATGTCAGCGCGCCGGAGATGGGAGGGCAGGCAGCGATCGCGGCGGTGACCCAATGCTTGAGGCGGAGTGGGCTTGCTGCCCAGGACATTGACTTCATCCATGCTCACGGCACAGCAACCAGGCTCAACGACCTGAATGAGGCAACCCTAATTCAACAGGTGTTTCCTGGCGGTGTCCCCATCAGTTCCACCAAAGGCGCGACAGGGCATACTATCGGCGCATCAGGGGCGTTGGGAGTAGCGTTTTGTCTCCTGACACTTCAGCAACAACTTTTGCCACCCACAGTTGGGTTGACCCATCCCGAATTTGACCTGGATTTTGTTACCACGACCCGTGCTGCGACGGTACAAAATGTCCTCTGCCTCGGTTTTGGCTTTGGCGGACAAAATGCCGCGATCGCGCTTGTCTCGCATGAACAATCACGTTTACCAGGCTCTCCCTGATTAATGCAACCTGGCAGGCTAGGAACTTCAGTAATGAAGTAGCCATCTTCATATGGAAACCCTAAGGTTCCACAGTTTCTAGCCAGACGGGAGGGTGGACTTGAGGCAGTTGGATTTGTTCAGCGATTGGGGTGTAGCCGAGCCAGCGGGTTGCGAGACGGTTGAAGGTGTCTGGGCAACCGCTAACACAGAAGCGGGTAGGTTTGGGCGATCGCACATTACTTAACCCCAACAAATCCAGTTCTTGAGCAGCGGCGGCAACCACATGCACAGCCGGATCAACCAGCTTGACTGAGGGCGGTAGAATGCGGCGTAGCACGGGGGCTAAATGGGGGTAGTGGGTACAGCCGTAAACCAGGGTGTCAATTTTTTGATCAATTAAGGGTTGGAGGTAGCGTTGGGCGATCGCATCAGTATAAGGATCTTCAATCCGATTATCTTCAATCAATGGCACAAACTCTGGACAGCCAACCTGCCAAACGTCGGCACTCGCATCAACTTCGTGAATCGCATGTTGATAAGCATCGCTAGCAACGGTTGCCGGGGTTGCGATTACACCAATGCGTTTTCCTTGTTGAACGGCAGCTCTAGCTCCAGGCAAAATTAGCCCCAGAATTGGGATATTAAATTCAGACCGAACCGTTTCAAGTGCTAGAGCAGAGCTGGTGTTGCACGCCATCACCACCATTTTCACTCCCTGTTCAGTCATCCAAGTCAAAATTTCGCGGACATACTGAAGGATTTCAGCCGGGGACTTGGTGCCGTAGGGAAGCCGAGCTGTATCTCCAAAATAGATAACAGACTCTTGGGGAGCCTGACGATATAGTTCGCGCAACACAGTCAACCCGCCTAATCCACTATCAAATAAGCCAATGGGGGCGGCATCATGAAAACTGCCAGTCGGCAAATCACTTGGATATTGTTGGTCAAACACTCCACACACCTCTTCAGATTTAAGAGAGACAAACAAACTTGCTCACACGCTTCATCGCTTTGCTGTTCGCTGCAAATACTGTAGGATACCACGGGCGATCGCGTCTGCCATCTGCGTTCTGTAGGAAGGATTGGATAATCGTGCCGCATCATCTTGTCCGGTGACAAACCCTACCTCTACTAAAACAGATGGCATTGACGTTTTCCGCAACACATAAAATCGAGCGGTTCGGACTCCGCGATCCATTACTCCGGTTGTTTGTAAAATGGCTTGGTGAATGGTTTGTGCCAGTTCACTGCCCGACTGGAAGTAATAGGTTTCTAACCCGCTGACTTCGGGCCGATCCAGGCTAATGGAATTGGCATGGATGCTAACGAACACTGTGGCATTGACCTGTTCTGCCATCTGCACACGCGGTTCTAAGTCCAGGTCGCGATCATCCGCCCGCGTCAACATTGCATAAACGCCGCGCTGCTGCAAAATCGCCGCGACCTTCGCGCCAATATCCAGCACAATCCCTTTCTCCTGTAGTCCGCCAATGCCAACAGCACCGGGATCGGGTCCCCCATGCCCTGGATCAATGACAACAACGACCCGACCATTGGGGATGGGTGGCACAGCAGGGGGGGTGGCGATCGCTCTAGGTTGAACCAGGGGTGGCGCGATCGCTTTGGGTTGGAGCACGATTGGAGCCACTGCTGGGTTGACGGCAGGAGACACCACAGAAGTGCTCATCCCAGGAATAGGAATGGGTTTTGGCAGCGTTACGATCCATTGTTGAGGCGTAATTCCTCGAAATTTAATGCGGTTGGGGTCGAGTGTATAGCCTGGTGCCACCTCAATCACGAGGCGCGTTGTGCCGCGATCAAACTGAGCGATCCGCATGGAGCGAATTGGACCATTATAGGTTTCCTGAATCGTTGAACGTCCTAATGTCACTCCTGGTAAGTCAATCACAAGCCGAGTTGGATTAGTGACTAACTGCGCCTGTGGCTGCACTCCTTCATCGGTCGAAAATTCTAGCTGGCTTTGATAGATGTTGAACCGCCACGACTCAATCTTGGTGGCATGAGCCGCTGGAGCAACTAGCAGCACCGATGGCGTAAACAGAAGGCTGTAAAAGAGTGGATGTAGAAGTTGCTGACAACGTTGAGAGAAGTTGCCCAGTTTCATACCGTGCATTCTTAAAAAACTGCGCCAACTATACTCGATGTCTCCAAAGAGCGATCGCGAAATTCTTGTTTAAGAATCCAAAATCAAGTTGTCTCTGATTGCACTTCTTCTGACTCCGACGCAGCGATCGCTTCACTTGGCGGACTAGCGATTGGGGTCTCCACCGTTTCCTCCCCTTGCTGAAACACCACTCGTAGTAGAGGTGGAGCCAGAAAGGTCGTCAAAATCACCATAACGATGATGGCAGCATTAAGTGGCTTCGATAACACTCCGCTGGTGCTACCAACTGCTGCAAATACCAAGCCAACTTCACCCCGAGGAATCATCCCCACCCCGATCGCCAGGCGATTAATCCCCGGTTGCCCAAACACCGCGAACCCAGTTACAACCTTTCCCACAATCGCAACCAGAATTAGGAAGGATGCCATGATCAACCCTTCGCGGTTTTCCGGCACGAAGGGATTGAGGACACTAACATCGGTCTTTGCGCCAACGCTGATGAAAAATACGGGCACCAACATATCGGCGATCGGAATCACCTGCTCTTGCAATTCATGGCGTTTATCGGTTTCCGCCAAAATTAGCCCAGCAGCAAAGGAGCCTAAAATCGCCTCTAGCTGAATCACATCCGCCACATAGGACAGGGTAAAAGCAACAATTAGCGCCGAGACCAAAAGCTGACCGCGAGTTTTAAGTCCATCGACGATCGCCACAAATACGGGGTTCAGCAATCGCCCTACCCAGATCGACCCAATCAGGAAAACGCTAGCGCTGACTACTAAGTAAATTACGTTAGAAATTTCCACCGTGCCTTCGCGAGCAAGACTGGCAACCACCGCCAGCACAATAATGCCCAAGACATCATCCAGCACTGCCGCCCCGATGATGATTTGCCCTTCTTTGGAGGTCAACCGCTGAATTTCAGCCAGCACTTTTGCTGTGATCCCAATACTAGTTGCCGTAAGCGCCGCACCTGCAAAAATCGCAGGCACCACCGGCACCCCAAATAGCATTGTTAACCCTACAGTTCCCAGGACGAACGGCGTAACGACCCCCACTACTGCGACCACAGTCGCCTGAGGCCCCACTTTGAGCAGTTCTTTTAAATCCGATTCCAAACCAATTTCAAAAAGTAAAATCACCACTCCCATTTCTGCCAATACAGAAATCACTTCACTGGAGGCCTCAAAAATGGTAGTCAGCGATTGTTGATCAGCGGCGGAGGTAATATCCAGCAATCTCATCAAAACGGACTCATCTACACTACTAACTCCCTCAGGGAAGACAAGGAGATGAAGGGCAGAAATACCCACCACCACCCCGCCAACTAATTCTCCTAAGACGGGAGGAAGGTCAATCCGAGCACAGATTTCGCCGCCCAGTTTGCTTGCTAGGAAAACAACCACTAGGCTTAGAAGGACTGCCGCAAGAATTAGCGGAGCATTTGCGGCTTCGGGCGTAGTTGCTAGCCAGGGCTGAAAGCAATGGAAGGGGTAAAAACCGGGAATGGAAAGCAGAGAAAACCAACTCATGCAAGTTACCAGGATGCAGGACGATGTTGTATAGACTTCGTTACATATTAAACGTCCTCTGGGGCGATCGCACTCGTTAGGTTGGTCTAGAATGGCGAAGCTTGTTACACAAACCCCAGATATTCGCCTGAGCGATTGTTAATCTTTTGGCAAGATTATTTCAAGACATACAAATGTTCTAAACTTTTAAACAGCTAGAACTCAGATTACTTGATGTGCTCCGGCTCGCTTTATAGATGTCAACAAGACTTTCAAGCGCAGATTCTTCCAGGTAAAACCATCTCTTCATGGTTCTCTTATTAACCGATGTTTTTCTGTTGCTGACCCAAATCCTTTTGTGGATTGTGGTCGGTTTAGTCATCTGGTATTTTCTGTCAAAGATTCTTGATCGCAAGTTTTTAGGGCTGCTGGTGCTGTTGCTGTTTTTGGCAGTGATTATCCTGGCGTTCTTCCGAGGAGGGATTGATGAACCAGGCAGCATTCTAGAATTACTTTGGCGAGTGCTCTCTTTTCCGCTGACTCCGTTTGGGTTGGGGTTGATCCTGCTGTTCCTGCTAATCACGGGAAAGGTTGCTAAACTAGCTCGCCGAATTGTGATTGCCGTTTTGATTTTGTTGGCACTGGGCAGCATTCCTCTAGTTGCCTATTTTTTGGCGCAGGAATTAGAGATGGAGGCGATCGAACTGATTGCCCCGGCACCACCACTGGAAGCAGGCAGCAGGCAAGTGATTGTGTTGTTAGGGAAAGGCACAACCCGCACTCAACTGCGTCCACGAGTCAACCCGCCGCCAACCGATGCGCCCCCGGTGGAGCGGGCCATTACGCCAGAACAATTTGATGTGTTGGGTAATCTGCATGTTCAAGTTACTGAACATGGCGATCGCATTATTTACGCTGCCCAGCTTTATCGGGAAGAAACCGGTCGTGGTACCAATCCATTAATTGTGGTGAGTGCGGGGCGGCGCAGCGATCGCCTTCAAAAAGAAGGAGAAAATCGAGAAGATGTGAGCGAAGCGCGAGACATTCAAAGACTGCTGATCCAGAATCTTGGCGTTCCTGAAGGTGGAATTTTGCTCGACCACAACAATGGCAACGTTCGCCGCAGTGCCGAAGAGGTGAAACAACTACTTCAAAATCAGCAAGTTAACTTTGGCAATCAAATTGTGCTGGTCGCTTCTGCCCTCAACATGAATCGAGCCGCACTCACCTTTCGAGAAGTGTTCAACGAAAGCCGGATTATCGCCCGTCCTACCGACTTCTACACCTTGCCTCAACCTCAACGCCTGCTTCAGGTGGCATCGGGGCGCGATCTGGTGGAACGGGAAATTCAAATTACAGACGTGCTACCCACTGCGGATGCCTTCTACATCAGTTCGCAGGCGTTGCAAGAGTATCTCAACTCACTGTACTACTTCCTCCGGGGGTGGATTAAACCCTTCCAGGCTCCCAATCTCAGCCGCCCTCCCACAACCACGACCAACCAATCACCTCAAACTGTGCCCAATCAACAACCGCTGAACTCCGAGCAATCTCCTCCCCAACCGTCGCTGCCGCCGCAGGGAACTCCGCCGCCATCGTTGCAAAATGCCAGTCCACCCCAAACGGGCACAGCGCCGCCGTCAGCCGATGAGTTCTCAGGAAACGGCGGAGATCCCTATCAGTCGCCTTCCTACGGAACGCCCCCTGGGCAACGATGGTAAGCTGCTGGTGAAAGCTTTCTTACACCTTCAGGCAGTAGTTTGAGATGAGCCATGAACCAGAGGATATTCTGGCGGAAGTTGGCTACTTACTGCGGCGATCGCACTTCACCTAACCTCAAAGTGGGCGGTTCGTAATTTCGTTTAGGATCTAAAGGATCTACTGGTTGAAACAGTTGGGACCATGGCTCAATCTCGGTTACGAAAATTAGGGGAGTATCTTCGTCCCCACTGGCGTATATCTGCGCTTGGCATTCTGGCACTATTCATCGTCAATGCGCTGGGGATGTATATTCCACTCTTGATTCGAGATGGGATTGATCGCCTCCAGATCGCGTTCAACTATCGCCAAATTTTGTATTACGTAGTGCTGATACTTGTGCTGGCATCAGTCATGTGGGTGGTGCGGATGGCATCCCGGATTTGGCTGTTTGGGGTGGGGCGACAGGTAGAGTTTGACCTGAAGCAGAAGATTTTTAAGCACCTATTGACGCTAGAACCCTCTTACTTTTCGGCAAATACGGTTGGTGACTTAATTAACCGGGCAACCAGCGATGTCGATAACATCCGGCGATTATTGGGGTTTGCCATTTTGAGTTTGGCAAACATGATTTTTGCCTATGGGCTGACGCTGCCTGTGATGCTGGCGATCGACTGGAAACTCAGTTTGCTGTCGCTGTCGGTGTATCCGCTGATGTTTGTGGTAGTGGTGCTATCGAGCGATCGCCTGCGAACTGAACAGCAGCATGTTCAGGAGGAGCTTTCTAACATTAGCGAATTGATCCAGGAAGATATGAGCGGCATTTCCCTGGTCAAAATCTATGCTCAGGAAGAAAACGAACGTCGCGCCTTTGCAGAACTCAATCATCATTTGCTAGAAGCTAACCTGACGCTGGCAAAAACGCGCAACATTTTGTTTTCATCGCTGCGGGGCTTAGCCAGTGTGAGTTTACTGGTGGTGCTGTGGTTTGGCACTCAGGCAATTAGCAGTGGCTCTATTTCGGTGGGTGATTTTGTGGCACTGCTGTTGTATGTGGAGCGGTTGGTATTTCCTACAGCATTGCTAGGATTTACGATCACTGCCTATCAGCGGGGCGAGGTGAGTGTAGATCGGATTGAAACAATTCTCACTGTGGAACCCAAAATTCTGGATAGGGGTGATGCGATTCCATTGGCGAGATCGCAGGTGCGAGGAGCGCTTGTGGCTGAAAACCTCACCTTTGCCTATCCAGCGATCGCCAGCACGGTTCCAACCCATCCAGCGCTAGACCAGGTTTCGTTTCGGTTAGCGCCACAGGAAACGGTTGCCGTTGTGGGTCCCATTGGTTCGGGGAAATCCACGCTAGCAAATGCCTTGCCCAGACTACTAGACATTGCACCTGGTCAAATTTTTCTGGATGGGTATGACATTACAACGCTGCGGTTAAGTGATTTGCGAAGCGCGATCGCCTACGTGCCCCAAGAAAGCTTTTTGTTTAGCACCAGTATTCGCAACAACATCCGCTATGGTGATCCCTTCGCTGAGGATGCGATCGTCATTCAGGCAGCGCAACAAGCGCAAATTCACGACGAAATTCTCAACTTTCCACAACACTACGACACGGTTGTAGGGGAACGCGGCATTACCCTTTCCGGTGGGCAACGGCAGCGCACTGCCCTCGCCCGTGCCTTGTTGGTAGATGCCCCCATTCTAATTCTGGATGATGCCCTCTCCAGCGTAGATAACGAAACCGCAACTCGCATCCTCAAAAACTTGTCAGACGGAACTGATCGCAAAACGGTTTTGTTTATCTCGCACCAACTCCCCGCTGCTGCCTCGGCCGATCGCATTTTAGTGATGGATGCAGGCAGAATTGTGCAATCTGGCACGCACCAAGCACTCGTTGCTCAAGCGGGACTATACCAATCTCTCTGGGAACAGCAGCGCTTTGAGGAAGCCTTGCAATAGGAGTAAGACCACTCAGCACTTACCATTCAGCAAACCTAGCGACTGGGGGGTGGCGGAACTGGCTCGAAGGGTTGAACCAGGGGAGGTGGCGGCGGTTCCTTCGGTGTTGGTGCAGGTTCGTAGGGCGCGTAGGGTGCCGGGTAAGCAGGAATTGGTGGGGGTTCAGTTCCTGGTGGATAAATACTGGCAGGCGGAGGGTTGATAGTTGCGGGGGGCGCGTAGGGATACTGGGGGGGCTGGGCATTGGGTGCGGGAAGTCCATCAGGAGCAGGTTCACCATCCATCGCATCATTGGGGACAAATGACTCATCGGATGCAGGCGCATCCAGAGCGAACGGAGATTTGCGGGCTTTGGCAGCCGCTTCTTGTTCTCGCTGGCGGGCTAGTTCTGTGGCGCGAATGGTTGCCTGCCAATTGCCGATCGCCGATTGCGCTTCCCAATACAAGGCCCGTCCGACACCAATTCCGGCAGCAACCTGAATCGCACTGTTCAAGTCACCCTGGTTTGCCAGTGCCCAGGCGCGATCGAGGATCGGTTGATCTTCAATCACCTGGATTTTCTGAGTCCAGTTTGCAATCAGTAGTTGCGCCTCTTTTTGCAGGGGGCGGTTGAGGGTAATTAGTTGTGCCTGAGCGATCGCAGCTCGATATGCCGGAATCGTAGCTTTTTCTGCCAGTTGACGGGCATAAAGCAGATAGGGTTGGTCTTCCAGCTTGCGAATTCCTACATTCCAATAGGAGATCAGCGTTTGAGCTTGAGCGCGGCGGGGTCGCTCTGGAGTCACTTGCCCGGCTTGCCAGATGGCAAACTGCTTGGCGCTAGCTTGAGGCACATCTCCAATTCCCCAGGCGAGTTGTAGTAGGGTCAGATCCTGAAACTGTGCCTGCCAATTTTTCAGGTTGGTCTGCGCCTGATTGTAATAACGACTGGAGGGTGGAATTAGTTGAGCAGTGGAGATAGCAGCACTCAGATTCCATAACTGAGGGAGGGTGGGTTTTAAGGTGACTGTGCTGGCGATCGCGTGCTTTCGGGCTTGACTCAGCCACAGCAATTCTTGAGCCGTTTGCGCCAGATTGGGGTTTTTCAACACGGGGGTTGCCAGTGCCATCGCCTGGTTTAAATCACCCTTCATCCAGTGCTGAAAACCCAACGTCAATAGTGTTTCACTCCACTGCTTCAGCGATGGTTGAGCCTCTGCCCAGGCATAGGTGCGCGTATCGACCTGGCTGAGTCGTGCGATCGCTGCGCCCAACTGAGCGGGCTGCTGAGTTTTGGCAATTTCAATTGCCTGCGCTACCAATCGTCGTCCCTGCTGTTCGGCAGTTACCAACTGAGACAAGGCATTTGCCCGGTCAAGCCGCCAGTATGTCTGGCTAAAGTCCTTTAGCAATAAAATCTTCTCGTTTGCCAGGGCCCAGTTTTGAGCTTTCATTGCCGTTCGTGCGGCTTTGGCAATTGCTTCGCCCTTCTGCCAATAGCGTTTCCAATCGGCGATCGCGGCTTGAGCTTCTTTATATAACGGGCTGGTTTTGGGGATGCGGCTGGCAAGCTCCACGGCTCCCCGCAAATCACTCTGGTCGATTTTAGCGCGAGCGGCTGCCAGGATAGGATCAGACCATTCAGCAATCAGTCGCTGCGCTTCCCGATACAGGGGATGGTCAGGAGTCCACTGGCTCAACAGCTCCAACCCTGCCAGGATTTTGGGCACATCGCCGGAGCGCGCACTTTCCTGAGCACAGAGCAGCTTTTCCATATCGGTGGCGATCGGCGATAGCTCTTTGCAGTCGGGAGATGGTGGCGGCGTGGTCAACCACCAAAACGCGGCTCCCCCAATTCCGCCAAACACGCAGCAGATACCAAAGGCAACCAACCACACCCAGCTCTTCTGGGGTTTTGGATTGGGAGGTTTGGCAGCCAGTCTGCGCCGATTGTGTAGGGGTACTGTGGTCTCAGCCTCGGCTGTTGAGACTTCTAACGCCTGCTGCAAATCATCGACTTCACCAAACTCAAACGGATTCGATTGTTTCCCCATCATCCGCCTCACTCCCCGTTGCTGGATTCAGCGATCGCCTTACACTTTAACGCTCCAGCCCAAACACCACCAATCCCTTGTGAATATCAATACGGCTTAGTAGTTCGATCCTCAAGACATCTGGCGTTTCAGGACAATTTAACGATCTTTTTGCAATCGTAGAATTCGTTTTCAAGCACAACCCCATCCGCAGCAGGAACGGAACGATCAACAGTAGAGGAATTTTACTCGCAAATCTCAAAAGCTGCGCGATCGCGCGTGTTTCTCTAAGGAGGGTTTGAGCGTATCAAACGTCCTGATTCGTCTCCCAAATCCGTTAACCTCTGAACCAGATTTGCAATAAATGTTGCGAACCATTCCTATTAATTGACGCTGACCAACCAGCCGACATACGCTCTGGTAATGCAAGTTGCTGAGTGTCACGCCGGAAGGATGGCTGCGTATGAAAAAGCCGTTTGGAAAACCGCCCGCTCCAAGCGAGTACAGAACTGTTTTACAAAAAGTGAGCTGGCAGAAATATGAGCAACTGCTAGCGGAAATGGAGCGCGATCGCACCGCCCGCTTCACCTACCAGCGGGGTCGCCTGGAAATGATGGCTCCCCTGGAAGAACACGAGCGTTGCCACAAGTTGATTGAGTCTTTGATTTTGACGTTGACGGATGAACTGGACATTCGCATTGAGTCGTACAAAACACCGACGCTAAAACGCCAGGACTTGCAGCTTGGCACCGAACCTGAAACTGCTTACTACATCCAAAATGCGGCAAAAATGGTACGCCGCAATAGCATTGACCTGGAAACAGATCCAGTGCCCGATTTAATTTTGGAAGTGGAACTGTCTCGTAGTTCCCTCAACAAATTTGAGATTTATGCAGAACTTGGCATTCCTGAAGTGTGGCGCTATATCAGCAAACCGGGCGACACCTTTTTGAAGGGACAGTTTTTCATTCATTACCTGCACGGCGATCGCTACATCGAAGAAGATCATGGTTTAGCGTTTCCGTTTTTGTCAGCAGGCAGAGTTCTGCAATTTATCGACCAAAGCGACGTGAGCGGCTTACCCACTGCTCTAAGAGAACTACGAATTTGGGCAGAGGAAACCATTTAAGATTCCCCAATCAAAAAACTGGGGGATAAGCCAAATTCCTATCCCACAGTTTTTTGAATTCATGCTCCTAAGGGCGGGCAGATACGGGTCCGCGTCCTGATTGTTCGGCATACATTGCCCTTAATACCAGCGCTGGATCAACCCATTGACCACCGTATTTTAGCCCCCAGTGTAAATGAGGCCCGGTGGTGCGTCCGGTCATGCCCACGCGACCAATGCGCGTTCCAGCCTGGATGGTTTGCCCCTCCCAAATTTGCACGCCACCGCTGCGATCAATCATGTAGCGTCCGTTGTTGTCTTTTTCAACGCGCCCCTTCATGTGACAGTAGATGTGTTCCCACTGCCCTGATTCGATCACAACCGAGGTGCCACAAGCGCTGTCATCAGAAACTTCTACCACTTTTCCTGTCCACCAGTTGCGAATGTAACTACCTTCCGGGGCTGCCATGTCCAATCCCCGGTGATATTCCTGTGAGTAACCGCCATCGGCGGAGCGACGTAAGCCAAACGGAGACGTGTACGCTTGAAAATTTTCTACAGGAAAGGACGAGCCTTGCCAGTTACCCATCGCCATCTGCGTGGGACGAACTTCTACCGCATCCGCTACTTGGCGGGCTGCAAATTGGGATATAAGACCGAGGGACGCGATCGCGCCCATCAACCCATATCCAGCAATAACCAAAGATTTGCGAGTGTGTGATTTGAGCGACTGAATCATTCCTCTAAAACCTTAAAATCGCATTTTGTTTAAGTGAATGAAGAGTGCATTGAAAATCAGACAAAAGGATAAATTTTCCAGCACAATGTCTGGAAAACGGCGGATGACTATAAACCTCTGGTGTATGGTACTCCAGCTTGCAGAAATGGCACGATTTTCTTGCCCCCCTCCAATCGGATGAGCAAACTGGCTATTGATTGTGAACAACTAGACTTACTTACTGGGTTTTGACCATCTTTCAGGAAACATTACTGTGCGGGCAAACCTTTCATTTTTAATTCGTTCTCATGCCTTAAGTTCTGCCAAGCCGAGATACCGAATTCCCGCTGGAGTCACTTCAAACCGACAGGGTAGCACTTTTACGCCAGCCGCGATCGCCGCTCGAAACAACCTGCCATACTCCGGATCAGCGCTATCTCCAGGAGCAAAGTAGGGGCAATCCCCCCGATTAATGAAGTAAAGCATCACCGGAACCGCATCGGGCAACAGTGCGATTAGTTCGCGCAGATGTTTTTGTCCGCGAGTCGTGACCGTATCTGGAAACAGCACCAGGTCTTTTTGTGCCCAGGTAGTACTTTTGACCTCAATGTAAATCGGTTTGTCTACACCCGTGAGCAGAAAATCGATCCGACTCTTTTTATCCTGACCGTAAGGCACTTCGTAGCGAATGTCGCTGTAGCCACCGAGTTCTGGAAACAGCTTATTGGTCAATGCCAGATAGGTAACTTTGTTGGGCAATCCCGTGTTAGTGCCCACCCAGGTAGGTGCATTGTCATACACTTCAACCATCTCCCAGGTATAGGCAAGTTTGCGCTTGGGATCGGTGCTTTTCAAGACATACACCGGGCTGCCGAGAGCAGAAATGCCCGTCATCGGCCCCGTATTAGGGCAGTGAGCCGTAACAATTTCGCCCGTATCTAACTCAATATCGGCAAAAAAGCGCTTGTAGCGTTTGAGCAATTTCCCGGGATAAAGGACGGGGTAGGTATAGAGGAAATCGGTCATGGGTGTGGGTCAGGATGAACAAATGAAGAGTGCCAAAATTCGGTAAAATCGCCCAGCTTGATTAAACAAGCATGAACGCTAATAACGAGTGCTTGCAGATTGTTGCCAATCCATAACACTGAATACGGATAGGAGAAGCTCTCCAGTAAAATAGAAGATTGTCTTTTTTAATATGTTCGTAACGTTGTTCGCGTCTATCCACTAAATGAGTTAAGGGTTATGACTTCTTCAATCCGCTTCCTGATGTGTGCTCCTGACCACTATGACGTGGACTATGTAATTAATCCCTGGATGGAGGGAAATGTTCACAAATCATCGCGCGATCGCGCCGTTGAGCAGTGGCAAGGGCTATTCCATATTCTCAAAGACCGCGCCGTTGTGGATCTGGTGAAACCCCAAAAGGGAGTCCCGGATATGGTGTTCACGGCAAACGCGGGACTGGTCTTGGGCAACAATGTTGTCCTCAGTCGCTTTTTCCATAAAGAGCGTCAGGGAGAGGAACCCTTCTTCAAAGAGTGGTTTGAGTCGCAGGGCTTTACTGTCTATGAACTGCCGAAAGACTTGCCGTTTGAAGGGGCAGGCGATGCCCTGCTGGATCGGGAAGGACGCTGGCTCTGGGCAGGTTACGGCTTCCGTTCGGAACTCGATTCCCATCCCTATCTGGCCAAGTGGCTGGATATTGAAGTGCTATCTCTGCGGTTAATGGATGAGCGTTTTTACCATCTGGATACCTGCTTCTGTCCCCTGGCGAACGGTTACTTGCTGTACTATCCGCCCGCGTTCGATTCCTACTCCAACCGCTTGATTGAGTTGCGAGTTCCGGCGGAAAAGCGGATTGCGGTGAGCGAAAAGGATGCGGTGAATTTTGCCTGCAATGCGGTGAACGTCGATCGCGTCGTGATTATGAACAAGGCGAGCGACGAGTTGAAAGAGCGCCTGGGGAACCTGGGCTTTGAAGTGCTGGAAACACCGTTGACTGAGTTTTTGAAGGCTGGGGGCGCAGCGAAATGCCTGACCTTGCGGGTAACGGAACCAATTATTCCCGACCATCGGGCGATCGCGGCGGTGGAAAGTCGGGTCGTGCGGATGGATGGACACCTACTGGATGCTGGATTAATTAACCAGGCGCTGGATCTGATTGTGGAAGGTGGCGGCAGTTTCCAGGTGTTGAACTTTCAGTTGGGTGAGCAACGCCAGAGTACGTCCTCAGCCGATGTCAAGGTAACGGCTCCCTCCCATGAGGTGATGGAAGCGATCGTGGCGCAACTGATCGATTTGGGTGCCGTGCCGCCGCCACAAGAAGTTTGCGACATCATTTGGGAAGCTGCGCCACAGGATGGGGTGGCTCCTGATGATTTCTATGTCACCACGATTTATCCAACTGAAGTGCGGGTGAATTGCGAATGGGTGAAGGTGCAGAAACAGCGGATGGATGGCGCGATCGTCGTCAGCGAAACAGCTAACGGCATCACAGCGCACTGTAAGTTGCTGCGAGATCTGAAGCAGGGCGATCGCGTCGTAGTCGGCGTAGAAGGCATTCGTACCGTTCGCAAGACGGAATCGCGTGAACAGCGCAACACCCAGGAATTCAGCTTTATGGGGTCGGGTGTTTCTAGCGAACGCCGGGTGGAACTGGTAGTCGAACAAATTGCCTGGGAAATGCGCCAGATTCGCGATCAGGGCGGTAAGGTGGTCGTAACCGCCGGGCCCGTGGTCATTCATACAGGCGGCGGTGAACACCTGGCTGGCTTGATTCGGCAGGGGTATGTGCAGGCATTGCTGGGCGGTAACGCGATCGCCGTTCACGATATGGAACAATCCCTCATGGGTACGTCGCTAGGGGTGGACATGAAGCGGGGTGTTTCGGTACGGGGCGGACATCGCCATCACCTGAAGGTGATCAATACCATCCGTCGCTATGGCAGTATCGCCAATGCCGTAGAGCAGGGCGTGGTAACCAGTGGAGTACTGTACGAGTGCGTCAAGAATAATGTCCCCTTTGCACTGGCAGGCTCGATCCGCGATGATGGGCCCTTGCCCGATACGCAAATGGATTTGATTAAAGCCCAGGAAGACTACGCCCGCTTAATTGAAGGAGCAGACCTGATCCTGATGCTGTCTTCCATGCTGCATTCCATTGGGGTAGGCAATATGACTCCCGCAGGCGTGAAGATGGTTTGTGTGGATATCAACCCGGCAGTGGTAACGAAGCTGAGCGATCGCGGCTCGGTGGAATCGGTGGGTGTGGTCACGGATGTGGGACTGTTCCTCAGCCTGCTGACCCAGCAGCTTGAGCGTTTGACCAGCCCGTACAAACTGGCTCAACTGGTTTAAGTTCAGGTTATAGCCGTAGCCATCTGTAACGTGGCTATGGCGAGTCAGAACGCCTACCTAGCATTGGCTTTGCCACTTTTTCCTGTCCTAAGCGTTCTGACCAAAGCTATAAAAAGCCACAGTCAAAGCAAAAGGCAGCACGTCAGTTTTGCAAGACTCTGCATTGGCCCTCATCCCCAACCCCTTCTCCCAAGTTTGGGAGAAGGGGAGTCAAGGCTCAAGGACTTCGTTGATTTGCCTTGCAGTGTATTGCGGTGCACGATGGAGGTAGAACACAACCTTATAAGGAAAAGTTGGATACAGGTACATTGAACACTTTTTCCCTGTAACGATCGCCACTTATCTAGCGATCGCCCTAATGCACCTTGCGAAATTGCACTTGCATTGAATCCATGTTCCTGAGCAATCCATGAAGACCTGGTGAAGTTGTGCTGATTTTACTGAGACGGGTGTCTCTTCGGGAGAGGTTTGGGGATTCCTAAATAGAGTTCCCCAGCAACTATGGTTGCCTGGATCATCACTCTCTCCCAATCATGGCTCAACTTCCCCAGTGGGTTTTACTGCAACGAAGCATTTGGTTTGCCGCGCTAGTATTAACCCTCGCAGAACCGCATTCCAGTCTGGCTCAACTCATCCCGGATACCAGCCTGGGTACTCATTCCTCCACCATTAGCACGAATGGCTTGATCGATACCGTGAATGGCGGGGTGCGGACTGGGGGCAACCTCTTCCACAGCTTTCTAGAATTCAACGTTGGCACTGGGCGATCGCTCTATTTCAACGATCCAGGGGTAACCAACATCCTTACCCGCGTCACTGGAGTCAACCCTTCCACGATCAACGGCAGATTGGGAGTCAACGGCAACGCCAACCTGTTTCTACTGAATCCCAACGGTATTCTGTTTGGAGCAGGTGCCAGTTTAGATGTACGTGGCTCCTTCACCGCCACCACCGCTGCCGCCGTCAAATTCTCGGATGGCAGTGAGTTTAGTGCCACAAACCCAACTGTGCCCAACCTGCTGACCATCTCTGTGCCAGTGGGCTTGCAGCGCGGTATCCAGCAACCCAGCGCGACGATCGTCAATCGCGGCACTTTGAGTACCGGCCAGGATCTAACCTTAGCTGGCGATCGCCTGGATCTCCAGGGACAACTGCAAGCTGGAGGAAATCTCACCCTCCAGGCAACCGACACGGTACACATTCGAGATACATTCACCGAACCCTTTTTAGCACAGGCAGGGGGGGATCTCACCGTTCAAGGCGATCGCGGCATTGACATTCTGGCGTTGAATCATTCCACCTGGACAGCCTTTCAAAGCGGCGGTAACCTCAGCCTGGTGAGTGATGGTGTGATTTCCGGCGATGCCCGGTTTGCCAGCCAGAGGAATTTTGAAGTTCGCCCCATCACGCAAGAACTGGCAACCTTCATCAGCCTCTACGACCCGATCATCACCAGTGCAGGCGATGTCAACTTAGCGCTTAACTACACAGGTGCATCTCTGCTGGTAGAAGCAGGCGGCAATATCCGGGTTCAAGGCATTCTCACCATCACCACGCCCGACACAGCCGCTCCCTTTGTGGGAGATGATGCCATCCTCAACACCCGCCCTGGTCTGATTCTGCGCTCTGGTCAAACCACTCGCCGTTATGGAACGAACAGCGGCACGGTAACAGGCAGTTCTACTGGGTTTGGTATTGTTCCGGCTCCTGGTATTACTCTGAATCGGCGAGTCAACGTTGCCAACGGAGGAGTGGTACGGCTTACGACAGGTGGAACAGGCGATATTCGTACCCAGCAAATTGATGTTGCCGCTGGAGAAATCACAGTCAATAGTGGCGGTTCTATCAACACTAATGGGCGCAGGGTAGATACTTCAACCTCCAATGGCAACGGCGGCACGATTCGGCTAATGCAGCAGGCGATGTTTTTACCGGGGATCTACTTGCCTTTAGTGATGACTTTTTTACTGATGGGGGCACGATCGCAGTCGTAGCCGGGAGAGCAGCCAACCTGGGACAGATCGAAACCTGGTCCCTGGATAGCAGCGGCGGCAACGTAACCCTTACAGCGGGTGGAGCGATCGCTGCAAGCAACATCTACACGGATGGCTTCATCGGCAATGCTGGGTCTGTCACAGTTCAATCGGGCGGAAGTGCCGCCCTGGAGAACGTGAGAACCTACAGCACTGTGGGAAATGGGGGAGCCGTAACCATCGCTGCCGCAGGAGACGTGACAGCAACTGGCACGATCGACACCAACACCGTTGAAGGGAACAGCGGTAATGTTTCAATCACCGCCAATGGAAATACCACTCTCAATAGCATTTCCACCTACAACGATGTTGGCAATGGCGGTTCAGTCGAAATTACCGTTGCAGGGGATGTCAGGACAACTGGAACCATCGACACCAGCACCATTGATGGCAATAGCGGCAAGGTCACAATCACTGCTAAGGGAACTGTTACCCCCGGAATCATTGACACTAGCATCTACGGCAGTGGCGAGGCAGGCGATATTGACGTTTCGGCGCGATCGCTGTTTCTCAACAATGGTGCTCAAATCCTCAGCATCAGTAAATACGGTGCAACGGGCAATAGCGGTGACATCACGATCAACACTAGGGACACAGTGAGGCTATCAGGCGTAGGACCCGGAGATGCGCCCAGCGCGATTTTTACCCTGGCAGATTTGTACTCAACCGGCAATGGCGGCAACATCACGATCAATACTGGCTCTCTAGTGCTGCGCGATGGCTCAGAAATTTTGGCGAACCATTTTGGGGATGGCGTTAACACCCGCGCAGGGAACATCACGATTCGCGCCAGAGACATGGTGAGTCTGGAAGGGTTTCGGGTGCGAGCGGCCGAAGCAGATAGCCCCGGAACCGGGATTGGCAGCAATGTTAGTTTTGGTGGAATCAACAAACAGGGCGGCACGATTGATATTCAGGCAGGTGGCTTAGAACTGCTTAATGGTGCCTACATTTCCACCAGCCTGGAACGGAGAGCCAATGGGCAGGGGGGCAATATTCTGTTGAATGTTAGTAATCAGAACACTCCCGGCAATGTTGTAATTGCTGGCTCGGCAACCCGAGAGAGCGGTATTTTTAGCCGCACTGAGGCAACTAGCATTGGCAATGGTGGCAATATTCAACTCAATGCTGGCTCAGTATCGCTGCGAGACAATGCCATCATTGGCGCTGAAACCAATAATCTCGGAAATAGTGGGCGGATTGGAATCAACGCGACAAGTTTATCGGTGAGTGCTCGTGCGTCTATCACGGCTGAAACCACCACCGCAGGTAATGCGGGAGAAATTATCTTTCTGGGCGATCGCTTAACGCTCATCGAAGGCGGGCAAATTCGGACGGGAACCAGCGGCGCAGGGCAGGCAGGCGCGATCGCGATCGGCAGTATCAATGCTCCAGTCAACCAGGTAGATCTGAGAGATCCGGATAGTGGAATTTTTACCAACACTCAACGCGGTTCTAGCGGCAATGGTGGCAACATTACGTTGGATGCTGGAACCCTGGTTGTGTCCAATCAAGCCCAAATTAATGCCAGTACTTCCGGGCAAGGAACCGCCGACAATGTCACCATTCGCACCACCGATACAACCCTGCGGGATGGCTCAATTACGATTGGCGTGACGGCTGGTGGTTCGGGTAGTGGCGGCGTGATTGATGTGCAAACGCGATCGCTGGTGTTGGTGAACCGGGGACGCATTCAATCGCTCACCCTGGGATCAGGGCGAGCCGGAGATATTCAAGTGCAAGCAGAGGCGATCGCGATTTCTGACCCATTCAGTGGCATTATCTCTGGCAGCAGCACTCCCGGTCGGCAAGGGCAAGGCATTGGTGATGGCGGCAATATTCGCCTCACCGCTGAAACCTTACGGATCTTTAATGAAGGGATCGTCAGCGCGTCAACTTTCAGTAATGGGCGTAGCGGCAAGATTGATGTCGTAGCAAACGTGGTAGAACTCACCAGTCAGGGCAAACTCTCGGCAACGACTCAAGGGAGCGGCGACGCAGGCAGTATTACGGTTACAGCAGGCGATCGCGTCACCATTGCGGGAGAAGGCAGCGGCATGTTTGCCAACACCACCCCGCAATCTCTTGGAAATGGCGGCAGTATTTTTGTTACCACTGGAGACTTATTGCTGCAAGACCAGGGACGTATTACCGCTGAAAGTCGAGGACGTGGCAAGGGCGGAGATATTCAGCTCTCTGCCAACCAAATTGAACTCAGCGATCGCGCTGCCATTTTTGCCGAAACTGCCAGCACTCAAGGTGGTAACATCCAGCTTCAAGTTCAAGATTTGCTACTGCTACGTCGCAACAGCCTGATTTCTGCCAGTGCTGGCACCGCTCAAGCAGGCGGTAACGGTGGCAATATCACAATTAACGCTGGATTTGTGATTGGAGTGCTATCCGAAAACAGCGATATTAGCGCCAACGCGTTTACGGGTAATGGCGGCAAGGTCAACATCACAGCTCAGGGCATCTTTGGCTTGCAATTTCGACCCAAGCTTACGCCTTTTAGTGACATCACTGCCAGCTCCCAATTTGGCATCAGCGGCACCGTCACGCTCAACACGTTGAATATCGACCCTAATCGCGGCTTAGTACAACTTCCCAGCGACTTCACCGACTCCACCAATCAAATCGCCCAAACCTGCTCCCCGCAACAACGCAACAACAGCTTTGTGGTTACTGGTCGCGGCGGGTGAGGGAGGCAGAGAGTGGATGAGTAGACGAGTGAGGGAGACTCCATCCACCCATTTACCCACCCACCCATCTACCCATTCACCCACCGACCCATTCATGACCGAAGCAACGGCTTTTCACCAAAATCCCGATGGCTCTATCTCGCTGGTGGCTGACGCGGAAACTGTTTATCTGACGATCGCAACCCTAGACTGCCAAACTCGTTCTGCTGCGGAGGTACGGTAAATGTCGAATCGGCTGAATTTACGAATTGGGCGATCGCTACGGCGGTTGGCGCTGTGGGGATTATTGGGGGTGCTACTGGCGTGGGGGTTGCCAATGCTGCCAGGGGTGGCACAACAACCTGACACGATGGGCAGTAATCGCGCGCAGGCGCTTAACTTGCAAGGGCAGCAACAGCTTGAACAGGGCGATCCACAGGGGGCATTGGAAAGCTGGTTGCAAGCAGAAACGCTCTATCGTCAAGCAGGGAAGCAGGCAGAGAAAGTTGAGTTTCAACTGAATCAGGCGAGGGCATTGCAGGCGTTGGGCTTTTATCGCCGTGCCAAAACTCTGTTAGAGCAGGTGGTGGCAGAGCAGCAACCAGCTCCAAATTCGGCATTGAAAGCCAATAGTTTGTTAGCGCTGGGAAATGGGTTGCGCCTGGTGGGAGAGTATGAGCGATCGCAGGAGGTGTTGACAGCAAGCCTTGCCATTGCTCAACAAATCAACTCTAGCCCTGATATTCAGGCAGCCTATTTGCATCTGGGGAATGCCTTATTGGCGCAGCAGGAGTTTCCGACAGCTTTGGATTATTTCAATAAAGCGGCGGCACTGGAGGGAACGCTGCAATTAACAGCCCGGTTGCGCCAGTTCAAGTTATTGCAGCAATTGGAGCGATCGCCCGCTGCGATGACGCTGCTGCCTGAGATTGAGTCGCAGCTAGAGACGCTACCCATTAGCCAACAGGGAATTTATGGGCGAATTGAACTGGCGGCAATTTTGATGCATGGGACTAAACCAAAGGCGGAGTCAGCGGTAACAATACCCCCAATCTCAGCCTCTCAGACTTCTCTCAAATCGGCGCAACTGCTGGCGATCGCGATGCAGCAGGCAAAGGCTTTGGGCGATCGCCGGGCAGAATCCTATGCCACTGGACGCTTGGCGCAGTTGTATGAGCAAACCCAGCAGTGGGCAGAAGCGGAACGCCTGACTCAACGTGCTCTGCAACTGGCAAAGAGTGTGAATGTGCCCGAAATTATCTACCAGTGGCAATGGCAGATGGGGCGAATTTTGCAATCACGACAGGATACGCCAGGCGCAACAGCGGCATATACTCAAGCCGTTGGCACACTTCAGTCCCTGCGGAAAGACCTGGTGGCGATCGGGCAGGATGTGCAATTTACCTTTCGCGATCAGGTGGAACCCGTTTATCGGGGATTGGTCGATCTGCTGCTGCAACCAACGCCTTCTCAGGAAAATCTGAAAAAAGCCCGCCAGGTAATTGAATCGCTGCAACTGGCAGAGCTAAACAACTTTTTTCGAGAAGCGTGCTTAGATGCCGAAGCCAAATCGATTGATGAAGTGGATCCAACAGCGGCAGTGATTTATCCAGTAATTTTGCCCGATCGCCTGGATGTGATCCTCACCTTACCGGGGCAACCCCTGCGGCATTACAGCACACGTTTAACGCAAACTGAGATCGAAGCTGGAATTCAACGGATGCGATCGTCGCTACGGCGCACCTCCTTCACTCAAGAACGCCTCGCCGCCGCCCAACAAATGTATCGCTGGTTAATTCAGCCTGCTGTCGCCGAACTGCAAGCGCATCAAATCAAAACCCTAGTTTTTGTACCAGATGGTTCGCTGCGGAGCTTGCCGATCGCCGCTCTCCACGACGGCGATCGCTACCTGCTGGAGCAGTATCAGATTGCGATCGCACCCAGCCTCCAGTTGTTGAGTCCCCGTCCTTTACAACGAGAGCAAATGCGCGCGTTGGTGGGTGGTCTCAGCGAAGGGATTGCTGGTTCTGCACCGCTACCGGGTGTAGAGCGGGAGATCAACCAAATTAGTCAGCAAATTTCGGCACGAGTTTTGCTCAATCGCTCGTTTACAACGGCTTCCCTCCAATCTCAAGTGCAAACGGCTCCCTTTACGGTGGTGCATCTTGCTACCCACGGGCAATTTAGCTCCGAAGTTGATGATACCTATGTGCAAACCTGGGATGGGCGGTTGACAGTGAATGAGCTACAGGGTCTGCTAAATCAGCGATCGCTGACCGATTCCACCGCCATTGAATTATTGGTATTAAGTGCCTGCCAGACGGCAGAAGGCGACAACCGAGCTGCTTTAGGGATGGCAGGGGTAGCAGTGCGCTCAGGAGCACGCAGCACCCTGGCAACGCTATGGGCGGTCAATGATGATTCCACAGCCGCATTTATTGCTGCCTTCTACAAAGCCTTAAGCCAGCCCAACATCAGCAAAGCGCAGGCAGTGCAGGAAGCTCAACTGTCGCTGCTGCGATCGCCAGAGTTCAAACACCCTTTTTATTGGGCACCTTTCATCCTGGTCGGCAATTGGTTATAACCCTAAGAGATTCCCTTTGGAGCGATGGATATGAGAACGATTGCTTGGCAATGTCAAACTCTAGTTGGTGTGTCGTTGCTAGTTGCGCTGACTGCCAACAGTTCACTGGTTCAATCGGCTCATGCTCAATTTAGCCTGCCTCCCAGTCAGGGAACCCCAAAAGGCACCGCAGGTGGTGGATCGCGTCCAACGCAACAACTGTGCCTGCAAAATCCCAAAAGTCAAGACTCTCTAATGGCACTGGCTCCCACTCAGTTTGTAGGTCTTACCCCTCACTCAACCCCAACAATTTGGGTGTATGTCCCTCCTACGATCGCTAAAACTTTAGAATTTAGTCTATTCACAAAAGAGCGTGAAGGCATCTATCAAGCAAACTTGCCAATTAAAGCCTCTGGATTAGTAAAAATTACGCTACCACCGCAGGCAACCCTCGCAAGCGACAAACCTTATCAGTGGACGGCGGCACTTATTTGTAGCCCCACTCGCCGTACAGAAGACTGGGTTGTGGGAGGGTGGATTCAGCATCAACCACTCACCGCTGATTTGCAGCGTCAACTCACTCAAGCCACTGCTGAACAGCAGGTAAGATTGTATACTCAAACAGGCTTCTGGTACGAAGCATTAAATCGATACCTGAAGTTGCAGCAAGCGCAACCCCAAAACTCCAACTTGACTACAATTTGGTCAGAACTGTTAAAGTCCGGTGGGCTTACAGCAGTTCCCCCGTTGCAGAAGCCACCTCAAATGACAAAACTTTCTTTCGTGACTCAAGTAATGGATTGAAATGGCTGGCTGGAAGCAATCGCGCCGTCTAGGATTGATTGCGAGTAGAGTCACTCTGGCGATGACTGGCTTGCAGTGGACAGGAGCGCTGCAAGTTCTGGAGTGGATGGTGTTGAACCAATGGTTTCGACTGCGCCCACCCGAAGCCAGAAGCGTGCCGATTGTGCTTGTGGCAATTAGTGAAGCAGATATTCAACGGGCACGACGATGGCCCTTGTCGGATGAACAACTGGTAGCTTTGCTCAATCGGGTGAAGCGCGATCGCCCCGCCGCCATTGGCTTAGACCTGTACCGAGACCTCCCCATTGAACCGGGACACGCAGCACTGCTCACCGTTTTCAAGACAACCCCCAACTTGATTGGGATCGAGAAAGCTGTCAACGCAGAGGGGGCAGCCGTTCCGCCACCCCCTATTCTGCGCGATCGCGGTCAAGTGGGAATCAATGATTTGTTGTTGGATGCAGATGGCATCGTTCGCCGCAACCTGCTGTTTATTCAGCAAAACGAGAAAGTGTCTCTCGCACTTGGAACTAAACTCGCTCTAATGTACTTAAGCCAGCAGAAGATCACGCCCAAAGGGGGAGCCAATGGTACCTGCATTCATCTGGGTAAGGCAAAGTTTTGTCGTCTACAACGGAATACGGGCGGCTATGTGCGGGTAGATACAGGGGGCTACCAGACGTTATCCAATTTCTTGCGAATTCCGGGTGGTATTCCTTCCGTGACGTTGACTCAAGTAATGACAAATCAGATTCCAGCATCGCTGCTGCGAAACAAAATCGTATTGATTGGGGTAAAGGCTGAAAGTCAGTGGGGCGATCGCTTCTACACGCCTTACACAACCGACAGCGCAACCACCTGGGCAGGTGTTGAAATTCACGCCAACGTGGTGGCTCAGATTATTAGTAGCGCTGTAGACGGTCGTCCGCTATTGCAAGGTTTACCAGAAATGGTTGAATGGGGTTGGATTTTGCTGTGGGCAAGTGTTGGCACAATTTTAGGTTGGTCATCTCGCTCAGTCTGGCAAACGGTTTCTTGTATCCTGGCTTCTGTTATCAGCATTTTTAGTATTGCTTATGCTGTATTTTTGCTGGGCTGGTGGGCGATCGCGGTTGCTCCCACGCTGGCATTTGTAGGGGCGGGGCTGCTCAGCCGCAGCTACTGGGTTTGGTGCACCTCAAAGGAAACCAATCAACTTCTTGAATGCAAAGTACAAGAGCGCACGCAAGAGCTGATTGAGAAAAATAGCGCGTTGGAGCAAGCTCGCTTGGCCGCAGAGCAGGCAAATCAGGAACTACATCGACTTGCCAATACGGATGCCTTAACTCAGGTTGCCAATCGTCGTCTTTTTAATGAATTCTTGGAGCAGGAATGGCACCGGACCCGGCTTGCCCAGCTTCCTCTGGCACTGATTTTGATTGATATTGACTGTTTCAAGCTTTACAACGACACCTATGGGCATCCAGCAGGTGATGAATGTTTGCTGAAAATTGCCCGAGTCTTGCAATCAACTGTCCAAAAACCAACCGATCTGGTAGCTCGATATGGGGGGGAGGAATTTGCCATCGTTTTGTCGGGGACTTCAATGATTCAAGCAATTCAAGTCAGCACCGCTATCCAATCCAAAATTAAGCACTTGCAAATTCCTCATCCTCAGTCTCAAGTTAACCACTGGGTAACCCTGAGTATGGGGATTGTTTGTATGGTCCCAACTGCTCAAACTACGGTCAGTCAGTTAATTGACTATGCCGATCACGCTCTCTATCAGGCAAAAAACACTGGACGTGATCGCGCGATCGCCAAAGATTTAACCATTCCGTCATTGTGATGAGGTTTCAATTGCTAGATTCACTATATGCAAAGCTCTGCCGTTTATGCTCAAAGTCCGCAATGACAGTTTCTCGATGGCTTCGCACAGTTCCTAGAGTTAATTCAGCGTGGTTTGTTGGATGGAGCTAACCGGATTCGAACCGGTGACCTTCTCAATGCCATTGAGACGCGCTACCAACTGTGCTATAGCCCCGTGTGCGTCTTCCATCATGCCGCGAGATTGAGTATCTCGTCAACCTGAAATTACAGATTGCGATATTCACTCCGCGCGCTAGAGTTTTTAGAGATGGCATATTACAAGTTTTATGGTTGATACTCCCGAAAACACACCAAATTCTGCTGCGTCAGCTCTGAATGCAGACCAGTTGTTCCAGCAACTTCGGCGCAAAGAAGGCACCTGGATTGAGTGGGGGCAGGCGTGCCAGGCTTTACAAAAAGCAGGTTATAGCACTCAGACCATTTTTGAAGAAACAGGATTTGAACCAATCCATCAGAATCAGGTGATTGTGGGTGCTCAGGTGTATGCCAGCATTCTGGAGGTGGGAGTCCAAGAACCCGTGAAAGCCCATTTTGAGCGGAAGGGCAGTGATGTGTTGTATGAACTGCGAATTTTGAGTCAGGCAGAGCGGGCGGTCGTCGCGGAATTGGTGGTAGACAAAAGCCTGGATGTGGATGAAGCAAAGGATGCTGTGAAAGCCGTGAAAGAGTTTTCGCGGTTGGGCAGTATGCCTGAGGGATTTACCAATCATCCTGGAGACGCGATCGCCCATCAGGTTTGGAAACTGGCACGGCAACAATCTGACTTGCAAGCGCGATCTTGCTTGATTGCCAAAGGATTGCGGTTTGCCCACAGTGAGACTGCTCGAAAACACGTTGAACAGTTGCTAACCGACTTTGCCGTCGTCAAAGCCAAAGCCGCTCCTATGCTATCCGTCTACCGGTTAGAAGCAGATGAGTATTTACCCAGAACCTTGCCCGTGGTCGGCAAACTGCCTATGAACAAAGCGGATCTGCAAGCGGTGCCCCTGGTAGAGGAAATGGAACCGTTCGGCATTGTGAAATTCTCCGGTGCAGCCGCCTGGGTTTCTGTTCCAGGTTGGCAGGTAATTCGCCTTGCCCAAGATCCGGTTGCCCTCCTCTGCGACAGCGATACGTTGCCCAGTCCGCTTCCCGGTCGCGCCGAAGAAGTGCTGATTATTGTGGATCGTGCCCAGCGGCAATGGGATGCAGGCAGCTACTTTTTAATTGAAGATGGGGAGCACTTACGCCTGCAATGGTTTGAAGACGCTCCAAGCGTTTCATTGTTAGGACGAGTCATTTTGGTAATGCGTCCCAAAAAGGTGCTGGATGAAGATTACGGTAAAGACCCCTGGCAGATCGATGAGTAATCAGGGGCAATGGTAGAGCTGGTAAGGAATTCCCAACCGATGGAATTGCTCTGGCACAATGTTACATTGGCGGGGAGTTCCCGATTGGCTACCCAGCGTCAATTGCTGCCGGTATCCTGCCCGCTTCAATCCAGGACTGATGACCCAAAGGTTGAGCGGAAACGGTAGTGGTTGTTGCAGGGTGGATAGTTGCGACCAGACTCCCTCATAGCCATTGAACTGAGCAATGAAGCCAAAGTGCGCCTCGGAGGGATGAGTCGTTTCCTGCCGTTCCTGTTTCGCCAGTTGTAGCGCAAAGCTCAATCCTAATGCCACATCCTGATAGTCGTTATAAGCAGTGGTGACGAGGAGCGGCAGTTGGGGTTCTACTAATAAATTTCTGGCAACCTGGTCGGGTTGGTAAGGTTTTTGAAAAACCTGGTCAAAAACGACAAATACACTGCTGAGAGTTCCAACCAGCAAGACAATCAACACGGCGCGACGATCGCATCGTGCAACCATCCCAGCAGTCCACGCCAATCGCCTTTTGCTTCTCAGGCTTGTGTGCTCCTCGTTTGATCTAAAAGGAGATTGGCTTAACCCTGCTCCTACCAGGGCACAAATGGCGGGAAAGTAGATGAAGTTATAGCGCGGCACCTGGGTAAAGTCTTTGCCAAGTACGTAAGCGATCGCCAAAAACTCCAGCACCACCGTCAGCGTAAACAGCAGCAACATCTGAATACCCAACCGACATCCTGACTGTTGCCATAGGTGCCGCAACCCCAAAAACACTCGTCGCGCCAGCCACAGCGAACCCAGCGCCATTAAGAGTCCGGTTACCGTAGCAAGCCAAACAGGCTGACCTTCTACAGGGAATGCAATGAGCGTCAACACCCACCCACTGACGATTTGTAGCAACGGTGCGATCGCTGCCAAAACTCCAGGTGCATGAACTTTTACCCAATCTGTCTCTGGACGGCTTATGTGGCTCAGCAACGTTGGCAGCCAGGGCAGGTAAGTGAGGCAAACTAGGGCGATCGCCAGCAGGGGAAAGAGGGGATAGGGGGAAGGTGAGGGTGATGAGGAAGGTGAGGATGCTGAGGAAGGAAGAGAAGAAATATTGCTGTTGTCTCCCCTATCTCCGCTATCTCCCCTACCTCCCCTACCTTCCCTACC
>JACYLN010000057.1 GCA_015272515.1 Leptolyngbyaceae cyanobacterium C42_A2020_001 | reverse complement strand
GCTTGCTCTTTTTTGATTCTGATACCCCGTCCGCTTGCGGCGGGGTAGTTCATTCGTCAATTGTTATACCTTTTCTTTAGGTTCTTTAGAATTGTTTTGATAATCAGGACTACCCAAGTTCTCGTTATTTCCTTACATTGCTCGAATGCATGAGAAACCGCTTCACCCGCGAAGAAATCGATTCGCCCAATGGCAGTGACAACACCGCGATCGCTGCCTTGCTCTGGAACATTAAGCTAAGTACTAATGCTTATGAGATGACAGTTGAACGATTGAGTGCGGCGATCAAGATGGGGTTATATCGTCGTGGTCAACAGTTGCCCGCAGAACGAGAACTAGCAGAAATCATGGGGGTGAGTCGTACAACCTTACGCGAAGCGATTCGGGTGTTGGTAGAACAGGGGTTTTTAACCGTTAAACGGGGACGTAATGGGGGCACCTTTGTTGCCGAGGGGCAAATACTGCCAAACGTGTGGAACTCAAGCAACGCCTGATGCAAAAAGGGGCAACCCTCAACGACATTCTGGATCATCGTTTTGTGGTGGAACCGGGAGTCGCTGCGCTGGCCGCTGATCGCGCCACGCCTCAGCAATTGGAGGATTTGCAAACCTTAGTCCAGCAAATGTCCAAAGTGGTGAGGCAATTTGATGAACATCGGCAGTTAGATACAGAATTTCATCTCCTGATAGCTAAAGCGACCCAATGCGATCGCCTGGTGTCGGTTGTTGCTGGGATTCATGCCGATTTGTCTGATCTACTAGCAATTATTCCCCACAGTCCCGCCGCTTGCCTCGACTCCGTTACGCAACATCAGCAAATCCTCCAGGCAATTCATAGGGGAGAGGGCGATCGTGCTCGGTATCTGATGGCAGACCACATCACCCGAACAAGTAGTTTGTTAAAAGGCTTGTTGGGATAAATAAGTCGCCAGAATGAGTTAAGTCGCTAGAATGAGTTGTTTATCTCAACATAGACCAACTGGCGAGCAACATGTCTTGTTCTATAGCAGTACTGCTATAGGTTAGGACTATCGAACTGCTGAAAGTTCTGAAGTGACTGGATTGCATTCTCAGCACTCAGTCCTCATTACTCAGCACTTTGCTATAACTCTGGCGACTTAGGATCGTGGATTAAATAACTCCGGAAACCACACCCCGCCTGCGGCACCGAGCCGGAGAGGGGCAGGGGGAGAGGTGTGGTTAACTGAAAAATTCGATGTTATTAAATTCACGTTCCTTAGAACATTGCCGCTTCCTGAAATCAAGTACTGTCGAGTGATAAACCCAGTTCTCAGTACTCAGCTACAAAAGCTGAAAAGTGACAACAAAATGGTTCAAACGAAAGGAATCGCAGTAAAGTAGTTCTAGAAAAACGTTTTTCTAAAGAAGTCAACGAAAGTTGAGAGCCAGCTCGACCTAAGAAGCTTTGTAATCACGAACGCCATTCACACAACGAAAAATCGATGGCGTTATCCTCAGGTATAAGGAAATTAGACAATGGCAGAGCCAATCATCATTTGGATTGCATCCAATGCCGGGGGCGTTGGTAAAACAACCCTGGCAATACATGTCGGTTATCGACTCGCCCAGCATGGTGTTAAAACGCTACTGGTTGATCTTGACACAAATGGTTCTCTTGCCCGATTTTGTGGGCTAAGACCACCCATTACCACAGAGGAAACAAGTGCCGCTCTCTTCTCCAGGCAGTTTAGTGGAAACTATCCGGTCGTATTTCCTGAATGGAGGCAAGCCTCTGAAAAATTTGGACTTTGTTTGGGTGGAGACATCATGGTTTCTGTGGCTCTTGATTTGCCATCTCGAACGGCAAAAGAGTATGTGTTACAAAAAGCTTTCAGGAAATTTCCACCTCCGGCCGAAGTCATTTTGCTTGATTCACCAGCATCCCTTGATGTTTTAAGTTACTGTGCTCTAGCCGCGGCAACTCATATTCTGATTCCTAGCCCTATGAGCATTAAAATGGCTGGAGTTGATTCGCTATTACAAATGATTCGGAGTGAAACTGAGGAATTATCCTTGAATCCTGCGCCTCAAATTTTAGGGGGTGTGCCGATGAAAGTTGCAAAAAATGCCGACCAAAAAACCTTTGCAGCCGAGATCAAAGATATTTTTGCTGATCAGGGTGTGCACTGTTTCCCGGCAGTGCGAGAAAATAAACATTTTGAAAATGCTGCTAATCGAGGTATTGCACCACTATACCTCTATCGTCCAGGAAACGAGGCGTGCAAAGACTTTGATCCAATCGTGGATGCTATTCAAAGCTTGTTGAGTAACAAAAAGTGAGGAATACCAATGCCGACAAAACCCAGTGCTAGAGAATTCTTTTCTAGTAGCCAAAAAAATCTGGATGCTCAATTACAACTTAAGCAACAGATTGAGGCATTAGAAACAGAGCGCACTCAACTTCTGCAAAAATTAGAACAGGCAGTAGGTAGCCAATCGGTGAGTGAGGGGATTGAAGTTCCTATTGCCCAAATTAAGCGCCGTCCGTATCGATCGCGACGAGAAAAAGATCCGGTTGCTCATGCAGAACTGGTTGAGTCGATTCGGAATTATGGGTTTCGTGGTTCGATCTGGGTGCAACGGCTTGCGGATGGATCATTACGACTGATCGCTGGTGAGTCACGATTGGATGCGGCGATCGCGGCCGGGCTAGAAAGTATCAAGGTTGATATTGTTGAAACCGATGATATTACAGCCGTTAAATTATCCAGAATTGAGAATGCCCGTCGGCGTAATCTTAATGAGTTGGATGATACTAAGGAACTACTTTACCTGCTTTCACTCACGCTAGATATGAGCGAAGCTGAAGTGGTGAAGTTGTTGTATCAGATGAAAAATGCAGTCGAGGGCAAAGCACCTCCTATTCCAGCAGATAAAGAGCAGGTGATTCATGCTGTTTTTACAGATGTTGCACCAGATATTTCGTGGCAATCTTTTATTTCAGTACGGTTACGCCTGCTGAATCTTCCTGAAGATGTGCTGGCAGTATATAACTCAGGGCAATTGGCTTATACAAAAGCACTAGCGATCGCTCAAATGAACGACGATCACCTACGGAAACAACTGCTTGAACTGGCAGTTGCAGAAGATTGGACGCTAGAAACGCTCAAAGCTCAAATCAAACAACTTCAATCTAATCCTATACGAGCGTTGTCATCTCAGGAGAGGTCTCATCCAGTTGTTAGCCGATTGGAGAAGATGGAGAATCAACTTAAAACAATCACAGTACAAAAGGTAAACAAGATGTCGCCAGACCAACAGCAACGGTTACTCAATGCGATTGAGCGCATGGAGCAACTTTTGCAAGCGAAAAAAATGGAATTAATGGGTCATACTCTTCAAGAAGCGGCGAAATAGATAAAACAACGAAGGTATTCGTGTTAATTTTTTCTTCGGGCTGAAGTAACACGAATACTTGTTTACTAAAGAATCGCCAAAACCATTCCCCTGCTGATGGTTGGTCAGTAGGAGCAGCACCTAGCTTAATCAACTGATTGCTGGGGCAACATAGGTGCGGACAAACGGCAACCGCGTTGTTGGGCGTTATGATTAAAGTCCTAAATTTTGCGACACTTGATCAACCTGTTGAGGCTTGAACGGTAGCCGAATTGTAAAGCAAATGTGCGAATTGGCACTTTCGACTGCGATTGAGCCATTTAAATGCTCAACTAATCGTTTTACAAGTGCTAAACCAAGACCTGTACCGCCATGTTTCCAGCGATCAATGCGGACAACCCGATAAAACTTTTCAAACAAACGGGGCAACTCTTCAGGAGAGAGTTCTACTCCGGAGTTGCTGACTTGAATTTGTAGGGTGGTGCCTTCAGTATCGGCTGTTAGTATAATTTGCTCATGGCGTGGCGTGTACTTGCAAGCGTTGTGGAGTAACTCCACCATGATGCGTCTGAGTGCTGTGAGATCGGTTGTGATGGTGGGTAAATTGGGAGGTAAGTTGACACGCAACTGTTGCTGCTGGTCTTGGGTACGAGCTTCAAAGGGTTCTACAATGCACGATAGCCAATAACTCAGGTCAACGCTCTCTAGCTCTAGCGACTGAACGCCTGCTTCTAGTCGTTGCAAATCAAGCAAATCATTAATCAAGTTGAGTTCTTGAGTGCAACCTTCTTCCAGAATTTGGATATATTGAGCCATTGACTCGTCATGAATGTTGTGTTGATTTAGATTCAGTTTCACCATCTGAATTGCCATTTTGATATTTGCCAGAGGCGATCGCAACTCGTGGGAAACCGTGCTTAAAAAATCGTCTTTTAACTGACTCAACTGCTCCAGTGCCTTTACCTGGGTTTGGGCAGTTTGGTATAAGCGAGATTGGCGGAGAGCAATTGCCATTTGCACCCCAACCTGATGTAGCAAACTTGTTTCCCAGGTTTGCCACTCACGAGTACCGCTATTTTGATAAACGGCGAGCAAACCCCAGAGCTGATGATCTAGCAGAATCGGCGCGATCGCATAGGCTCTTGCCTGAAATTGCTCCAACAGCTCAATATGGCACTGGCTATGCCCAACTGAGTAGATATCATTGACTGCAAAGGTTTCGTTATTTCGATACCGTCCACCCTGGTTCTCTTGCAGGTAAGTGTCTTCCCACAGCGTTTGAGTTCCTTTTCCTACTAGGGGAACCCATCCTTCGCTAACCGACTCTGCTACAAAATAGCCGCTCCAATCTGGCGTGAACTGGTAAATTGCAACTCGATCAACCTGAAGCGTCTGGCGAGTTTCGTTTAACACAGTGGATAAAATTTCTTCTAGATCCAGCGATCGATGAATGTTTTGAATAATTAAGCGCAGCAGATGCTCCTGCTCTGCTTGTTGTTGCAAAGACTGAGTGCGCTCTTGCACTCGTTGCTCTAGTTCCTGGTTGAGCTGTTGGAGAGCAGCTTCTGCTCGTTGACGTTCTGCCAGTTGCAATTGGGTTTGGCGATACAAATCTGCTTGCTGAATCGCGATCGCTACTTGGTCTGCTAACTGTTTCAATAACTGCACCTCATCCTCGGTCCAGTGCCGAGGCTCGGCACAGTGATGGGCAATTAGCAACCCCCACAATCCAGTGGATTGAATAATTGGCACAACAAGATTTGCGCGTACTTGAAACTGCCTTAAAAAATCTGCATAACAGGGGCGGATGCTGCTATCGTCAATGTCTGAAACTGCTTGTACCCGTCCATCCAAGTAACGATTGATGTAGTGTGAATGTAAACACGGATCGTAAACATCCTGCCCTAAAATTGCTTGCCAGTTTGCGTCAACCGACTCTTGTACTACGTACCCTTGCTGTAGATCAACCTCGAACTTGAACAGGATGACGCGATCGGTTTGCAGTACCTGGCGTACCTCAATGACAGTCGTTCTAAGAATGTCATCAAGATCGAGCGATCGCCGAATGCGTTCAGTTACCGTGCGGATCAGTTGCTCCCGCTTAGCAATTTGACGTAGTTGAATTTCCCCTTGCCTGCGCTCCGCCCGAATGAGAGATTCTCGCACTTCCCGTCGTACTGCTTCTGCCAATCGAGTTAAATTATCTTTCATCAAGTAATCATGAGCACCCGCTTTCATGAGAGTAACGGCTGCAACTTCGCCAAGTGTGCCTGACACTACGATAAACGGGAGGTCAAGGTTACTTTGCTTGGCGATTTCAAGCGCGGATCGGGCATCAAATCCGGGTAATCGATAATCTGAAATGATCACATCCCATGACTGATTCGATAGAGCGTTTTGCAGCGCTTCTGCTGTTTGCACTCGCTCCCAGGTTAGATTAAAACCGCTTTGCCGTAACTCCCGCAGCACCAGCACTGCATCGTCTTCTGAATCTTCAACCATCAAGACGCTGAGGGTTTCACTCATAATTAAAACCCTCCTGGAAGTGACTCATTCAGCAGTGCCCAATATAGTCCTAGTTGACGCACTGCCTCGGTGAATTGCTCGATTTCAACAGGTTTCCGCACATAGCTGTTGGCTCCCAAACTATAGCTTTCAACAATGTCACGCTCCTCACTCGAAGAGGTGAGCACGACAACTGGCAGTAGACGAGTCCGTTCGTTGGCTCGAAGTTGCCGAAGAACTTCCAATCCGTCAACCTTTGGCAGTTTTAGATCTAATAGAATGACGCAGGGCAACGGGTCCAGGCTAAAGATAAGATTTAACGCTTCTTCCCCATTGCGGGCAACGAGAATTTCATTAACAATCTTGCCGCGACGCAAGGCGCGAGTAGTCAGGCGTTCATCATCAGGGTTGTCTTCAACCAGAACAATGGTACGCAAAGAACTCATGGCTTAGGCTCTGATTCTGAGCGATGCTCCGGGATGGTGAAGTAGATGGTCGCACCTTGCTCAACGCTCCCTTTTGCCCAAATCTCTCCGCCATGCCGATGAATGATCCGTTGGACGCTGGCTAAACCAATGCCCGTACCTGGGAATTCATCAGTGTTGTGTAGGCGCTGAAACACCCCAAATAGTTTAGCAGCATAAGCCATATCAAAGCCTGCTCCATCGTCGCGAATGAAATAAGTAGTCTGTTGATCTTGTTTGATTATGCCAAATTCGATGCGAGCAGAGGAATGGTGACTGGTAAATTTCCAGGCATTTGCTAGCAGATTGCTGATAACAACTCCCATGAGGGTTGGATCGGCGGTAGCGATCGCGTCCGGTGCAATCACAAACTCAACCTGTCGCTCTGGCTCGGCGGTTTGTAGATCATTTGCCTGCTCTTGCACCAATGCAGATAGGTTAACCGTTTTAAGCTGCATTTCAAAACGAGAGACGCGAGAAAGACTGAGCAAATCGTCAATCAACATTCCCATGCGCTGGACATTATGCCGAATGCGATTGAAGTAGTAGGTGCCCTCCTCATCAAAATGGTCGCTGTAGTCTTCTAGTAGCGCTTTGCTAAACCCATCGATTGCCCGTAGGGGTGCTCGCAGGTCATGGGATACGGAGTAAGCAAAGGACTCCAGTTCACGGTTCGACGCTTCCAGTTGGGCAGTTGTTTGCAAAAGTTTTGCCTCGGCTTGCTTGGCTTCTGTAATGTCGTAATTAGTTCCGATCATTCGTAAGGGGTTTCCTGCTTGATCACGTTGCACTAACGCCTTTGCTTTAATCCAGCGCAACGTCTGGTCGGTTCGCCAGATACGAAACTCAACATCATACTCACGCTCGCCTGCAACTGCGGCTTGCAGCACATTTTCAACGGCTTTTCGGTCATCGGGATGCACTCGCCCAATCCAATCGTGGTACGTGGCTGCCCTTCCCAGGTCTTGCAGCCCGTAGATTTCGTACATCCGTGCGTCCCAACTCACTTCCTCCAGCAAATCCCAATCCCAGGTGCCAATTACGCCAGCCTGAAGTGCCAGTGTGAGACGATCAGATAGCATCTGCAATTGTGCTTCAGCCTGTTTGCGCTCAGTGATGTCGAGGGCGGTACCTGCAAGCTGAATGACGTGTCCTGTGGTGTCTAAGATCGCCTCTCCTCTAGATTGAATATATGCCAGGGTGCCATCGCGACGACGACGGCGAAACTCAACGCTGTAGGGTTGGGCATCTTCTAGAATGGTTTGAAGGGTTTGCTGATGAAGGGGGCGATCGTCTGGATAGAGGAGTTGCTGCAATTCTTCAAAGGATTTAGGCGTACCCTCGACGGGGTCGCGCTCAAACAGATGAAATACCTGCTCAGACCAGGTAATTTTTTCGGTTGCCACGTCAAACTCCCAACTGCCAAGCTTGCCAATTCGCTGTGCTTGTTTTAGGTGAGCTTCGCTTTTTTGAAGTTGGGCTTCTGTTTGCTTCAGTTTGGTGATGTCTACATGGCAACCCACCATCCGCAGGGGTTGTCCGGCAGCATCCCACTCGATCACCTGTCCCGCACAAATCACCCAAACAGTTGAGCCATTTTTGTGGTGATAGCGCACTTCGTTGTAGTAGGGTTCTGCCCCGTGGCTCTGAATATGGCGCTCAAGACCCGTCAGCACCCTCGGTAAATCTTCAGCAAACATGAGTTTTGTCCAGGTGTCTGGGGCGTTGGGCAGTTCGTGATCTTCATAGCCTAGCATCCGCTTTAGCCCAGGACTCCAATAGTTGGAAGCGGTGGGAGAATTGGTATCCCAGTAGCCAGCCAGCACTGTATCGAGAATGTGCTCTAGCAGGTTTAACTCCAGGCGCAATTTTTCTGCCTGGAGTCGGGCTTCCTCTGCTTGTTTGCGATCGCTAATGTCTTGCCCAATACCGATAGAGATGCCATTTGATAAACGAATGTTTGCCCACGAGGTGTCCAAAATCGTGCCATTTCGTAGACGAATTTTGAAGTCCTCCCACTTAGCCTCAGCGGCTCGAATGCATTGCAGTACATAGGTGCGCTCATTTGGATCGGGATAAAATTCAGCCAGCAAATCTCGCTCTCTGGCTTCTTCCAATGTCCAGCCCAGGGTTTGCTGCCAGGTGCGATTGACCCACTGTAATTGGTTGTTTGCATCGTAACAGCTCAGCATCATGCGGATGTTGTCTACAATGCCTTGCAGCAGTTCTTGCTGTTGTTTGAGGGTTTCCCCTGCCTGCTTCCGTTCGCTCACATCGAGATTGACTCCAATGAGACGCAGGGGGCGATCGCTGGAGTCACGCTGAACGAGGAAATAGGATTCGAGATAGCGCCAGGTGCCATCGGGTTTGATGACTCGAAACTCAATCGCTCCTTCGTTCTTGTCGGTGAGGGCTTGTTGGATTGTGGAGTGGCAATGGGGAAAATCATCGGGATGAATAACCGATTCCCAAACCTGGTAGGTGGGAGTGACGCTTTGTGGCAGTCTGTAAAGCTCATGAATGCGCTCGTCCCAGGTCAGGCGATTGGTGGCAATATCCCAGTCCCAAATGCCCATCTTAGCTGATTGGATCGCTAGTCTTAGGCGATCGGATAAGTCTCGCAGTTGAGTTTCCGTTTGTTTTCGTTCGGTGATGTCTCTGGAAATGCAAAGAATTGACTTGATGGTTTGTTGATCAGAAAGTTCGGGGGCGATCGCCATCTCAAAAAACCGTTCTCCTATCAAGGTTGGCGTTGAAAACTCAATGACTTGCTTTTCTCCAGTGGCGATTAACTTTGCAGCGGCAGTTTCCCAGTTCGTAGTCATGGTGTTATCCATCCCCAACTCACGACAGGTTTTGCCCATGAAGGTATCTGTCGCAATTCCAGTAATTTTGGTGAGCACTGGGCTGACATAGAGATGGCGAAGTTGCAGATCAAAGCGCTCGATGATGTCGGGAGAATTTTCTACAAGATCCTGGTAGCGTTGTCGTGACTCAGCAAATTCACTGTAGCTAGGTAGGGTCAGTGCCTGGGGAATGACCGGAATCAATGCGCCTGCGGTTGCCAGGGAGATCACAGCAGCAACAGATTTCAGCCATCCCGAAATCCAGTAGGTGGGATGCCAGAGTGTCCAAATTTCCATGACATGGGTTAATCCACAGGCAACGATAAATGCCCCAAACAATAGAAAAATGGAGGGATAGGGCAAATTTTGGCGTTGCCGCACAAAGTAGATGAAGGCGATCACAATCAGGAAATAGGCGATCGCAATCAAGCCATCAGACAGAGCATGAAGCCACATCAACTCTGGCTCCCAAAGGTAGCAATCTTGGGGAGGGATGAATGCTAAATGATTGAGGTGATTGGGAAGAACTGCGCTCATTCCGGTGCTCTCCGTTCGCTTGCCCCAACAAGTTTGCTGTCGTTGTGGCTGACTGCTAGTAGTTCAACCTTACACTAACGACTTCTGAATAAAAGGTGTATTAAGGTTGCATTACTAGTTGGAGCGGTTGATGATGCCAATGAACTGAATTCGTTCAACAACTCTAAATGAGGTTTCAATCTGGTCAAACTGTAGAATTGAAAGTGGTAAAGCCTTGCTGGAAAGCAGTTTGAACTTTTAACTTTTCATTTTTAATGAATTCTCATTCCTTAGGGGTGTGCTGTAATCTATCAGACAAGATTCCAGCCTGTCGATGGAGCAACGGTTGGCAACAGATCCAACACTCCGATTTTGATGTTCCCGTTCATTTCCCAAATTGCGGCTTGCCCGTCCAAGCCATTGCGCCATACAATATCTACCCGATTATCTTTAGTGAAATCACCAACTCCGGCAATATTCCACCCACTCTCAATGGAGACGGGATCAATCGGTTGAGATGCAATGTATGTCGCGCCATTCATTTCCCAGTAAGCATTCTCACCCGTAGTGCGATTGCGCCAGAGAATATCAGTGTTGCGATCGCCAGAGAAATCTCCCACCCCAACTACATCCCAGCCAGAATTCACAGATACCGGGTTAATGGGAACGTAATTTGCGACAGCGGTACCATTCACTTCCCAAAACCCATTCTCACCAGTAAGCTGGTTGCGCCAGAGCACATCTGCTTTGCCATCGTTGGTAAAATCGCCCACCCCAACCACATCCCAACCAGAATCAACCGCCACAAAATCAAGTTGCACATAGCTTGTAATGGCAGTACCATTCATTCGCCAAAAACCATTCTCACCCGTGATAGAGTTCCGCAAGAGGATGTCCGTGTTGCCGTCACCTGTCAAATCTCCTGCTCCTACTGGCTTCCAACCTGTGACGATGGGCACAGTATCAATCACCTGTCCCTGAAGAAATGTCGCACCATTCATTGCCCAGAATGCAATTTCTCCAGTGCTAGAATTGTGCCAAAATAGGTCGGTGTTTGTGTCTTGATTAAAGTCAACCTGGTTGAAGGAATCGTTATCAATAAGGGTGATAGTTTGACTGGTGGTGGTGCCTAGCCTGATCCCGGCAGTTGGATTGCTGATAGTCAATGTGGCGGTTTCAATTCCTTCTGCAATGGCATCATTCACAACCGTGAAGGTGACGGTTCCGATGGTTTGCCCGTTGAGAATGGTGAGGGTGGTGTTGCTGAGGCTGTAGTCACCTGCGGTAATCCCTGCACCAGTCACGCTTAGGGTAACAGTTTGGTTGCCAGAGACAGCTTCAGCCGCGGTGGCCGTGACCGTAATAGCGGTGGGATTGGCTTCTGTGCCTGTGGTGCTGGTTACTGAGAGGTTAACAGCAGGATAGGTGATAGTGTGGACGTGGTTGGGCCAAACCAAGCTTTCGGATTCGGTTCCGCCTTGTTCTCCCAAAAACCGAGCGGTTAAACCCGGTCCGGATCCGGGATTGACTGGCGATCGCCCCCGTAAGTCGGGCAGCGCAAAGTTGGTTTGTCCATTGCCGCCGTAGCTCGTCCCTAAGAGGCTGAACAAAGCCTGATTTTGGTTGATCGGGAGCAGTTGCCCGTTTGCCAATGCCCAACCGTTGGGGGCAAAGTTTCCGGCAAACATCCGAACTTCCCCCAGAAACTGCTCGGTTGGGACTGCACCCCCAACGGTTGGGAAAACTCCTCGCAGAGAAACAATGTAATTCAGCGTAGTGAAGGGTTGAGTGTTGTTCACTGCAAGAGGTGTGGCATTCGTGCTCGTCGTTGAACTGCCAAACGCGTTCATGCTGTGGGTATGGCTGAGGGTGGCAGCAATGGTTTCTGTTCCCCCAGTTTCCCCCACAGTGCGATTGGTTAAGCCAGGTCCCCCACCGCTACTAATCGCCGTTCTGCCCCGCAAATCAGGCAAGGCAAAGGTCGTTTGTCCATCACCGCCGTAGGTGGTACCAAGAATGGAAAATAGAACCTGATTTTGGGCGATCGCCAACAGTCGTCCATCTGCAAATTCCCAGCCGCTAGGGGCAAAATTACCTGCAAACAAGGTGACCTCGCCGATGTAGGGAGTCTCACCCCCACCTCCCGTATCGCGAGATGGAAAGATACCCTGAGTGGCAATGATATAGTTTAGCGGTAACTCTGGTTGAATATTACTGGTATTGACCGTGGTAGAGGCAGTTCCAGTGCTGGTTCCCGTCGCATTAATGGTGTGGTTGTGGCTGGGGTAGGTAACAGAAAATTGCTCACCGCCAGTCGCTACCCCTAAGGTGCGAGGTGTTAATCCAGGTGCGTTACCTGCTCCTACGGCAATGCGCCCACGTAGATCGGGCAAGGCAAAAGTTGTTTGTCCATTGCCGCCATAATTAGTTCCAAGCAATGAAAATAAGGCGGTGTTTTGGACGATTTGCAACACCTGCCCCGATGCAGATAAGCCAATCGTTGGGGTTCCGGCAAACATCGCCACTTCACCAATAAAGGTGCCAGTACCGCTACCACCATCTCTAGAGGGAAAAATTCCCCGATCTACCACTACATAGTTCAGCCCTAGAAATGGTTGAACATTGTTGCTGGCAGCGATTAGAGGTCCTGCGTTTGCAGTGTTCGATTTTTCTACAGAAAGGGCAATCCCGTCTAACCAAACCGTTGTCCAGTCATTCTCGGTTTGCAAATTGAGTAATTCGGTTTGGCTGAATAGGGAGCCTTGAACCAGATTTGAGAAAATGGCTCCCTCGTCTCCTGGTGTATCGTGTTGGTTTAACTGGGCATCCAGGCTGTGTCCAATTTCTTCTAGCAGCACGGCTGTCAGTTGTTCTGGAGCGGCATACTGTAAAAAATCTTGATTGATGAGGATAGTATTAGTGACTGCGGAGTAGGCTGCTAGCGCATCTTGGAGTTCATCCGGTTGACGAATCTCGATCTGGGGAATACTTGTGAAGTTTGCATTAACCCATTGGGCTTGTAGTGCTAAAGCTGCCGACAGTGAAAGACCATCGCCAAAGACCATTTGTAAATCTTCTAAAAATTTAGGGTGAAGTGCAAACTTCGTCAGCAGGTTTTGGGCGATGAGGGTGGCAGGTGTGAGTGTAGAAACCAGTGGGGAGGGGGAGGCAGAAGTGGGCATGAGTCGATCGCCTTGAAGCTACAAAGTGATGTGCGGAGTGAGGGAAGGGTCGGGAGTGTAGAATACCGTGAAACTACGGCTGTGAGCGAGTAAAATTTATAAAAATTTTGCTACTACCACGTAGCGAAGCATCATGCGGCGTAGAAAGACTGAACGAATTAAAGTTCCAGGATGACCTCTGAGATCCAAGTTTGACATTCCGTGATTTGACTTCTCAACAACTTGCTATCAGCATATCGAGGATATTGAAGAGGTTTTTAGTTGTTTCAGATCCGGCGCATTACTGGAGCTGAAATAGGTTTGTGTGAGGTGCATTTATCAAAAATATGTCTATTCTGCGATCGCTCTCTGCGGCTGCTACGGTTTCATATAGCTTAGTTTTCGGTGTCTCTTTAATAGTGCAGCCGCAGTGCAACCTAGTACTCGTATGCTGCGATTACGTGAGTATCAGGTGCCTATTTCAACCGCACGATGGTTGCAATCTCATCATGAAAAAGTGAATCGGATGTATCAGCCTGGTTTCACGTTTGGTTTGGGGTTGTCTGCAACCATCTGACCATCTCCAATTTAACGGTTGTGTAACTGGTTTACTGCTGGTTTCAACTTGCTCAACTCGCTTCTGAGGAATGATTTCGCAACTGCAATGCATGGCCCAGACTGAGAACATCGTGCGTCCAGTGAGGCAAAATCAGGGTCATGATAATCTCTTCCGTACTGTTGAGCAGGCATAGCCCGATCGCGCCCCATAGCCCTGCTGTCCAGCCATAGCCAAACAAACCCACCACAGCAACCACGAGTGTAATCCCCCAAGCTTTGGCGGTGTAAGTGTGAAAACTGGGGAGCTTGCCAAATTTGAGCAGACTGATGGCAAACAGCACAAGTTGAAACGCGATCGCGATCAGCAGAGGGATTTGGAACGCAATAATAACCCCTGGATGCACTAGCCAGGTGCTGACTGCAATGCAAAGATACAAGCTGATGTCTGCCCAACTATCGGCTTGTCGAAGTGCGGCTGTGCTGACTTGCAATCTCCGAGCAATGATGCCATCAAAAATATCTGAGAGAACTGCAATGACATAGCCAACGAGAAAGCCCATGCCTGTCTCGCCATCCAGTGCATCTAGTAGCAGCATAGGAGCGATCGCAAACCGCAAACTAACCAGTATCCAGGGAATATTCATCAGGCGTGTACGTAGGGTAAGAACAGGACTCTTTCTTCTGGGCGCAGTCGTCTTGGGCGCAGCGTATCGCGATCGGCAAACAATCCTTTTTGCCACCCTTCGGCAGTGAGTGTGCCTTCAGCATTACGAAAATGGAACTGCATAATTGCTGAGGCATTTCGCAAATCAGAGATCCACATTTCGACCTGGACGCGATCGCCTAAATAAAGTGGTGCTTTATACGCAATGTTGGTTTGCACCAGAACTGGAACAAAACCTTGCTGAAAAATTTCGTGAGTCGGCATCCCAATCGCTTCCAAAAGTTTTGTGCGTCCAATTTCCATCCATTGGACATAGACCGTGTTGTTAACATGACCAATGAAATCAATCTGGAAAGAGTAAACCTCTAATTCAAAGCGAACCGTTTGCATCCGCACTTTTCCTCAGTCACCGCTCAGAGACAAGGTATCACACATACCCATTGGTGAGCAGATGCATCTCTTGCTTGTGTGCGATTTGCAGCAGTGCGCTGTTACTCAAGAAATTGTGTGGCGAGAATGGCTGGCAGGGCGTTGACCATTTCTCTTCTGTGAATCATTGCTGCGATTCTGCTTTGGCTTTAAGGTTATAAGGCACCCTATAGCGGTGTCTGCTGCGTCTCTTTAGCCCGCGATCGCCCCCTATGACCCCTCGCCGCACTATTCTGGAACTTTTTACAACATTTGTGCAATTCACAAATGATCACTTCAGTGGGTGGGCAGTCGATACGCGATTGAGGCGTAGCATGAAGCGTGCCCTAGCTGCCTGCGAGAGTTCAGAGAAACCGCCCACCCAATCGGACGGATTTTGGGTAGCGTACTGGCATCAGCAGTGGAGGCAAGCGGCAGAAGACGGCAGCGGAGGTGAGGAAGTTCGGGAGGAAATTCAAAACTCTCAACTCAAGACTCAAAATTCTCAATCCCCAATTCCTTCCCCCCTGCCCTTATCACACCTTGCTGCCTATCTTCAAGAAACCTGTTACTGGTCAGCGCAGCGAGCCGCAACAACGATGACAAGCCAGCACTTGAATTTAGCAGATTATTTTCAACTGGCGATCGCTTCCTTTCCAAAGGTGATTCAGGGGTACACGCCCGCCCAGGGAGCCAGTTTGAAAACCTACGCCAGTTTGTGTTTTGGCAATGCCATTCGGGATGGGTTGCGTCGCCAGCGAGAAGCTGATAGTCGCTCTAACTGGGGGTTGCTGCGAAAACTCAGTCAGAAGTGCTTTGCGGATATGTTGCGGCAGGCTGGGCTATCGGCCGATGCGATCGCCCACTATCAACTGGCGTGGAACTGCTTTAAACTTTATTGCGCTCCCACAAACCCCACGGCTACTCGTCATCTGGCAGATCCGGATCGGGCTACCTGGCAGACTATCACCGAGCTTTACAATCAACAGCGCCTCAAGCTTTCGCCTCCTGCCGCGATCGCCACGCCTGTCTTGCTAGAACAATGGCTGACCCAGTGCGCTAAACACGCCCGCACCTATCTCCATCCTCCGACGGCTTCTTTGAATGTGATGCTGGCTGACCGTACCGATGAATTCCAGGATCTGCTGCCTGCGGAAGCAGAAGCCTCTCCCATGATGGCGCTGTTGGCGGAGGAAGAATGGCAGGAACGGCAAACCTATCGAATTCAAGTTCAGCAGGTATTAACGGATGCGATCGCCCGCCTCACCCCTCCCCTGCAAGAATTGCTGACGTTGTACTATGCCCAACGCTGGACGCAGCAGCAAATTGCCGCCCACCTGGAAACCAAGCAGTATACGGTGTCGCGCCGCCTTAGTAGCGCTAAAGAAACATTACTGTTGGCAATTGCCCAATGGAGTCAGGAATCATTGCATATTACGCCGACTTCGACCGCAGTAAAGGGCATGAGTGTACTGTTAGAGGAGTGGCTAGAGTCTCATTACCAGGCTGCCAACCACTCTCTCAAGGAGGCTTCGACATGGTTGGATTAGAAACGGCTCAGCAGCAGTTAGAGATTTCACCCGCCTTGCAGCAGCAGGCGTGGCATGAAACTCACGCGATCGCCATTCCCGGCTTACGCTGGCAGGCGTATCTTAATCAAGTGTGTTTACATACTATTGGGCCCTGGTTGGAGGAAAGAACGGGTACTCCTCCAGCGATCTCGTTTCCCACAACTCCAGGCTTGTGGAGCCTGGTGAACGGTAGCGCACTCACCCTCGGCAATCGCCGAATTGTGGTGATTCCAGGGGAGGCGATGGATCACGAAGAATTGCGCGTTCCGCAAGAATGGATTGACCATCCCGCCTGGTTGGGTGACTACTACCTGGCGGTAGAAGTGGATGTTGATGCTGAATCGCTATACGTATGGGGCTACAGCACCCACCACACGATTAAAACTCAGGGCGTGTTTGACTCCAGCGATCTCACCTATTGCCTGGACAGCAGTGCTGTGATTCAGGATATGACTGTTTTTTGGGTGACGCAACACCTGCCGCCGGAACCAACTCGCATGGAAGTGCCACCCTTGCCCACCCTCACCGCTGACCAGGTTGGCACTTTGCTGCGTGATTTGCAGGATCCCGCGATCGCCCTACCCCGGTTAGAAGTTTCTACTGGTGAGTGGCTTGGGCTGATGTCTCAGGAGCACTGGCTGCGCCAGTTAGAAGAACCCCGGCGGCAGGGCGATCGCTCATCAGCATCCACCCCGATTCAATTAGGACAATGGCTGCAAAATTTATTTGAAGTTGGCTGGCAAACATTAGAAGAGGCATTTCAGAGAGACTCTGAAATGGCAGTAAATTTACGACAGCAACCCATCCCGCCTGATTCAGGACTTACTCGTGTTAAAACGATCGCACTGGATGCAGATTGGCAAATGGTGCGGTTAGCTCTCACTGTTGCACCAGAACTGGATGGTCGCCGCCGCATTACAGTTCAGCTTTTTCCCGCGGCTGGAGCCACCTACTTACCTACCGATTTGCAACTGTCTTTAAAGACCTTGAGCGATGAAGTGATCCAAGCCGTCAATGCTAGTTCTGAGAGTCATTATCTCCAGCTTCGTCCGTTTAAGTGTGCGTCTGGCAGAGAGTTTCGTCTGTATATCCAAATCGGCGATCGCGCAATCATGGAGACAATTGTGGCATAGAGTAGGTGAACGCCGTGAGTCAACTGGTGGTGCTAAATTTAGGCAAGGGGGATTGTCAGCAAGGGTTCTCGCTGGTAACGGCTCAACTATGGTTAGATAATAGTGTGACACCCATGCAACTCACGGGTAGCCTACCAGCAATCCCCACCTTAGATGCGCTCTATGCCCGTTGGCAAAACCTGTATGCTGCGCTCTATGCACGGCGTGGTTGGCGGCGTTTGCCTGATCCAAATACTGCTTCTAGCACTCAATTACGACAGAGTTTTGCAAATAATTTAGGAGATGACTTTGAACTCGAAGCAGATGAGCATTTTATTGCAGATGTATCAGACAGTGCCTTTAAGAGCCTGTGTCACGAGCTTCAGCAGCAGCTCAATTATTGGCTAAATGCTGATTCTTTTCGTCCGATTGATCGTCAACTCCGTACTCGCCTCAGTTTTAATGATGATGTGCGCGTGATTATAGCTGCCACTGATCGTCGGGTGTTGCGTCTGCCCTGGCATCTATGGCAACTGTTTGAAGATTATCCTCGGGCGGAGTTGGGTTTAAGTCTGGCTGATTACACGCGATCGCTCAAAACGAGTACTGCTAATCCATCTAATCAAGTTCGTATTTTAGTGATTTTAGGTAACAGTGAAGGCATTAATCTTGAAACAGATAAGCAATTACTAGCGCAATTACCGCAAGCTCAGACTCGGTTCTTGATTGAACCGACCCTAGCTGAAATTCAAGACCAGCTCTGGCAATCGGGATGGGATATTCTTTGTTTTGCTGGGCACAGCTCTAGCCAGGGCACAGGCACGATCGCGATTAATGCGACCGAACAGCTCACACTGGCGCAACTTCAGTTTGCGCTCAAGAAAGCGATCGAACGAGGGTTGAAACTAGCCATTTTCAACTCTTGCGATGGACTCGGTTTAGCCTGGGATCTAGCAGATTTGCAAATCCCACAAGTAATCGTGATGCGCGAACCCATCCCGGATCGCGTTGCCCACGAATTTCTCAAATATTTCCTGGTTGCGTTTTCTAACGGGCAGTCGTTTTATCTGTCTGTCCGAGAAGCCCGCGAACGCCTGCAAGCCCTGGAAACCACCTTTCTCTGTGCTACCTGGCTTCCTGTGATCTGCCAGAATCCTGCCGAGTTGCCCTCCACCTGGGAAGACTTGAGAGGAGGTAGTTTATCCCATCCCTCACCTCCCACTCCCTTCAATCCAGCGCCAGGAAAAGACAAGTCGAACCTTTCCCCGGTTCCTCATTCCTTGCTTCGCCTTCCTCCCCTGCCAATTCTGTTTAGTAGCGTGGTCGCCACCAGCCTCGTTCTGGGAATGCGCTGGTTGGGATGGTTTCAGCCTATGGAACTATGGGGATTTGACCGCCTGTTGATGCTGCGTCCAACAGAATTGCCCGACACGCGCCTGTTGATTGTCACCCTGGATGAGGCAGATATTCAGGTGCAAAATGACCCCCAGCGGCGCGGCTCCCTCTCTGATCAGACTTTAAATCAAGTGTTGCAAATTTTAGAGCGCTACCAACCACGGGCGATCGGGCTAGATATTTATCGCGATTTTCCCGCCAGTTCGCAAGTTCCAGGGTTAAAGGCGCGGCTCCAGCAAACAAAACGCCTGGTGGCTATCTGCAAGAGCCGAGATGCTCGATTTGACCCAACTGGGGTCGCGCCACCTCCAGAACTCCCAGAATCTCAAATTGGCTTTAGCGACTTTGTGCCCGACCCGGATGGGATTGTGCGGCGACAATTGCTCACCCAATCGCCCGATCCGGCATCGCCCTGTACTACGCCTTATGCCTTTAGTACACGTCTGGCATTTCGCTATTTAGACCAGGAAAAAATTACGCCCAGTTTTAATACCGCCGGAAATTTGCAGCTTGGCAGCGTCGAGTTGCAGCGGCTTGCTGCTCACACAGGTGGTTATCAAACCCTGGATGCGCGAGGTAATCAGGTGATGATTCACTATCGATCGCTATCTTCTGCACGGGCAATCGCACCGCAGGTTTCACTGACACAACTCTTGCGGGGGCAGGTCAACTCTAATGCCGTGAAAGATCGTCTCGTGCTAATTGGTGTGACTGCTAACAGTGGCGGCGATCAGTGGATTACTCCATTTGGTGCCAGCCCATCAGATAACGTATCAGGAGTCTTGATCCAGGCGCATATGATCAGTCAATTAATTAGTGCTGTGCTGGATCAGCGCCCCTTGATTTGGACGTGGCACTGGCTCGGTGAAGCTCTGTGGATTTGGGGGTGGGCGATCGCAGGTGGCATTGTTGTAAGCTGGGGGCGATCGCGTCTGTATCAGGGATTGGCAATCGTGGTCACGCTGAGCGTTCTCACAGTGTCTAGTTTTGTATTGTTAACCCGTGGCGGCTGGGTTCCGTAGGTTCCCGCTGGGTTATCCTTAGGGGCAACATGCGGTATTCTTCTAATCAGTCCTAAAAAGTTCCGGGAATGAGTTTTTTATGACTGTTTTAATCAGTATGCTGGTTATCAATTTTGTTTTCACATTCAATGGAGTCGTCATGTTAAAGTCCATTTCCCCCCTATGGATACTCCCATTTCTCAGCGCCAGTGCAATGGCGATCGCGCAATTAAGTGGATTGTCGATGTCGGCAACGGCGGCCCCGCTCCAGCCTGGTCAGGTGGTGTTTAATGACCCAACGCCGCCCAATCAGGGAGCACCCGAAGGGCGGCAGCGGGGGGGAGCCAGCCGAAAAGGACCTTGCGATCGCTATCGCCCTCTTGCTGCTCTGATTCCCAACAAACAGAAGATTGTTTTTGCAAACACGAGTAGCCCTCATCCTACCTTCTGGTTTTACATTCCCGAACCCTTGACTTCAGCATCATCCATCGAATTTACTCTGCTGGATGCTCAAAACGCCCAGGCAGATTACACCTACAAAACCACCCTCAGCGCCTCGGAAGTTAAACCAGGGCTGATTCGGCTCTCGGTGCCCACAAACGCAACTCCACTGGCAGTTGGGAAATCCTATTTATGGACGTTGTCGCTAGCGTGTAATGCGAAGCCTGCGGATGCGGTGTTTGTCCAGGGAATTACTCAGCGTGTTGCTCTCAGTGCTAAACTGCAAACTCAACTGAGTTCAGCCGCCCCTCTAGAACAGGCAACCCTCTATGCTGCGAATGGCATCTGGCATGAAGCCCTGGACGCGATCGCACTTCAGCATCGCGACAACCCCAGGCGGTTACAATCCGCTCAGGCGTGGAATAGCCTGCTGCAACACATCGGTTTGCAAGACTTGGCTTCAACTCCCTTCAGTTCCTGCTGCACTGCACCGCGATCGCTCAAGCGCCACCAACCCCAATGAGAAAACCTCTGCTCTACAAAAAACAGAAATCCAATGACTTCCAGAACCTCGTTCTACCCTCGACTGTGGGGGTAATTGGGTTGAGTGTTGCGCTTTGCTGTGTTGTTCTGGGAGATGCTGAGGGTGTGGCACAGATTTCGACTCCGACTGGGGTGTCTCCTAGTTCTTCTCGCAGCTCTCCCTCTAACTTGCTCCAGCAAGGGCGTGATTTTTATCAACAGGGACAGTTTACCCAGGCAAAAACCGCCTGGCAGCAAGCCGTCTCTGCATTTCAGCAGCAAGGCGATCGCGCCAATCAAGCTCTCGCTCTCAGTTATCTTTCCCTGGCGCATCAGCAACTGAGTGAGTGGCAATCTGCCCAAGACACCATCTCCACCAGCCTCACCCTCCTTAACTCCCCTTCCCCAATTCCCAATTCCCTCCTCCTCGCTCAAGTTCTCAATACATTGGGTAGCCTGCAATATGCCCAGGGGCAAACCGAAACTGCATTAGCAACCTGGCAACGTGCTTATGCTCTTTATGCAAATACTGGAGATGAGTCGCGGCAGATTGGCAATTTAATCAATCAAGCCCAGGCACAGCAAGCGTTAGGCTTATTTTTGCGGGCACAGCGATCGCTCACAGAGGTGGAGCGCTTACTGCAACAACAAGCAGATCCGGCTTTGAAAGCGTTGGGGCTGCGTAGTTTGGGAAACACCCTGTTGCTGTTAGGAGATAGTGCCGCCGCTCAACGCGTTTTGCAGCAAAGTTTGGTGCTAATTGAGCATTCATCCTCGATTGCCTCCCAGGAAAAGAGCGCAATTTTGCTGAGTTTAGGCAATGCTGCCCGTGCCCAAAACGATACAACAACAGCACTACGCTGGTATCAGCAAGCGGCAACCAACTCCGCTCCTGTACTGCGATCGCAAGCCCAAGTCAACCATCTCAACCTCCTCCTTACTTCAGGACAAACGACTGCTGCTCAAGCCCTAATTCCAACCTTACAGGCGCAGCTTAGTTCTCTACCGCCCAGTCGTGCCGCCATCTACGCTCAAATTTACTTTGCTCAAACTTTGCTCTTCGCAGCAACGCCTCGTCAGCCAGCACCCCATGCTTTGATTGCCCAAACCCTTGCCACTGCTGTGCAACACGCTGAGCGCTTAAACGACTTGCGGGCAAAGTCTTATGCGATCGGTTATTTGGGTGGGGTCTACGAGCGTACCGGGCAATGGTCGCAAGCCCACCGTTTAACAGAACAGGCATTGCTCCTGGCTCAATCGATCAACGCTCCAGACATTGCTTATCAATGGCAGTGGCAACTTGGGCGAATTCTTAAGGCTGAGGGACAAACCGCTGCCGCCCTACGAGCCTATGAGGCTGCATATACCACCTTGCAGTCAATTCGCGGCAATTTGGTTGCCACCAGTACAGATTTGCAGTTTTCGTTTCGAGAAAGTGTGGAACCCGTTTATCGCGAATTTGTTGATTTGTTGCTGCAAACGGCTGGGTCGTCTCCTGATGCTGGCATTGATGGTCGGGAACCGTCTAAGCAAGCACGATTAGAGCAGGCGCGGGTAATCATTGAAGCGTTGCGGGTGGCAGAACTGGATAATTTCTTCCGCACTGCCTGCCTGGAAGGGCAAACGATTCCTCTAGATGCGGTGCAGCAAACTGATGCCGCTGTGATCTATCCCATCATCCTACGCGATCGCCTGGAAGTGATTCTTAAACTGCCAAACCAACCCCTGCGTCGGTACAGCACAAACGTTCCGCAAGTCGAATTAGAAACAACGATTAGCGAATTTCGTTCCACGCTAGAAAAACCCTTCACCACTCCCGAAAGTCGGCAACTGGGGCAACGGCTGTACAATTGGTTAATTGCCCCCCTTCAGCCAGACCTGGAGCAACACTCAATCAAAACACTGGCGTTTGTTCTGGATGGTTCGCTGCGTAGCATCCCGATCGCGGCTCTGCGTCACCAAGATCAATATCTGATTGAACGCTACAGCATCGCCCTATCTCCCAGTTTACGGTTGCTCAATCCTCAGCCGTTGCAGCAGCGCGGCTTCAACACATTAGCGGCTGGTTTGACTGAAGAACGGCACGGATTTAGCGCGTTATCGTTTGTCAATTCAGAGTTAAAAGAAATTCAATCAGAAGTTGCCAGCCGAGTTTTACTCAACCAAACTTTTACAACTGCCGAGCTACAGGCACAGATGAATAAACTGCCCTATCCCATCGTCCATTTGGCAACGCATGGGCAATTCAGTTCAAATGCGGAAGAAACATTTATTCTCGCGTGGGATAGACCAATTAAAGTGAATGAACTAAGCACCCTATTAAAACAACGAGAAGACTCAGAATCGATTCCCATTGAACTTTTAGTGTTAAGTGCGTGTGAAACAGCTCAGGGGGATCAACGGGCAGCGCTGGGTTTAGCAGGAGTTGCGGTACAAGCAGGTGCTCGAAGCACGTTAGCAACGCTGTGGAGTATTGATGATGAGTCTAGCTCTCGATTTGCAGGGCAATTTTATGCTCAACTGGCAAAAGGCAATCTTTCAAAAGCAGAAGCGCTGCGTCAAGCACAACTGAGCCTACTGCACGATCCGCAATTTCGCCATCCTCGTTATTGGGCACCTTATGTTCTCTTGGGAAATTGGTTGTAACAAGTTAGTAATTGGTTGTAACAAGTTGGTAGAGGGGACAACGCTTGCGTTTAAGGTATGAGATGGCATTGGGGCTTTGTCCTTACAGGGAGTGGGGCAATCGTAACAACACGGCAACAACAGCGAAGGAAATGAGCAGCGAACCAGCGACCTGAATGGGTCTTTTTTGTTCTTCACAGGTTTAATCGTCCCAGGAATGATAAGGACGAGAGGTGACGGGAAGCGCGATCGCCTGTGAAGTTAGGAGCTTATACGAGTGAGGTAAATCGAAGTGTCTTGCCTCACCCATCACCCAACTCAAGCGATCTCGATCACAACCCCGAAGAGCGCAACTGTTCCATCCCCCTATACCTATTTTCATTTCAACAGTTTCATCTCAACAGGCTGTTATCTTACTGAACCAAAAATTGCTCCAAAAAGCTGGGGGTAGTGCATTACATTAATCTGGGATAGGTGGCGATTTAGAAACAATCTAAATTGCTGACCGCAGGGACACCTTTTGTGGGTGCCCTGGCTGGTGAACGGGAGCGACAAATCCCCATGCCTCAACCCTGATTGCTCAGGCGGTGCTCTAATTCAGCAATCCGGGCTTGTAAGGGAGCCATCATCGCGGCAACTTCTGTTTCTGCATAACGAATGGGGATGTGTTGGGGACAATTCTCGCTAATTGCTTCAACATGAAAGAGCATGGCACGTTCTACGGTAGCTGCGTAGTCTGGCATTTGCAACTGCTCAATCAATGCTGGGTTGTCTTCAACAAATTCGGCTCTTCCCCAAATTTTGATGCGTTTGCGATGCCGATAATCCATCAAGAACAAAAACGCTTTGTCATTCCCCGACAAATTGCCAATCGTGATGTATTGTACATTTTCAGAAAAATCAGCAAAACCGAGGGTTTTCTCGTCCAATACTTTTAGAAAACCAGGCGCTCCACCCCGAAACTGGATGTAGGGATAGCCATTAGAGCTGACAGTTCCAAAGTAGACCCCATCAAGTTGGGCAATAAACTCGGCAATTTTGGGAGTGATGGTATCACTGTCCGGTCCATTGGCTATGTAGCGTTCATAGGTTTGCCGCGAACCTCGTTGTTCCTGTGCTGCTTGTACTTCAGGTGTGAAGGCAATTTCTCCAAATTTACGTGGCATGAGAGTCTCCTATGCTGCGACGGGTGGTGTAATGCCGATCATGCCTACAAAGCCGGGAAGTTGTTTCATGCGATCGCTCCAAGTAAGCACATGAGAATAATTCTCTAACGAAATTTTGCCATCAGGAGCCAAGGCAACATAGGGGAAGACTGCCACATCGGCGATCGTGGGATGGTCTAATTCCAGCCATTCTCGATTTTCCAAATGATGATTGAGTTGCGTCAGAATAAACTCTGCTCCTTGATTGGCGCGTTCCAGGTTAATGCTGGTTGCTTTGAACAGATGATACAACCGTGCTGACTCTGGACCCTGCCGAATTTCGCCTGCTGCTGTCGAGAGCCAGCGAATTACACGGCTCATAGGTTCTGCCGCTAAGGGCAACCATGACTCATTGCCATACTGCCGGGCCAAATAAACAAGAATTGCTTGAGCATCAGGCAGAACGACAGTTTGATCCACCAATACGGGCACCTGCCCAAAAGGGTTCAATGTCAAAAACTCAGGTTGTTTGTGCGCCCCTGACAGCAAATCGACCTGAATCCATTCGTAGTCTAAACCTAGCAAAGAGAGCATCAATTTTACTTTGTAAGTGTTACCAGACAGTTCGTGACCGTAAAGCTGAATCATGAGTTAGACCTCAGTTTGTAATGGTACTAGCGTTATTCAAAAAAACTGTACCGTTCGTTCGGTATACTCCAACTGTACCGTTCGTTCGGTATAATGTCAATAGCAAATTTCAACTGTTAGATATATGCCTAAGGAAACCTATATTCCCTGCTTGCTACGTTTGTTTCGGCAGTATGGCTATGATGGCGCAACCTTATCCAAAATTTCTGAAGCGACTGGGTTGGGGAAGGCTAGCCTTTATCATCATTTCCCTGGTGGCAAGGATGAGATGGTGCAAGTGGTGCTGGATTATTTGGAACGCTGGCTCGACCAAAATGTGCTACAAACGCTGCAACGACCAGGTGAACCCTTATCTCGCTTACAACAAATGTGCGATCGCGTGAGTGAAGTCTACGAGGGCGGAAAGCAGCCTTGCTTGTCGGCCATTTTGCTGTTAGGGTCTGCCCGTGAGGTGTTTCATGACCGGGTGAAAGCAGTGTATCGCGCCTGGATAGATGCGATCGCGCTGGTACTGACCGAGGCAGGGATGAGTGAAAACCTTGCCCAGCAGCGAGCAGAAGATGCTGTCATTGCGGTTCAAGGGTCGCTGATCGTCTCTCAAGGACTCGATAACCCCTCACCCTTTCAGCGGGTGATGCACCATTTGCCAGCAGAACTTTGTCGGGCAATCGGGGAATGGGAAATGGGGGAATAGGGTGAGTGGGATGATTTGTGCAGACGAAAATTTTGCACCATCTTGCTAATGCAAACTCGCAGGGTAGAGGTTGAGAGTGAGAGTGAGGAGTGCTTTAAATCGCAGCAGATGCGGCAATCCTTAAGCAGAAATTAACTCCCAACTCAAGATAGATGTGCAGACGATGCATTCTTTTATAATCTATCCACCATCCCTGCAACAGACCGTTTTCCTATGAAACCCTATGACACTCTTTTCTCGTCAAACGCTACGTCACTATGGGGTCGCACTCATAGCGGTTGCTTTAGCGTGGGTGTTGATGGCACTTCTCGATCCCTGGATTGATGCAACCCAAGCCCCCTTTCTGCTGTTCTTTAGCGCAATTCTTGTCAGCGCCTGGTATGGGGGTTTTGGTGCTGGATTAGCTGCAACGGTTTTGAGTGCTGGGCTAAGCCTCTATTTCTTTGTCCCGCCAGTTCATTCCTACCGCCTCAACTGGACAAACTGTTTTCGCCTCAGTCTGTTTGCTCTGCAAGGAGTGTTTGTCAGTGTTTTATGCCAGACTCAACACAACACTCGGCATCGAGCAGAGGTAACTCTGCGATCGCTCCAGGCAAGTGAAGCCTCGCTTCTGGCAGCGAAGCAGCAAACAAACGATATTTTGGAAAGTATTACTGATGGCTTTTTTGCTGTTGATCAACAGTGGCGCTTTACCTACATGAATCGGCGTAGCCTGGACGCAGCAGGGCGATCGCGAGAAGAGGTGATGGGACAGTGCCTTTGGGACGTATACCCTGGTCTTGTTGGGTCGATTTTTGAGCAACAGTATCGTCGCGCGATGACGGAACAAGTTCCTCTGAATTTTGAGGGGCAAGTGGTGACGGGTAGATGGTATGACGTTCATGTTTATCCTTCCAGCGATGGATTGTCAGTTTACTTTCAAGATTTGAGCGATCTTAAACGCAGTGAAGCCCGGTTTCGACGCATCTTTGAATCCAACATGATTGGAATTAACTTTGCGGCAAACGATGGTAGGCTGCTCTCTGCAAACCAGGCATACCTCGATCTGCTGGGTTATACCCAGGAAGACATTCTTGCTGGGCAGTTAACCTGGCAGGTGCTCACGCCTCCGGAGTATTTGCCGCTCGATGAACAAGCTGCGATTGAAATTCGCCAAACGGGTGTGTGTACTCCCTTTGAGAAAGAACTGATTCGGAAGGATGGCTCCCGTGTTCCTGTGATTGTGGGGGCAACGATGCTGGAGAATCCTGATGAGGGTGGGATTTGCTTTGTGTTGGATGTGAGCGATCGCAAACGCCTGGAACAGCAATTGCGGCAACACGCAGCCAATCTAAACCAGGCAAACCGCGCCAAAGATGAATTCCTATCTGTTCTTTCCCACGAACTTCGGACTCCGTTAAATGCCATTCTGGGCTGGGCAAAATTACTGCGTCAGCAGCGGCTTGACGAACAAACCTCAGCACTGGCGCTGGCAGCCATTGAGCGAAATGCGGCACTGCAAACTCGGTTGGTGAATGATTTACTCGATATTGCCCATCTCCTGCAAAACAAGTTGACGTTGACGATTTCGCCGTTAGCTGTGCAAGTGCCCCTGGAAGCAGCGATCGCCGCTTTGCAACCAACCATTCAAGAAAAGAGATTGAGCCTGTCTGTAGCGATCGTGAATGATGCCGGAGACCTATCCTACATTGTTGATTCCTTTGAACTGGATGGACAACCTCTCCCTTTGCGACGATCGTCAGATTCAACTCAGAGATGGCTAATTGCGGGCGACTCTAAGCGCCTTCAGCAAGTCTTTTGGAATTTGCTCTCTAACGCTATTAAATTTACTTCCTCAGGCGGAGAAATTGAAATTCGGGTGTCTAAAGTTATCGAAGCAGAAAAATCCTACGTGCTGGTGCAAATTCGCGATACGGGTATTGGGATTGATCCAGAATTGTTGTCTGCTATGTTTGACTATTTTCATCAAGCAGACAGCAGCATCACTCGTCGCTTTGGCGGTTTAGGGCTAGGCTTAGCAATCGTCCGTCGGTTAGTGGAACTGCATCATGGTAGCGTTTGGGCTGAAAGTGCTGGGCAGGGGCAAGGAACCACTGTTTTTGTCAAACTGCCGCTGCTGGAGAGAAAACCAGGGTTAATTCCAAGAACGGAGCAAAATCAACCTCAGCCCAATGCCTCAAGTTAAACCACGTCGGAGACCCGGAGTGTTACTGAAGGTTGAACGTCTACAACTCCCCGATACATATTCATGCCACAAGTGAACTCATAGCGACCAGGCTGCTGAGGTGTGAATTCGATAGGTGTTATTTGATTGAGCGGGAGTTGTTGAGCAATGCGAAAATCAGGAAATCGCACTTCTTCCAGGCAACTGCTGGGATCTTTGCGGTTAAAGTTCAACCGTACAGGCTGCCCTGCTTGCACCACAATCTGGCTTGGTTCGTAGCCACCGTCCACCAACACCGTGATTTCTTGAACTCCTTTTTCTATCACTGCTTTGCGTGATTTTGGCTTGCTCAACAAAAACCACCAGAGTTCTAAGCCAATCAGTCCTACTCCGCTCAGGGTCACTATAATCTTGTTGCCAGGTGGCTGTTCAATGCGCTGAAATTGGTTGGGCTGAGGCGGAGTATGCTCACTCATCGAGTTTATATTGGGTTCGGCGGCGATCGCCCCTGCGAAAAACTGCAAAGCGATCGCTCCCGAAATGACTCCCAGTAAAAATCCTATTCCTGCCAAAGTACCGAAAAAGGTTGCTTTCCCGATCATGTTTTTTTGCTGGTTCTTCATTGAATCCATACTCCTTAGGAATTAGAATCAATTAAAAATTAAAAATGGTTTCTAATCAGGCTTTGCCATTTTTAATTTTGTATTTTGGATTGTCTCTATCTGAATGTTTTCGGTTGAAAGTTTCGCAGTCGCAGCGCATTTGTCACAACCGAAACGGAGCTAAACGCCATTGCACCTCCGGCAATAATGGGATTTAATAACCAACCAAAAATGGGAAAGAGGATGCCTGCGGCAATGGGGATGCCAGCCACGTTGTAGATGAAGGCGAAAAAGAGATTTTGCCGAATGTTGCGAATGGTGGCACGAGACAGTTCAATTGCGGTCACGATCGCTTGGAGATCACCAGAGATTAGGGTAATGTCACTGGCAGCGATCGCTATATCCGTGCCGGTGCCAATCGCGATCCCAACATCTGCCTGCGCTAATGCAGGAGCGTCGTTAATGCCATCTCCAACCATTGCCACAACTTTTCCCTCCCGCTGAATTTCTGCGACTTTGGCAACTTTTGCGTCGGGGCGCACCTCTGCAAAGACTCGCTGAATTCCAACCTCGCGAGCAATGACTTCCGCCATGCGGTGGTTATCTCCAGTCAGCATCACAACTTCCAATCCAAGCTGTTGCAGGGCACGAACCGCACTGGCAGAAGAAGGCTTGACGGCATCGGCAATTCCCATCATGCCTTCTACTCTGCCGTCCACCGCAATCCAGATTACGGTTTTGCCCAGATATTCCAACTGTTCCCCTTGAGGTTCTAGAGTGCTGGTGGGAATCCCCAGTTCCTGCATCCAGCGCTGAGTTCCAATCTGAATCAAGCGATCGCAAACCGTTCCTTGTACACCGCTGCCTGCAATGGCTTCAAACTCGTGCACAGTGCTCAAGGGCGTATCGCCATCTGCCCCCCCAAGTTGCGCTCTGGCGTACTGCACAACCGCTTCAGCAAGGGGATGTTCGGAATTTTGCTCAACCGAAGCTGCTAGCCGAATCAGTTTCAACTCATTGCCGTTTGCGGTGCCCTCAACTGTGACAAAATCAGTCACGGTTGGTTTTCCTTGTGTGATTGTGCCTGTTTTATCTAGCACGATCGCCTGAACCTTGTGTGCCAGTTCTAAGCTTTCCGCACCTTTAATTAAAATGCCGTTTTCAGCCCCTTTTCCCGTACCCACCATAATCGAGGTAGGGGTCGCTAATCCCAACGCGCAGGGGCAGGCAATAATCAGCACACCAACTGTGGTAATCAGCGCCAGTGTAACGTTGCCCATCAGGTTATACCAGAGGATGAAGGTGGTGATCGCGATCGCAATCACCACGGGCACAAACCAGCCCGTCACCTGATCTGCCAGGCGTTGGATGGGCGCTTTTGATCCCTGTGCTTGCTGCACCAGTTTGACGATTTGCGCCAGAAACGTATCTTTCCCAATCCGGGTGGCGCGAAAGCGGAAACTCCCCGTTCTGTTGATGGTTGCACCAATTACCTCATCGCCTGCTCGCTTCTTAACGGGCACACTTTCCCCCGTCACCATTGATTCATCAACGGTAGATGCGCCATCAATAATTTCCCCATCCACCGGAATTTTTTCGCCCGGACGCACCAAAATGACATCGTCTAAGGCTACTTCTGCAATGGGAAGATCTCTTTCTTGCCCATTACGAATCACTCGTGCCGTTTTTGCCTGTAAGCCAATCAATTTACGAATGGCTTCCGAGGTTTGTCCCCTGGCCCGGTTCTCAAACAATCGCCCCAGCAGAATCAGGGTCACCACGATCGCAGACACTTCGTAATAAACGCTTGGTGCGATGCCTTGAGCAGTGAGGAAGCCTGGCGCGATCGTTACAAACAGGGAATAGAAATAAGCGGCAAGTGTCCCCAGAGCAATCAGAGTATCCATCGTGGCGGCACGACGCTTAAGCGCTTTCCAGGCGTTAACGTAGAATGTTCTGCCACACCAAAACTGCACTGGAGCCGTGAGTATTGCCTGCAACCAGAAGTTATGCAGCCAGGTAGGAATGAACGGTAGCGACAATCCCAACATGGCAGGCAGAGAACCCACCACCAAGATGAGACTGATGATGCTACCCACCCACACCTTACGAGTCAAATCCTGGTTTTCTGCCTGGCGTACCGCTTTTTCTTCGTCATCTTCTAGGGTGAGGCTCTCAGGCTCGATCGCAGAAGCTGTATATCCCACCTCGTCCACAGCCGTTTGAATCGCTTTAACATTGGTCTGACGGGGATTGTAGGTTATAGTTGCCACTTCAGCTCCAAAGTTCACGCTACAGGCGCTTACACCCGGCAGCGACCGAATTGCCGTCTCAATGGTGTTGGCGCAAGAGGCGCAACTCATCCCTCTTAGTTTCAAGATTGCGTTTTCCATAGATGCCTCTAATTAGTCGGAGATGGTATAGCCAGCCGTTGCGATCGCTGCTCGAATTGCCGTCTCGGATGCTTGTGTCTCAATCTCAACAAGTTTGGTTTTGGGATCTGCCTGCACCGTTGCAGCCGGATCAATCGCCTTAATTGCTTGAGCGATCGTGTCGCTACAAGCTGAACACGCCATATTGGGTACTTTGAATTGCATCATGGATCAAATCCTCAATTGCATTTGATCCTATCTTGAAGGCTCCAGCCGAGTGGAGAGTCAAGGGGATCTGTCTATTGGTGATTCAGGACAATCGTTGACCTCTCAGCCGTTACGAAATTATGAGTGGTACATTGTGTGTTAAAACGGGCTAAACAACGACTGGATACCTTACTCATGGGAGCTTACTATGGGGTTGCCGTCTTCTGATTCATCATTTGAAGCTACCTACGAGGAATGGCTAAAAGCTCAAATTTTGCAGCTCAGTGTCGATACATTGAAGTCGAAAATGGACAAACTCCATGGGGCAGGTGTGTATTATGGAGCCGCGATGACGGAAGCGATCGCCTGTCAGGGGGAAACAGTTTACATTGTGGGAGGAGCAAACTCGGCTGGACAAGCTGCCATGTATTTCTCGAAATATGCTCAAGAAGTGGTGATGTTGGTGCGATCGCCCCTTTCTAAAAGTATGTCGCAGTACTTAATTGACCAAATTGAGGCAACGACTAACATCAATGTTTGCACTGAATGCGTGGTTGAAGCAGTCAAAGGTGAAGCGAATCTGGAAGCACTCATCATTGGCAATCTGAATACAGGCGAGGTGCAAACCGTGAATGCTACATCGCTCTTCATTTTTATTGGTGCAATGCCTCAAACCCATTGGCTCGATGGCATCGTTGAACGGGATGAACGGGGCTTTATCCTCACGGGTCCCGATTTAATCTCTGCGGGTCAATTCCCCGCCGCTCTGCGGCGTAAAATGCAGAGAT
>JACYLN010000084.1 GCA_015272515.1 Leptolyngbyaceae cyanobacterium C42_A2020_001 | reverse complement strand
TTTTTCATGAAGCGGGAACAGTATTTGCAACAGCAAAATCAGTCAAACTTTCAGCCTCAATCAGCAAGTCGTCAATCAGTGCTAGAACAGAGCCAGCTTCAGCAACCGAATCATAGTCGTTCATCCAATCAACTTGAATCAAAGAATGCTGGCTGGATGAATGCGGCAAATAATGTGGCCGCGGGAGTGTTGGATACAGTTAAATCCTGGGTGGGCGCTCAAGGAACGCCAGATATTCAAGCGATTCCTCAGACATTGCAAAAACATGGAATTAACTTGAAGAATTCCACGATCGAATTCTCTGCAAAACCCAACTCTGTTCAAATTGATGTGGACACACCGAAACAATCCGGAGGGCGATCGCTGGATATCGACCTCAACATTGGCGGCATTGGCACCAGAGATTTATCGAAGCTGGGCGGATCGACGATTGAATTCACGGCTAAACCCAATTCGATGGAACTGGATATAGAAGCACCAAAACGGGGAGGTCGTCAACCCGTTGATCTCGATCTCGACCTGCAAGGAGTTGGAACACGGGATTTAGCGAAGTTATCGGGCGCGATCGCGGGGATGCAAGACATTGTTGCCAATCTACCCCAAACGGATCGCCCCCAACTCTCTCGACCTGTTCTGAGCAAAAATGATGTTGCTCAGATTCTGCAACGCCCGAATTCCCAGTTATCCACAAAGCCACAACAAGTAAAATCGCAACCCACGTTCGACAAATCAACCGGACACATCAATCAACAAGGATTGGATATTGTCAAACAATCAGAAGGATTTCGTTCCAATGCCTACCGGGATGCAGGCGGCAAATGGACAATCGGCTACGGTCACACTGCTACGGCTGATCCGGGTGAAACCGTGACCCGCGCTCAAGCGGAATCCTTGCTGAAGACGGATCTGCGATCGGCTGAAAATGCTGTGCGTCGCCAAATCCAGGTGCCACTCAACTCCAATCAGTTTTCAGCATTGACCTCGCTGGCGTACAACATCGGTGAAGGCAGACTGAAAAAGTCAGATGTGGCGAAACACCTGAACGCTGGTAACTACCAGGCTGCCGCTGATAGCTTTAACAAAATTGTGCATGTCGGTGGTCCCAATGGCAGAGTGCTGCCAGGACTGGTAACTCGCCGAGCCAACGAACGCGCCCTGTTTTTGAAACCGGATGCGTCAGAGAAGAGCACACCAGAGGCAAATAAGCGATCGCCAGGTGCTGCTCAATCGCAATCCTACACTGTGAAAAAGGGTGAGACGCTCTCAGAAATCGCTCAAAATCAACTTGGAGATGCCAACCGTTGGCGCGAACTGCGAGGAGCAGATGGCAGCACCTTTACAGAGCAAGAAGCCAAAAATCTTCGAGTTGGCGATCGCGTCTATTTTCCTGGTAGCAAGCCAACCGATCAGCAGCCAACCAAACCACCGACCCGCAACGTTCCGCCTGCTAGCAGCCCCACTAACAAACTACTTGACGTTGCCCGCTCTTACATTGGAGTACGGGAGCAGGGAACCAATCGAGGGCGCGAAGTTGAAATGTTTCAACGCACAATCGGCGGTGCTGACGGTGAACCCTGGTGCATGAGCTTTGCCCAATTCTGCATCCAAAAAGCAGGAGCAGAAAGTAAAGTCGATCCAAAAGTATTTCGGTCAGAGCATTGTTTAACCGTGTGGAATAACTCACCAAAAGCTCAACGACTCTCAAAACCTGAACCCGGTTCGCTGGTAATTTGGCGACATGGCAATTCCAGTAGCGGTCATGTCGGGATTGTTGAAAAAGTCAATGCAGATGGTACCTTTACAACCATTGAAGGGAACACCAGCAGCGGTTCTGGCATCAACCGTGAAGGTGATGGCGTTTACCGTAGAAAGCGCGATATGAATGGCGCTGGTTCCATGCGTGTCGTTGGTTTTCTCAAGCCGTTCTAACCTTTGTCATGGATAGGTTAGGTGTTATCTCAAACCAAATATCTAACCTATCTGACCTAATAAAGGTTGGGATTGCAAGCAGTTTTCAATCAAAAATCACTGATCTAAAATTCAATCTGGGAGTTTTTTATGAAATCTGTAACGACTACTTCAGTTCAACGAGAACAAACCAAATATCAGTTTGCGAATCCACAAGCCTATCTCAATTATGAACTGGGTAATGCAGTCCGCAGATTGCCACCCATTTATATGCGGTTGCTGGGCTTTGGCATTTGCACACTGGTGGTGAGCACGATCGCGTGGGCAGCTCTCAGCAAAGTGGATGAAGTGGCGACAGCAAACGGGCAGGTGGTTCCGGCATCGCAAATCAAGCCGATGCGATCGCTGGCTACGGGAATGCTGCGCGAAATCAAAGTGAAAGAAGGAATGCTAGTCAAGAAAGGGGATATTTTACTGGAGCTTGATCCAACCGTTTCTCAATCAGAAGTGGCACGTTTAGAAAAACTCGCGCAGCAAAATCGAGCAGCATTGGCGCGACTAGAAGCTGAACGTAATGGTAAGGTGCAGGCAGGCTCGGTGTTGCAGAATGATCTATTAGAAGCGCGGTTGAAAGAATTTCGCGATCGCCAGTCCGCTGCGATCGCCGATGCTAACCGTCAGTTGGGAATCATCAAAGCATCGCAAGTGAAGAAAACCCAGCTAGAATCAGAACTTGCCCACACCAGTCACAAGTTACAGGCAATGGGTACATTAGCCTCTGCTGGAGCCGTTCCCCGGTTTGACTACCTGGATTTGCAAAACAAAGTTGATTCCTTACAGAAACAAATTGCAATTCAGGTTCAAGAAATTGAGCAAGCACAACAAGCGCATCAAGCAGCTCAGAAAAATACAACTCGTTTGGAATCTGAACGACAAACGGAGATTCTGACCCATATTGATAAACAACAGCAAGAACTCACAGACCTAGAAGGTAAACTCTCTCAGGCAAAAGAACAGCACAAGCAAAGCATCATTCGCGCATCAGTTACAGGCACTGTTTACGATATCAAAGTAGCAAAAACAGGAGCAACCGTGCAGGCAGGCGATGAGCTATTATCGATTGTTCCGCAAGGTGAAACACTGATCGTAGAAGCCAAAGTGCAAAATCGGGATATTGGATTTATCAAACGCGGAATGCACACGAAAGTTAAACTAGAAACCTTTCCGTACCAAGAATTTGGCATGGTAGAAGGAACAGTTGACCAAATCAGCCCCAACGCAGTTCCTGATAAAGACTTAGGAATGGTCTTTCCGGTCGCCGTCAAGTTACAGCAGCAAGCTGTGAGAGTCAAAGGACGAGAAGTGCCTCTGAGTCCTGGGATGACTTCAACCACAGAAATTGTAACTCGCCAAAAAACAGTATTAAGTTTCTTGTTGGAACCCATTACTGCCAGTATGGATCGGGCATTTTCAGTACGGTAACGATGCAGATGTAAAAAGCATGGGTGTAAAATCACGTAGGATAAGATTCTTCATATGAACCTGGGAGATTTTCACCCGATTGGGCGCGGTACGAGTTGGCTCAGACTCCATAGAATATGCCGATGGTCAGTCAACTGAGAACATGACTAGCCAGGTAATCTATTCTTCCGAGAAGGATACTGGCAACTAGTGTCTCAAAAATGGCAACGACCATAAAGGGCAGCGTTTTAGAAGCATAAAATCAGCCTTCTAAACGTGGAAAGTGAATGACAACAACCAACCATGAGAGTCTTCACGATGGATGCTGAGCAAGCCCTAGCTTTAGTAGATGCCTTACTTGAAGGGCAAAAGCTTAAAGACATTCAGGAGCAGGTTTTTCGTTACTCCTGGTGTGGATGGACGTACCCAGAAATTGCCGAGCAAATCGGTTACGACACGGGACACACTCGTGATGTTGGATCTCAACTCTGGCAACAAATTAGCCAAGCGGTTGGAGAACAGGTTAGCAAGAAGAATTTACAATCCGTCCTGCGTCGTCAATCGTCTCACACTTTGAAATCTCACACTTTGACATTAGAGGGGTGCGTTTCTGAGGTTGCCCAACAAACTGAAGCTAAATCTGTTGTCGCGATCGCTCCTACTTCCCAGGTCAGTTCTCAACCTGCTGTGAAACAGCCCAAACAGCATTGGGGAGAAGCGATCGATGTTTCGGTGTTTTATGGTCGGACGCAAGAATTAACGCTGCTAAAACAGTGGATTTTGCAAGATGGATGTCGCCTGATCACAGTATTGGGCATGGGTGGCATGGGTAAAACCACACTCGTGACTAAGCTGGCGCAGGAAATTGGGGTTAGGGATCAGAGGTTTGGGAATGGGGAATGGGAAATGGGGAATGGAACAGAAGCTCAGTCCTCAGTCTTCAGTTCTCAGTCTTTTAAATTTGTTATTTGGCAGTCCCTTCGTAACGCACCTGAGATCGCAACAGTTTTAAATCACTGGATTCAAATCCTTTCGGGGCAACAGCAGACTCCTCATATAACCCATTTGAATGACCAGATTGACCAATTGATGCACCATTTGCGGAACTACCGCTGTTTATTAGTGTTGGATAATTTTGATGCGGTTTTGAGCGATCGCGCAGGGCAATACCGCGACGGATATGAGGCGTATGGAGAACTATTGCGCCGAATTGGAATAGAGCAGCACATTAGCCACATGTTGTTAACCAGTCGAGAACAGCCAAAAAACCTGGTGATGCTAGAAGGGGAAACATCACCAATTCGGACGCTGCGATTGTCGGGGCTGAATGTGGCAGAAGTGAGAAAAATTTGTGAAACGAATGGTTGCTATACAGATGCACAGGATGATTGGCACACTTTGGCAGCGCAATACTCTGGTAACCCACTGGCAATCAAGATTGTTTCCACCGTTGTGCGTGATTTATTCGGCGGGCAACTGACCCACTTTTTACAACAAGGTGCGATCGCGTTTGGTGATATCCGCACCCTACTGGATGAGCAATTTCAACGCTTGACTACTCTGGAGCAACACATTATCTACTGGCTAGCCATTGGACGCGAGTGGATTTCAGTCAATCAGTTACGTACCGCATTAACGCCTACTCCGTCTCAGGTGGCACTCCTGGAAGCCTTACTCTCACTCGATCAGCGATCGCTGATCGAAAAGCGAGACGGACGGTTTACCTTACAACCCGTTGTAATGGAGTATGTCACAGAACAGTTCCTCGATCTCGCCTTTGAGGAAATTACGAAGTGGAAAATGGAGAATGAAGAATCGAAAAATTCACATTACTCCTCTACTCTTTTCTGTACCCATGCATTAATTCAAGCTCAGGCTGAAGATTATGTGCAAGAGAGTCAGATTCGAGTTTTATTATCACCTTTAGCAAAGCGGCTATTGAGTTATTTTCAATCGATTGAGGTCGTAGAACGGCAACTTAAAGAGATTCTTTCTGATTTGCGTCAGTGTCCGCAGTCGGCTGGTTATGCTGGAGGCAATCTAATTAACTTATTGCACCAATTGGGTGTGCAATTGCAGGGCTACGACTTTTCCTACCTGCCAATTTGGCAAGCCTGTCTCCAGGCTGCGACCCTGCACCAAACGAATTTTACCCAGTCACAGTTTGCCGCATCAACGTTTACAGAAACCCTGGCAATGCCGTTGGCGATCGCGTTCAGCCCAACCGGAAATTATCTGGCAAGCGGTGATTTAAATAGTGAAGTGCGATTGTGGCGAGTGGCAGATGGGGAAGCCGTATGGATTGGGCGAAAGCATGGCGGCTGGGTCTGGTCGATCGCGTTTAGCCCAGATGGCAGGCTACTGGCAAGCGGCAGTGAAGACCGGACTATCAAATTATGGGAGGTGGAAACTGGACACTGTTACAAAACGCTGGAAGGGCACTCCAGCCCGATCTGGTGCGTGGCGTTCAGTCCGGATGGGCAATTGCTAGCAAGCAGCAGCGAAGATTGGACAGTGAAACTGTGGAATGTCCATACTGGGCGCTGTTTGACAACGCTGAAAGGTCATCAAAATTGGGTGCGCTCAGTTGCGTTTAGCCCAACTTCGGGTAATCCAGAATCGCGATCGCTACTTGCCAGTGCCGGAGATGACCATCTGATCAAGTTTTGGGATTTAAGAACGGGGCGGTGTTACCGAACCTTGAGTGGTCACAGCGATCGCGTCTGGACAATTGCTTTTAGTCCCAATGGGCGGTTTCTTGCCAGCGGCAGCAGCGATCGCACGGTCAGGCTATGGGATGTGAAGACGGGGGATTGTTTGCATGTGATGCAGGGACACGCAAGTTGGGTCCGAGCCATTGCGTTTAGTGCGGATGGGCAAACGATTATTAGTGGCAGTGAAGATCACACCATTCGCCTGTGGGATCGGCAAACGGGCACCTGTCGGCAAGTGTTATCGGGGCATACCAGTTGGGTGCGTTCTGTGGCGGCTCATCCCCAAACCTCGCTAGTTGCCAGCGGCAGTGGTGATCATACAATTAAGCTGTGGGAGGGTGAGAATGGTCGATGTTATCGTACATTGAAGGGTTTTACCAATCGGGTTTGGGCGATCGCTCATCTGCCTCTAACTCACCAGCTTGTGAGCAGTCATGATGATCATTGTGTGCGAATGTGGAATCTAGCAACTGGACAGTGTGAGCAGACGTTACGAGGGCACACGAATTCTGTTTGCGCGATCGCCACCAGCCCAACTGAATCCCTTTTCGCCAGTGGTAGCACCGATTGCACGATCAAACTTTGGCATGGAGAGGGACAATGTCTGGCGACATTACGGGAACACACCAGTCGCGTCTGGTCCGTGGCGTTCAGTGCCGATGGACAATGGCTTGCCAGCAGCAGTGATGATCAAACCGTGAAATTGTGGCAGGTCAGCACTCGGCGCTGTACTCAAACGCTGCGAGGGCATACCAGTTGGGTCTGTTCGGTTGCCTTCAGCCCTGTGCAACCCTCTAAAACTGAGTTACTGCTTGCCAGCGGCAGCTATGACCAAACCGTGAAACTTTGGGATGGTGGGACTGGAGAATGCTTGCAAACGTTAGAAGGGCATACAAATTGGGTTTGGACGGTTGCCTTTAGCCCCGATGGATGTACCCTTGCTAGCGGTAGCGGTGACCACACGATTAAGCTCTGGGATGTTAAGACAGGAAACTGCCATCGGACACTGGAGGGACACACCAGCCGCATTTGGGCGATCGCGTTTAGTGCCGATGGACAATGGTTAGCCAGCACCAGTACCGACCAAACCGTGCGGCTGTGGCAGGTCGCTACGGGAGACTGTTTGCAGGTATTTTATGGACATACAAATGTCGTTACATCGGTTGCGTTTAATCCAGACGGCACTCTAACCAGCAGCAGCCAGGATGAGACAATCAAGCGTTGGAGTATTGGCACCGGTGAATGCCTGATGACGTTGAAAACCGATCGCCCCTACGAAGGGATGAACATTACTGGCGCGATCGGCTTGTCAGACGCTCAAAAAGTTTCTCTGAGAGCATTGGGAGCCGTGGAAAATTAAAGGTTCAATTTACAACTTGTCCCAGAAGCGATCGCGGAGAAACTTGAGATTTGCTTGTTCAATGGTGCTCAATTTGGGAATTACTTCTTTTTTGAATCGATGAATTGGGTAAAGCGGACGATACCATGCCTGCTTTTCAAACACTCGCTTTAAAAATCCGTTGTAAAAGATCAAACCTTTGCGGGCATAGATGGAATGATGCATCACATACAGAAGGGTTGTATTCATCCCTTGAATGTCGGTTTCGCTGATTTGCCGCTCAGACAGCCAGGGGTATTCATGGTTTTGGGTTTCTGTGGTGCGATCGATCCCTTGCGGGTCGAGCTTAAATTTTTGGGCTTCTAGCAAATCATAGGGTGCAATAAAATCTCCATTGTAGTAGAAGCGAATGGAGTTATCGCCACTACCCGTCATTTGGGTATCTGCACCCACACCGTCACCCAAACAGCAAATATCGTTATAGCCTCCTGTAATTTGGCTAGCACCAACAATTATTTGAGTAGGAGCCTGGTAGCCAAACAAAAATTGAAACAGTTTTTTGGCTGAAAAATCTGGACGAAAAGTAACACTTTTGACAATGCTTCGCACAAATGTAATTTGTAATTTGCCATCCTGCGGAAACTCAGGAATTGACTTTCTTAGCGCATCAATGGGGAAGTCAAGCGTAATCGGTTCCTCGCCCACAGGATTTGGCATCCCAAAATGGGTTGCCATTTTGGCTAAGTTTTGGTTGAAGATGTAACGTCCCATTGCTAAATCCCTAATGATTCAAAGGTTGTTTTAGAGTGGCTATTTTTGAACAATCGTGATACCTCGTGAATGCTACATCTGTTAATAGGCGATCGCTGGAACTCTGTACAGATAATCATCACTGGTTGCCTGTCGTATCATGAAATCAGCAACATCCGCCCGTGCAATGTGTGTACCTTTGGCTGGAAGGTCGTCAACAGCTACGCGATAGTGACCAGTCAACGGTCCATTGTTTAATGCCAGAGGACGCACGACGATCCACTCTGGGGCATATCTCCGAATCTCCTCCAACGCACGGCGATGATCAGCTAGCGTATGATGAATAAACCGTCTGACAAGAAATAGAAGTGCTGCTCCTTGAAAATCTTGCGCGGTTTCATTGAGTATGCCAAAGTTTGATAGAAAAATAAGTCGACGTGCGTGATTTGCTTGCATCCCTTGCACAATGTTACGGGCACCTGCTGAATACAATGTTATTGGACCTTTGGCATCGGTTCCTAAGGTGCAGAACACCACATCTTGCCCCGCAAGTGCTTGATTCACCGAAGCTGCGTTGAGTACATCGCAGGGCAGAACGCGCAGTCGTTCGTGATTAATCTGTATTGTCGCGGGATTTCGAACTGCCGCTGTAACATGATAGTTCTGCGCGAGAGACTGCTCAAGCAGGCAACGACCCACGCCTCTACTTGCTCCAAAAATAATGACGTTCATTTATTTTTCTCCTTTGTCATACTGTTCTTTTTCAGTGAATTGGATGCAAAGTTATCTCAGTCTGGTGAATGCAACGCTTAGGAATATGAATTTAATAACATCGAGTTTTTCAGTTAAACTCACCTCTCCCCCTGCCCCTCTCTGACTCGGAGAGAGGTGCCGCAGGCGGGGTGAGGTTTCTGGAGTTATTTAATCCACGATCCTTAAGGTACTAAACTGTTGACGATCGCATTGCTGATTGGGTTGACTCGTGAGATAGGTTGTTTTGTCTCTGCTAATTGTTCCAGTAGTTCTGCTGCGATCGTGGGTGCATCATACTGTTGAATCTTGGTTTGAAACTGCTTGATGCGAGTACGATAACTTGAGTCTGTTAGCAGAGTTTTCACAGCTCGTTTAATTTGTGCAGGAGTTGGTTTTCCAGTCCTTAAATTGATTCCCACTTTTGCCCATTCAACCCGCGCGGCAATCTCTGGTTTCTCTTCTGTTTGTCCAGCAACCACCAAAGGTACCCCATTTGCCAGAGCCATTTGCACGCCGTTATAGCCACCATTGGACACCATCACATCTACGTGTGGCAATAAATGAGCATGGGGAATAAAGGGTTCCAGCCGGACATTGGCGGGTAAATCATCCAGTTTCAAAGCCTCCAGTGGTACCCCTCCAGTGGTTGCCACCACTAACACATCTTCCTGTGCCAATGCCTGTATAGTGGGCATCAACAACTCAGTGGGATTTGTGGCAATCGTTCCCTGCGTCACATGCACAACTGGCTGATGACCGTTCAGTTCATCCCACCAGGCAGGAGGAGCAAATTCGGCAGTGGGAGCAGACAGCAACGGTCCAATGAAATGAATCTGCGGTGGCAAATTGCGACGGGGATATTCAAACTCTGGAACTGTAGCAGCCAGATGCAGAAAGGGAGATACCCGGTCAAAGAAATACACCGGGCTGGGTGGTAATCCAACCTGCGATCGCACCTCGTTGGTGTACTCTCGCAACTCTCGCAGCACCGTTCGCTCAAAAAACCAGCTTAACCCTCGATTTCGCAAACACCGAAATAGGGTGTTGCTGGGTTGTAAGCCCAAGCCAAATGGAGCCGTATCTGGACTGCTGATGGCGATCGCAGACGAATCAAATTCTGCCCAGGGAAGCTGTTTTTGCTCTGCCAGCCACGACATGCCCAAAAACATCGAGTCTGCTAGCAAAATATCGACTGGAAACTCATAGAGGATATCGGACAAATCTTGTACCTGTCCCACGGCTGGATCAATAAAAAAGGTCTTCAAATCAAACTTCAGCCGTTGTACGCCCTCAGACACTGCCCGTTGATCCATCAGCTCAGATGGAACATTGTTCATGTCAGAGTAATCCATCCAGCGACGAATCGGGAAAAATCGCGCTCCTGTTGCTTCCACTTTGGCTTGAAACGCCTGTCCCGTGTACCAGCCCACTTCATGCCCACGGTTAATTAGTTCCCGCACAATCGGCACGGCTGGGCTAACATGACCAATGATGGGAATAGTTCCCAGAAGAAAACGAGTCATAACATTCTCCAATGACTAAAGGTATTGCAATAGATGGGGTCACATATTCAGGTAGTTGTGTCAACAGAGGATCGCATCATCAGCAGAACAGTTACAGAAGTTTCACCTGCTGGATAACGATCGCTCCCAACCTCTACAAACCCCCAGCGGCGGTAGAATGCGATCGCACGGTTATTACTTTCCAAAACCCGCAACCAGCATGTCGCAAACCCATTACTTGTGGCAAATTCTAGTGCCGTTTGCATCAGCTTTGCTCCAGCGCCTCTACCAATCCACTGGGAATCCACGTACAAATGCACTAGTTCAAGTGGGTGCAACCCAGGGATTGCGTCCGGAGTAGAGGTTGGCTCAAGCTTTGCATAACCGCAAGGCTGCTGGTTTACTGTAGCCATAAGGTATAGAACTTGCGGGTTTGAAAGTTCAGCAGTTAGCCGTTTCAAGTTAAATCTCTGCTCGGCGACGTGATCAATTTCTTTGATGGCAAAGCTAGCGCCATATGTCTGTCGCATGGTACGCCTCCCTAATTCAGCCAGAACTGCTGCATCGGTTGCCGTTGCCCGGTGTATCGTAATTGCTTCTTCAGTGGTTATCATTGATGACTTCTTGCTGTTTAATAGCATCAAATTTTTCTCAAAATTGATTAAGCGATCTCAAACATTGGAGAGCAGTCGCAGTAGGTGAGGTGGAAAAGGACGTTGATGTACCAGTTCTCCATGGGTTAGATATTCCACTTCTTCAGGAGTCGATTTACGTCCCAATACCTCGTTGCGATGGGGATGACGACCAAACCGAGCAATGATATCTTGATGGCGACGGGCTTGCTCTGCGGAAAACTCCAGCAGTTCATGATGTTCTGGTATCGTTTCCAATAACAAGTCAGCCGTCAGTTTCACCGCTCGCTCTAGATTTTGGAGATCCTCAGAATGCCCCAGTGGTAGAGCGAAGAAGGTTTTTTCCCACGGTGTTGCCAGGGCGGCATAGTGTCCCACTGCAATTCCTTCTAATGCTAACTGGCAAGCTTTTGAGTCTTGAGCAAATGCTTGAACGGTGCCACGATAGATTGATCGAGGAAACTGATCCAGCACAATGATCAATGCCAAGCGCGATCGCGGTTCACTTGCCCAATCATCTAATTCCCCTCGGATTGCCTGTTCCAGCAGGGGGGCAAAGCGATCGCTGATTTCCTCATTAGCAGCCCCCTGAAACCACCGCCGCCACTGCCGGACTAACGTCGCCTGATCACAATCTGGCGGAATGGGAAACCAGAACTGAAGCACCTCTTGAGCGGAGGTCGGGAAGGTGTAATTTGTGTGAGATGTCATAGTTCCTCCGATGTTGGATCGTAGAGTACGGTAGTCTCTTGCTCGTTAGCATCATTACGAGCAACCAGGGCATACACGGGTTCAGTTGCACTCAAGTTGCGGGGTTGGTGGAGCACCCCCGGTGGGACAAACATAAAATCGCCTGCTTCCATAACCACACTTTGTTTGAGTCCCTTACCATAACGAGTTTCAACCTGCCCCTGAATCAGATATATCGCCGTCTCATGATTGGGGTGAAAATGCGGCTCGGCAGATGCCCCAGGAGGAATCACAGCAATACTCATGGAGATTTTCTTGGCACCCGCTGTGTTGGCAGAGACACCAACAAAATAGGGTAAGTTTTGTCGAGTTAAGATTTCCGCTTCTGGACGTATTACAACCACTTCGGTGAGTGGCTGATTAGATTTTTCAGCGGTGTTGAAATGATTAGAAGTTAATTCTTTCATAATCAAGATTCTTCTTATTCAAATGAGATTAGAGGCAGAGCAAAGACAGAATGCGGTCGTCATTAAATCTGGATTTTGTAGTAAAGTAGTGGACGTTCGTTGGCGATCGCGCTTCCAGTTTGAGTCATTCCCAAAGCCTCAAGCACTCGGATCGAGGCTTGATTGGGTTCATCCACATCTGCCACAACTGTCTTCAATTCCAGTACGTTGAATGCATAATCCAGAACGGCAGCGGCAGCTTCCCTGGCATAGCCCCGTCCCCAAAGATGAGGCTGGGTACCAAAGATCAGACTTAGTGCCTCTGGTGAGGCATGTAGTAACCCTGTAAATCCTGCAATTCGGTCATTGTGATGTTCAAAAAAGAGCCAAATTCCATAGCCGTGATTTGCGAAGTTATCTATGCTTGTTTCCAGGAACGATCGCGCTTCTGCCAAAGTGATTGGGCGATCGTCGAAAAGAAAGCGTCTGACATGAACCTCAGTCCATAGCTGATGTACAACATTGAGATCGCTCATCTGGCAGGGACGTAGATTCAAATGGTTCGTGTGTAAATTCATTACCAACCCAGAGATTATCAAGCAGAACAAACCTGATAGCTAGGAATGAGAACAAATTAAAAATGAAAAATTAAAAGTTCAAAATGGTTTCCAATCAGACTTTGCCGCCTTTAATTTGACATTTTGAATTTTACATTTTTAATTATTCATTGTCCTAACCAGACGCATCATCTTTGAAGTAAGACTCTTTTTCAATCAAGTCAAAAAATTGTCCAATCTGTTGAGTTGATCTGATGTGATAAACCCGTTTGTGCTTTTCCGCCTGCTCAATATACTCCCGATATTTTGGGGTTAAGCGTTTGTGGCATAACCAAAGCACGCGGTAGCTCGTCAGCGAACTCTTTAAGATGGGGCTTTTTTCAGGCCAGCCTGCTGGCGGGTTAAAGTAACCTGTGATGAATCGCTTGGTCACCCACCAGAAGTGCACATATAGCGGTAGATCCACAAAAACTAAAGTATCCGCTTCGTCAAGCCGTAGCCAGAGAGTTTCCATACAACCGAACCCATCAATAATCCATCGATCAGCATCTAAAATTTGCTGATGGGCGCGCTTATAGTCTTCGGATGAAACCTCCGTGCCCCCTGCTTGGTATTGAATCTTGTCCAGAATGTAAAGTGGCAAACCAGTGATTTCCGATAACTTTCTGCTTAGAGTGGATTTACCGCCTCCAGTATTACCAAATACCGCTACTTTTTTCATCGCCACTCTCCTTCTTGTGCAATCCAGTCACCTCGTTGACTAGATTGAATTATGAAACTTAGCAATTCTAGTCCCGCCCCTCCAGCAACGCTAGCACCAACCGGGTTAAACGCTGGCTTCATTTATATTTTGTTTGTGGCAGGTGTAGCTAGTCGTTGAGCCAACCGTGCATAATGCTCGATATAAAACTCTGGAGAGTGAGCGATCACCCGCACCGATTCATGGTTTGCCATTGTGTCGCACCACTGTTTGAGGCGATCGAGTTGCGTTGGGAATTTCACACCTCGGAAATGCTCTAGCACTGCCCATTGCTCAAACAGGGGATAGTAAGTGAAATCAACCAGACTAATCTCTGTTCCTAACCAATAGGGACCATTGTCAGATAGTTTTCGTAGTCCTTCCTGTTCAATAAATTGCAAATGCTCAATCAGTTCCTTGGCTGCTGCTGTTTGTTGTTGCGGATCTGGGCTACCGTAGAGCAGTTTACCGGATGCGGCAAATAGTCGGGTATCGGCAAAATTAATCCAGATTCGCGCGTGGGCACGCTGAATTGGTGATTTGGGTAACAGCGAAGGATTGGGGAATACTTCCTCCAGGTATTCATTAATCAGGGCAGATTCCCAGACTCGCTGGTCGCCATGCTTAAGCACAGGCACTTTGCCATAGGGAGAAATATCTCTGAAGTTTGCAGGTTTATTTTGCAAATCAATTTCGATCAGTTGAAAGGGAACGCCTTTTTCGAGTAACGTTAAGCGCGATCGATGGGCAAAGGGGCACAATGCAGCACTATAAATCTCGATCTCAGTCATGGTCAAACTCCTATTCATCGTTTTCCAATGTTTCTTATTGGATTACGCTTTCGTCTCAAACTCTTCCACGTGTCAGGTCTGCTGTTTATGCATGGATTGATTTCTAACAAACTAAGCGCGTGGCTGAATCTCTTGGCTCAGCGTAAAGAGATCAATCAGAAAGAAAAGCTCATATTTTCCCTCTTTGCCTCCATCAACCGGAAGAACAAAATTGTAATCATTGTCTCCATGCTTGCCGATGATGGCTGGTGCTTGCCATTGAGTGATTTCTGGGTTGTAGTCAAACAACAACTTAGAATTTTGACCAATTTCATCGTCACCCAACCCCAGCAATGCCACTCCCCATTCGGGCAACCACCCAATGTAAATGTCGCGCATCCAATCTGGCATCACATGGTTACCTACGGGAATACCCAAAAAAGGTCCAACTGCTTGAGCTAATTTATCAACCTTCTCTTCAGCCTCTTCTAGCACCTTTCTGACTTTCTTCTCCGCCTCATCTTTACTGCCCAGATCGTGTTCCATTGCAGCGACACCCAGGACAATAGGTGGCGTGAAATTGTCTCTGTTGCCGCTGATTCCTACCGTTGCGATGTCTGTAACTTCAGTTCGAACGCTGTTTGTGTTGATACTGCTATAGGCACGACGCACAACTTTCGAGCCGTTTGTAGCCACAGCTCCAATCAAGAAGTATGGCTCATCGGAACCCGTACTTTGATCCCAGTTGGATTCTTTCAAGCAGCGGAATCCCAGGTAATTGATCCGAACAGCTAGCTGCTTTTCTCCTTTCGGGTCGCTGGCTTGATAGGCAATTTGCCCTCCCGCAAAGCGACGAACGGCTGTCTGTCCAGTAAATTTAACATTGCTCACAGGTAATCCCAGTGGACCTTTGATGCCGCCTGTTTTCAGGTAAAAGGAACCAATTGCCGCAATTTGGGCTTGCTTAAACACGGATTGTTCAGAGGAACCTGTGCGGTTGAACAACTCTCGTACCGAATTTGTCCCAAGATCGCTCAAGGTTTTTGCTAATTGAACGCTAGCCATTATCTTCTCCGGTTGATATTGGAAGGGTGATTTTAGGCAAAAGTCGAGATTTGGATTTTTTGCCAAGATTCAAGCTGTTGATCTCAATCCAGTTGAATCTTGGCACTGACAGCGTGAGCGCTAACTGCCTTGCCCTCTTAAGGCGCTCACTTCTGCTGCCAATTCTGCAAGCATCTTCTGCTGTTCTTGCATGGCTTTGGCTAACACTGCCACAATATCCATCGGGCTAAGGCGATCGCGCTCTGCACTAGCGACTAAATCAGGCACATCTTCGGCAATAAATCCAATATGCTGCTGTTTCTGTTCATCGGCTTTGTAGTTGTATTTGACTGCATTCAACCCTTGTAATGTCGCTATTGCTTCTTGACCTGAAAGCTCGGCAACATTTTCCTTCAGCGCGATCGAGGAAGCTTGGGTTAATTTTCCTGTAACCTGAACATCGCTTTCGATGCGAATGCCTTGTGTGTAACCGTTTTTACGGTTGATGACTAACACATCCTTTGTTGTGGACTTGTCGAAGTCATGAAAGAGTGCAAGATGTTTTGGGGCGTGTGTCAGCGCAGCATGCATTTGGAGAGCCTGTGTATAGAGCTGAATGCCTACGACTTTTTCGGTTTCTCCGAGTTCCGACATCTCCTGCCCTGAAAATAAACCGACTTTGCCGCTCAGACGCTTTGCACTCAAACTACCGTGAACGTCAATACCCTGTTCAACCAGAAGCCTGCCTTTGAATACCGTTCGCCAAGTGTCACCTTCCTCCTTGACTGTCAGCACATCTTCACCTGACCAGAGACGAGCATCTCCATCCTGTGCGTACCAAACCCAGCGTTCACCCTTTGTAGGGTTGTCTACAAATCCGGGCTTGGCACGATCGCTGAAAGAAAATCCTGCTCCACCGCCGCTACTGTGAATTTCGTTGCCTTCCACGTGCAGCGATCGTACTGGGTTGTTGGTGCCGATGCCCACATTTCCATTCGTAGTCACCGACAGAAAGGGACCGCTAAACTGAGTGTTATTGTGCCAAAAAATAGAAAGCGGGTTATTCGGTTCGTAGGAGCGAGGTCCCGAAATGTGCCAGAAACCTTTGGGATTCTTCAAATTGAGAGCGATCGAACTTTGTTCAGCACCTCGATCAAACGTGACATCCGTTCCTTCTACTAAAACTCCATTACCGTTCAATTTAATGTCGCTAGCCATTGGAATACTCCTTTTTTGGGTTGTAGAAATTGAGTTTGGGTCTGATTGCTTACGGCTCGACTCGTTGGGGGCGATCGCTGTACAACTGATTGCAATCGCTGTGCAATTACAAAATCAGAAGCTCTTGCAAACTCGTTGTCCTGGTAGTACACGGAAGATATGCCGCCTATTAACCCGGCAGTAGTTAGGGAAAACCTTATTAGCAATTTTGGGTAGGTAATAGGTTCCACCATCGTTGCCTTTCCACTGGCCGGTAAGGTTTCTCGCAGGCGGAAGTTGAACACCTAGCTAAAACTTAAGGCTCATTCAATTGAGTAACTAAGGTTTCTCGCAGGCGGGGGTTGAACACCCAGCTGAAACTTGAGGCTCATTCAATTGAGCAACTTTAGAATTAGGTGGTTGAATGCGATCAGACATCACGAAATTTGGAGATGCTGCCGCGATCGCGCTCACTAAACTAATAGCGGATGTTGCACCGAGGACTGCAAACATTGAAAAACGATTTGACTTTAACATTTCAGAATTCCTTACAAGTGTGCCTTTACAGGGCAGGAGATTAGATCACGAGAAACATGGTTGGTGATCTGATGTGCTTCTGAGGAGATTCGATCAAAGTTGACCCTGATCTATGGCGATCGGCGAGCTGGTGCCGAGCGATCAAATTACTGTGAGAGATGGCAGTCCTCGATAAGTGATGAACACCGCCACCCCCGCACCCTCCTTCCTCTCAAGGTTGAGGAGAGAAGCCTTCCACAAATGATTTCAGACTGTTATGAAGCAATGGTCGAGTTAAACCCCATCACACATCGGCTCTTTTGAGCTTGAGCGCAGGCTGACCATCTTCTAAAACATCAGATCTTTTGAGCTTGAGCGCAGGTTGATCACCTTCTAAAACATCAGATCTTTTGATCTTGAGCGCAAGTTGACCACCTTCTAAAGACGGTGCCTCACTCTTTTTGGCGGCGTTGCAATTGATCGGGTTCGCGAAAACGGTAGTCAAGCAGAGTCCTGCTGTGAGCATGAGTCGAGCGAACTTGTTTTGGGTCAGTTGATGTAGCATTGGTAAATCTCCTACTTGTAAATTTGATAGAGTTCAGGCAAAGCATCACGAAGCCCTGTGATTCACCTGAATTGATTGAGAGTTCTCGTGCGCCATAGTGGTTGTCCGGTTGGGAAAAACCTACTAACGTTCAAAATCGACATAATGAATGACTGAATGACCTCAGTTCTCGCACCTATGGCTGCTTCTAATCGCTCATTTCTGAGTTCAGCTTGCATTGAAGATGGGCGATCGCTGGTTGTTGCAGATGGCTTCTGTAGTACAGGAATCTGCGGTGGAAAAGATTTGTGTGACATGGTTATCTTGATGCAAGTTTTGTCAGGTTCGATGATGGAAGTTACATCAAGCCAGACCACAAAGCGTTAAAGTTTCTGTCTCCTGAACCAAAGCAATCTTCAACGCGAAATGGTTGACCTGAAGCAAATGGTGGATAGGGCAAATTGTTATAACCCATTTCCCGAAACCCGTCTCCGCAGCCGATGGGAAGATTATTGATGAAGTTGACCTGAATCTCTTCATCTACGACTACCAACACACTTTCTTGCTGGAATCGAGCAATATATTCCGAAACTACATGATTAATAGCAGCTTCATTAGCGACAGTATCTTCGATGATCAAACTTACAGTTTTTGATCGCTCTCGAATCAAGTCACCCGTGTTGGAGAGGAATTGTCCATCAGCATCCAACACGGTGAACTGGTCAAAGTAAGGATCAACTACATCCTGCAAAAATGTTTGAAACTCTGCCTCAGAAACCCCTTCAACTCCGCCCATATTGCGTCCAAAAAACAAATCCACCTGGATCGGTTCTGGAATCAGATCATTGTCAATCAAATCAGCGGTTGGACCAAAGGCAACAGTGATAGCTTCATTCACCGCAATCAGCACGCTTTCTTGCTGAAACTGTTGCTTATACTCTGAAACAATGGCATCGATCGCGGCTTCGTTAGCTTCCGTGTCTTCAATAATCAGGCTAACCACTTCAGCGGGTTCTCGAACGAGAGTACCGTCACTGGACAAAAATTGCCCATTGGCATCAAAGTTGGTTAACCCTAAAGGGAAACGAGGCGTAATTGTTTGATCGACAAACGCTTGAAACTGCTCTTGAGTCACGCCTACAGTTCCACCAATATTACGCCCAAAAAATAGATCAACTTGAATCAGTTCAGGAATTGGATCATTATCAATCAGGTTTTCGCCAGGTCCAAATCCAATCTTGAGATCATCTTTGTTCGTGACTTGAACGACGCTGATATCAAATGCTTGTTGATAGGCACGAGCGATTTGCTTGAGTGATAATTGATTTTCGAGCGTATCAGGTGCGTAAAGGGATACGACATTCGTTGCCTCTTGCACTCCCGATTGCTCTGGCAATTGCCCCTTGCCGTCAAATTGGGTCAACCCCGATGCAAAACGAGGCGTAATCACATCATCCAAAAAATCTTGAAATTCTGGACGAGAGATAGTTTTGTTATTTGATAAGCTCAGTCCGAAATACAAATCCTGCTGAACTAAAGCTGGACTTGCAATCGCTGATTCTGCGATCGCGATCATCATCATTCTCCCGAACTCTTAGCGTGTTCTAAAGCATTCGTGATTCGTTTACTGGCACCTTTCCACCATAAGAAGTAGAACCACGCACGTCAGTCAGAAACGATCGGGTCAAATGTCGGAAACGATCGGGTAGACTTTTGCCTAAGCTGAAATCTCTGGTAATTCATAAAGTAATCCGGGCACTCTAAAGCTGAAGAATCTTGGGTCGCAGCTATGTTGGCTAGAGTTTGGAGTGCATCACTGGTTGGAATTGATGCTGTGAAAGTTGGAGTTGAAGTAGACATTGCTGGAGGACTTCCTGGCATTGTTGTCGTCGGCTTACCATCGCAGGAAGTACAGGAATCGAAAGAGCGGGTGAGAGCTGCGATCAAAAATGCTGGATACGCTTTTCCCATGCGGAAAGTTGTCACCAATCTTACGCCCGCGGATTTGAGAAAAGAAGGACCTAGTTTTGATTTACCCATCAGCATTGGTGTGTTGGCAGCTTCAGAGCAAATCAATATCGATTTGTTGGATGAGTTTTTGTTTCTGGGTGAGTTGTCGCTGGATGGCAGTTTGCGCCCAATTGCGGGGGTGTTAGCGATCGCGGCCGCAGCGAAACGATTGGGGATTACAGGAATCGTCGTTCCAGCAGATAATGTGCGTGAAGCGGCGGTAGTTAAAGGTTTAAAGGTATTTGGCTTCAAGCATCTTTCTGAAGTTGGTGAGTTTTTGGCGGCTCCAAACAATACCCTACCCGCAACAGCAAACGGGCTGGAAGAACTGGAGCGATCGCGCTTTGCTGGTCCTGACCTGCGCGATGTCAAAGGGCAGGCTCATGCTCGTCGCGCCCTCGAAATCGCCGCTGCGGGCGGGCATAATTTGATTTTCGTAGGTCCCCCTGGTTCAGGCAAAACCATGCTTGCCCGTCGCTTACCCTCCATCCTGCCACCACTCGTGTTTGAAGAAGCACTTGAAGTCACTCAAATTCACTCAGTCGCAGGCTTGCTAAAAGACAAAGGTGCGCTTGTCACTACGCGCCCATTTCGCAGCCCACACCATTCCGCATCTGGTCCATCCCTTGTGGGAGGCGGCAGTTTCCCCCGCCCTGGTGAAATTTCACTGGCACACCGAGGAGTCTTGTTCTTAGATGAACTGACTGAGTTCAAGCGAGATGTGCTGGAATTTTTGCGCCAGCCCTTAGAAGATGGATACGTCAGTATCTCCCGTACTCGTCAGTCGGTTTCCTTTCCAGCCCAATTCACGCTAGTCGCCAGCACCAATCCTTGCCCCTGTGGTTTTTATGGTGACACAGTTCAACCCTGCACTTGTACCCCCAGAGCACGAGAGCAGTACTGGGCGCGATTGTCGGGACCTTTGCTCGACAGAATTGATCTTCAGGTCGCGGTGAATCGATTGAAGCCAGAGGAAATTACGCAGCAACCGAGGGGTGAAGATTCACAGGCGGTGCGAGAACGGGTGCAGGTTGCCCGCGATCGCGCCCATGCTCGCTTCAAAGACACGACTTTAAGATGTAATGCAGAAATGCAAGCAAATCATCTACGGCAGTGGTGCAAGTTGGATGATAGTGGGCGAAATCTGCTAGAAACCGCAATTCGTAAGCTGGGATTATCTGTGCGTGCCAGCGATCGCATCCTTAAAGTTGCCCGCACCATTGCCGACCTGGCTGAAGATGATTCGCTACAAGCGCATCATGTGGCTGAAGCCATTCAGTATCGCACCATTGATCGAATGCAATAGATAGGCTGTTGGCAATTCAAGTTCTACGACTTGGGGAAGAAAGAACTAAACATTGATGATAAATATTTACCTTTCTTAATGAAAGCGTTAAAATTTTTAATATATCGTCAATCATTCATCCCACTATGTCTATCCCATCGCTGTTCGTCAAGGCTTTAAAGCCCAACGTTACCCCTAATTTTTCGTCGCAAACTGCCTGGGCAATCTTGCGGGCGGTTGTCGGCATCATGATGATCCACAACGGCTTAGACAAACTATCAAATATCGAAAGCTTTGCACAAGCCTATGTTCAAGTTATTGGGTTACCTTTCCCCATTTTCTTCAGCTATCTTGCTGCATTTACTGAGCTGATTGGAGCGCCTTTAGTGGCAATTGGATTTCTCACCCGTCCGGCTGCACTTGGTTTGTTCAGTACCATGTGCGTTGCCATGTATCATCACATTCTTGTCTCTGGTTTCAACATTCCTTACCTGGAACTCTCTGCAATTTACGCTGTATGTTTCCTTTTCTTTGTCGTAAATGGGGCAGGACTATTTTCCACTGATGCTTTAATGACTTACTGGATTGATGCCAGTTCTTTGTCTGCTCAGGCAAAGCAACTTATGCGGCTTGAACAAGCATACGAAGCCCCTAGTGCCCAAAAAGAGCCAGTTGAAATGGTTACTAAGTAGTAACTTTCGTACCTCAGGCTGAGGTTGTTTAGCTGCTTTATGACTATGCTGTAGTTAGTTGCTAAGACTAAGCTTCGTCAAGGAGGTTATCAATGGCAACGTGGAGACTGTGGCTAATCATGTTCTTATCATTGGTAGGAATTTGGGCACTAGCAAATTGGCTTGTTTAGTAACTCCTTTATGAAGTGCTAAGCAGTGTGCGATCGCTTTCTCAGGCAATCACCAAGCTTACAACAAGGTGACTTTGAGCAGGCGATCGCACGACTCTACAGCTCATCTCCTCGTCTCCAGAACTCCTTCCGGACTGGTATCCTGCAAACCCATTCCTTGCCACTCCGAAATTGGTTGAGTAGACTTCACCAGATGCATTCCAGCATCAACAAACCGTTGAAATACTGCATCTGCTTGCTCTGTAAAATCAACCACTCCTGGTACTACAACTGGAGATGTGCAGTCTTCTAATAGATAAACTTTCTGCGCCAGGCTTGGCTCAATGGCTTGAATTTCGCTCAGGAAGTCTGAAATTGTCCAGGCAACGCAATGACTTTTTGCTTGACCTGCAATGATTACTGCATCAAAAGCAAGTAGCTTTTGTAGTAATGAAGAATTTTTCTGCGCGATCGCCGCACCACCCACCCCTGCTAACACCTCTGGACGCAGAACTGAGTAATTTTCGGTTAAGGGATTGCCACCTTTCAGTTCAAATCGAGTTTGGCTGCTACGGGCAATGCAGTGAAAAAATAACGCTTCTTCAACCGCAGACACCAATGCTTGTCCAATTCCGCCCAGCATGGAATGGTAGGGCCACACCGTTAGCGGATATTTGCCATCCTGGGTGAGTTGATGGGTGTAATACCAGGCATGTTGTTGTAGGGCTTCATAACTTTGTCCCAAACTATGAGCGATCGCTGGATTGACTCGCCAAACACCCTGCTCCACATCTTGTAGAGAGATCATGGTTGCAACTGGAGCCGGATGCTCCCCCGCTTGATTAATCCAAAAGATGGGATGGAAAATTTGCATCGCCGTGTGGGTGTCCATTGTAGGGGCAATTTCAGTAATCACTCCTAAATTGCGATAGATGAACTCACACAAGCGTCCATTGTCTTCCACAGCACCCATTCCAGATCTACCACCCACAAACAGCTCAAACTCTGGAATACAGAAAGTGTTTTGCACATCGATCGCTAGCAAACAAATCCGAGTGCGATCGCTGGAAGCAGGCTGAATGTTGTGCTGCTTTGCCCAATTTGCAGCTTCTTCAGCCCGTTGCTGGTAGGGTACTCTCCAAACATCACCTACCCGCGCAGGATCAAAATGGGGAGGAATTGGAAGCGAAGTTAATAAAGCCATAAGCGATTTTTGCTGAAGTGAGAAATAGGTGTAGCGACTCAATCAACCGAGTAAGGTGCCGTTAGTGACAGCGTCACACCCCACAAAACAGAAGCTATAGCCGTAGCCATCTGGACACCTCCTTCCTTGAGTGTAATCCTTTTTGGTGAAAAACACCATAAATAGCAATCCCTGAAAACTTTGTTTCTCAGCTCAACCATTTGTCACAATAGCGAAGGACGCTATCACCCAGACCTGTGACCTTAAAACAAACCGTATCCCTTAATCTCAATTTTGTTCATTCAGGCGCTGCTGAACCAGCCGCTTTTGTAGAACGTGGAGAAGGCCCAACATTACTGATGTTGCACGGCTTTATGGGTAGCGCAGCTTGTTGGTTACCCTTGATCGATCAACTTCAGTCGCAGATTCATTGTGTCGCGTTGGATCTGATGGGGTTTGGAGATTCTGCAAAGCCTCGGATGCAATACGACATTGCTAAAGAAGTGGAGTTTGTTCGGCGTTTTGTAGAAGCTCGTAATTTAGGACAATGCTATCTGTTGGGGCATTCCTTTGGTGGGTGGGTGGCGGCAGCCTATGCGTTGGCATACCCAGAACAAGTTGCTGGGCTGATCCTGGCGGCTCCTGCGGGTATTCGGGATGACAGCTTTTGTGGACGCTATGATCATCTGCGCCCAATTTTGTGGGATACGCCTGTTGTCGATTGGGTTTTACGTGGGATCACTCCGCTGGCAACATTGGCAGGACAGCAGGAAACCCTGAAGCAAATTGTATGGATGCGGCGAGAATTGATGGCACAACCAGCCGCACGATCGTTCTTGATGGATCGGTTACGCCCAGAGGACGCGATCGACACCGTGGAAAAGCACATTCATCAATTGCAGACTCCAACTCTAGTGATCACAGGCGATCGCGACGAAACCATCCCCCTCTGGCATAGTCAAACCTACGCCCAAGCAATCCCCCATGCCAAGCTTGTGATTCTTCCCAACGCCGACCATGCCCTTCCACAAAACTACGCCCCCCAACTTGCAGAACAGATTTTGCCATTTTTGATGAGTTCTAAACCCTGAATTCTCGTTGTCCCTCCTAACTTCTGTGCGCCACACCGTTATAATCGTTAATAATCTTTTACGTGTTGCAACATTAACAGAGGTAGGGACGGATCGTGACTGGATTCTTAAGAGGATTTTTTGGCTCGAAGCCAAAGGATGAAGCGTCGGCTCAATCGGAAGTGAAGCCACCAAAGCCGGCTCGTGAACGTGAGCAAGCCTACTATCTAGATATGGATGATGCTCGCACGATGGGTAACGTGGAATACATGCGAACCGCCAAGAAAGTACGGCGAACTTTTCCAAAAACGGTCAACAACGAAGAAATTGAACTGGAAAAAGAGGTGTCTTCCATGAACATGAGCGATCGCAAACTGGGGACACAAGTTCCCAAACTGTCGCTCGGTTCTGTCGTCACCTCCACTCCAGCGGCTGAATCTAACGGTTCAGTTCCGACAAATGCTCAAGTGTCTGAACGGCGCAAAGCAGATTCCAGCCTGGATGTGTTCCGCAATATGGCAAAAGACATTCGCAAATAAACTTTATCCACCTCTGACCCCGTAGGTTTCTTTAAAGGAACCCCCAGTTTGCGAGTGGCGTTGCTGAATCCAACTATGATTCGCCCCCCTAGCCCCCCAAAGTTGGGGGGCAACAGTCTTCAAAGTCCCCCAGAATTGGGGGATTTAGGGGGCAATGCAGAAACTCACTTTGTAATTTCATACTTCTATTCAGCAACGCCTTTGCGAGTTAGACGTGGTTTAGTTGAGTTTCCTTTGATTGTGGTTATGGGTGGGGCACTGTTCAGGTGTCCCATTTTTTTGCGTCAATGGTAACGGGTTATTGTGATTCATCATTTGTTTGCGATCGCCATTCCCAATTTCCATTCCCGATTTCCCATTCAGTTATGCCCATCATTCACCAAGTAATCCAAATTCCCACCGAATCTGGCATTCAGATTTACGACATTACGCCGCAGATTCAAACCTTTCTCATCTCAACAGCGATTCAAAACGGTCAAGTGTTAGTGTTCTCGCGTCATACCACTACCGCTCTTGCCATCAACGAGCACGAACCCAGATTGTTTGAAGATGTCAAAGCTTATTTGCAGCAATTGGCTCCTGAAGGAGGACTAACCCTGGGCACAGTGCGCCATCGCTATCATCACAATGACCTGCACCTGCGCCCCAACATTCCTCCCGATGAACCGATGAATGCTCACTCCCATCTGATGGCAATCACCCTCAGTACCAGTGAAGTTATCCCAGTCGTAGACGGCAAATTGGCATTAGGAACCTATCAATCTGTTCTGTTGTTTGAACTGGATGGACCCCGGACGCGATCGCTATTTTTACAGGCGATGGGAGAGTAGGTTAAAGATTAGAGATTGGAGATTGCACTTTCCTCTTCTCCTACCCCCTCTTCCCTTCCTTGCTTGAAGAGTCAATCATTGCCATTGCAATGTAATAGTAGGCAGTGAGCATGATGGTAGCAAAAATTTGCCCTCCAATAGGACCATGCCAAAACTCAAACGCGCCCTTCCCCCAATACACTACTGAAAACGCCAGCAGCACAATTCGAGGCACATTAAACGCTAACGCTAACGCAATACCGATCGCCATCAACGCCACAATCTTTTGCCAGGATTGCTTGAAAAACAAACCCATGATCAAAGCGAATCCTGCGATGGGAAATGCCATATCAAACCCACTACACCCAGAAGCCACTTCCACCGCTTTCTTTGGATCGAGCGTGGTTGACAACGAAAGAATTGCCCCATCAACAGTTACAGGTTGCCCTATTGCCGATAGCGATAATCCGCCCAACCAAGCCATCAAACACTCTAGTTGATCGCCAGTTAAGGTTTGTCTTACGGTATTTCCTAAAAATCCCAAGCCAGGATAAACACTGGTAAGAATCAGCAGGATGGCTAGCGGTTGCTTTTGGACGATCGCCACACCCCAGTTTGCGATCGCGATTCCTAACAAAACGACTATGCAAATCAGAGCTTGGAGCGAGATAGAACCGAAGCAAAAGGGATAGCAGGCAGCACTGCCCAAAATTAAGACATAGCCCAAAATTTGTTCTTCATCAGATGCTGGGTTCGCTTGCAAACGTTGGCGCTGGGTCCAGAATGAATCTAACCCCAAATAGAGAAAACCAAAATTCAATAACGGGGTAGAGTGTCCTTTGATGATGGAATAACCGATTGAAAACACCCAGGTTGGTAAGAAAACCAGCAACGCTAGAACGCCACACGCCATGATGCGGTTGTGATTTGTTTTGGTCGCTTGCTTAAGCAACACCAGCGATCGCCGCATCAGCTTTCGTCTCAAGGTTCCTAAACGGGATTCTGAATTGCTCTGTGCCACTCCATAACCTCTCTGCTCAATTCTTGGGTGGGCGTGCTCCGTATTGCCCTAAACCAATCAGGGCTAATCCAACCACAATCAGATTTCCCACACTCGAAATCCCGGTTCTTAGAGTCGTTGTTTTAGCGGTTTCCTTGAGCGCGCTTACCTGATTGCTCAACTGACTCGAAAGTTGAGTTAACTGTTCAGGTGTGACGTTGGGAACTGAGCCAGGATTACTTTGGGCTTTTTGAATCTGAGATTGAACTTGCGTCGCTTGGCTGCTAATAGTCTTCAAAGCTTCTTGTTGAAATGCAATGCCATCTCGAATTACCAGGATAGAAGAGAGGCAAAACGTTGCCCCTAAGATCAGGCAAAACATTGCCAAACGTCTCCGCATTCGGCGAAAATCTAATGTCCCAAACATCACAAGTGCCAGCCCAAACAGCAGAATAATGGAGCGATCGCTCACCTGCTGCATGAAGCCAATGCGCCACTGTAAGTTACCCAGGTTAGGTGGAAACGTAATTACCGCTAAATCCACCAAAAAACCAGCCAAACAAGCCAATCCAACAATCTGGCAAAGCCCCTTAGGATTGTAAGAGCCAACATAGCTATTGGGAGAAGACAGAGTAGTCATATCACTGATTAACTCTCAGCTAAACATCAAAAAACCAGTGTGAGAAGGTTAGAGATTTACAATGTCAAATCTCATAAACGACTCAATGGCATTCACAGATTGCGGAAGGCTGAAACTGCTGATGCTGGCTTGCACCCATTGAGCAGAAAATCCACCCGCTATATCTCTGTTTCCACTTTCTCCGAACATTCCCGGAGGGTTTGAATAAACTTCTGATGAAGCTTAACCCTCAATACTGACAAAACTTTCACATTCAAAAAATCGAATTTTGTTAGCGTTTAAGACTGCTAACTGTTTGGAGTGCCATAAAAAGAGCGGCGTGTAAGCCGTAAAAACGCTACACAACCGCCCAAATGGATCAGACAAACTCGGATGATTGGTGTTAACAGTCCTTAAGCCTGAGCCTTAGCCGTTGCCTCAGCTTTCCGCTTCCGCAGCATCCCAACACCAAGACCAATTAAGCCAGGTAAAAGGGCTGGAGTTGGCACTGCTGTGACAGAAACTGAGAAAGAAGAAACGCCTTGATTGTTGCCAACGACGAAGCCATCTTTCACCTGAGCAGTTAGCGAACCATCTCCTACAATTGTGCCTGTTAAGGCATTTCTGATTTTGGTGGCAAATGACAAAGTAAATGTATCATTGCTACCCGGAGCTGTAGAGACAGTAGTGCCAAACGGAGCAAGGAAATCAAAGGTCAAGGGACTACCTGCTGGATCAAGTAAGGTAAATGTTAAGAAACTAGTTTGGGGAATGTTGAACAGGATATCTGCTGCTACTCCACTAGCCCCTCGGTTTGTTGACCAACCAGGGTCTGAAGTCACTCCATCGGCGAGTAAAACATCTGACAGTGTGACAGGTGCTCCTGCTGCACCATTATTACCAAAATCAATACCAGTCGTAGTGATTTTGATGTTAGAGAGACTATTGATTTGAAAGCTGCTGCCCGGCTCGATACTGAGAGCTTGAGCAGGTGCGCTTCCTAACGTCGTACCCGCAATGACTACTGTTGCAGTTATTGCACTGAAGCTAATTGCTTTATTCATGTTTTGAACCTACCTAACAGTATATAGTTGCTCAATTCAGAGAACGTTTTAACTGAAACTGAGTAGGCTACTGATGTTTACAGATTACCGCAGATTCTAAAGTTGGATGGAGAACAAGATGATCAAGCAATCCATCTAGACTGATCGATCTGCCCTATCTGCCCTAGCTCAACAGGAGCTGAAGAATTCAGGTAGCCTTAGCAGCGCACCGTTGGTAGATGAACCATAACTCATGGACGAGTGGGTTAAGTTGCACAAGGGCTAGGTTACGTTCAGAGTGAACCATGTATTAGCGATCGTAGGTATCTTCCGAAGAACTGCCAACGATCGCTTAAAAGATTCATGGTCAATTCATACTAGACTCCGAGGTTTTATGGATAAATGCGGCCCTGCATCAAGCTTCCAGATATGAAGTTGAATGCCGGAAAACGTCGCCTAGTCCCTACGTACAATTACAGACCTTGTTCACGAAACACGAGTGCCTAACTTCACAGATTCTTTATCTCAGAGGCGAGTTTGAAAAAGACTTTATCAATTAGTGCTTTACAATTACTTGCAATAACTCTGCAATCTGTTGATTTGTGGTTGCAAGATTAAATTGCTGAGTTGCGCGGATCTGAGCATATTGGGCAATTTGGTGCGATCGCTCTGAGTTTGCCTGAATCTGAGTGATCACGTCTGCCAGTTTCAAAGAATCTCCAGGCGGCACTAACCAACCCGTTCTATCTGGTTGGACGAGTTCAACGGCTCCTCCGGCTGCTGCTGCCACCACGGGACAACCGCACAACATCGCTTCCACAATTACACGACCAAACGGCTCTGGCGCGGTGGAGGTGTGAGCAACCAAGTCGCAGGCTGACATTAGTTCTGGAATAGTTGAGCGAAATCCTAAAAAATGAACTCGCTCCTGTAAGCCTAATTGAATGACCTGATGATGAAGTTGCTTCACATACGCTTCTTCACCAAACAGGGCATCACCCACGAATAAGGCAATGACATTGGCTGAACATTGAGCCAATGCTTCGATGAGTATATGCTGCCCTTTCCAGGGAGATAGGCGGCTGAAGTGCCCAATAACGAAGCGATCGCGAATCCCTAACTCCTGCCGCATGTGTTCTCGCTGAGTGCTGGCAACTTGATAAGCAGCAGGATTAAATCCGTTATAGATAACAGTGGTTTTGTTGGCATCTCCCCCTGCATCAACAAACGCTTTTTGACTGGCATGGGAATTTGCGATCACACGGGAGGCAAAGCGATTTGCCAATGTGATAATAATTCTCTGATTTGTTGGACTAAAGTGATCGGGCGAAACAATATCGTGTAAATGATAAACCAGAGGGAGACGAGTTAGCAGACTGGCGATCGCGCCAACGACGAGAGCTTTTTGAGTATTGGCATAAATCAGATCATAGTCACGACTGAGTTGAACCGCCTTCATTAATGGGGTGAATAAAGTGCCACTGCTGCGTAAACTTTGTAGCAAACCGCTCGCTTTCTGTACCTGAATGGCTTGATTCGTTAAAACTTGCACCGGAATTTGATGTTGCTCCAGTAGTTCTCTAAACGGGCCATCTGCCAACAACCCTACCAGACCGTGATTTTTGTAAGGCATTGCCACATCTAGCAGACAAAGCTCTGCACCACCAGGTTTACCACTTTGGTCTAGAAAGAAAATTTTCATACCGAAACACTCAGTTTAAAAGCACCTGTCGTACTTGCAGTGTAATCGGTTGCCAGTCAAATCGTGACAGAGCATATTCTCGGCAGGCAGTTCGGCTGGGTAATGGCACCACTCCAGTTAGTAGATCAACGATTCTAGATGCGATCGCATCCGACTCACGGGATGTTGTAACCAGTTCTGGGCGGAAAGGAGCTAACACTTCGGGCATTCCGCCAACTGGAGTAGAAAGAGCAGGCGTGCCGCAAGCAAGCGACTCTACAAGAACTAGCCCAAACCCTTCCAGACTTTGACTGGGCAACACGGTTAAATCAGCCGCTTGATAGGCAACGGGCAGCAGTTCATCTGGCACAAATCCCAATAGTTTCACATTGTCTTGCAAATCTAACTCGCAGATTTGCTGCTCAAGGGCTTCTTTAATGGAACCTTTTCCAGCGATCGCCAACCACACATCGGGCACCTGTTTTTTCACTTGAACCAGGGCTATGAGTAACTTGTCTAAGCCCATGCGATGTACCAATCGGCGCGGCGTAAATAAAATCGGTCGATCTGGATGCCAACCCAGTTTTTCGCGGGCTTCCAGTCGAGACAGATTCGGTTGAAACCAGGTTGTATTCACTCCACCCGGAATGATGTGAATCTTCTCCCAGGAGATGTTGTAGTGCCGATGCAGAATCTCGCCAAAGGCTTTGCTGAGCACAATAAAGCGATCGCAGCAACGAAATACCTGTTGTTCTAACCAATATTTCAGTTGTACAGCCACCTTCGATTCACCTTCTTGCTGGCTTTCCAGCGCCCAGGGCCCATGAAAATTAAAGGTGATTGGCACATCCGCAGGTAATTGCCGCAGAATTGGAAAACTGTAGAGGGCAAAGTGCAAATTGATTGCATCAGGAGTTGTCAGACTACGTCGTTGAAATTGGGCTTGACTCGTCCATAATCGTTGTGGTAGCGATCGCTCGGCGGATGCCAGATTCGTCAGTAAAAGCGACGAGTGATCATTGGGGACATCGGTAGCACACAGTTCGACGCGATCGCCCCTGGTTGTAAGTTGATGAACCAATTCATAAATATAGCGTTCTGCACCACCAGGTGCTTTCGGGAACCAGCGATTTCCAACACACAGAATAGACGCTGATTTGACAGCCGTTTCAATCATAAGAATGGCAATTGCAATGCTACTGCCACTTGTTTCGTTGATCTTTCTGACTCACCCGGAGTCTTGATGAAGGCTTAATATGAGGAACATAGAGTTGCTTAATGCCGTCGTATCATGGTGTCTCCTTTTCCCGGAATGAACCCCTATCTGGAACATCCTGCAATCTGGCAAGAGTTTCATAGCCGTTTGATTGTAGCCATCGCGGATGAACTCGGTCCCAGGCTTCGCCCTAAATATCGTGCAGCAGTTGAAAAGAGAATTTATGAGGATGCCAGCAACGATTTAACCTTCGTTGGACGACCAGATGCGGCTGTTTTGCAGACAAATCGCGACATGGAGCGAATTACAGCGAGCAAAAGCAACCTTATAAGCGCTGAACCTATCAGGGTGGAGGTGCCAATGCCTGAGGAGTTTCGAGAACGATATCTGGAAATTCGGGATGTGATCACAGGAGAAGTCGTCACCACATTGGAGCTTATTTCACCCAGTAATAAACGCTCAGGCAGAGGCAGACTGCAATATGAAGAAAAGCGTTTAGCCATTTTAGGTAGCCACACTCATTTGATTGAAATTGATTTAATTCGAGCATTTAACCCGTTAGCGTTGCGGGGCAATCTGCCTGCTTCTTTATATCGAATTCTAATTAGCCGATCTGAACAACGCCCTCGTGCAGATCTCTATCCATTCAACTTGCGCGACTCAATTCCATCCGTTCCCATCCCTCTAAAGTCGGATGACCCAGAACTACTCATCGATTTACAACACTTGTTACATCAGGTCTATGACCGAGCAGCGTATGATTTGGAGATTGACTATCAGCAAGACCCAATGCCCCCTCTTTCTGATGAAGATATCCAATGGGTGGATGGCTTGCTGAAGCAGCAAGGACTGCGAGAATGACAATTCGCCTGCTCCCTTTGTTAGATGACAATTCAGCCCTAAATTGCACTCAAAGTCGAAATCTGACTTTGAAACTGTCGAAACTTATCTCCCAATTCTTCTTGTTTCTGACAACGTTGAAGTTCTGTGACAAACTCCTGAGCCATATCAAATAATTGTGAATTTCCTAAGGTTCTAATTTTTCGCTCACGCAGTTGCTGAGGGCTTGCCGCTGAGAATAAGCGAACCAGATCGAAAAAGCGTTGATAAGCATCTCGGCTTTCCTGGCAAGGAAACAATTTTTCAATAATGTAAGCCGCATTTACCCATGAAGCCAGAAAGTATTGGGCATCTTTGGGACGAGTGCTTTGACCAAGAGAATCGTCATGAGTAATCAAGGCATCCAATCGACACACAAGTTTATGGGTTTTGCCAACCCTAACTGAGAAATCTACATCTTCAAACAGTCCATAACGCTGAAAATTCTCATCAAATCCTGAGTTATAAATCAATTCAGTTCGGTAGTTCATGTTCGCACCCCACAGGCGATCGATATGAATTATCGGAAATTTTCGCAGCTCTGGAGTTAGCGGTTCATGTAGTTTAGTTTGATCAGCAGGAATATGAATTCGTTGAGCGAATCGCCCTAGATAATGACGGATGTAATTTTTAATTAGGCGGGTATATTTT
>JACYLN010000003.1 GCA_015272515.1 Leptolyngbyaceae cyanobacterium C42_A2020_001 | reverse complement strand
AGAACTGCTGGTGCTGAGTTCAGGGTGATCTGCCGCCGCTGATTTGAGCCGTTAACCCTCGTATTAAGATTGAGAGGAAAAGCAGAAATCCTACATGGATCAACAAACAAAATTGGGAAACTTGGCAGATTAATGATCTTCGCATCGTTACATCAGAAGAGTTTGTTGACGATGAAAGCGAGATTCATTACTGCATTTACAGCTTCAGTATTGATGCCGTTTCGTTTGTTGGAGAAAATGTAACCAAGTTACTTCGAGAACGTGGTATTCAAGAAATAGTTAATTTGCCCACCAACTGATTACTAAGTGCGATCGCCGCCAGTGGGTAGGTTGATGCAGGCAATCAAACAATCACTCTTTTTCTCGTTTCCCTTCAGCGAATGCCATCTCCACTACTAAAGATAAAATGAAGGGGTAATGTTGAAATCGAGGGCAAGCCGATGGCAGTGCGTCAACGACGTTACAGCAAAGAAGAGTTGGCACGACGTGGGCAAGAACTTTATGAGTCTGGCATTCGGCAGCAAATTGAAGCAGGCAATGAAGGCAAAATTGTGGCGATCGATATTGAAACTGGAAATTTTGAGGTCGATGAAAATGTAGTGCCCGCAACTAATCGACTATTTGAGCGACATCCCAATGCTCAACCTTGGGTGATTCGGATTGGACATCGCGCCGTTGATCATTTTGGAGCGCGAAGTCTGAAGAAAAATCCATGATGCAAGGAGTTGTGAGTTTACGGCGTGAAGCAACGCTGACTGTTATTGTAGGCACCTCGAATCAGCAACTACAAGCAAGCGAAACAGTGATTGATACAGGATTCACTGGGTTTCTGTCTTTACCCTCTGCAATCATTGCTACCCTGAATTTACCCTGGAGTGCATCTGATATTGTTACATTGGGGATGGAAGCGAAACTTTATTTGATTTGTACACTGCGATAGTGATTTGGGATGGGCAGTACCGCGACGTTTACATTGCAGAATCAGAAACAGAACCTCTGCTCGGAATGGCAATGCTCTACGGTTATCGGTTGCAAGTTGATGCTGTTGAGGGCGGTATCGTAAAAATCGAAGCCCTGTGATCTTTGCTGAAGCGATCAATGAGGCACAGTCTAACAATACAATTATGGACTTTAAGCAAGCGATCGCGCCTGGGTGATTAGAATGAGGGTATTCCAGGTTGAATGTTTGTTTGAGGTTGAATCATGTCTCAACCCAGTCGTCAGTGGAATGCGGGTCGATTTTTCCAGACTCTCTCCTACTTTGAAGCGATTCCAGTCGTTAGTTGGTTGCAACACATGCTTTTTGGTTCCAGTCCTCCCCCACCACCCCAACCCCAAGCGGGTGTAATTTTTGACTTCAGCCAACCATCTGATGCGTTGTCCCAAGTCTGGGGTGCGCTAGATGATGTGGTCATGGGCGGTGTCAGCGCTAGCTCGATGAAATGGCAGGAAGATGCCGCGCTATTTACGGGTTATGTTTCGACTGCCAACTCTGGTGGGTTTGCCTCGATTCGTACCCGCAATTTTGAGCCGCCTCTAAACTTAGCTGGTTCCAGTGGAATTGAGCTTCAGGTGAAGGGAGACGGGCAACGCTACAAGTTCCTGATTCGGGATGAAGATTCCTGGGATAGCCTTGCCTATGCCTATTCATTTGATACGGTGCCGGATCAGTGGATGACGGTGCGAATTCCGTTTAATTTAATGGCTCCAGTGTTTCGTGCCAAAACGGTGAATAACGCCCAGGGCTTGAATACGGCAAGAATTCGATCGCTCCAACTCATGCTCAGCAAATTTGAATACAATGGTGCACTCAATCCCCATTTTCAACCGGGTGAGTTTCGTTTGTTGGTGAAGGCGATCGCGGTTTACTGAATCTAAACGCCCAACTTCTGCCGAATCACCTCGTCTTTGTCGCGAAAACCTACCAGCACCGCAGCTCCATCTTTAACAAACAGAGGACGTTTCAGCAGCATGGCATCGTTGGCAAACGCCTCCACCCATTCAGCATCGGTCCAGTCGTCTTTGACCGTGCCCAATACCCGGTAAGATTGTCCCGATGTGTTTCGCATCGGTTTTGAGCCGAGGGCATTCACCCACTCCTGGATCATAGTTTGGGTGGGCGGGTGCTCTTTAGTGTTGATGAATTCGTACTCAACGCCGTTGCTCTCCAACCAGGTGAAAGCTTTTTTGCAGGTACCGCAGTTAGGAATTCCGTAAACTTGAATAGACATAAGGGATTCGGGATTTTAGCTTTGATATAAGCTTAGAGGATTTCTCAGAAAGAAGATTCTTTTTGGTACGAGTAGTAGGCTTAGCTAACAATACCTTCCCTGTATGGCTCCGTTTGAATTTGTCGATAGTGTACATTGGTTAAGGAGACTATCCAAAAGTTCTTTCATTTCTCAAAACTCGGAGTTATTCTAATATGCTCCAAAGGTTGTATGTACATAACTTCAGATGTCTGGAGAATTTTGAGCTTTCTCTCGATAAAATGTCATCCGCACTTTTAATTGGAAGAAATGGTGTAGGTAAATCAACAATTGCTAGTGCGCTAGAGTTGCTTCAAAGCATTGGTCGAGGTATCAATAGGATTGGGCAACTAGTTCAACCCAAAGATTTTCCCCCCAACAGATCTAACGTTCCAATTCGATTTGAAATAGAGACACTACTTGAAAGAAAGTTGTATAAATATGTGCTTGCATTGGAGTTACCAGAAGGCTTTAGAGAGCTTCGATTATTTGAAGAACAACTGTTAGTTTCAGGAGAGCCAGTTTACTCTAGAAAAGAAGCTCAAGTTACTCTTACTTCACGAAATCGAGAAGCTCAGTTTTTGGTGGATTGGCATCTTATTGCTCTTCCAGTAATTCAGGAACAGTCGGAAACAGACCCACTCCGTATTTTCAGAACTTGGCTCGCACGCATGATTATTTTAGCTCCGATTCCAAGTTTGATAACTGGAGACTCTAACGGTGAAACTTTGGAGCCAAAACGAGATGGTTCAAATTTTGGAGAGTGGTTTTCAGGATTGCTGAGCCGCTATCCTGCTGCTTATAAGGAGATAGACAAATACCTCCAATCAGTAATGCCCGACATTAGTGATATTCAAAATGAATTAATCGGAAAAGACTTCAAAAGTATGATTGTCAGGTTTGAAAAAAATAACACAAACTTGACCATTGAATTTAAAGACTTGTCTGATGGAGAAAAATGTTTCTTCCTTTGCGCTGTCGTCTTAGCTGCTAATAAATATTACGGACCACTTTTTTGTTTCTGGGACGAGCCTGATAATTACCTGTCTTTGTCAGAGGTTGGACATTTCGTTATTTCTCTACGACGTTCTTTCAAGAGCTATGGGCAACTTTTGGCAACCTCGCATAATGAAGAGGCTATCCGAAAATTTTCGAGTGAAAATACTTTTTTGCTTGATCGGAAAAGCCATCTAGAGCCAACTTTGATTCGATCACTGAGCGAAATATCTATTAGTGGCGATCTTATAAATAGCTTAATCCTTGGTGATACAGAATTATGAGCGTTAATAAGTACTTGCCACATCTTCTTGTGTTGCCCGAAGATGAGGCTGACTCAGACCTAGCAAATGTTTTTTTGCTTCATCCTCAACTGAATGCACGATCAATTCAAGTTTTGCCATATGTCGGTGGCTGGAAAGCAGTAATAGAGAAGTTCACAACGAACTTTATACCTACAATGCGACAGTATCCGAATAGATGGTTTGTATTACTTATTGATTTTGATAGAGAAGAAGGTCGCCTTGATTACGTAAAGAAACAGATTCCAGATGATGTAAAGGACAAAGTGTTTGTTCTTGGAGTTTTATCTAATCCAGAGGAATTAAGAAGTACTCTTGGGAAGAGTTTTGAAGCGATTGGAGAGTCTCTTTCAGCTAATTGTGCTGATAATACTGATGGATTATGGGGGCATGATCTTCTCATACATAACAAGACAGAGTTGGAGCGAATGGTTTCTTCTGTTAAGCCGTTTCTTTTTAATCAAGTTAAGTAAAGCCTGTCATTTAATCTCTAAAAGTTCTTGGTTGTAGGCAATGTTTATGACCACGGTCTCTCAGGATGTTACTGCGAATTATCCAGTTAACAAAGTCTATGCATTCCAATCACCGAGAGGTTATTCATGAGCATTAGAAACTATCTGCGGCTGGTGATGGACAGCAATAAAAGCGTCGTTAGGACAAGCTTATGCTAAAAAGTCCATTCTAGATAGGCTTGCTGTTCGCTCCGCTATCTTTTGCATGACTACATCTACACACGATCGCGGGATTGATTGATGTAGGCGTGGTTAACTAAACGCGGTATGCAATCGCTGACGTTGAGTTGACTTGCCAGTTCTACATCAGCCGCAAACCCTCTGGTAATTAATTCTTTGCCAGAACCGCAGTGGGCAAGCGAAGTGGCAAGCTGGTCTTTTGCCTGGTGGAATGCGGCGATCGCGGCTTCAGTTTCGGGCGAACGGGTTCCTGGTAAATGGCTGAGAATGGCTCCAGCGCCGACCCAGTCTTCCCAGGCGGGACGAAGACTGCCATCTGCCCAGCGTTCCCCAGCGGGAATCACAGCAATGTTAGCACCGAGGGTTTGAGCATATTGAGCGATCGCCCGACAGTTGCGGAAACAGCCCGTGAGAGTAGGTGTTTGTCCCGTACTGAGACTGAGCGTTGAACCGTTGGGGGAGGGCAACACCAGGCGAGTTCCAGCAGGAATCGAGAGTAACGAAGCTGGAGAGAGGGAATAGCCAGCCGCGCGATCGCGTCCTGCTAGTTCTGCCTGAAGGGATTGGGCATAAGCAAGTGCTGAGTCATCTTTCCAGCGGTAGGGAAAGGCGATCGCGCCATTGCGGGTGGCTATGTCTACACTGGTGGAAAACGACAACACATCGACAATCACCACGACATCGCTGATGGGCGCTAATTGGGTAATCCCTGCTGCACCCCATTCACAGCGCAAATTAAATTCCGCTTGCGTAAAGATCATTGATTTGCCCATTATTTATTTGCCCACTGTTGTTTCATCCACTCGATGCGTTCCAGCAAACTCTCATTGGACATACGCGAGTTCAGCCGTTCCACCAACAGCGGAAAGGCAAAGGGAGAGGGACGTTTGGTTTCTTTCCATACCAGGGTAAGCTGACGCAAGCGATCGAGCGTTTTTTCCAGCCGATGCACTTCTAGCTGCTCATTCAACACTTCCATTTCTGCCTGTTTGAGCAACAAATTATCTGGTTCATATTTGGTGAATACTTCATAAATCAAAGACGAACTGATTTGCAATTGACTTGATGTTTTCTTCGCTGAAGGATAACCTTTGAAAACCAATCCGGACACTTGAGCGATGCCACGAAATTTCCGGCTCGTGAGTTCCGAAATATTCAATCCCGACTGAATATCATCATTCAACGAGTCTAAGTTGAAAAAATCTTGTGAGAATAAATCCTTAAATGGGTAATCCTTTGGCGCTAAAATCTCAAATCCGTAATCATTCACGGAAATGGTGAACGTTGCCTGTTTCTGTTTCGCAAAGCGGTACCCCCAGAGAAAACCCAACCCTTCATGCACAAACCGACCTTCAAACGGAAAGACGTAGAGATGTTGCCCTTCACGAGTTTTGCAGCATTCAATTAAAAATTCATTTGACGCTGGAAGCTGAGAAATCCGGCTTTGTGCTTGTAGAATCGGGGATAGGCGATCGCACTCTTCATTTTGTTTAGGATACTTCTTCACTCGCTCAATTTCTTGTCTTAAATGAGTGCTTAAAGTATCTGAAATTGCCAGATTTCCACCTGCCCAGGTGGGTGTAATCGTTGATTTTTTCTTCGCCGCTTTGACATACACCACCATATCCTTCAGCATGAAAAATTCCAGTTGCTTACCCGCAAAAAAGAAGACATCACCGGGTTGTAGTTTAGACACAAACCCTTCTTCCACGGTGCCAATCGTGCCTTGAGTCATGTAGCGAATTTGCACCAGTTGATTTGAAGTAATCGTACCGATACTCATGCGATGCATGCGCGCCATTTGAGCATCGGTGACACGATAAATGCCATTTTCCTGCACTACTTTCTGGTAGCGAGGATAAGCACTCAAACACTTTCCGCCTTTTTCAATAAACTCCAAAATCCAGTCAAATTCTGAGTCTGTAAGATTGGCGTAGGACACCGTTTGACGAATCGCATTGAGAGTCTGTTTTGGATGAAAACCATCTCCACAGGCGAGTGTGACTAAATGCTGGATCAACACATCATAGGGTTTATTCAGCGGTCGGCGAGACTCGATCGCGCCCTGTTCCAGCCCATGCCGAAAGGCTGAAATCTCCAGCAATTCCAGAGCATTGGTAGGTAGAAAAAAGATCTCAGAGGTACCTTGCGGAACGTGCTGCGATCGCCCCGCACGTTGCAGCAATCTTGCAATGTTCTTGGCGCTGCCAATCTGCACCACCCGTTCCACAGGCTGAAAGTCCACCCCCAAATCCAGCGAAGACGTGCAAACGACCCACTTGATCCGTCCCTCCTTCAATCCCGCTTCGATCGCTGCTCGTTCGCTAAAATCAATCGAACTGTGATGGAGTGCAATCTTATCAGCATGTTCTGGCATGGCAAACGAAATTGCCTGATACCAGCGCTCAGACTGGAACCGAGTATTGGTAAAAATTAACGTAGACTTACGAATGTCTAAAGCATTGACTAATTCTTCAAATAAATGCAGACCTAAATGACCCGCCCAGGGAAAGGTATCCACCGATTTTGGCAAAACGCTTTTAATCACAGTGTCTCGCTTCAGATCAGTTTGCACAATCACAGGTTTAACATTCAGTCCCACGGCAGTTTGTGCGGCTTCCTCCACATTACCCAACGTTGCCGAAACTGCCCATGTCCGCAGTTGGGGTTGGATACTTCGCAAATGAGATAAGCATAATTCCGTTTGAGTGCCGCGCTTAGAACTCATGAGCTCATGCCATTCATCCAAAATCACCATTCGCAATGACTTAAATAACTGGTCTGCTCCTTTGTAAGAGAGCATTAGCGCTAGCGATTCCGGTGTGGTGATCAGAATCTCTGGCATATTTTTCAGTTGTCGGGTTTTCTTAGAACTGCTGGTGTCACCTGTGCGCGACTCGACTCGCAAATTCCAACCCATTTCTGTAATCGGACGGCGAATGGAGTGTTCGATATCGCGGGAAAGTGCCCGCAGCGGCGTGAGGTAGAGCAGTTGCAATCCAGTCGTTGGAGTATCTAACATCTCCGCGATCGCCCCCATCACCGCCGCGTAGGTTTTGCCTGAACCAGTGGGCACCTGAATCATGCCGCTGTTGCCTGCTAAAAAGGCTTCCCAGGCTTCTCGCTGAAACGGCAACGGTTGCCATCCTTGCCGCTCAAACCAGGCTTGAATCGGTTGCAGGCGATCGCAATTAACAGTTATCCCCATAACGCGTGAGCAGAACTACACTACGACTTTATCTGTTAGAACTGTAAACTTCCGCGCCAGATGGTTGGGATGAGGGAGAATGACTTCAAGCAGTCAGAGTTTTGGTTTGATGGATATTCTTACTCAACGTGCCTGGAAACGCTTTTGGCAATCTGCGGCGGGCAGAATTGGATTTGTCCTCGCGATCGCCCTTGTCTTTCTAGCGTTCCTGGCTCCCATTCTCAAACCATACAATCCGGCAACAGCCCGCGATTACCTGGCAAGGTTGGCACCCCCCAGCAGCAGCCATTGGTTTGGCACAGATGCGTTGGGGCGAGATGTCTTGACGCTGGTGTGGTACGGGATTCGCACATCTTTACTGATTAGTCTGGTATCGGTTGGGTTAGGGTTGATAGTTGGGCTGACGCTGGGGTTAATTGCCGGATACGCGAGAGGACGAGTTGAGGGTGTGATCAACTGGCTCACCGACATTTTGTTGGCGTTTCCTTCCATTCTGCTGGCAATCGCGATCGTTACTGTAGCTGGACCCAGCATTGAAGGAGCAATGATTGCGATCGCGGTTGTGCAAATTCCCATTTATATTCGACTGATGCGATCGATGGTGCTGTCCCTGCGAGAACAAGAATTTGTTCAGGCGGCACGAGCATTAGGAGCAACGCCGGTACACATCCTTTGGCAACACATTCTTCCGGCCGGATTGGCACCTGTAATCGTGCAGGCAAGTCTCTCCATTGGTACGGCAACCCTGGAAGCGGCTGGATTAGGGTTCTTGGGTCTCGGTGCCCAACCGCCTACACCAGAATTAGGCACCATGCTGGCAGATGCGTTTAAAGGAGGATACTCGCTCACCTCTCCCTGGACAACGCTTTTTCCAGGGCTATTTATCACCTTGATGGTACTGGCGTTTAATTTGATGGGCGATGGCTTGCGCGACGGCTTCGATCCGCGATCTGGATAGGGTTTAGCGAGAATGGGGTAGATATGTAAAATGCAAAATTCCATTCCCTCGGAACCTCTATCCTCCCCAACCACCAGCCCCTACTCCCCCACGTTTTACGATATTCTGATCCATGACCATTGAATGAGAGTGACGAGTATGGCAGATCCAATTACACCCGAAGTAAGCCAGCGCATTTGCAAACACATGAATGAAGATCATGCAGACGCGATCGCCCTCTACGCCAAAGTTTACGGTAACACACCCACCGCTACTGCTGCCGAGATGCAATCCATCGACCCAGAAGGCATGGATTTGATGACTCAGGTGAATGGAGAGGCTGTTTCCATCCGCGTTACGTTTGACCATGTGTTGCAAGACTCGGAAGACGCGCATCAAACGCTAATTGCAATGGTGCGGCAGGCAAGGCAACCGGGAGCTTAATCCACCCAGCGAACTTCCACAAAATGGGCGGGTCGTCCCAGAGCATCGCGCAGCGCCACAATATTAGAAATCGCCAGATTAAACGGAATCGCGGTTGTGACGTATCGCTGTGCCCAGGCACCCACCTCCGGAGCCAGGTGAGCTGCGGTCATTGTAGCCACGCCCACCCCCAACAATTGCTCGATTGGTCCACGCGGCAGCAAAACAGAAGCACCCAGTGCCAAACCTGCTGCCAATAGCATTCCCACCGAAAGGTTTGTGCCACAACGGGGATGAACTGCCAACTCCCACTCACCAGAAATAATGCGGCGTAAAGCTGTTTGCGCTGCCCGGCTCAGATCCTCGGTGGCAACTGTACCGTAGAGGTAGAAGCCACGCTCAGTAGATAGCCCACCCAGCGATTCACTATTAATAGTGCTTAAGGGCGATCGCGGCTGGGTTGCCATATTACTCAACACCCAAACCGTTGCATGTTCCAATGCATGAACCTGTCGCGTCATCAACAGTTCCTTCAGCCCTGGAATAAAGGGCAATTGCCGCAATAAATCAGAATCTTGGTTAAACTGCCCAGCCTGGACGGGCGATCGCGGGAATAGCATATCCAAAATTTCGTTTTCCCAAAATCCAGGCTCGGTATGACTGGGTGCCGAGTAGGTCATAGAGGGAGGACTCCGACATTCACTCAACGATAGAATGCTAATCACTCTAGCGTTTGCACGAACTCAACGGCTTTATTCGTTGCAATTTGTTGTCAAAAATACACTTTAAGGCAGAAGACAACAGATAGTCACTCTGTATTAAATTACTCATCAAGGATTTGTAAGGGGCAGTTTTATAGTGGCTCTGCCTGAGAACGAGTTCAACCGCGGAAGATTGTCCTTATATTGTGCTTCCTGTGAGCAGTGCTATAACGCTTTGCACTCAGCACTTTGCTTTAAAGCTTCTTAAAATATCGGGCGACTGGAAACAGTCCAAAGCCCAACTTTTCATAGGTACGACGCGCAGGAGCATGACCCGGATCGCCTCCCGTTTCAACCATCGCGATCGCCATTCCCGCCTCTTTCATCCAGGCAAGCGCAAATTCCATCAAAGCGGTGCCAATCCCATGACCTTGAAAGTCTGGATCAACCGCGACCATATACACTTCACCCATGTGGCTCTCAGCATGTAGCTTCACAGCGACAAAGCCTACAGGTGCATCTGCGGCGATCGCAACCCACACAGGAGTATCCTCGGCAGCACAGACATCCTCAACCGCCTTTTGCTGAGCTACACGCCAATCGGGATAGAATGTCCGGTAAATTTCACTATCTATCACTTGTTCAAGCGACTCAAAAACGGGTGCCCAGGCTCGCAGCGACAGACGCACGACCGCATCAAGCAGAGGTGCATCATAAGGTTCAATCCGGGTTTCCATGCATCACCTTTCAGTTTTGCGGCGGTGGAGCAATTTGAGGGCAGGTTTTGTTCACAAAATCACACTGATAAATGTACGGTTCCTGCCAATTGAGGGGGATTTCTAGCAGGTCGCGAGTTCCGGTAACTCCCTGCCCAATAAACAGCAACACTGCAATGGAATTGAGCACCGTATGAGCCACACGCCAGCGGTGAGTACGGTCTTGGTAAATATCTTGAATAATCGCCAGCGAAAAAATCATCAATAGGGTAGCCGCAACTCCGGAGTACCAGTGAGAGACATACCATTCACCCTGAAAAAGTTGACCGTTGTCGCGGCGAAAGATACCAGGCTGAAGTGACAGCACCACCACAGCGGCTCCACATAGCGTTGCAAACACTCCTCGCCATACTTTTGGACGGGCGCGAAACAGGCAAATTAGGGAACCGATCGCCACAACATACATCAACAGCACCAGGGCAAACTGAGTGGGGTCTTTGCTCCAGAGTTGATCTTTGATAATTTTGTCGAGTAAGGGGCGTGTAATGCCCAATAATTCAATCCCAACCACAGCTCCAGCCAGCCAGCGTCCTACTTTGAGATGTTCTTGCCCCACCCCCGCCGGAATTTTGCTTTTTCCTCCTTCAACCGTTTGCAGTCGCCGTTGACGGGTTTGCAGTGCCATATAAACCACAATTCCAATACTGGGGAAGATAACCGTAACGGCGAGTATTGGATGTATAAGCCGCAGAATATCGGGTAAGCCGAGATCCATACCAATCCTCTCTATAGGACAAGAAGTTTGTCGTGTGTAAAGGTCCTGCTGGTTAAACTAGCAGGTTCTCAGGTTAGTTAGATTAATTTTGGCGAGATTTAAGAACAGGGGTTGGGGAACTGGTACGGTATCAGGCAAGGGTTGTTTGCCCATCAAAGTAATCTTGCAGTTGGCGATCGTGATCATAGGAAAGAGTTCCAATGGGGATTGCAGATGGCTCAAACGCTTTAACATCCAAAACTTCAATCGTGTCTTCTGCTTGCAAGTGACCATCAGCATCCACTTCCACGACAACGCAAATTGAATGAACTCGCCCATCTCGCTCAGGAGCAGAATAGACTCCCACCAAACGGCGAACTTTCGTAATATCTAAGCCTGTTTCCTCTCTCAGTTCTCGTCGAATTGTAGTTTCAATATCTTCTCCCCAATTCACCATGCCGCCAGGCAGCGCCCATTTGCCGTTGTCACTGCGCCGAATCAAAACAATTCGACCATCTGGCAATATTGGAATAACGCTGGTGCCTGTGACGGGATGCCGGAATAAAATTCCCAACACCCCTTGTGCAAAATGCCATAATCGACGCATCGATAAAACCATGACTCAATAGTTCAGCAAGTTGGAGCAAACGCCCAGCGAATGCTTCGCGCACCAGTATGCCTCAGTAAACTCTTCAACAGCAAATTCAACCTCTTTTACTGAAACTGGTGAACTCTCAATATCTGCATCAAACGCTTACATTAGGCAATGTCTGCCAAAACTTGCTCAACATGGGTTTCAGGCTTTACTTTTTTGTAAATTCTTTCGATCGCGCCATCTGCCCCAATCACAAACGTATTGCGAGTGATGCCCATGTATTCCTTCCCCATAAACTTCTTGAGTCCGTAGCTTTCATACGCTTCAGCCACTTTACCCCCTTCATCAATCAGCAACGGGAACGGTAAGTTAAATTTTGTTGCAAATTTCTCATGAGATTTCGCATCGTCAGTACTGACTCCCAGCACCACCACATTTTTTCCCTGAAAATCATCATAAGCGTCGCGAAAGGCACAGGCTTCTTTGGTGCAGCCGGGGGTATTGTCGCGCGGGTAGAAATAGAGTACAACACGTTGTCCTTTGAGATCAGCCAGACTCACCAGGTTGCCGTTAGCATCTGACAAGCTAAAGTCTGGGGCGGGATCACCAATTTTGAGAGCCATAGGAGGAATTGAGATTGAGATTGAAGATTGATTGTTGCAGTTCTAGAGCACGCCTTTGGAACTGGGGATGGTGTGGGCACGACGCGGATCAATTTCGACGGCCATGCGGAGCGATCGCGCAAAGGCTTTGAACGTCGCTTCAATAATGTGGTGGGAGTTAATGCCATCAAGTTGGCGAATATGTAACGTCATTTGAGCATGATTTACGATTGCCACAAAAAATTCTCGCACAAGCTGGGTGTCATAAGTTCCAACTCGCTCTGTAGGAATTTGCAGCCCATAACTAAGATGGGGACGACCAGAAAAATCAAGCGCCACCTGAATCAGGGCTTCATCCAGCGGTGCTACAAAGTGACCAAAGCGCACAATGCCCTTGCGATCGCTCAACGCTTTGTGTAGCGCCATGCCTAGCGTAATTCCCACATCTTCATTGGTGTGATGATCATCAATCTCGTAATCACCCGTTGCCTTCACATCCAAATCAAACAGCCCGTGAGACGAGATCTGGTGCAGCATATGATCCAAAAACGGCACCCCCGTCTGCGCCGAACACTGTCCAGTGCCGTCTAAATTTATCGTTACCTGAACATCAGTCTCCCCAGTTGTGCGGCTCAGGGTGGCAATGCGACTGGGCAAGGTTCCATTGGTGGCTAGGTCAAAAGAGCGCTCACGGCTTGGCTCTGACAGGGTTTCACGAATTTGCATAGCACTTCTTGAATACGAACTCCTCTATTATCTAAGCAATCCCAACCAATCTGGCAGCCATCCACTCCTAATCCAGTAGGCTAAAATAGAAGGTAATGATCCCGCCGTTATTTTGTTGTTTAGTAGACATGTTGAAACTATCCGCCAACCTATGAACCAGACAGGAGCCAGGAGCCTTTTGCATTGATGCGTGAATCCCTAAACCCATTGGATTCCACTTTTGCAAATGATGCCAAGCATCAACGACCTGCTTGCGAGCCTGAAAACGAATCTGGAATGTTGGTAGAACGGCTGAACAACTCAGAAGCAGACCGCTGCTATGAACGGGAAAAAGTTTTAGCCTGGTTAGACAAAAACATTCCAGAAAAACGCCTCCAGCACGTTTTGAGAGTGGAGGAAATGGCAGTTAAGCTGGCTTTGCATCACAAGTTGGATGCTGAACGAGCTGCTCAAGCTGGGCTGATGCACGACCTGGCAAAGTGTTTTCAGCCAAAGCGCCTACTGCAACTTGCCTCGGCAAATGGCTTGGAAATCGATCCAGTGTTCGCCGCCAATCCCCATTTACTCCATGCCGATGTGGGGGCGATCGTCGCAAAAGCCGAATTTGGGATTCATGATGTCTCTGTATTGGAGGCAATTGCCAATCACACCCTCGGCTCTCCCGGAATGAGTGCTCTCAGTTGTGTGGTGTTCTTAGCAGACACCCTGGAACCGGGACGGGGAGACACGCCCGACCTGCAAACTCTGCGAGAAATCTGCTGGCATGATTTGCACCGAGCGGTTTGGCTCACCAGTGAGTACACCTTGAAATATTTGTTTGAAAGTCGCCATTTAATCCATCCACGGGCACTCATGACCCGAAATTGGGCGATGCAGATGGCGATCGCTCCTCGGCAAACGCCATGACTCAAACACCAGTCTTCTACCAACGGACGTTTCGAATTTCACACTTGGAGCAAAGCGATGATGTACGTTCTATCCCTAACCAGTTTCATCCTCTATTCCCCATCAGACTCTCTGTAACATTCGCAAGGAATTTATTACTGAATGCAAAATCTCTCGACGATACGTTCATCCTCTTCCGTGGCGGTTTCTCATCCTCCCACAGCCCAACAAGACACCAGCCTTGCCTTAGCATTGACTGCCATCCAGGCAGCCGACGATCGCAAAGGTGGTGACATTATTTTGCTGCGGGTAACGGAAGTATCGCTACTGGCAGACTACTTTGTGCTGGTCACGGGCTACTCGAAGGCACAGGTGCGGGCGATCGCAGGTGCCGTTGCCGACAAAGTGCAGGACGAACAACTCCGTGCCCCCATCCACACAGAAGGCATGGCGGAGTCTACCTGGGTATTGCAAGATTACGGCGATGTGATTGTTCATGTCTTGATGCCCCATGAGCGAGAATTCTACAATCTGGAAGCTTTTTGGGGTCATGCGGAACGCATAGACTTTCAGCCCCTGCTGGAAAGATAAGACAACGCTAGTCAGCAATTTAAACAGTGAAGGGTGTGGGAGGATGAAAGACGGAAAAACGCCGTTGCCTCTCACACCTTCATCGTTTTTGGTTAAAGAATCCATGTGTCAGCCGTCCCCAATTAATTCCAACGAAAGCCTGATTTCACCCGTTCCAGTTCCAGTTTCTCCTCAAACTGGGTCACCGCTGAAACTGGGGGTCATGGCATCGGGAAGCGGTACCAACTTTGAAGCGATCGCGCAGGCAATTGCTGATGGGCAACTCCATGCCCAAATTCAGGTGGTGATCTACAACAATCCGGGGGCAAAGGTGGCGGCGCGGGCAGAACGGTGGGGATGCCCCACCGTTCTGCTAAATCATCGCGAGTTTGCCAACCGCGAAGCGCTAGATACGGCGATCGTGCACACTCTGAAAGAATCTGGAGCAGACTGGGTCATTATGGCGGGCTGGATGCGGATTGTCACGTCGGTGTTGATCGATGCTTTTCCTGATCGGGTAATTAACATTCACCCCAGTCTACTGCCCAGTTTCAAAGGCGCACATGCAATTGAGCAAGCCTTCAACGCAGGCGTGAAGATCACGGGCTGCACTGTCCACTTAGTGCGATTGGAAGTGGATAGCGGTCCGATTTTGATGCAGGCAGCGGTGCCGATTTTGCTTGAGGATACCCTAGAGACTTTACAAGCCCGAATTCAGGTACAGGAACACCGAATTTTTCCAGCCGCGATCGCTCTAGCGGCTCACTCTTTTGGCAATAAATAGCCCTGCACCAGCAAATCGGGCCCCACCATTTGCCAGCGCATCCGCTCCAGCAAGTATGCATCCGTCATTTTAGTCAAACCCAGGTTGCCAATGGGGGAGGGCGCATCGGCACCCCCAATAATTTTGGGCGCAATGAAGGCAAACACTTTCTGCACCGCTCCCTCAACGATCGCCCGCGCCGCCAGGGTACCGCCACATTCCCACAACACACTCAGACAACCGCGATCGTAAAGATGCTTCATGACGATCGTCGGAGTCAGGGGTTTTACTTCTATAACTTCAACGCCCAGCGATCGCAGTTTGGCTTGTAAGGCTGAATTTGCATCGGGCTGGGTGAACACAAGAGTTGGTGCCATGCTGGTATTCCAAAGGTTAGCATTGCTGGGAAGTTCCAGCGATCGAGTCATCACGACTCGCAAAGGAGTGCGATCCGGGCGGCGACTGGTCAGCAGGGGATTGTCTTGGCGCACCGTGTTGCCCCCCACGATGATCGCATCGCATCCAGCCCGCAGTTTATGAACTTCTGCCCGCGCCGCATCGCTGGAAACCCAGGCGCTATGCCCGGTACGGGCGGCGATTTTGCCGTCCAGCGTCATTGCATACTTGAGCATACCAAACGGTTGTCGCTGCTCAATGCGATGCACAAACGCTTCGTTCAACTCCTGACAGGCAGCTTCTTCTACGCCCAGTGTTACCTCAATCCCTGCTTTTTGCAGTTTGGCGATGCCGCTCCCCGCCACTTTGGGGTTGGGATCGATCATGCCTACCACAACTCGTTTTACTCCTGCCGCAATCACCGCATCGGCACAGGGGGGGGTGCGTCCGTAGTGGCTGCACGGTTCCAGGTTGACGTAAAGTGTGGCACCTCTGGCGCGATCGCCCGCCGCCCGCAAGGCAAACACCTCGGCATGAGGCTCGCCAGCTTTAGGATGAACTCCTTCGCCCACCACCATTCCATCCTGCACAATGACGCACCCCACGAGGGGATTGGGAGCGGTTTTACCAGCAGCCTGGTTTGCCAGTTCCAGGCAACGCCGCATCATGGCAGAGTCAAGATTAGCAGTCATTTGGATTTCAGGATAAGAGATGAGCTAAGGACAATGAATCATTCAAACTGTAAAGTTAAAAGTGCCAAAACCTTACTGAAAGCCATTTTGAACTTTTAACTTTTCATCTTTAATTAATTCTCATTCCTAAGAGCAGCTTACTGCCGTTTTTGTAGAATTTGCAGCAATTCTAGGGTGGTGAAGGGTTTGGGTAAAAAGCCGTGGAACCCAATTTTGTGGGCTTGAGCCACTGCCTCTTTAGAATGAACACCACTCATGGCGATCGCAATCAGGTCAGGCTTGAGGCGCTGCATCAGTGGAATGGTGGCGAGTCCATCCATCGAAGGCATCATCAAGTCCATCAATACAGCCTGGATCTCGTTTTTGTGCTGGGCAATGAGCGCGATCGCTTCAACCCCATCCTTTGCCATCAAAACTTGATAGTTATAAGTTTCCAGCGTAATTTTGACCGCCTCGCAAACGATGGTTTCATCATCTACGACTAAAATCAGTTCCCCCTGCCCCGACAGGAGTTCCATCCCTTCATCCGCATTAGCTGTCGTAGCTTGAATTGCCGGAAGGTAAATTTGAAATTGGCTGCCTTTACCTACCTCGCTCTGCACATCTGCAAAACCGCCATGGCTTTTGACAATACCCAACACTGCCGATAGCCCCAAACCCGTGCCTTTACCTACGTCTTTGGTAGTGAAGAACGGGTCAAAAATTTGGTGCAGATGATTGGCTGGGATGCCAACTCCCGTATCCGCGATCGTGACAACTACGTAGGGTCCCGGATTTGCTTCTAAATGCATCCGGGCTTGCTGCTCAGCCAAAAACTGGTTTTTTGCGGTAATTTGCAAAATGCCCCCTTGAGGCATGGCATCTCGCGCATTCACACACAGGTTGACAAAGACCTGATGCAACTGAGTGACATCTCCGGAGATTGCCCACAAGTCCGCAGGCAAATCCATCTTAATTTCAATGGATTTGGGCATCGTTTGCTCCAGGATTTGTCGAATTTCTACCAGTAGATAATCCACCTGGAGCGACACCCGTTTACCCTCCACTCCCCGCGCAAATGAGAGGATTTGTTTCACCAGTTCGGCTCCGCGTCTGGCGCTAGTTTCCAGGGTTTTGAGGAGTTGGGTGTTTTGCTCGCTCAGGTCAGGAAATTTCAGCGGCAGAAGTTGGACGACCGCAAGGATCGGCGTGAGGATGTTATTGAGGTCGTGGGCGATGCCACTGGCGAGGGTTCCTAAGCTTTCCATCCGCTGGGCCCGCAGAAACTGAGCTTCCAACTGCTTTTTCTCGGTGATGTCCATGTGGATGCCGATCATGCGTTGTGGTCTTCCGGTTGTGTCGTGGAAGAGACTGCTTTTAACGGCAATCCAGCGGGTGTCTTCCTGGGTATGAAGAATGCGAAATTCAGTGTCGAGTCCTTGCTTTTGCTCGATCGCGCGCCATAGTTCACGTTCCGTGCGGGTGCGATCGTCGGGGTGAATCGTTTGTACCCAGCGATCGTACCGCCCCCCAAAACTGCCTGGAGTCAAACCATATAGCGCCTCCAGTTCCGCTGACCAGGTGACTTCGTTGGACTGAATATTCCACTCAAAGGTGCCAATTTTCCCTGCCTTTTGGGCCAGTTCCAGTCGTTCTTGCACCTGTTGGCGACGCTCCACCTCTCGTTGCAGGCGTTTGTTGGCGGTTTCCAGTTCATGGGTGCGATCTTGTACTCGCAATTCCAGAATCTCGTTGGCTTCACGTAGAGCTTCCTGGCTCTGCTTGCGCTGAATGGCATAGCGCAGCGATCGCACCAGCAAATCCTGGTTGATGTTGCGCTTGACTAAATAGTCTTGGGCACCATGTCGCACGGCTTCCACGGCAAGTTCTTCATCGTTGGTGTTGGTCAGCACAACGATGGGTAAACTGGGTGCTTGTTGAATTAAGGAATCGAGTGATTCAATCCCCTGGCTATCGGGCAGGGTGAGATCCAGCAGGATCAAATCGAAGGATTCTTTGTTGAGATAGGCGATCGCGTCCCAGAGCCGCTGGGTATGAACCAGATCAAACCGTCCAAACAGTGTGCCTTTGAGCAGTTCTTGAAGAAAACGGGCTTCTGCCGGGTTATCTTCCACCAGCAACATACGCACGTAGAGATTGCCTACAGATTTGGTGGCGGCAGTGTGGCGGTCTCTAACCAAAATTCTTCAATCCCCCGAACAATTTTGAACAGTTGAGTTAAATTACGTGATTTGGCGATGTAACAGTTGACGTGCAAATCGTAGCTCTTGAAGATGTCCTCTTCGTTGCGCGAGGTGGTCAGCACAATGATGGGAATGTGCTTGAGGCGATCGTCGGCTTTGATTTCCGCTAGCACTTCCCGACCATCTTTTTTGGGCAGGTTGAGATCCAGCAGAATCAGGTCGGGATGAAATGCCGTTTCCTGATCCCCATTCTGCCGCAGATATTCCATTGCTTCCATGCCATCTCGTGCCACTACCACCTCACACTGGGTTGTAGTGGCTTTGAGCGCTTCCTGGATCAGCCGGATATCGCCTCGGTTATCTTCGATCAAAAAGATTGTTTTGTTTCTTCCATCCGGTTGCATGGCTGCGATCGCGTCCTCCTACAGGAATGGTGAAATAGAAGGTTGCGCCGTTACCCGGTTCAGATTCAACCCAAATTCGTCCACGATGACATTCCGCAATCTTCTTGCAGATGGCAAGTCCCATACCGGAACCGGGGTATTCGTCGCGGGTGTGCAGGCGCTGGAAGATGACGAAGATGCGATCGCGGTATTGGGGCGCAATGCCAATGCCGTTGTCTTGCACAGAGAATAGCCAGGCATCATCCTGCCGCTGCACGCCGATATGAATATGAGGCGGCTCATCTTTTTTCTGGAACTTAATGGCGTTGCCGATCAGGTTCTGGAACAACTGCATCAACTGGGTGCCATCTGACACAATGGTTGGCATTGAGTCGTAGGTGATTACGGCTTCCGTTTCGGCAATTCGTCCGCGCAGGTTGTTGAGTGCCTGATTCAGCGCTCGTTCTACTTCGGTTAGTTCCCACTCAATCCCCTTCAGATCAACCTTTGAATATGCCAGCACGTCGTCAATCAGGGTTTGCATCAGGCTGACCCCTTCCACGGCAAAGTCAATGAATTCGCTGGCATCTTGATCGAGGCGATCGTGGTAGCGCATTTCCAGCAGTTGCACGTAATTCGCGACCTGGTTCAATGGCTCCTGCAAGTCGTGAGACGCAACATAGGCAAATTTCCTCAACTCGGCATTCGATCGCTCCAGGTCTTGAGCTAGCAGCGCCAACTCTTCTGCCTGGCGCAACACAATGTTGACGATCGCCTTCCGCAACTCCAGCGATGCTTGAACTTCCACAGGCTTCCACGGCAGCGACTTCAACCGTACCGTTTCCTTCCACAAACTGAAGGATTTGCGGGGGCAGAGTCGCGCCTGATTGTCAGACTGTTTCAACTCGTAGGCGTGGTTGGGATCGCCGCCCCAGTTCACCGTTTGAATCACCTCCGGGCGAAACCACAGCACATAACTACGTTTAGAAATCGGAATCGCCAATAGCCCGCTGGCAACTTCCTTGTACCGTTGAGCATCGGAGTAAACCAACGGCAGCGAGTCAGTGTAAAACACGTCGTCTTCCACCGTTTTTGCCAACCATTGCAGCAGGTAGTTCAATTCCTCTTCGGTAGGGGTGCGCCCAAGCATCGTCCATTTGCCGTTCAAGCAAACCGCCGCTCCCGTTGCCTCGGTCAAATCCAGCAGGTTTGGTTCGTGCTGAATCAAGCCATCAATAAAGTTGTCTGCTTCAGACATTTGCTCAATCAATGCCGACTGCACTCGTGTCAGCATGGTGCGGTAGCTATAGTCAGCAGCTTCTTCTCGCGTGGAAATTTCGGCAAAAATCACCCGTCCCAAAAATTCGCAAGCTTTCCGCAGTTCGTAGGGTACATACTTGGGCGTGCGGTGGTGACAGGCGATTAAACCCCACAGTTTCTGGTCTTTCATCAACGAAATGGTGAGGGATGAACCCACGCCCATGTTGTGCAAATACTCCATGTGGCAGGAGAAGGGACTGCGGAGAATCGAGAGGGTGAGGTCAACGGGTTGATGGGTCACAGGGTTGGTTGCCGGAAGTAAATCCACTGGCTCTGCGTGAGCGTCGGGAATCACCCGAATCCAGTTGGAAACGAACATCTTGCGGGCGGGCTGAGGAATATCAGACTCTGGAAAGTGCAAGCCCAGGTAAGATTCCATCTCGTCGAGCTTTTCTTCTGCTAAGACTTCGCCGTGTCCGTCGTCATCAAATTTGTAGAGCATGACGCGATCGAACCCGGTGACGTTGCGAACTTCTTGGACAATAATGTGGCAAAAATCTCGCAGGCTGGAGGTGGTTTCCAGTTGGTTAATCGACGCTCTTGCCAGGTGATAGAAGCTTAAGAAGGGAATGTTTTCTTGCGTCAGGGCGGGTTCAAGTTCCAGAACTAAAAAGTTATCGGCACTCCGATGAAAGACGGCATCAAACACTTGATAATCATCGCCTTTACGCCGCACCCAAATTTTGCTGGGGTTGATCAGATCCAGATTGTTGTAAGCTAAGCCCACCTGCAAGCGATCGAGCTGGAAGGGGTCGAGAATGGCATCGAGCGATCGCCCCAAAAGCTGATCCGCTGAAATACCGAGTGCAGTAGACGAATTGCGACTGACTTGCAGAATGGTTAACTCCGGCTCTTGCAATACCAACAACACACCATGCGGTTGAATTTGAGTTAGTACATGAATTGGTGGTTGCTTCAGACTTGTTAGATTAATCTCCTGCGTCCCTAAATTCCTCTCTACCATCATCGCCCTCCAAACTTGAATCACATCCAATAATTTGTTCTATGAACCATCTCCACTTTTTTTTGAAATTGATTTCAAAAAGTGGAAGCAATCAACCTGCAAAAATTAGGAGAAATAAAAGTAGTTTCAATGGACAAGGTTGAGTTTGCAGATGGGTCAAACCTGTTCTGCAATTCTTTACTTTTAATCTCCTATTTTCTTCCCCAGTCAGCAGGATAGCGCAGAAGACGATGAGATATGGAAGAAGAATTCTTAAATAAACCAGAAGGTTTTCTAACAGAAACCAACCGATTTATTCAGCGATAAAAATTCCTTAAACGTTCTATTTAAAGACAAAAAATTGTGATTGTTGACAAAACGTTTTTATTCCATGAGTCGCTACTCTGATGGAAGAGTTACAATTCCTAACCAAAACTCTTCGATGCGTTTAACGACTTGAATTAATGACTCGATTTCGTGAGATTTAATCACATAGCAATTTCCTTGCAGCGTGTAGCTGGTCACCACATCTTCTTCCCTGGTTGAACTGGTCAGTACTACTACTGGAATACGCCGCAGATGCACATCGGTTTTCATTTCTGCGAGCACATCTCTACCATCCTTGCCTGGTAAATTTAAGTCCAGTAATACTAAATCGGGACGATCAACATTTTCATAAATGCCTTGACGCTGCAAAAAATGCATTGCTTCATTGCCATCCGCGATCGCCATCACCCGATGCGGCACCGCACTCTCGCTTAATACCGTTTGGATCAACCGTACATGGGCAGGATTGTTTTCAACCACTAAAATGAAGCGTTCTACCGAAAGTTCTTCCATCACATCTCTCGCAACAAACTATCTAAATCCTATAGAACATTTCTTGCCGCGATGGCGCGATCGCGACAGACCGCTTTAACTCCCTAACTCCACAGGGTTAGATAAGACTATGAGTTTTTGGAGAAGAAGTACGTCGTTAGTTGCAAGTTCGCTCAAGTTCCTTGTGGATCGGGACTACAGGCTCTATCATGGAATCAGCGCTTTTCCCAAATTGGGACAGCGATGTTGAATTCTGCAATTTCCATGGACACAAGTCCATCACCAGACAGTAGAAGCCTCCTGTAGCCTGGCGAACCTCGTTTCCCAGCGCGCGGGAGAATGAGGAGAACACAATGCTAACCCAGGAAGGACGTGCCTCTCTGTCGGAACTTTCCGACTGGAATCGGCTAAAGCTTGAGTTGAACGATCTGCCTGCGATCGACGTGGGTGATTTTATTGTGGACTTGCCGCCCGAACGTCGTGCGATCGCGTTTCGGTTGCTCAATAAGGATCAGGCCACGGATGTATTTGAATATTTGCCGCTAGATGTGCGAGAAGAACTGATTGGTTCTTTACACGCCGCTCAAGTACGCCATCTGATTGAAGATATGCGTCCGGACGATCGCGCCGAGCTGTTTGATGAACTGCCCGCCGGCGTGGTGCGGCGCTTGATTCAAAACCTCAGTTCAGAAGAACGGCAAGCAACTGCTACCATTCTCGGTTATCCCGAAGGCACCGCTGGACGGATTATGACCACCGAGTATGTGCGGTTGCGGCAAGGCTTAACCGTCTCAGAAGCCCTCAGCAAAATTCGCTTGGATGACGAAGACAAAGAGACGATCTACTACGCCTACGTCACCGACAACAATCGCAAACTGGTACAGGTAGTTTCGTTGCGGCAATTATTGTTCTCTCTGCCAAATGCGCTGATTGGCGATATCGCCAGCGATCGCGTGATTAAGGTCTACACCGAAACGCCCCAAGAAGAAACAGCGCAACTTTTGAAACGCTATGACCTATTGGCAGTGCCCGTGGTAGATCGGGAAGAACGCCTCGTCGGCATCGTCACCATTGATGATGTAGTGGACGTGTTGGAAGAAGCTGCCACCGAAGACATCCAAAAGTTGGCAGGCGGCGGCGGGGATGAATCGTCGCTTTCACCACCCTTAACCAAACTGCGAAATCGGTTACCCTGGCTATTGGCAATTATGGGACTTTATATCGGTGCATCCAGCGCGATCGCCCCGTTTCAAAACATCATTGCGATGGTACCCGTGTTAGCAGTCATCATGCCCATCTTCTCCAATACAGGGGGCACAGTTGGGATTCAAGCCCTTACGGTCACGATTCGCTCTCTGGGAGTGGGAGATATCACCTCGGATGATACGGTGCGAATTCTGCGAAAAGAACTGTTAGCTGGCATAGGTACAGCGATCGCCCTCGGCATTACAATGGTGCTCCTCTCCCTCATCTGGACACCACCCAGTGAGCGCTGGGTGTGTTTATTGGCAGGATTTGTCATGGCAACCAACACTATTGTCGCCGTCACGTTAGGCACCGTCTTGCCGATGGCGCTCAAGCGTTTACGGCTCGATCCAGCCCTCATTAGTGGTCCATTACTAACCACCACACTGGATACAGTTGGGTTCTTAACGTTCCTATCCCTCACATCCCTCACTCTCAAATTCATTGGGTGAACAGTTTCTTCACCTCATAGCTCAACAGCGCTGCTTGTCTCACCACCTGCAACATGCCTCGTCGATTTGCTTCCTCAAACAACAAATCGACGAGGTTGGGGAAAATCCTTGCCCTCGTCACCTTAAAGAAGGTAGACAAGGGCAAATTTGCAGAATTCACGTTAAAAACAAAAATACGTTGGTAGATCCACGGGTTAGAAAACGGTCTACAGAGAACAACTCAAAGAAGCATATTGTTGACTTCGGTGATTTAACGCTGGTGACATAGACTCATTACTTGACATCCTAATAAATGTAAAGCGTTTGTCCGGCATCTACCATGCATATTCGTCAAATCACAATCGGTTTCTCAATCTTAGCTCTCATGTTTTCGATCGCAGAGCCTGCACTCGCAGGGCGCGAGGGGGTGCCCGGTCGGCGAGTGGGCGGTGGTAGCAGATGGACTCAGCCGAAGCTTAAGTCCTCGCCTTCGGCTCAGACTCGGTTGACTGCCATGTCGTTTGCATCCAGAAATAACCTTCCAATGGCGTTAAAGTTGAAAGCAATCTACAGTTAGGAGCTTATCAGCTTGACGGCAATGGGTGGCGTTTTTCCCACTTCGTACTCATCATTCAACCTCCCTTTAGCAAACTGTTAAGACTGAAAACCTCTTTATTCAAAAGCTTACTTAGTACTTCTCCCTGGCAAAATGCATAGCTCTCCCTACAACCTGCGTCCACAGGTTGTTCCATGCTTAATGATAAGGAAGGGCTATCTAAACGGAACCTACCATTCAACTTGATTCTCCAGTTTTTGCAATAGTTTTGGACCAATACCCGACACCTTATCCAAATCGGCTAAGGAACTAAAGCGTTTCAATTGACGGGCTGCAATTATCCGCTTTGCCAGTGCAGGTCCAACTCCTGGTAGCTGTTCCAGTTCTGCCTGAGTCGCGGTGTTCAGATTAATTCGTTTGTCCTGAGAACGAGCAGATTTGCTAGTTAATCTCGCCCTAGCTGGAGCTTTGGATACCTCTAATAGTTCCTGAGAAGACGCTAGAACCGGTGAAGCGACGGACGAACGACTGTTTTTTGTTGGGCTAGGTTGAGTAACGGAAGCAAGAGCAGTTTGGCATTGCTGATTGAATCTACTCGCTTTCTTTTGAATGGCAGGTGGAATGCCCAAAACAGCTCCGGTGTAGAGTCGTTCAAACTCTCGGTAATAATGAGCTGCAACGGTGCTATTACGAATCACCAGGACAGTTTCATCATTCCCTGTATTTGCAGCATCCGTCCAATTGTGAGAACCTGTCACAACGGTTTGGCGATCAACTAAGCCAAACTTGTGATGCAGTAAATCGCCAGGAGGCATCCGGGGAACACCAACGGTGGCGATCGCATTTTTCCAGGGGCGGTTGTTTGCCTCCAGTTTGCAGTTTTCTGCCAGGCTGATCCCCAGCATATCTAGCGCTTCGCTATAAGATCGATACGCGAATCCAGGGTCGATCAGGGTTTGAATTGCCACGCCGCGTTGATGCACGCTTTCCAGCAAGTTCACCAGTCGTTGATCAGAAAACACAAACAGCGCCATTTGAACGGATTGCGTCGAACTATCCAGGGTTTTGCCAATTAGTCCATTGCTGCTTTGCTCCCAGGCGATAGAGCCAGGTGTTGGCGAAAACTGCACCTCAACTGGAGTGGTTCCTACCATCACTTGCCGCGCAGGCTGAAATGGCTTCTTCACACCAAACAAACTGTCGGGGTTGGCACCGGGTCCATCTCCCCACATGACATTAAATTCCTGGGTGAACAGAGTCGCCAGTTCAGAATTGGCTATTTTCAGTAAGTTGTTCGCGTTTCCTCGGCTGTGTTGGGATTTGAAATCCCCGTGGACATCACTAGTGGTGAGATTTGCCGAGGAGACTATCACCGTTTGCCTGTCAACCACAATGAATTTGTGGTGCATTAAGTTGCTGCCAGCAGAACCATCTGCCGTGTCGTCAATTCGAGGAATCTGGGCATTGTCTAAAATCACCAATGCATCCCGCTGGTTAATTTCATCCTGGCTGAGTTGCTCATCGTTGCTCAGGTCAATTAGGCGGCGAGCTTCCTGGTAGCGATCGCGCTCTCGTTCGGGTAAGCGAGCAACCTCTTCGGCGGTGAACTGGCTGTAAGGACGGGAGTAAGTATTCTCCAAAATCACGCGCACCCTGACTCCGGCTCGATGGCGATCAACGAGTGCCTGAGCAATACCGGGCAGACGCAACTCTTGCACAGCCACATCCACCGTAGAGCGGGCGGCTGAAATCGCATCAATCATTATTTGCTCTAGATTGTCGCCATTGCGGGTATAGGTTCGGTACGGCTCCGTGTAACTCGCTGCCGCATTTTGATTCATGTAGACTTGAATTCGCTCGTCCTGTGGCAAGGGCAAGGGGCGCACGATCTGCGGTGGCTCTGGCTGCCGACAGCTTGCTAGCCCTAATGAAATTGCGATCGTGGCGGAAATAAAAGGGAAAAGGCGTAGATGCACAGCAAGAATAAATGCAAAGGTTCATCTATAAAATGCCCCTATAAGATCTAAAATTAATATTAAGGATTCGCAAAATTTTTAATTTTGCCTGTATATGGCAAATTCCTCCCAAAAAAAGTAGAGGACGGGCTAGGCAGAGATCACCTTGTACGTAAAAATGGTTGAAGCGACTTACGCTACTCTTGTTTTGTAGGACTTTTAACAAACGCTGACTGATGGGATCGACGCGGGCACGGATTGCAATTGATGCCATGGGTGGAGACCACGCCCCCAGTGAAGTGGTTGCTGGAGCACTGAGAGCACGAGAGGAATTGGGAGTTGAAGTGTTGCTGGTGGGTGATCCGGAACGGGTCGAAGCCGCAATGCGCCATCACACAACCTCATCGCCGCTAGAAATTGTTCCGGCTGAAGATATCGTGGAAATGGGCGAGGAGCCATTGAGTGCTCTTCGGCGTAAACCCAAAGCGTCAATTAATGTCGCGATGGATTTGGTGAAGAAAGGGAAAGCGGATGCCATTGTATCTGCGGGTCATTCTGGTGCAGCAATGGCAGCGGGGCTACTGCGTTTGGGGCGGTTACCGGGAATTGATCGTCCGGCGATCGGCGCGGTTTTCCCAACAATGATTGCTGGCAAACCTGTGATTGTATTGGATGTGGGCGCGAATGTAGATTGCCGCCCCAAGTTTTTAGAGCAGTTTGCGGTCATGGGTTCGATTTACTCGCAGTATGTGCTGGGAGTATCAGATCCCAAAGTTGGCTTATTGAATATCGGCGAGGAACCGAGTAAGGGCAACGAACTGGCGCTGCGAACGCATCAGCTTTTGCAAGAAAGCGATCGCATGACATTCATTGGCAATGCGGAAGGGCGGGATGTGCTTTCGGGCAATTTCGATGTCATCGTCTGCGATGGCTTTGTGGGCAATATTCTGCTGAAGTTCGCGGAAGCCGTTGGTGAAGTGGTTTTACAGATTTTGCGTGAGGAACTGCCTCAGGGGATGCACGGGAAGTTGGGGGTTTCGATTTTGAAGCCCAACCTGAAGCGCATCAAGCAACGGATTGATCACGCAGAACATGGTGGTGGGTTATTGCTGGGTGTAGATGGGATTTGCATCATTAGTCACGGCAGTTCTCAAGCACCCTCAATTTTCAATGCGGTTCGATTGGCGAGAGAAGCGGTGGACAATCAGGTTTTAGACCGAATTCGGGCGAACTATGTTGAAGGTAGTCGGGAATCGGCAGTGAGCAGTCAACCAGCGGAAACCTGAACTGCACGATCGCGGTCTAACATAGTCTTCAGCAGTGTATGGAGAATTGCTTTGAAACAACCAGGGGTAGGAGTTGCGATCACGGGAAGTGGTTCTGCGGCACCAGCCGCTGCTCTTGACAATCACCAACTCGGTCAAATTGTGGAAACGTCGGATGAGTGGATTGCCTCTCGCACAGGGATTCGCCAGCGACGACTCGCCGCACCATCAGAAACATTGACGACCTTAGCAGCCGAAGCCGCGCAAGCTGCGATCGCGATGGCAGGATTAGCCCCTACCGATATTGATCTGATCCTGCTGGCAACCTCCACACCCGATGATCTGTTTGGTACGGCGTGTCGTGTACAGGCAGAGATTGGCGCAACCAGGGCTGTGGCGTTTGACCTGACTGCTGCCTGTTCTGGCTTTGTGTTTGGGCTGGTAACGGCGGCTCAATATATCCACACTGGGGTTTACCAGAACATTGTGCTGATTGGGGCAGATGTTTTGTCTCGTTGGGTGGATTGGAGTGATCGCCGCACCTGCATTCTATTTGGCGATGGGGCTGGAGCCGTGGTGTTGCAAGCCAATGATTGCGATCGCCTTCTGGGTTTTGAACTCCGCAGTGACGGCACCCAAAACCATTACTTGAATTTGAATTACGAACCAACTGAGAAATCTTTAGTTGACACGGTGACCATTGGTTGCGGCACCTTTAACCCGATCACGATGAATGGGCAAGAGGTCTACCGCTTTGCAGTGCGGCGGGTGCCGGAAGTAATTGAAAAAGCTTTGTTCCGTGCCAATCTCACGACAAACGATGTGGACTGGTTACTACTGCATCAGGCAAATCAGCGAATTTTGGATGCGGTGGGCGATCGCCTCAAAATTCCCCCCGAAAAGATCGTCAGTAATTTGGCAAAGTACGGCAACACGTCCGCTGCGTCGATTCCACTCGTGCTGGATGAGGAAGTGCGTCGGGGCAACATTCAGCCTGGAGAAACCCTCGTTGCCTCTGGCTTTGGCGCGGGCTTAACCTGGGGAGCCGCCGTTTTCCAATGGGGACGATAAGGCGATCGCACGAACCCGTACAATAGTCAGACGGTGTTCGATTGATTGTGAGCGAAATGACTAAAACCGCATGGGTGTTTCCTGGTCAAGGTTCTCAGGCAGTTGGCATGGGGATAGATTTGCTAGAACTGCCAAACGCCAAAGCAAAATTTGACCAAGCGAATGAGATTTTAGGCTGGGCGATCGTAGAGGTCTGCCAGAGCGAGGAAACCCTTTCCCGCACCCTGTACACGCAACCCTGCCTCTACGTCGTTGAAAGCCTGCTAGTAGACGAAATTAAAGCCCGTGGGTCACAACCAGACGTTGTGGCGGGTCACAGTTTAGGAGAATACGTAGCCTTGTATGCGGCAGGCGTATTTGATTTTGCCACAGGCTTGACGTTGGTTAAACGGCGGGCTGAGTTGATGGATAGCACCTCCAAAGGTGTAATGGCAGCACTTATCGGCTTCGATCGCGACCAGCTTAATCAGCAACTTCAGCAAACACCCGGAGTTGTTCTGGCAAACGACAATAATGCCGGACAGGTGGTTGTTTCCGGTACACCCGAAGCCGTAGAAACCATCCTGAGCAACGTGAAAGCCAAACGAGCCGTCAAACTCAACGTCAGCGGAGCGTTTCACTCACCATTAATGAAAGAAGTCGCCGCAGAATTTCAAACAGTGCTGGATGCTGTGGCATTCCAGTCTGCACAGGTTCCCGTGCTATCAAACGTTGACCCCACTCCAGCCACCGATGCTGATTTGTTGAAACAGCGCTTGAGTCAGCAAATGACAGGCTCCGTCCGTTGGCGCGAAATTTCCTTGCAACTACCCGAAGAAGGCATCACACAGGTTATTGAAATTGGTCCTGGTAAAGTATTAACAGGTTTAATTAAACGGACCTGTCCCGATTTAGCACTTGTCAACATCGGCAGCATGACTGAAATTCCAGGCTAGGAAGGAGACAGGAGATAGGAGTCAGAAGTCAGAAAGTGGAGGGAGATGGGGAAGATGGGGGAGTGGGGGACTGAGCGAGTGAGCAGAGTTTCATCCACCCACCTGCCTAACCCACCAACCCACGACTAATCATCAATTACCTCCCCTATCCCCTACCCCCTTCTCCACCCCTATCCCTTATCCCCCCTTCCCCTATGGGCAGAGAACGCGAACCATTTGCTAGCCTATTCCTCTATCACCTGTTTAAGTGGCCGGTAGTTAGCCCAACGCTGCATACTTACTTTAGAGGGCGAATTTACGGAGCGGAAAAAGTTCCTCAAACCGGCCCATTGGTGATTGTGAGTAACCATGCCAGCGATTTTGATCCACCGCTGTTGTCAAACTGTATGCGGCGACCTGTGGCATATATGGCAAAAGAGGAACTGTTTCAGGTGCCCGTTCTGAAGCAAGCAATTACCTTGTATGGGGCTTATCCGGTAAAACGTGGCTCGCCCGATCGCAGTGCCATTCGAGCCGCCCTTGCCGCATTGGAACAGGGCTGGGCGGTTGGGGTATTTATCACTGGCACCCGCACCCGTGATGGACGAGTCACAGATCCCAAAATGGGCGCAGCCATGATTGCTGCCAAAGCCCAGGTGCCGCTGCTACCCGTAGGTTTGTGGGGAACTCATGCCATTTTTCGAAAAGGGTTTGCCCTGCCGCGCCCAGTTCCAATTACGGTGCGAGTGGGTGATTTAATCATGCCGCCCACCTCATCCAAACGGGAAGAGTTAGAGGCAGTGACGCAAAAATGCGCGAATGCTATCAATGAGTTACTGGATTTGGGACGGTAGGACGGGGTTGAATTCGCTATCCTGAAGGGGAAACCAGCCAAGAAGAGTTTTGTATTTATGAGTGAGCAACCCGCACGTATCTGTATTTTGGGTGGAGGCTTTGGCGGACTCTATACCGCCCTGCGGCTGAGTGAATTGCCGTGGACCAAACAGGAGAAGCCGGAGATTGTGCTGGTGGATCGCCGCGATCGCTTTGTCTTCGCTCCGTTGTTGTACGAACTGATGACAGGAGAATTGCAAGACTGGGAAGTAGCCCCCCGATTTCAAGACTTGCTGGCGGGTACAGGTGTGACCTTTTACCAGGGCACTGTTGCTGGAATTGATCTACCAGAACAGCGAGTACAACTCCAGGATGGACCAGAGTTGTCTTATGACCGATTGGTGTTGGCGATGGGGGGAGAAACCCCACTGAACAAAGTGCCGGGTGCTGCCGAATATGCCTTACCGTTTCGCACGGTTACCGATGCCTATCGTTTAGAAGATCGGCTGCGATCGCTGGAAGCCTCAGATCGGGATCGCATTCGGGTGGCGATCGTGGGTGGAGGATACTGCGGCGTTGAACTAGCGTGTAAGCTCGCAGACCGATTGAAAGAGCGAGGACGAATTCGTATTGTTGAACTTACCGATCACATTCTCAGAACGTCAACAGAATTTAATCGGCAGGCAGCCGATAAAGCGCTGAAAGATCGGGACATCTGGCTGGATCTGGATACCAGCATAGAAGCGATCACCGCCGACACAATTTCGCTGAACTACAAAGGCACAGTAGATACCATCCCAGTCGAGGTGGTGTTGTGGACAGTGGGCACCCAAGTTGCCGATGCGATCGCCGCTCTGCCCTTGAAAAAGAATCAACGCGGTCAAATTACTGTTACTCCAACGCTGCAAGTTGTTGAGCATCCTGATGTCTTTGCTGCTGGCGATTTAGCAGACTGCAAAGATGTCGATGGGCAGCAAGTTGCCTCTACTGCACAGGTCGCCATTCAGCAAGCCGATTACGTCGGCTGGAACCTGTGGGCATCACTGACGAATCGCCCCCTGCTGCCCTTCCGCTATCACCATCTTGGTGAAATGATGACCCTCGGCACCGACAACGCTACCCTCACCAGCCTGGGCATTACTCTGGAAGGGCTACCTGCGGTTTTGGCGCGTCGTCTCACCTATCTTTACCGAATGCCCACCCTCGATCATCAAATCCGTGTCGGTTTGAACTGGATTACTCAACCGATCGCGTCTGTTTTAGAAAGTCTGACTTGATACCTATGCATCCCCAACGTATCCCGCCCCAACCTGGACAAGAATCTGTTTGGGATTATCCCCGACCACCGCGTCTAGAAGATACCAGTAAACATATTCAAATTATTTTGAATGGTGTGGCGATCGCCGATACGCGCCGCGCTAAGCGAGTGCTTGAAACCAGTCACCCCCCGGTTTACTACCTCCCACCAGACGACATTCAAATGCAGTATCTGGTGAAAAGCCCGCGCACAACTTACTGCGAGTGGAAGGGACAAGGAGCTTACTACAACGTAGCCGTAGGAGAGAAAACGTTAGAAAACGTTGCCTGGTACTATCCCAACCCCACCCATGCCTTTGCAGATATTAAAGACTATGTTGCCTTCTACCCTGCACCGATGGATGGGTGTTATGTCGATGGCGAAAAAGTAGAACCCCAGCCAGGGAATTTTTATGGTGGCTGGATTACAAGCGATATCGTGGGCCCATTTAAGGGTGCTGCTGGCAGTTGGGGCTGGTAGCAGGAGCAGTTGAAGGGGCGTTTCGCGAACGTCCGGACAAGGAGTCTAAGATGTCGGTAATTGTATTTGGCAGCCTCAATATGGATTTGGTGAGTCGGACTCCACGCCTGCCATTGCCTGGAGAAACGATTATCGGCTCCAACTTTTTCACTACGCCTGGAGGGAAGGGCGCAAATCAAGCGGTGGCGATCGCGCGGTTGGGCATTCCCACTGTGATGATTGGTCGGGTAGGCGGCGATGCGTTTGGGCAAGAATTGCTAGCGGCGTTACAAGCGGCAACAGTTGACATCAGCGGTGTGATGGTAGATGGGTCCACCCATTCCGGCGTTGCCATCATTACCGTGACCGATATGGGTGAGAACCAGATCATCGGGGTGTTGGGAGCCAACGCTCAAATGAACGATACGGATGTGGAACGCTTGCAACAACAGATTCCTCAGACAAAGGTGCTGATGTTGCAATTAGAAATTCCAATTCCAGTTGTGAAAGCAGCGGCAAAAGCGGCTCATGCAGCAGGGGTTGTGGTCATGCTCGATCCAGCTCCGGCTCCAGTTGAATCCATTGCCGATCTGTATCCGTTCGTTGATTTTCTGCTTCCCAACGAGGTAGAAGCCGGACAACTGGTGGGTTTTTCGGTCAATTCGCCAGAGACGGCTGCAAAAGCCGCATCTATTCTGCAACAGCAAGGGGTCAAAACGGTTGTGATCAAACTCGGTGCTCAGGGAGTATTCTGCGCTTCGCCAGATGTAACTCTGTTTGTGCCTGCGTTTTCAGTCAATGCGATCGATACCGTTGCGGCTGGCGATGCCTTTGCTGGAGGATTTGCTGCTGCTCTGGTAGAAGGGTTACCGCTACAACAGTCCCTCACCTGGGGATGTGCGGCTGGCGCATTGGCAACTACAAAAGTCGGTGCTCAAGCTGCCATGAGCGATCGCGCCCCGTTTCTCTCATTTTTAGCTCAGCACAAGGTTAACTTTTCAAATTCACAACTTTGATTCCTAAGGATTGTGAGTTGAAAAAAGCCGGAATTACATCTCTTGTCTCAGTTACTTTACAACCTGTCTGATATACCTGGTTGAGAATCAATACAAACACTTCTAGACCTGTTTATGTCTTCGCCTGTGCCATCCCATCTTTGATCATTTCAACACTTTCAAAAATCACTCCTGCGTCACCAAGCAGGAGAATCGATCCTGCCGTTTGATATTGATGAGAACCCTGTCGATTCCACCGCTGGCGAACGGCTTCATAAGCAAACTCTGAGGTGTCATGAGAAGTGCCAATATAGACATAGCGAATATCGCTTTATCATCACACTCAACCGGTCGGTTAATGGATTTTATGCTGCCCCACCCCAGTTTGAACGTTTCTACTGCCGCATACCGCCGCCGCTCCTTCTCGGCTAAGAACCCATAAGCCCCGCATTTATTGTTCAATTTCCAGGGAGTAGGGTTGCATCGATTTTGCGAGAATTTCATGCTACTGTCAGCCTATTCCCCCTTGCCTGATTGCGGGATCTTATTTAATCCCTATTCCTTAGTGGCTCAGGCAGTATCATTAGAACATTTATAGCCGTAGCCATCTGTAACGTGGCTATGGCGAGTCAGAACGCCTACCCAGCATTGGCTTTGCCACTTTTTCCTGTCCTAAGCGTTCTGACCAAAGCTATATACTGCAAAGCGCGATCGCTGTTCTTGTAGGACAGGCTGAAGTACAAAACACTTAAAGTGTTCCAGATTATTCAAAATTAAATCAACTGGGGCGCTAGGATTCGAACCTAGGAATGGCGGGACCAAAACCCGCT